>DASXNX010000188.1:0-50946 GCA_036494725.1 Steroidobacteraceae bacterium
GTTGCCGTGGCCGGTAATCAGCACGTTCGTGGTATCAAGGACGATGGCGCTGGCATTCAGCTTTCCTTGGTCCGCCTGGAAGGAAGCCACGCCGCAGCGCAAATCCGCCTCCTGTTTGTTCTGGGTCAGCAGCAGACCCAAACCATTGGCGACATCGATGCCGGCCAATTCGGCCAGGGCGGCGCGGATCTGGCCGTGCGGAACGATCACGCGAATACTGCCGTCGGCGCCGGAGGCAAACTTATGCACCGACTCTCCGATGCCATGCAGCTTGACGCGGCCCGTCATGGTCCCCTGCAGCGGTGCATCCTTGGCCGAAGCCGGCTTGAATTGCGACAAGTCGACGTTCTGAAGATTCATGTCGATGTCCGACTCGGGTACCGGGCCGGCGGCGTCGATGCGTACCGTCCCCGCAAATTGGCCCTGAGAGAGCGCAAATGACAGGGGATCCAAACGCAAAACGCCCTGGTCCAACATCAGGTGAAACTGCAGGCGCTCAATGGGCATCTTCGTCCCGGTCACGGACTGCGACTGAAAAGTCACATCCGCGTCCATGGCGCGTACCCGCTCCACTTGCAAATCGGCATCGGGCAGCAGCCCGGTGGAGACCGCGGCCGATCCGGCACCGACCGGCGCGGCAACCGGCGAACTCTTTACCGGTCGCGCGGCATTGGACGCGGGAGCATTTCTGCCAAGAGGGGCAGCGAGATCTGTGATATCGAGCTGTTTGGACGTCAACTTCGCGGTGAGCTTGGGCCGCTTGTTTTCCACCGCCACCGCCACCTCGCCCGAGACATCGCTGCGTCCAACCACGCCGCGAAAGTCATCAATGGAAAAACGATTGCCCCGATGCTGCAGCGTCCCATGCAAGTGATATTTCGCGGTGTTGGGCAGTGCCAGATTCGTCAAATAATATGCATCGGCCAAATCGCGCCCATCGAGAGTGAAAGTGGCCCGATATGCGGACAGATCAAAGGGCTTGGGAATCGTGGCTTGTAGCACGAGGGATGTGTCGCCGGCGGTGATACCGGCATCGAAGGTGTAGGGTTTATTGGGATCGACATTGAGCAGCGGGCCGCCTTTCGCCTGCATTTTGAACGGCCGGTCGTTGAGCAATCCGGCGCAGTTCAACCGAAAGGCGGACGGATCCTGCGTGCCGGCCTGTTCCTGGGCGACCAAGGTGCCGTCGAAGCTCAATTTCCGCACCTTGTCCACGACGTGGACCTTGCCGTCGCTGATGATCAACTGCCTGACCACCGGCAAGTGCGGCGATGCGTTCGCGGGGGTGGCCGGCGTGGATTCCGTGTCCCAATTCGCGCGCCGCGGCTGCTCCCGATCCAGATTGATTGCCGGCGAGATGAGCTCGACGCGCTGCAGGACGAGGTGCCCGCGCATCAGATTCGGAAGGCTCATCTGCAGCGTAATTTTTTTCACGCTGAACAGCCGGTCGCGGTCTGCCCACGCGGGATTGCGAATGTTGAGATCCTCGAGGCTCAAGGTGGGATTCAACGACCACACATGCGCCGTCAGATTGCCGTCGATGGTGGCGGGAAGGCCGGTTTTGGCGGAGATGTAGCGAGCGATCGGTCCGCGCAACATGTTCCAGTCGAACAGCAGCAACGCGAGCACCAGAATCGATAGCGCTCCGACCCCCGCAAGAAAGGTCCATTTGACGACGGGGTGCTTGCGAAAAAACGGATTCATGCCGGGTCGCTGATAGTGTTGCCACCGGGAGAGGCAGTGTGCGCGGCGAGGCGCGAATTTTATGTCGGGAGTCTCCTTGGCTGCCTGTAGGAGGAGAAGCGCCTTCGCTGCGACCCATGCTCGTAGGCAAAGGCATGCGTGAATTCGGCCCCGAAGAGAAATATCTGCGCCGAGTAGTAAATCCAGAGCAACAGCACCAGAAGCGATCCCGCCGCTCCGTAGCCCGAGGTGAATGCGCTCTTGCTGAGATATAGACCGATGAGCAACTTTCCGACCATAAAGAGCCCCGCGGTGACCAGCGCGCCAACCCACACATCGCCCCAGGCGATGGTGCGATTCGGCAGGAACTTGTAGATCATGGCGAACAGCAGCGTGGCAATGCCCAATCCCAACAGCGTATTCACCACCGACAAAAGCTGCGTCCACTGTGCGATCACGGATCCCAGCCAGACGCCGAGTGCGCTTAAGGCGGCGCTGATGATGAGCGAGACCAGCAGAAGGAAACCCATTCCCAAGATCAGCCCGAACGACAAAATCCGGGTGCGCAGGCTTTGCCAAATACCGCGTGCACCGATTGGGGTATGAGTGCCCCACACCGTATTCAGCGCGCGCTGCAATTCCGCGAACACGCTGGTGGCCCCGACCAGAAGGGACACGAAGCCGATCACACTGCGCGCCACCCCGTTGCCAAAATGCATCGAACCCTCGAGCAATGCACTGACCGCCGAGGCGCCGGCATCCCCGATGAGCGCCTGCAGTTGCGCCACGATGCTCCTGTTGACGGAATCCTTGCCCAGGATGGTTTCTCCGACCCAGGTGGCTATGAGGAGCACCGGCGCCAAGGCAAACAGGGTGTAAAAGGACAACGATGCGCCGCGGCTGGCGGCATCATGAGAAAACCACGCATTCACCGAACGTCGAGTCAGCTTCACGATGCCGAACCCGAATCGAGCGTTCATGCGGCTTGGGCAGCAAAGCCCCCCAAGCGACGTTGGCGCATCAGATCCGCAGCAGCGGCATCGTCAATTTCATCGGTCCAAACACGAAACTTTTGCAACCAGGCCTGGCCGAAGGTGGTGCTGATAGCCACATCGGCGGCATCGCGGCCCCGCGCAATGGTCATGCGGCCGATTCGCCGGGCATTGTTGCGAGGGTCGAAAGAATGCCAGGCATTGCCCAGATAGACCTCGATGCTGCCCGCGAAATCCATCGGCGAGTCGGCGGCGGGCACGCCAATGTCGCCCAAGTAACTGGTGACATAGCGGGCGGGAATGTTCATGGCACGGCAAAACGCAATGGCCAGATGAGCCAGATCCCGACACACGCCCCGCCTTTCGCGGTAGGTCTCGAGCGCAGTTCTGGTCGCGCGCGCATATTGATATCCAAAGGCCACGTGCCGATTCACGAAGTCGCAGATCGATTGCACGCGCGGCCAGCCGGGTGCCGATTGTCCGAACAGCCTGAACGCCTCGATGGCGATGAGATCGCTTTCGCAATAACGGCTCGGCAGCAAGTACATCAGGGCCTCATGCGGCAAGGCGCCGATGGCAGTTTCCGGCGCATTCAAAACTGACGGTTCCGGCAGCCCCGAGTCCTCGAACAAGCCGTCCGCGGTGACGCACACCATGCCTGCGGGAGCTTCGAGACGAGTGCACGGGTTCCCGTATCCATCCCGATAACTCGTCAGCGGCAAGGACGGCAAGGTCGACAATCTGTCGGGCAGCAGCATGCGCTGGCCGGCATGGGGCTGCGCGTGAAGCATGAAGATCATCGAGGTATTCACGGGGCAGTTGTAAATGATCTCGTAACCCATCCGAATCTTCATGGTGGTTCCCAGCCGCGGAAGAACCCGCGAATTAGCCAATGTGGGCTTCAGGATGTCGCCATCGAAGGCGCCGATGAATTCTCAACGCCCTGTATTTCGTGTAAGAATCGTCTGTCGCGCCGTAGGCACATGTACAAGCGGCCAACCATGCGGCATCATTTTGCCGCCCGGGCATGCGCGCGGGAAACGAAGAACAACGAGGAATTCCAGCGTCGATGAAGAGGGTGTTCCAGGTCCGCGGACTGTACCGCTCGGTCTTGATCTGCGTGCTTGCTTGCCTGCTGATGGCCGTGGTCGCCTATTGGATCATCGGTAAGCTGCAAATCCTGGGAGAAGATCGCGCGGTACTGCGCCGCTGGCGCGACGTCGAGGTCACGGCGGAACGCCTGCACGGCTCGTTGCGCGATGCCGAATCCACGCAGCGAGGATTTTTGCTCACGCATGAATTGTCCTATTTGGAGTCCGGGACTGCGCCCGCTCGAACGGCCGAGTTGATCGCCACGCTGGAAAGCATCACCGCGGGGACCGGCGAACAGGCGATCACGGCGCGGATTGCGGATCTCGCCCGGCAGAAGCTTTCCGAGCTGACCGAGACGGTCGAATTGAGCCGGCGCGGCGACCAAGCGCAGGCGCTCGCGATCCTCAACAGCAATCGCGGCAAGGCACTCATGGATGAGATCCGTTCGCTGGTCGATGAATTGGAGGCGGCCGCCGGCCGGCAGAATGCCCAGTGGGTCGGGACGGTGGACCGCATCCAGAAGGAGGTGCTGGTCGATGTCGCGGTGACGTCGGCCTTGAGCATTCTGTTGCTGCTCGCTCTCAACTATGTGTCGCGGCGCGACGGGTTGCGAATTCGCAATGCCGCCGAGGAACTTGCCATCACTCTGCGCAGCATCGGCGATGCCGTCGTCACCACCGATGCGCAAGGTTACGTCACCTATCTCAATCCGATCGCCGTGGAAATCGGACAGCGCCCGCTGCCCGCCGAGCCGCAACGCTTCAGCGAGCTTTTCAAGCTGATCAACGAGACCACCGGCGAGCCGGCCGAGGATCCGATCGCCACGGTGCTGCGCGATGCCAGAATCATCGGTCTCGCCAACCATACCGCGCTGTTGCGGCCGGACGGATCCTTGGTGGCGGTCGAGGATAGCGCCGCACCGATGCTCGACGAGGACGGCAAGGTGCGCGGCGTGGTGTTCGTCTTCAAGGACATCAGCGCCCGGCGCCGCACCGAGCTCGCCTTGGAACAGGCCTTGAGCGACCTGCAAATCGCGCATCGGCGTAAGGATGCGTTCTTGGCCACCCTCGCGCATGAATTGCGCAATCCTCTGGCACCGATCCGGAACGCGGTCCGGTTGCTGGAAAACGAGGATCTCGATATCGAGCAGCAACGGTGGAGCCGATCGGTGATCGCGCGCCAGTCCGGCCATATGGCGAGGCTCATGGATGATTTGCTGGATGCAGCGCGCATTCATCGCGGCGAGATTGCGCTGCGGATCGAGCACGTTGAGCTGAAGTCGCTGGTGACCGAGGCGCTGGACATCGCCACGCCGCTGATCGAGCGCAAGAACCATGTGCTGGAGATGCGATTGCCGGAGCCTCCGCTCACGATGCGGGTGGATCGCGTGCGATTGTCGCAGGTGCTCTCGAATCTTCTGACGAACGCCGCGAAATACACTGACCGTGGGGGGCGGATCGTTCTCGACGCGCGCAGCGAGGGCGACCGGTTTCTCATCTCCGTCAAGGATACCGGCATCGGCGTCGATGCTCGCTCGATCCCCCACTTGTTTGAAATGTTCGGCCAGGTAAAGGCCACTCTGGATCGATCCGAAGGCGGCCTGGGCATCGGGCTGTCGCTCGCCAATCAACTCATTCAGCTGCACGGCGGGCGTTTGCGAGTGGAGAGTCCAGGGGAAGGCCTGGGCAGTGAATTCATCATCGACCTACCCCTGACGCTCATCAGCCGGGACAGCCCGGCTCCCGCCATCGAGACGGCGCAAGCGCCTCGCGGCGATTCGCGTCGATCGATTCTGATCGTCGACGACAACGCCGACGCCGCAGCCAGTCTCGGCATGCTGCTACAGCTATCCGGCAACGAAGTGATCATTGCCGGCAACGGACCCGAGGCGCTTCAAGCCATGCAACGCCATTCCCCTCGTGTCGTCATTCTCGACATCGGGTTACCCGGCATGGACGGATACCAGGTGGCGCAAACGATTCGCTCGCAAACGCAGGGCAATCACCTGCTGCTCATCGCATTGACAGGCTGGGGCGATGCGGAGGACAAGAAACGAGCGGCGGCGGCGGGATTCGATCACCATTTCGCCAAGCCGGTGGATAGCGAGACTATCGAAGCGGCGATCCATTCGCATGAGGCGGCTCGGCACACGAGCTCATGATCGCGATCCTACAAACGCGCGGAAATAGTCCTACAAAGACGAGGATTTACTCCTACAAACCCATTTGATTAATTGAGTTTGTCATTCCATGCTACGCCACGATCGGAAGGGAGAATGTCGGTGGCAAAAAAAAATTCTATCTCTGAGGCGCTCACCAAGCGCCGCGCGGAGATTCAGTCTCAGTGGATCGCGGAGCTCGGCGCTTCGATCTCGAGCGCGGCCAAGGGGCGGCTGACCTCATCGGAGATCAACGAGCAGGCGAAGCAGTTCCTGGATCTTTTCAATGCGGCCGTGCAGAGCCAGCAGCTGGAGGACGCCAACGCGCAAGAATGGGCCGAGGTGCGCGGCTTCCTGGATGGTCTGTCGAAGCGCCGCGTTCTCGCGGGCTTCTCCTCGGATGAAACGGCGACGTTTATTTTCTCCCTCAAGCGTTCGGTGTTCGACGCGCTGAAAAAGGAATACGGCAACGATGCCGCGCGGCTGGCGGACGCGAACTGGCAGGCGACTCTCTTGATCGACAAGCTGGGCCTGTACACGGTCAAGAGCTACCAGAAGACACGTGAGGAAGTCATCGGCCGACAGCAGCAAGAGTTGCTGGAACTCTCGACCCCCGTGGTGAAGCTGTGGGATGGCATCCTGGCTTTGCCCATGATCGGTACGTTGGATTCCGCCCGGACCCAGGTCGTCATGGAATCACTGCTGCAAAAAATCGTCGAAACCGAATCACAGATCGCGATCATCGACATCACCGGCGTTCCCACGGTCGATACGCTCGTCGCCCAGCACCTGCTCAAGACGGTGACGGCGATTCGCCTGATGGGCGCGGATTGCATCATCAGCGGGGTGCGTCCGCAGATCGCCCAGACCATCGTCCATCTGGGAGTGGACTTGCAAGGCGTGACCACCAAGGCCAATCTGGCCGACGCCCTGGCGCTCGCGCTGAAGCGCAACGGCATTGCCTTCGTCAGCAAGCAGTAATGGACCGCATACCCATATTGCGCATGGGCGAGTTCTTGCTCGTGACGATCCAGATCGACATGCACGATCAGCTGGCGCTGCGCTTGCAGGACGATTTGACGCATGCCATCAACATGAGGGGCGCGAAGGGGGTGTTGATCGACATTTCCGCGCTGGAAATGGTCGACTCCTTTATCGGCCGCATGATCGCGGATATCTCGGGCATGGCGCGAATTCTCGATGCTCGGACCGTCCTGGTCGGGATGCAACCGGCGGTGGCCATCACGTTGGTCGAGCTTGGCTTATCCTTGCCGGGAGTCTCGACCGCGCTCAATGTCGAGCGCGGCATGCAGCTTCTCAGGCGCTCTCTCGACGACGCTCATGCCGACTCTGCAATCGAGCGGTGAATTGCCGCTCCGGAACGAGCACGACATCGTGCTCGGGCGCCAAGCGGTGCGTCGTTTGTCGACGGATCAGGGATTTTCCCTGGTCGATCAAACCAAAATCGTCACTGCGGCGAGCGAGCTGGCACGCAACGCGGTCACTTACGGCGGCGGCGGCGTGCTGAGGTGGGAAGTTCTTTCCGAAGGTGTCAAAAAGGGCTTGCGACTGACTTTCGAGGATGAAGGCCCAGGCATTGCGAATGTCGATCTGGCGATGACGGACGGCTGGAGCTCGGGCCATGGCATGGGCCTGGGACTGTCCGGCGCGCGCCGCCTGGTGAATGAGTTCGAGTTGGACTCCGTGGTGGGCAGGGGCACGCGGGTAACCGTAACGCGCTGGAAATGACCGCGCGGATCATCGGGGGATCGCAGGTTAAGGTGACTATCTCTGATCAAAGCAGCGTAGGAGAGTGCCGCCGAGCCGCGAGAGCGCTGGCGGAAGCGAATGGTTTTGACGAAGTAAGCCTGGGGAGCATCAGCATCGTGGCCACCGAGGTTGCGACGAATATCCTGCGGCATGCGGGAACGGGCGAGGTGCTGATCCAGATGCTGGGCGATGGTGGGCAACCCGAACTGGAAATACTGGCGCTGGATCGGGGGCCGGGCATGGCCGACATCGACTATTGCATGCGCGACGGGGTCTCCACCGGCGGCACGCCGGGGAACGGACTGGGCGCAGTGGCGCGGCTTTCCAGCACATTCGAAGTATTCACGCAACCGGATCAAGGCACGGTGCTGCTGTCGCGCACGAGCCTGCCCTCTCGCGCCACGAGCAAAGCCAAACTGCAGGTGGGTGCCATCTGCGTTGCGGTGGCAGGCGAAGTTGAATGCGGCGACACTTGGCGCGTCGTGGATGGGGGTAGCACGGCGAGCATGATGGTTGCGGACGGCTTAGGCCACGGCGCCGCGGCGGCAACGGCCTCCGAGACGGCGGCAGAAGCCTTCATGGCCATGCCCTTTGAACCGCCATCCAGCCTCATGAGCACGCTTCACGGAGCTGCATCGGGGACGCGCGGCGTGGCGGTGGCCTGCGCCTTGGCACACGCCGACTCGGAGACAATCCAGTACGCCGGCGTCGGCAACATCTGCGGCAGCGTCGTCATCGAAGGAAAACAGCGCGGCATGGTGTCCCACAACGGGACGCTCGGCGTGCAATTGCTGCGCACACGACAGTTCGAGTACCGCTGGCCACCCGGCAGCTGCATCGTGATGCATTCCGACGGTCTGTCGGCCCGATGGAATCTGGGCCTGTATCCGGGGCTTGCTCAGCATCATCCAGCCATCATCGCGGGAATTCTCTATCGCGATTTTGCCCGGGAGCGCGACGATGCCACAGTGATCGTGGTGCGCCGTCCGAGATGAGCCAAGATCTCGACAAGCTGAATCAACAGATCGCCCGGCAGAAGGCGGACATGGCCACGTTGGAGGCTGAGCTCGCCGAGACCAATAAGGGCGTGGTCGCCCTGTATGCCGAACTGGATGACAACGCCATTCAGCTCAAGGAGGCGGCGGATCTCAAGAGCCGATTCTTGTCGTACATGAGCCATGAGTTTCGCACTCCGCTCGCTTCCATCACCAGCATTGCGGACTTGCTGATCTCGGGCATGGACGGCCAACTGAACGGCGAGCAACAAAAGCAACTCAAATTCGTTCAGGGCAGCGTGCGTGAGCTCACCGAAATGGTCGATGATCTGCTCGATCTGGCCAAGGTCGAAGCGGGTCGGATTTCCATCTCGCCGGAATGGTTCGAGATGGTGGATTTGTTTTCGGCGCTGCGCGGCATGTTCAGGCCCATCGTGGTCAACTCAGGGGTGGGGTTGATATTCGAGGAACCCGATTCCATCCCCCGCTTGTTCACCGACGACAAGAAGCTGTCGCAGATCCTGCGTAATTTCATCTCGAACGCACTCAAATTCACCAGCGAAGGCGAGGTGCGGGTCACGGCCAAGTTGCGCGACGACGAGCGGGTCGAATTTGCTGTCACGGACACCGGGATCGGCATCGCCGCGGAACACATTCCCACCTTGTTCGCCGATTTTGTGCAACTGGACTCGCGCATTCAAAAGCGCCTGCGCGGCACGGGCCTGGGATTGTCCCTGGCGAAGAAATTCGCCGAGCTTCTGGGCGGCGAGGTGTCCGTCGAGAGCGAGCCCGGTAAAGGCTCGCGATTCTCGGTGCGCATACCCTTGCGCTATGGCGGCGTGGCGAGGCCGGCATGAACACCGCTGCCGATACCACCCAGAATTCATCGCGCATCCGCATCCTGGCGGTGGATGATAATCCGGCGGCGCTGTACGCGACCTCGCGCGTGCTGCGCTCCGCCGGATTCGATGTCATCGAGGCAACGACGGGCGCGCAGGCGCTCGCCAAGGCTCCCAGAGCCGATCTGATCGTGCTCGATGTCAATTTGCCGGATATCGACGGCTTCGAAGTGTGCCGCCGGCTGCGTGCGCGCCCCGACACCGCGCAGATTCCGTTGCTGCATCTGTCCGCCACTTTCACGCATGCCTCGGACTTCGAACTGGGAGCGGAAGCCGGAGCCGACAGTTATCTCACACGCCCGGTGGAAGCGCCGGTGTTGATTGCCACCGTGCGAACTTTGCTGTTTGCCAAGCATGCCGACACCTTGCGGCGCGGCCTGGACGCGAAGCTGCGCGCGGTGTTCGATCTGGCGCCGGTGGGCATTGCCATGCTCGATGAGCAATTCGGCTATACCGCCGTGAATCCGGCCTATTGCAAGATGACGGGATACGCCGCCGCGGAATTGCTGGGCCAGGGCCTCGCTTTCTCCCTGGCGAAGCCGTACGAGGCGCTCGAGATCGGGATGGCGCCGGCGGCCGAGGAGGCGGGCCGCCGACCGCGCCAAGTTCAGTTCAAGCGAAAAGATGGTGCCATTGCCGAACTCGAATGGGAAATGACGCAAGAGCAGGTATCAAAGGCGCGCATTCTCGTGGCCACCGACATCACGCAGCGGCTCAAGAGCGAGGAAGCGCGGGAAAACCTGCTGACCAGCGAACGCGCGGCGCGCGCCGAGGCCGAGCGCAGCAACCGCTTGAAGGATGAGTTTCTCGCCACCTTGTCGCATGAGCTGCGCAATCCGCTGCATGCCATCGTCGGCTGGGCCACGATTTTGAGCAAGATCCCCAATCTTCCGGATGCCGTGGCGCGTGGGATTCAGTCCATCGAACGAAATTCCAAAATACAGGCGCGCATGATTGCGGACATTCTCGACTACGCCGGGATCACTTTCGGCAAGATTCGGTCCGTACCCGAAAACATCGATCCTTACCCTGTGGTGCGAGCCGCCGCGGAGGTGGTCAGCGGGACGGCGCTGGCTGCGGATGTGCGCATTCAGAGCAGCTTCGAGGACGCCCTGCTGCGCATCGATGCCGACCCGGCGCGGCTGCAGCAAATCGTGATCAATTTGCTCACCAATGCGGTGAAATTCTCAAACAAGGGCGGCACGGTTCGATTGAGCGCGGGCCGCGCCGGAGATTGTTTCAGAGTGGTCGTGTCCGACCAGGGACAAGGCATCGAGCCGCAGTTCCTGCCGCGAATCTTCGAGCGCTTCAGCCAGCAGGATGCGACCACCACCAAGTCACATGGCGGCTTGGGCTTAGGGTTGGCCATCGTCAAGCAGCTGGTCGAGATTCATGGGGGCAGCATCGCGGCTACGAGCGAGGGGAAAGGGCAAGGCGCCACCTTCACCGTGCTGCTGCCCGTCAGCGACAGCAAAAACGCGCTCGATGTCAGCGACACCCATCTGCCGCGCCTGCGGGATTTCTCGACCATCTCCGTGTTGATCGTCGATGATGATGCCGACGCCAGAGCGCTCACCGCGCGGGTGTTGTCGGACGTCGGGGCAACCGTGATCGAGGCCGACAGCGCCGATTCGGGATTGGCGAGCGTGACGCGGGTAAAACCTTCGATTCTGATCAGCGATATCGGCATGGCCAATCTGGATGGTTATCAGCTGCTGCGCGAGTTGCGCGATGCCGGCTACGATCAAGAATCGATGCCGGCCATTGCCTTGACGGCTTTCTCCAGAATGGAAGATCGCGCGCAAGCCCTCGCGGCGGGATTTCAGGCGCACCTGGTCAAGCCTTTGGATCCGCAAATGCTGATTTCCGCCGTCGCTTCTTTGTGCCGGCCGCGCCGAGAATCCCGGACCCGGTAGGAAACTCCTTACAGCAGTTGGGAATCTTGCAGCTATGGTGCCGCCGGAATCTCGGGCGCACAGTGAGCCTCCACAAACAACTGCCGTTTAAGAAGGAATGACACGATGGGCCGCGGGATTTTACTTTGGTTGCTAGGTGTTCCCCTTCCGGTGATATTGCTCCTGGCCATGTGTTCGCACAGTTGAGGGATGCCATGGAGTCCACTTCGGCAGTCAGCTGGCCTGCGATCTTCGCGGGCGCATTCGTCGCAAGCGCCGTCACCTTGATACTGCTGGCGCTCGGCTCGGGCATCGGACTTGCCGGCGTCGCCGGAATCTCACTCGCGGTGGGCTCGGCCATCTGGCTGATCGTGACGCAATGGATCTCGGCGGGACTCGGCGGATACATCGCCGGGCGGCTGCGCTCGCGCTGGGTGGGCACGCATACTCATGAGGTGTTCTTTCGCGACACCGCTCATGGGCTGATCACCTGGGCGGTGGCCAGCGTGCTGATGGCCGTCACCCTGAGCTCGGCGGCGTTCAAGAGCAACGCGATGGCGATGAGTTCCGGGACCGGCACCGCCTATGAGATCGATCGGCTGCTGCGTACTCCCAGCGCCGGCGCCGCCACGGTGGGCGCCGATCCCAAAGCTGAAGCGGCCCACATCCTTGCGGCGGACGGCGTAAAGGGCAAGATTTCGGCCGCCGATCGCGAGTATCTCGTTCAGCTCGTGATGAGCCGCTCCGGCGTGCCGGCAGGAGACGCTCAACTGCGGGTGGATGAGTTTCTGAGCGCTGCGGATGCGGCGCGCAAGAGCGCGGCCGAGGCGTCGATTCTTCTCGCCTTGTCGCTGCTGGTGGGCGCCTTCATCGCGTGCGTCTCCGCCGCGCTGGGCGGCCGCCTGCGCGATGAACACCCTTAACGCGTAGCATTGCGGAGACCATTCATGGCAAAGCGCGCAGCGAATAAAAAGCCCTTCTTGAGCGATATCACAACGCTGCGCAGCCGGGCGCGCAAGCACATCGGCGACGGCAACATCACTCACACCTACACCGGCGATCCGAAGAAGACCATCGCCATTCTGCAAACCGTCCTGGCGACCGAAATCGTGTGCGTACTGCGATACACCCTGCACAGCGTCGCCGCAACCGGTTTGTCCAGCGAAGCGGTCAAAGAGGAATTTCGGGAGCACGCCAACGAAGAGCGCGAGCACATGCACAGCGTGGCCGAGCGCATCAACCAACTGGGCGGCACACCGAACCTAGACCCAAGCGGTCTTCAGACGCGCTCCGCATCAGAATACGGCACGGCCGAGACATTGATCGACATGATCAAGGAGAACTTGATTGCGGAGAGAATCGCGGTAGACCACTACCGCGAGCTCATCCGTTATTTCGGGGAAGATGACCCCACCACCAAAAGGATGCTCGAACACATTCTGGCGGTCGAGGAAGAGCACGCCGACGACATGCACGGCTTGCTGATCGCCCATCAGGGCAAGCCGATGCTCGAGAACTAACTCACGCGGAGGATTTATGCTGGATCAAGCGAAAGGTATTGCAAAAGACGTCGTGGGAAAGGCGGAAGATGCTTTTGGCGGCGCAACGGGCGATCCGGGCCTTCAGGCCGAAGGCAAAATGCATCAAGCCGCCGGAAAGCTACAGAGAAATTTCGGAGAAGCAGTCACCGGGCTTCTCGATGCGGCGAGCAGCAATCCGCTGGCGACCCTGGCCGTGGTAGCCGGCGTGGGCTTCATGCTGGGCGTCGCTTGGTCGCATCGTGATTGAACGCATTTATCGGCCGGCGGCGGCCACTACGCCAGACTGCTGAGACTCCTTCCGCGCGTCAGCCGTTCGTATTGATCGGCCAGGCTCAGCTTCGCGGACGCGTATGGCGCCTCCTCGACATGCCGCGACCCGGACGGAAGATCATGCAAGGTTTCGATGACGCGCTTCGGCGTGCCCAGGTCGTTCCAGCCGCAGGGCGGAACGCGTAGCACTCTTACCTTGGAAGCCTGGGGTTCCAGCAGATCGCGCGAGAAATCCACCATGCGCAGATCTCCGTAAGCCGCTGTCAGCGCCGGCTGGCCCATGGCTTCCCGCATCCAATCAACCGATGCTCCATGCGCGGCTTCATACAACTCGAGGAGCGCGCCGACGGAACCGGCGATGATGAACATGTTCCAGAGGGCGCCCAATTCCAACAGGCGCGCCGCCCGGTCGGCGTCGGGTTTCTCGACGAAACTGATCACGCGGGTCGCGCCCTTGGCCTTGCGCTCCACCGGAACGATGTATCCGAGCTCAGTGTCGACTCGATCGGGCTCGGCGCCCAATAGACACACTGCATCCTCCGACTGAGCCGCAAGATCCACCGCTTGCCTCAAGGAGCGCGCCAGCAAGTCTTCGTGCCGGACATAGTGATCCGCCGGCAGCATGAGCACGGTTGCCCGGGGGTCTTTGGCTTCAATCCGCAGCAAACCCAGCAGTATCCCGTGTGCGGTTCCCCGGTTCTCCGGCTGAACGAATATGTTGTCGGCGGGCAGCCCCGAGAGCGGCGATTCCCAGCACCAACGATGCTGCGAGGCGACAACGGCGCAGGTTCTGTCCGGCGGCGCTACGGAGCCGGCACGAATGAGGGACTGAGTGAGCAGGCTCGGGCCGCGCCGCAAAGAGCAAAACTGCTTCGGGATGACGGCGCCGCTTTCGGTGGTGGTCAGGAAGCGCAACCGGCTCCCGGCGCCCCCCGCGAGAACCAGAGCCCACGTGGCGCCGAACCCCCGGTCATCTGAGTGTATCTGCGGAAACATGGACTTCTCCCTTCGCAATGATTTCTCCAATTTTTACCCGAGCGGGCGCCTCACCACGGCTCCTCGAATGCGCTATCGCGTGTCGGACTTTTCCCACAATTAAAATATCCGACTCGCGCCGATTATTCGCCGCTGACCCCGGCCGATGCAGCGATGGCCTGAATCTTGGCCAAATGTTCCCTGAGCGTCGGCAAGGTGGCCTTGGCAAAGGCCACTGCGTCGGGATCCTGCCCCGAAGAAGCTTCCTTGTTGAACTCGGCGATATCCTCTTGATGATCCTTGATCATGCCCTTGATATAGGACTTGTCGAAGGTCTCGCCGGACAACAGCTCGAGCTTCGCCTTTTCGGCCTTGTCCCCGGCGCTCAAGCCCTTGGGAAGATCGATATTTTTCGAGTCGGCCACCGCCTTCAACTTATCGTTGGCGGCGGAATGATCCTTGACCATCATGGCGCCAAATTGCTTGACGTCCATGTTGCTGGATTTTTGCCGGGCAAGATCGCCAAGCTGCACTTCGGCGATGCCGCCTTGCGCAGCGTGCTTGTAAAAGTCCGCATCCGGACTGTCGGCGGCATACACCGAGCATGCGGGGACTAGAATCAACGCAGAAACAATCAGCGATTTCATTGTCATTCTCCGGTGGATGAGAGGAAAACCGGCCCGCGCCTGACGCGAGCCGGGCGAGGCCGCTAGTTCATTCCGTAATAGCGATTGACGCGGGTTCCGTATTCCGTGTCGTATACCGGAACGTCCTGATCGCGATACTTGGGTGCGTTCTCGAGCTTGGTCTTGTCGAGAGGTACGGTGTAGCCGTTCTTGCCCGTGTCATATCTGAGCACGTTCCAAGGAATCGGGTATCGATCCGTCCCCATGCCGAGAAATCCCCCGAACTCCAACACAGCATAGCGAATCTGGCCGGAACGCTTGTCTATCATCAAATCGTCGATCGAACCGAGCTTCTCGCCCGCGTTGTTGTAGACAGCCGTGCCTTCCACCTTTTCGGAGGAAATTACATCGCTGTTGGTGATGGTCGAGGTGGTCATTTATTTCTCCTTGCTTGATGAAATTAAGAATCGAGACTTACTCTCTGCGCAGTATTGGGTTTTTTGGGTAGAGACCCATCGGAGCCGCGCGCAGCCTGGCGTAGGACGCCGCAAATCCGCGGCGTGAGATTCGTCTTAGGCATTTGTGTGCGGACAATCCGACGCCGCGTCGCGGAATCGGCCTATGTATTGGCGTAACCAAGAAAGCTCAACCTGCCACGCTTCGAGGAAAGCTCATCAACGGGGAATGCCATGCCAATCGCCAAGACACCGAGACCACACACGCGCCGCACCGATGCAATCGCTCTCTTGAAGGCCGATCACCGGCAGGTCGAGCAGTGGTTCGCGAAATTTGAGAAATCGAGCAGCAAGGCCGAGAAGCAACAGCTTGCTTCGCGCATCTGCGACGCACTGACGATTCACACGACGATCGAGGAAGAGATTTTCTACCCGGCCTTTCTGACAGCCACCGGCGACACGGAAAAGCATCATGAGGCGGTCGTCGAGCACGCCGGCGCCAAGAAACTAATCGCCGAGATCCGCGGCACGGCGCCCGATGAGGATTATTTCGACGCCAAAGTCAAAGTGCTGTCCGAAATGATCAAGCACCATGTCAAGGAGGAGGAAAAGTCCGGCGGCCTGTTTGCCGAAGCAAAACAATCCGAGATGGATTTGCGGGCGCTGGCGGATCAACTGATGGCTCGCAAGCACGAGTTGCACTCGCAGGCGAAAGCCGCTTAAGGAGAAAGCATCATGGCAAAGAAGAAGACGCTGGGCAGCCGCAAGGTAAAGCGGACGATGCATGAGATGAAGCGCGGCAAGTTGCGTAGCGGACGTTCCGGCAAGCTCGTGACAAGCCGCAAGCAGGCCATCGCCATCGGCTTGTCAGAGGCCCGCAAGGCCGGCGCGCGCATTCCGAAGAAAGGCGCGCGCAAGAGGCGGGCGGCCTAGAACCGCCCCCGCGCTCAACGACCTCTACGGCGAGTGGCCAGCATGCCAAGCGCCGCGGCGGCCAGGGCGGTTGCGCCAATGACTTGCCAGCGCCGCTCGCGTACGTAGTCATCCGCAACCCGCGTCGCGGTGTACGCGCGATCGCGCAGTCCCTGCATGCTGTCCGTCATGGATGCCTTGGCGGTGGCCAGAGTTTTGGTGATCTGGCCGCGTAGACGCGTGATTTCCGGGTCGGCGGCATCCATCAGCCGCGAGACCAATTCCTCGACATCCGCGATCAGATTGCGCATTTCATCCGATGCGCCACCGCGTCTCACGCGGGCGCGCTTTGCGCCCGTGCCATGCACAGAGCCGCCATTCGAAGCATTCCCGGTCTGTTCAACGTTCGTATTCATAGCGTCTCTCCGTGGTTCTAGCAGGGGTCCTTCAGTCTCACTCGCCGGGCGCGGGGTTGATGTCGGACCGGGGCGCCGCTTGATGTAGGAACGACTTAAAAGGAAGGGGTGTCGGCGCCGTCCCACGCCGCAAGAGCGCCCGCGCCGCTGGCTGCCCCAGGCCCGCGTTGTAGGCTGTGTGGGTCGTTAACTCATCAGCCCTAAGGAGGCAAAATGAACAAGGATCAGGTCAAGGGGCGCGCCGAACAGGCCGTCGGAAAAGTAAAGGAAGTCACCGGTAAGACGACCGGCAACAAAACGCTCGAGGAGAAGGGCCGGCTCGACGAGGCAGCGGGCAAGATTCGGGCTAATTATGGGGACATCAAATCCGAGGTGAATAAGGACCGCTCCGAGGGCGCCTGAGCGGGAAGAATGCGCCGACGGCAACTGCCGTCGCGCGCCTTCTCGGGGTTCTGTAGGATTCGTCCCACAACCATAGCACTCGATTGTTGACGCCCTGTGACGGCTTCATCGGATATTGTATTTAACCCTTAACGGATGGTTTGCAATTTGATCTCTGGTGAGACTGTCCAATCAGCTTTTGACGCTGCCGCCGATGCGCTCCTCATCGAATCGGATGAGGGCGTCATTCTGCATGCCAATGCCGCGGCGTTGAACGTCATTCAGGCCGAAGGCGCCGGCGATGTGCGGTTGATCGATCTGGTTACCCCCGAATATCAAGATGAATGGCAACGTTTGCGAAAGCGCGTGGCCGCCGGCGAATCGGTTCGCTGGACGCTGGAGATGATCGGGCTGCGCGGAAGGCATCGGTGGATGGAAATGCATGCGGCCCCCTTGCGCAACCCCGATGGCACCTCCGGCCTGATGGCCGTTTGCCGCGACCACACCGCTGGGGCTCTGCGGGCGGAGAAGGAACGGGACGGCATCCGCGGCGCCGCACAGCGCAGCGGCCTCGTCGATCACGAAGCCGAGGCGGCCGTGAGCCAGGCGCGGCTCGCGGCGCTGGTCGAGTCATGCGATGACGCGATCATCGGCAAATCAATCGACGGCGTCATTACATCCTGGAATCGCAGCGCCGAGCGCTTGTTCGGCCACACCGCCGCCGAGGCCATCGGCCGCTCGATTCTGATCATCGTGCCGCCGGATCGGCGGGATGAAGAGAGCATGATCTTAAGCCGTCTGTGGCGCGGTGAGCGGATCGATCATTTCGAAACGCAGAGAATGACCAAGGACGGCCGCTTGGTCGATATATCGATCACGGTATCGCCGATTCGCGATCACCGCGGCGTCATTGTGGGTGCATCCAAGGTCGCACGCGACATCGGCGAAAAACGCCGTCTGGATCAGGCGCGAGAGAGAATACTCGAAGCCGAACGATTCGCGCGCGAGCAGGCGCAGAAGTCGAGTCTGGTCAAGGATGAATTCCTGGCGACGCTATCGCATGAGCTGCGGACACCGCTCGCGGCCATCCAGGCTTGGGGCCATCTGCTCGCCATCGGCCGGGTGAAGCCGGAAGAGATGCGGCAGGCCGGCGAAGTCATCGAGCGCAACGCAAACGTGCAGAAGCGTGTGATCGAGGACCTGCTCGATATCGGCCGCATCGTCTCGGGCAAGCTGCGCCTGGATTTCGAAATCATAGATCCCATCCCGGTGATGCAGGCAGCCCTCGATACGGTCGCCCCCGCGGCGCTTGCCAAGAACATCCACATCCGCAGGGTCATCGGCGCATCGCCCATGGTCGTGCGCGGCGACCCCGCGCGGCTGCAACAGGTGATGTGGAATCTGCTGTCGAACGCGATCAAGTTCACGCCGAACGGCGGCGAGGTCAGCGCAAAGCTCGAGTCCCTGGACGCCAACTTGCGTCTGACCATTTCGGACAATGGAATCGGCATCGAACCCGCGTTCTTGCCGCGAGTCTTCGATCGCTTTGCCCAGAGCGACATCTCGGAGAGCCGCACGCATGGCGGCTTAGGATTGGGACTCGCGATCGCCAAACAACTCACCGAGATGCACGGTGGGTCGATCCGCGCCCACAGCGAAGGCAATGGGCGTGGGGCCAGCTTCATCCTCGATCTTCCGAGCCACCGTGTAGGCACGCCTGCGCGCGACGATACCAATGAGCAAGCAAGTTGGGCGAGCCAGCTAAACGATGCGGACTCAACTAACTTGTCAGAGATCAGCGTGCTGGTCGTGGATGACGATCCCGATGCGCGTCAGGCGGTGGAGCGCATATTGAAGGAGGCGGGAGCCGACGTGAGCACGGTGGAATCCGCGGCGGCCGCCTTGACGCTCATCGATCGGTCGGTGCCTGATGTGCTGGTGAGCGACATCGGCTTGCCCCAGATGGATGGTTATGAATTGTTGAGACGCATTCGCGCCATGACCGGCCGCGCCGCGGCACTTCCGGCCATTGCGCTGACTGCCTTCGCGAGACCCAAGGATCGGCTTGGCGCGCTGCGCGCGGGTTACGCCGCTCACCTCGCCAAGCCCGCGGATCCGACGCAGCTGATTGCCACTGTTGCGGCGATCGCCAATCGCGGCGCATTCCAGCGCGCCTGAAGACTACAGCTTGGCCAAGACGTTGGCCGCGAGCGCCTTCTCGATTGCCGCCTGGTCGGTCGGACTCCCTCCGTAGACGCGAATGACGTAGGCCGTGCTGCCTTTCTTCACTGTCAAGCTGGCGAATTCCTTGCCGCGAGAATTCCGACTTCATGGGAGCCTCCCTGAGCAAAACTTGGGCGACGGTACCACGCCGGCCGTAGAATCGACCATTGGCCCGGGGGCTATGAGTGAATTCCAGCGATGAATCGCGGCTCGCCGCCGGTTTAACCAAACTCGCCGTCAAAATCCGTCCCGACTCGATGGTTGAGGGTCTGCAACGGCTGTCCGGCGGCGCGACTCAAGAGATTTGGCGCTTCGAGCTCGTCTCTGGCTCGGTGCGTTCCGCGATGATTCTGCGCCGCGCACGCCTTGGGAGTAGCGACTCCTCGGGGACGGCGGGGCTGGATATCGAAGCGCGGTTGATCTTGGCCGCCGACAAGGCCGGCGTACCCGTGCCCACCGTCAGACATGTGCTCACGCCCGCAGACGGCTTGGGGCCGGGCTTCATCATGGATTTCATCGAGGGGGAAACTCTCGGCGGACGAATCGCCAAATCCGACACGTTCGCGCAAGCCAGAAAGAGCTTGAGCCGCCGATGCGGCGAGATATTGGCCAAGGTGCACGCCATCGAACCGGCTCCCTTCCCCTCGCTTCGTGCCTCGACTCCCCGAGAGCTGCTGAAGCATTGGGAGGACACCTACCGTTCCACACGCTGGCCGCGGCCGGTATTCGTCTGCGCCTTGCGCTGGCTCGAGCAAACTTGTCCGCCGCCGCCGCCGAGGCCGTGTATGTTGCACGGCGACTTTCGCAATGGAAATCTCATCATTGGAACCGACGGCATACGCGCCGTCCTGGATTGGGAACTTGCGCATCTCGGCGATCCGATGGAAGACATCGGCTGGCTCTGCGTCAATTCCTGGCGCTTCGGCCGCATGGACAAAGTCGTCGGCGGTTTCGGCGAGCTTGCCGACCTCATTGCCGGATACCAGGACGCAGGGGGAGCGCCGCTCCGGATCGAGTCCTGCAAATGGTGGGAGGTGTTCGGAACGCTGCGCTGGGGAGTGATGTGCGCCACCATGATTCAGATGTTTCGCACCACTGATCCCACCGTGGAGCGGGCCGCGATCGCGCGGCGAGCGTCGGAAACGGAGATCGATCTCTTGCGGCTATTGGAGGATTGAGATCATGCAGGATCAGCCCGCACCCGTCGAAATCATCAAGGCGGTGGCTGAATTTATTCGCAGCGTCGGCCGCCGGGAGATGACGCCGAATGTCGCTTATCAGGCGCGCGTCGCGGCCAACGCCCTCGACCTCGTGGGCCGCGAGCTGAGCCTGGCTCCCGGGGAAGAAGTCCTCGAACTCGAGCGGCTGCGCGCGATACTCGGACGCGACGGAACCTTGGCAGAACTCAATGCGGCGTTTACGGAAGCGCTCGATCGAGGCGTCCTGTCCATGTCGCGCGCCGAGATTCGGGATCATCTCTGGCAAACCACGCTTGCCAAGCTGAGCGTCGATCAGCCCTCCTATTCCGGATACCTGGCGGCGCTCAAGATGCGGCGCGCCGACCCACAATGAGGATACTTAAAGATGGACTTTGAGTTGCCGAAAGAACTGGTGGCCTACCTCGCCGAACTCGACCGCTTCATCGAGGCCGAGATCAAACCACTGCAGGCGCAGGACGACAACGAACGCTTCTTTGATCATCGACGCGAGCACGCGCGCACCGATTGGGACAATGACGGCTTGCCGCGCAAGGAGTGGGAAGCCTTGCTCGAGACGGCACGCAAGCGCGCCGATGCGGCCGGCCACTTGAAGTTCGCATGGCCCAAGGAATACGGGGGCCGCGGAGGCTCGAATCTCTGGATGGCCGTCATTCGCGAACATCTGGCGGCCAAGGGTTTGGGGCTTCACAACGATCTGCAGAACGAACACTCGATCGTCGGCAACAATCCGTTCGTGATGATGTTCAAGTCCTTTGCGACGCCGGAGCAATATGCGATCTACGGCGAGAAGCTGACGTCGGGCGAGATGCGGACGGCCTTCGGCCTCACCGAGCCGAACCATGGATCGGATGCCACTTTCATGGAAACACGCGCCATCGCACAACAGCGGGACAGACAAGCGGGATGGCTGATCAACGGCGAGAAAATGTGGACCACCGGCATGCATACCGCCACGCACGTGATGACGTTTGCACGTACCTCCGGAGACGATGGCGATGCGAGGGGCATCACCTGCTTCGTCGTCCCCACACAAACACCGGGCGTCCGGATTGAAGAGTGGCTGTGGACGTTCAACATGCCCACCGATCATCCGCGCGTGAGCTTCACCAATGTCTGGATACCGAAGGATAGCTACTGGGGCGTGTTGGATCGAGGCTTGAGCATCGGACAGAGCTTCGTGCACCAAAATAGAATCCGCCAAGCAGCCTCCTCGCTGGGCGCCGCGCGGTACTGCGTCGAGGCGAGCGTGCAATACGCCAAACAGAGGAAAATTTTCGGCAAACCGCTGGCGGACAACCAGGCCGTGCAATGGCCCTTGGTGGAGCTGTCCACGCAAATCCAGATGCTGCGGTTGCTGATCCAGAAAACGGCCTGGGAGATGGATGCGACCGACCACAAGTCCATCGAGCATGAACTCTCCGACAAGGTCTCGATGTGTAACTACTGGGCCAACCGGCTTGTCTGCGAGGCGGCCGATCGCGCCATGCAGATTCACGGCGGCATCGGCTATTCGCGGCACAAGCCCTTCGAGCACATCTATCGCCACCATCGGCGCTACCGCATCACGGAAGGAGCCGAGGAGATCCAGATGCGCAAGGTCGCGGCCTTCCTGTTTGGCTATGCGGGACCGGGACGAACGGCCGATGGCGGATAACGCCGACACGCTTATTTCCAATTCTCCTAGGCGTGGTAGCGGCGTCGGCTTGAATCGTCAACGCCTGCGTTCATCATAGTCTCTCGTTTTATGCAACCGTCGGAACAGGAATGCCGATGCGTCTCAGCGAGAAGCATGAAATCCACGATGATGTGTTCGCCGGGTGCCTATGCGCCCTCGGAATTATCCTGGCTGCGCTTGCGCCCTTCGTGAGCTCTTGGATTTTTGGCCGGTCCTCACCCTCCGATGAGATCGGCGGGGTTCTTTTGACGGTGGCGCTGGTCGCGATCCTGGTGGATCGTAGGTAGTGCAGCCGGCCGACAATGTTGTAAAGGGCTTTTAGTTCCCGAACAAGCGGCGCGACCACATCATGCCGAGAATAAATCCAACCCCGGCGGCAATCGCCGCGGTGGCGAGCGGACTGGAGCCGAGTGCGTCGCTCATGGCCGCCATCGCTTCCTTGACATTTTCCTGCGCTTTGCCGGCGACTTGCCGTACGCTGCCTTGGAACTGGGTCGCCGCGTCGCCGACCGCCTCCCCCAATTCGTCCACAGCATCCTTAATCGTATCGCGGGGCTGATTCTTCATTAGTGACTCCGTTATTGGTGGTTAGACAAGATGAGACGAGCCCGTCCTGCTCGCGGTCCAAGAACGCACGGCTTCGCCGAAAAGGCGCAAGATCTGGCGATTAAATGCCGGGATGTCCTCAGGCTTACGGCTGGTGACGAGCTGGCCGTCGACCACGACTTCCTCATCCACCCATTGAGCGCCGGCATTGGTGAGGTCTGTCTTGAGCGAGGGCCATGAGGTCATGCGATGCCCGCGGGCCACTCCCGACTCGATCAGCGCCCATGGCGCATGACAGATGGCGCCGACCGGCTTGCCGTCGTCGAAGAAGGATTTCACGAATTTGACCGCCTTGGGCAGCATGCGTAATGCATCGGCGTTAATGACCCCGCCGGGCAACAGCAGCGCGTCATAGTCATTGGGGTCCGCGCCATCGAGGACTTGATCCACTTCGACCTCGTCGCCCCATTCCTTCATTTTCCATCCGCGGATCTTGCCTTGCTTCGGCGAAATGACTTCAGTGTCGGCACCGGCTGCCTCCAGCGCCTTTCGCGGCTCCATCAATTCGGCTTGCTCGAAGCCATCGGTCGCGAGAATCGCGACACGCACGCTGCGCAGACTGTCCGGCGCTGCAATCGCCGGAATTGAGTTGAGTGCTGGATCGGCGGCCATATCTTCGTCCTTCGGGTGTGTCAAAACGGATGCTTCATGGTGGCGCATCTGCTGCCCAAAAAACGTCCGGGACGTTGCCCGTTCAGGGGTAAGACGGCGCCCACTCCTCGGGGCCTTTGGTAGCCGCTGGCTCCGGCCGTGCAGCGCGATGTCCGACAAGAATTTGGCGAACCTGCTGACACTGAGTTCTTTGGCCCCGGGTTAAATTCGCTGCGGTCACGCTGAGGGGGCATTACGCCCGTCGCACAATTTCACGGAGCACACCATGGCCAGCAAAAACACCGCCGTCTTCGGCATTTACTCCTCAGGGTCGCAGGCGGAACGCGCGGTCGACACTTTGATCACAGCGGGATTCGACAGCTCGGCTATTTCCGTGCTGCTACCCGATGTAGAGAGCACCAAGGCATTCGCCCACCAAAAGGATACGAAAGCACCCGAAGGTACGGCGGTCGGGGTGACCACCGGCGGCGTAATCGGAGGCACCTTGGGCGTACTCGCCGGCATTGGCATGATTGCGATTCCGGGTGTCGGACCCTTTATAGCCGCGGGGCCCATCATGGCGGGTCTCGCAGGACTTGGCGTAGGGGGCGCTGTCGGCGGCTTGGTAGGGGCACTGGTAGGCATGGGCATTCCCGAATACGAAGCCAAGCGTTATGAGGGCCGCGTCAAGGGAGGCGGAACATTGCTCTCCGTGCACTGCGACACCGCGGAGGAAATTTCCCGGGCCAAAGACATGCTGAGGGGGACCGGTGCCGAGGATATTTCATCGACGAGCGAAAGCAGTTCCCCTAAACAAGCTGCTGCGGCAGCGCGCTAGGCCGCCGGGGAATTCAATATGATTACGCCAGGATTTCTTCTTGCTTCGGTCATGAGCGACAAGGGTTTGTCTACCTACGCGCACAACATAAAAATTGTCACGGTGAACGGCACGGTCACACTTAACGGCGTGGTTCGCGACAGCCGAGAGAGAGATGAAATCGAGCCGAAAGCCCAGGCGGTCGCGGGGTCCGTGATTAATGACCTGGCAGTCGCGCCACCCAAATAGAGATGGCAAGACGTGAACCCCGATGGGAGGCACGGCCCGCGCCGGATGATTTCACCGCGGCGCTGAATTATCTGACGCTGCAGTTTCGGACATCGAAGGCGAAGGTTCTCGTCAAGAAGGCGCGCGGCGTAAAGGCTGGGAACCACGTGGCAAAGGATATTCTTCGGGCCTGCAATCTTCCGCTGTTGCCTGCCGACGAGCGCCATGTCGCAGAGAATTTGAAACGCGTTCACAAGGGCAAGGCGCTCTCGCCCATCATTCTGATCCAGGGCGACTTGACACGCGGCAGACCCTTCGTCATCGCCGATGGGTATCATCGGCTGTGCGCGGCCTGCCATGCGGACGAGGACGCGCCGGTGCGCGGGATCTTGGTAGCCCCGTAGGATTGGCTAGGCTGCAGGCTTGAGGCGCAGCCTGCCGATGAAGTCCCTCTTGCCGATCGGCATGCCCTTCCAGCGCAGGATGTCGTAGGCGGTGCTGGCGTGGAAATAGAAATTGGGTTGAGCAAAGGACAACAGAAAATCCTCCGCCGTGAAGTCCATGTGATGATCGCGAAATGAGAAGCGCATGTCGCGGCCGATGAAGGATTCCATCTCTTTGGCATCGATCGCTTCGATGGCGGCCAGGGTATCCGCGATCTTGGATTTGAGGGCTGCAAAGGTTTGCGGCGGCGGCGACACATCCGGACTGAAGACGCCTTTGCGGATGCCGGCAATCGCGCCGAGGGAATGCTCGCAAGTGGCTTTCACCTGGTAGGCAAACGGCAGCATGTCCTCGGCGAGCTTGGCGTGAAGAAGAGTTTCGGGCGCCAGACCCTTTTCGGCGCAAAACGCCTCCGCTTTGTCCAACAGGCCCGCGACCGAGCCCAAGACCTGGCGGTAGGAGGGAATGGTCGCGGCATACAGTGAAAGGGTCATGACGATCTCCCTGGGCGAGTACTCAGTTTACGACGTAGCGTCTGAATATAGGCGCCAACCACAACGCGAACAATGCCATCAGTTCCCCTAACCCGAGCGATCCGCCGCCGCTCTTGCCCGAGCCAGAACCCCCGCTGCTCGCGGCCGCGGTGACGGTCAGCGTGGCCTGCGATTGCCCCACGCTGTTGGAAGAGCTGCAGCTGATCGTGAAAGTGAAGGTCCCGGCTACAGTCGCCGTTTGGTTCAGCGTCCCCGAGGTCGCAGTGCTGCTAGTCCATGGAGCCCCATTGGCGCCACCGCCGCCTGGAGTACAGGCAGTGGCGTTCGTTGACGACCAGGTCAGAGTGTAGGATTGCCCGATAGCAACCGAGGTGGGGCTGACCGACAGCGACGCGCTGGGTGCGGGCACCGGATTGATCGTAACCTGCACCTGCGCGGTCGCGGGCGCTTGATTCGGGTCGATACTCTGGCAGGTAATGCTGAGAGTGAGCTGGCCGAGGGTGTCGGAACCGATGGTTTGTGAACCGCTTACCAACACGGGGCCCCACCAGACCACACCGGCGGTCTCCTCATTATTGCTCGCCACGCAATTTTGCGCATTCGCCGAAGTCCAGTCGACCGTGAATGGCTGGCCCACCGTGACCGCCGACGCGCTAGTCGATACGGACACGCTTGGAGCCGGCGGCGGCAGCACATGCAGCGTGATGGGCGGCGAGGTGGCAGAATTCGAAACATAGCCGGCCCCCGTGGCACAAGTCATTGTAACAACGGTGTCCCCAATACCGATCGGCACGAAGGGTCCGCTGTCCTCGGCGTCACCCGCCCCCGCCGGCAACCCGGAAGAGAACTGCTGTTGGACATTGAAGGCGCTCGAGTTGAGCGTGCAGAGACTCATGTTTGATTTCCAGGAAATCGTGACATAGTCCGCCGCCGGATTTGCACTGTAAGTAACCGTCGTTGGCGTGATCGACAGCGTGGTGTAGGGCGCATTGTTTTCCAGCGTCACTGTCACACTTTGGGTCAGCTGATTCGGTCCCGAGGAGCACGTCAAGGTGTAGGTGTAGGTTCCCGCTGCTCTGACCGTCGGGTTGAAGTCGTAGGCTGGCGCCAGCGCATTTGTTGTCCAGCCGTCGTTGGGCGCCCCGCCCGATGGAATGCAGGTATCGGCGTAGCTTTGCCAGTAGAGGCCAAATTGCTGGCCAATCAGACGGTCAGTGCCGGTCGCGCGGAATGCAAGTGCGGGCGTTACGAAGGAGACCGTGGTGATAGCCGTTGCCGCCGGCGCAGAACCGCAAGAAATGTTGTAAGTCGCATCTCCCGCGCTACTCTGCGTAGCTGCTGTAGTGCCGCTCGAGGGTAAGCCGCTGAGCGCGACTCCGCCACCCGTGATCGCGCACGGCGACACATTCGAATTCCAGGTAAGAACGGCGTCGGAGTTCACCCATCGAAAAGGAAATGATTCGAGAACCACATTGGGCGGCGTGCCGGACCAAGCCACTGCCACTGAACTGGTAATCTGGCGACCCGCGCCGAACTGGCAGGTCAGCGAATATTTCACGCTGCCGCCGAAGGTTTCCGTGAGAGTTTGAGTACCGCTGGCCGGCAGCGCGCCAGACCAGCCGTCGCCGTTGGCCCCGCCGCCGGCCGTGCAGCTGGTTGCACCCGCCGGATTCCAGCTTAGGGTCAACGTGTTGCCGTCGCTCAAGCTGTAGCTCGATGGGGTGAAGTTCAGATTGATCGCGGGAGCGCTCGAGACGATCTGGGTGCCGGAATTGGCAGGATCGAGGACTGACTTGAGCGTGGCCGTTCCCGTAGTTGTCGTGGTATCGGCAGTCGAGCTCCAGACACTCGCGAGCGCCGTGAAATCTGCGGTTCCGTTCGAACCATTGGGAGCCGGAGGAGTGACCAGCGGACAGGACTCATAGCCGGATGGGTCACTCGATTTGCGCCCGAGCGACAGTGCACCGACCAGGCGATTGTTGGCATCGATCAAGCCGCTCCCGGAAGCGCCGGGGCCGAGGTTGCCCGCTTGGTTGACGGTCTCCAAAAAGTTCGACAAAAACGTTGAGCCGAGCACGTCGCTTTGCTGCAAGGGATAGGCCTGACCGAACCATTGCGTCAATTGATCGTTGTTTCCGAGTGCATGATGAATACTGTAGCCGCCCTGCACAGCGACACCGCTCGCGTCGAATCCCGCAAACTGCGCGTCCGTGGCTGCCGGGCTGTCGTCCAGCTTGATGAGCCACGCATCCTGCTGCTCGATAATGGTGGTGGCTCCGCTTTGGGTGACGATCGCCGGATCGTAAATCGACCCGAGCGACGAGCCGCACGCCGTGACCGCGTTCCAGTACACGGTCACGTTTGCCGCATTACCCGGTGCGCCGCCGCCATAAGTGCCGTTTTCGCAGTGCCGTGCGGTCAGGACGTAAGGCGCATTGTCCCCGGGTACATCGTTGATGAGCGTGCCGGTGCATTGATACAGATTATCCACCAGAATACCGACAGTGGCCTTTGCGATGGGGGTATTGGCCGGCGCGACGCTGCACTCGTAGTTCTGCACGCATGAACTGTTATCGCTCGCGTCCGATTGGCGAAGCAGCTGGCGATAATAAGGATGATCCTTGGCGACTCCACCCAGAGCGCGGTAGCCCGCCTGGAAACTCTGGATATCGAGCACGACATCGCTGCGCTGCGCATTCGCCACATCAATGGTGAGCGATAGCGATTCGCCCGGCAGCACGCGGCTCCAAAGATCACTCTTCTTTATATCTGCCGCCCGGTAGACGACGGTGGTGATAGCGCCCTGGACTGTGAACACGGCGCTAGCAGGCAACCTGATTCGGGTTGCGTGAAACGACATGGATACCGCGCTGGGAATGCGTACCGTATATGACCACTCCGCCGAAGCGGGCGTCTTGGATGTCCAGCGCCCATTGGCTTGAGTCGATACGCTATGCGGGACATGCACCGCGAATTGCACAGGACTGTCCGCGGCGGCCTTGATGAGAGGCCGCAGATCCGAGCGCAAGGTTTCTACCGGCGCCGCGGCGCAAATCGAACCCACCAGCATCAGTGCGGCAATGTGAACAGCCGATCGAGTGATTCTCATGGGGTCGTCCTTGATTTTTTTGATTCGTTATTTATTGGCGAGACTGAGCAACCAAACCACTCTGCACGATTCAAGAAATTGCGGCAACAGTCCGATACAAGCAGCCGCCACCGCCTTTCACATAAGCAGAAGTGCTTGCAGGGATTCCCTCAATCCTGGATCACGATTTCCGGTTGCGGTAGGGGAAGAACCAGGGTTTGCGCTCCATGACCCAGTCTAGATGCACGTGCTTGGGCTCGCGGAAGGCGTCGAGCCCCTCCGGCCCGAGCTCACGCCCAATTCCGCTGTGGCGCATGCCGCCGAAGGGGGCCGCATCGTTGTCGGTCAGGGGATCATTGATCCAGAAAGTGCCCGCCTTGATCGATTCCATCGCGCGCATCGCGGTGGCCAGATCCTTGGTGTAAATGGAAGCACCGAGTCCGTACTCCGAATCATTCGCGAGCCGGATCGCCTCGTCGGCATCGGCCACCGTCGTGATCGACAGCACGGGCCCGAAGATTTCCTCACGCGTGGGCACGCTGCCGTGGCGCACGTTGCTCAAGATCGTCGGCTGGAAGAAATGCCCGGGAAGCCCGGACGGCTGAAATCTTTCCCCACCGAGCTTGCGGGTCGCGCCATCCTTGAGCGCGCGTGCCACCTGGTCCTCGACCCGCTGCACCGCCTGCGGCGAAATCAGCGGACCCAAATCGGTGTCACGCGACATCGGATCGCCGACTTGCAGCTTGGCGACAAAGCTAAGCATTCGCTCGGTGAATTCGGCCGCGATGGGGCGCTCGACATAGATGCGCTTGCTCGAGGTGCAGACCTGGCCGGCGTTGAGCAGGCGCGCCCAGGCCACGCCCGGGACCGCGACATCAAGGTCGGCATCCTTGAATACGATGAAGGGATCGATCGAGCCGAGCTCGAGGTTGACCTTCTTGAGCTGGGCGCCGGCGGCGGAAGCAATCTTGCGCCCGACCGCATTCGAGCCCGTGAAGGCGATCAAATCCACGTCCGGATGATCGACCAGCGCGAAACCGGTGTCGGCCGCGCCGGTCACGACATTGACCACGCCGGCCGGCAGCACCTCATAAACCTCGGCGAGCATCAGGTTCGAGAGCGGATTCTGATGAGGCGGCTTGCAGACCACCGTGTTGCCCGCGGCGATGGCCGGCGCCACCTTCCAGGCCATCAACAGCAGCGGGAAATTGAAGGGCACGATCGCCGCGACCACACCGAACGGTTCCTTGATGGTGAAATTGAGCTGATGGGGCGCGACCGGCGGCACCGAGTTTCCGTAGGAAGAGCGTGCCACCTCGCCGTAGTATTCGAAGCACGCCGCCACCCAGTCGATGCAATCGACGGCCTCGCACAGCGGCTTGCCGGTCTCCTGCGTCATCAGGGATGCGAGCGCGTGCTCGCGGGCGCGGATGCGGGCAGCTAATTCCCGCAGCAGCTTCGCTTTCTCGACGCCGGGAATTTTCCACCACGTGTGCTGTGCCGCCTTGGCCGCCGCCACCGCACGGGCGATATCGGCCGGACCGCAGTCCGGCACCGTGCCCAATGATTCGAGCGTCGCCGGGTTCTTGATCTCGCGCGCTGCCTTGCTCAGCGCATCGACCCACTCGCCGTTGATCAAGATCTTGTGCATACCGCTATGATGCCTGATGTCCGCCGGCGCCGCCCATAGCCCCCTGCTCGTCTGGCTCACGCCGTCGATGTTCGCGCTGCTCCTGTACGGCGTCGGCCAGGGGCTGGTCAAGAAATACATCGGCGAGGTGTCGCCGGCCCGTTTCTGTCTTTATTTCGTGCTCGCCAAGGCGATCATCAATCTGTCCTGGTTCTTCACCCATGACCATCCGCCGCTGCTGGCCATGGACGGACGGGATTTCCTGAAGCTCGGTGTGCTTGCCTACATCATCGACGGCACCGGCTGGATCCTGTACTTCGAGTCCATCATCGCCGGTCCCATCACCATCGTCGGCACGTTGTCGGCGGCCTACCCGGCGCTCACGGTAGTGTTCGCGCGGATCTTCCTCGGGGAAGAACTGGGCGCGCTGCAGTATGCCGCAGTCACGCTGGTGATCGGCGGCTGCCTCGGGCTCTCGTATTCGCCGCCCGACGCCGACGTGAAGATCCTGAGCCGGCGCTGGATTCCGCTCGCCTTCCTGGCCCTCGTTTGCTGGGCGACTTCCAACACCATCGTCAAGCATGCCTACTCCTTCGCCGAGGCGAGCGAGGTCAACCTCATGGTGTGCAACACCTTGGGCGGTGTCCTGTCGCTCGGCTTGTACGGTTTCTTGAAAGGGCGGCAGGGAAGCCACTCTCTACGCGAGTACCTACACTCCTTTGTCCCGATGGGCATGATGGCCGGCGGCGACTTGGGCGTGATGATCGCGAGCCGCTTTGGACCCATCTCCATCGTCGTTCCCTTGACCGGCGCCTACCCGGTCGTGACGCTGGCCTTCGCGGCGCTGATCCTCAAGGAGCGCATCTCGAGGCTTCAATACCTCTGCGTCGGCGCCATCATCACCGGCATGGTGCTGTGCCCGCCATGACGCCGGCGTCTGACACGCAGGCAAGTAATCCGCCGACACAACGGTGATCGCCTTGCGGCGAGAGTGAAGCGGCCCCCGCAGTTAGCGCTTTGCTTGCAACCAGGAGACCTTCAATGACGACTTCCGACGACACGAGTGGCGATGTAATCTCCTCCGACAAGGTGGAAGGAACGGCCGTTTACAACGAGGACGGCGAGAAGCTCGGTTCAATCGATGATTTGATGATCGACAAGCGATTGGGCCGGATTCGCTTCGCAGTTCTGGAATTTGGCGGATTTCTCGGCATGGGCACCGATCGGTATCCGATGCCTTGGGACGTGCTGAAATACAACACCACGATAGGCGGCTACATGGTGCCCATGGACCGCGCACGGCTCGACGGAGCACCCAAATACAATGAGGACGAGGCGCCCATCTACGATCCCGTCTACGGCGCCAGCATCGACCGGTTTTATGGCATTGTTTCTTGATACCGCGCCGACTCCTGATCTGACCGCCTTTGGGAGAAAGAGGCAAAGGTCGCCTCTTTCTCCGCCCGCCGACTACCTGCCGCGGCCCTCGCTCGAGCCGCCGCGCTGCGACCCGTCCTGCTTCGACTCGTCGGTGCGGCGCGAAGTATCGCCGTGCGAGTGTTGGCCGCCCTTCTTGCCCGCCTCGCTCGCCCGGTCTGGATCGTTGCTGAAATTGCCCGATCCGCCATGCTGTCCCGAGCCACCCTGCTGTCCCGACCCGCCTTGCCGGCTCGATCCGCCTTGGCGCGACGTATCCTCGCTTACATCATCATTTCGCTTCTTGCTAGTCATGAAATTAACTCCGCTGTTGAGGTTGACCTGCAGTCAAACTTTCGCAAAAACCATTCGCGTGCTCGATAGGTCGGCCCAGCGGTTCGGCGTCAGCATTGCCTGATAGAGGTCAGAAGGCGCCCGCAGTCTCTATGGACAAAATCCGATGCAGGGACGCGCCGGCGTTGTGCGAACCTTTACCCTCTAATGGCGCAGGAGTTCCCTCATGGAAAATCAAAATCCGCACGATCCCGATCCCGACAAGCTGGGCGATGATCCTCATCCTGACGAGGCGCCCAAGGCTTCAGGTAAGGCGCCAAAAGCGCCGAGCGATCGCGATCCCAAAGAGATTTCACCAGCTTCCGGGTAGAACGATTCGAACCGCCGAAATCCAGGGTATCCGCCATGCCAGAGAAACGAACACTCGATCGAGCGCGCGCTGACCGCAGGGCCGGCAAGGCGGCTTCAACCCAAGCCGGGGAGTTCATCCGCGAGCAGATCGAGCACATACGCCAGGGTAAACACGGCGCGCGCTCGACCAAGCAGGCGATTGCCATCGGCTTGTCGGAAGCGCGCCGCGCCGGGGTCGATCTCCCTCCGCCGAAGTCCGGGAAAGCATCTGCGCAATCTCAGAAGCAGGCTGCGCGCGACTACGCACGCGGACAGGGCGTTTCCGACGGGAATATTTCCCGCGGAAAAGTCTCCCGCAAGCGCTCCCGGTCGGCCGAACAAGCGCTCAAGCGGGAAGGGTCGCAGGCCGCATCAGCGGGGTCGTTGGCGCGTCAGGCACGCGCGGCGGCCGCGCGCCGCTCTCCGGCAGCACGTTCGGCATCAGCGCGACAGGCCGCACGCACCCGAAAATCCGAGGCACGCGACGCACGCACGCGCTAGCCGCGGCGTTCTAGAGACTGCCGCGGTGGTTTTTGGGAAAGCCGGCGCCGTTTGGCGAGCTCAGCATGATCGCCAGTTCGTCGAAATCCACCGGCTTGCACAGGTAGTGGTCAAAGCCCGCCGCGGCCGACAGGGCGTGCGTTTCCGGCGTGTCATAGCCGGTCAGGGCAATCAGCATCGTGGTCGCGAACTGCGGCATGCCACGGAGACGCCGAGCCACTTCATAGCCGCTCAAGTCCGGCAACCCCACATCCACCAAAACGGCATTCGGCACGAAGGCCGGCGCCTTGGCCAGCGCTTCGAAACCCGTGGCAGCACCGGTCACCTCGAATCCCGCCATGGAAAGCAATTCGCAGCTACTCTCCCTGACATCGGCATTGTCTTCCACCAGGAGGATGCGGCGTTCTTCGGCGCCGGGCGCCGTAGGAGGCTCCACTCGGGGTGCGAAATCTTGGCGCGGCGCCTGAGTCACGGGCAGGCTCACTTCGAAAGTGCTGCCTTTGCCTAGGCCCTCGCTGTGAATGCTGACCCGGCCGCCGTGCATCTCGACCAGGGTGCGTACCAAGCTCAAGCCGATGCCCAAGCCGCCTTGGGAATGGGCCAGCGAGCGATCGGCTTGAGTGAAAAGCTCAAAGAGCCTGGGCAGCAGCTCGCTATCGATGCCTTCGCCATTGTCGATGACCCGCACAATCGCGCGCCGCTTATTCTCGGCGGCGGCAACGGTGGACAAATTGATCTCGACCTCCCCGCGGTCCGGGGTGTATTTGTTGGCATTGTTGAGCAGATTCATGAAGATCTGCTCGAGGCGCGTGGAATCACCGTCGATCCAGACGGCATCCGCGGGCAGGGTCACGCGCAAGGCCTGCCTCTTGCTCTCGAAGATGGGATTCAGCACCTCTGCAACATGTTCGATGCAGGAACGCAGATCCACGGGCGCCCGCTGCAGTTTGATCTGGCCGTTCTCGGCGCGCGCCGCATCGAGCAGGTCGCTCACCAGGCGCGACATATGATGCACCTGGCGATCGATCAACTCGCGCGCTTTCGCGGTGACCGCGACATCGCCGGGAGAGCGGTGCAGGATTTGCGCGGCATTTCTCAAAGGCGCAAGCGGATTTCGCAGTTCGTGCGCCAGAATGGCCAGAAATTCGTTCTTGTGCCGATCCGCGGCCGCCAGATCCGCGATGCGCTTGCGCAATATTTCCTGCGTCTGCGCCAGCGTATCAATATCGATCAACAGGATAATGGCGCCGTCAATATTGCCGTCGTGAGTACGATACGGCCGCAGCCGCAACAGATACCAATGACCTTCCGCCGTTTGCACTTCCCTTTCGATATCGCGGGTGAATGAAATCGATTCGGCCAAGAGTTCCTTGAAGTTATCGAGCTCGAGTTGATGGCGCATGTCGGCAATCGAGCGTCCGATATCGGAGGACCGGATATTGAAGATGGTCTCCGCTATTGGCGTGAAGCGGCGGATCTTAAGATCCGGCCACACCATCACCACGGCCATATCGATGCTGCTGAACACGTTCATGAGGTCGTTGTTGGCCCGATCCAATTCCTCGTTTCGCAGGCGCAATTCGTCATTGACCGTGGTGAGTTCCTCGTTGGCGGACTGGATCTCCTCCTTGGAGGTTTCCAACTCCTCGTTAGTGCTTTGCAGTTCCTCATTGGCCGATTGCACTTCCTCATTGGCCGCCTGAAGGTCCTCGTTCGCCGCCTCCTGATCCTCGATGGTCGACTCCAGGTGCTCGCGCGTCGCCATGAGCTCATCGGTCAGCACGGTAATCTGCCGCGCGGTATCGGCGTCCAGATCAGCCTTGGCGACTGCTTGTGCACCTTCGGGAGGTTGCCGTATTGCCGCGGCGCCGGCTGGACTGAAGAAGATCCAGCACCAGGGTTCTTCGAAACCGGCGTGATTGACGGGAAGCAGCGTGACGGTGATCGGCATCAACCCTGCGTCATTCTTGACGACCACCCCCTCTGTGCAGAGCGGCTCGCTGCGCATCGCGGCGTGATCCAAACCCTCGCGAATCGCGCGAAATAATCCTTCCCGGGCGATTTTGAATATGTTGAGGCTCGCCCGGCCGTCCGCCTGAGACAGATACGCGGTTGTGTCTCCGCGAAACTGCAATACCTCGCCCTCGGAATCGACCAACACGCCGGCCGGCGCGAAAAATCTCAGCGCCACGAGTTCCGCGGCGCGATGACGATCGCCCTGGCGCCCACGGGATTGCCGGGCCACCTTTTGCACTCCGGGATATGACTGAAGGGCATTGGGTTTGATCTCGGCCAGCGCGTCGAGCTTGGCGGAGACGGGGCGCTTCACGTAAATGCGATGCCGAGAATCTTCCAGATCAAAAAGATCCCGATAATTGTTGATGGACTCGGAGGCGCCCAGAAACAGCACACCGGCCGGTTTCAAGGCGTAATGCAGCAGCGGCAGCAGTCTTCGTTGCGGGCCGCCCTGCAGGTAGATGAGCAGGTTTCTGCAGCTCACCATATCCATGCGGGAAAACGGCGGATCCGACAGCGCATTGTGCGGCGCGAAGATGCAAAGTTCGCGCACCATTTTTCCGACCCGGTAGCCTTCCTCCGCCTTCACGAAGAAGCGCTGCAGCCTCTCCTCGGATACGTCATGCTCGATGTTCTTCGGAAACCATCCGCGCCGGGCGCGTTCGATGGCTTGATGATTTACATCGGTGCCGAAAACGCTCAAGGGCAATTTCTTACCCGCCTCATCCATGGCCTCGATCAAGGCGATTGCCATCGAATAGGCCTCTTCGCCGGTCGAGCATCCGACCACCCAGACTCGTATCCCTTCCTCTCCCGAGACCCGCTTTAGTAGACGGGAAAACACCGTCGACTTGAGCAATTCGTAGCTCGCCGGATCGCGAAAGAAACTGGTCACGCTGATCAAAATATCCTGCGCCAGCGTTTCGACTTCCGCCGGCTTCTCGCGCAACAGCTGGGCGTAATCGTTCGAGGCCTCGATACGGCTCAATGCCATGCGCCGGCGGATGCGCCGATGCAATGTATTTTCCTTGTACTGCGAGAAATCGATGTGCACCCGTTCACGCACGATGCTCAAGATCATCTCGACGTTTTCCGCGGGCTCCATCGGATCGCTGCTGAACGCCAGTTCCGGAACCGCCGCGAGCTTGGCAATTTCAAACGCAATCTGCCGTGGCGGCATGACAAAGTCCACGCAGCCGGTCTGTATCGCAGATTGCGGCATGCCGGACTGCTGGGCCGAGCCATCCTGGGCGAAAGTGGTGCCGCCGGCCATCTTGATGGCCTCGACTCCCTTGGCGCCGTCGCTGCCGGTGCCGGAGAGCACAATGCCGATCGCCCGGGCGCCGTGAGTCTCGGCCAAGGCCTCGAAGAAAATGTCGACCGAGTGATGCACTCCGGGCTCGCGCTCGCGCAACCGCAGATGTCCATCTTCGATGATCATGGTGCGATTGGGAGGAATGACGTAAATTGTGTTGGGATCCGCGCGCGGTCCGTCCTGCACTTCGATGACCGGCATCGTCGTGACACGGCCAAGCAGACTCGAGAGAAAACTTTCATGACTGGCGGCCAAGTGCTGCACGATCACAAAGGTCATACCCGTGGTCGCGGGCAGCGCCTCGAGAAGCTCTGTGTAGGCCTGCAGGCCTCCGGCGGAGGCACCGATGGCCACGACAGCCGTAGGAGCGATCTCCTCGATCATGAAGTCCTCGACCCCCCGGAGGGATGCCATTGCTGGAATGGCGATGACTCAAAGCCTACACCAAACACGACACCCTACTACACCTGGTCGACAGCCAGTGTAGGACGAGGGTATGCGGTTGCAAATGGAAATCAGCCGCATCAAGCCGCAGGTCTTTGTGGCGGTGCGTAAGCGCATTCCCACGATCAATGCCATCAACCGGGAAATGCCGCCTGATTGAACGCTGCCGCATAATTTTCATTAGCATGACAAGCATCACCCGACGCGAGGTTCTTACGGGGGGCACGGCGCTGGCGGCCGTCGGCGTCGAACCGCTATTCGCAAAGCAGCGCGAGGCATCGAGCGCGGACGCGGCCGGTACGGTTCGCGTCAAGCTCATGGTCAACGGTAAGACGCACGACCTCAATCTGGATCCCCGGGTCACGGTACTCGATGCTCTGCGGGAGCAGCTGCATCTGACGGGAACCAAGAAAGGCTGCGATCAAGGACAATGCGGCGCCTGCACCATTCACCTGGACGGCCGGCGCGTTTTGTCCTGTCTCACGCTTGCCGTCGCAGCGCAGGCCAAGGCTATCAAAACCATCGAAGGACTGGCTCTTCCGGATGGATCGCTGCATCCCATGCAACGTGCCTTCATCGAACAGGATGGATTTCAATGCGGTTACTGCACCCCGGGGCAGATCATGTCGGCGGTGGCATGCGTCGAGGAAGGCCACGCCAATACCGATGCTGATATTCGGGAGTATATGAGCGGCAACCTGTGCCGTTGCGCGGCCTATCCGAAAATACTGGCGGCAATCAAGCAGGCGCGCGGTCAAATGGAGCATGGCTGATGCGTTCGTTCGTATACCAGAGTGCCGGCAACCTGTCGCAAGCCTTGACCCTGGGACGGGGGACCGGCCAGGGGCAAACCGATGCGACGGCGCAATATCTGGCGGGCGGCACGACTCTGATCGATCTGATGAAGCTCGACGTGTTGCGGCCGCAGCGGCTGGTCAACATCGATGCCCTGCGCGGCGACTACGGAGCGATTCAGATCACCGCCAATGGCCTGCATTTGGGCGCCCTGGCCACCATGGCGGCGGCCGCCGAGCACCCGGCGGTATCGGCCGATTATCCGGCGATCGCACAAAGCCTGAAGCTGGCCGCGAGCGCGCAGCTGCGCAACATGGCGAGCCTGGGCGGCAACGTATTGCAGAAAACCCGCTGTCCTTATTATCGCGATCCGAGCTGGAGCGCCTGCAATAAGCGCAGCCCCGGATCCGGCTGCGCGGCCATTGCGGGCTACAACCGCAACCACGCCGTGCTCGGCGTCGATGCCAGCTGCATCTCGCAATATCCGGGGGATCTGGGCGTCGCACTGATCGCGCTGGAGGCGCAAGTCGAAGTGGCGGGTCCGCAAGGCGCGCGGCGAATCCCTTTTGCATCCTTGCACACTCCGGCGAACGGCCAGCCGCACATCGAGACCACGCTCAAGCCCGGCGAAATCCTCGTCGCCTTCCTGGTGCCGGCCGCCCCCTTCAACCGCCGCTCTCTTTATCTTAAGGTGCGCGACCGCTCCTCGTACGAATTCGCCATTGCCTCTGCCGCCGTGGCGCTGGAATTGGACGGCCGAACCGTGCGCCAAGCGAGGATCGGGTTGGGCGGCATGGCCTACCAACCCTGGCGTGCGGAGGAAGCCGAGCAGATGCTCATCGGCAAGCCGCTGACCCTGTCCAATGCCGAATCCGCGGCAACCTTCGCGCTCAAGGACGCGATCACTCACGGACACAATGACTACAAGCCGGAGCTTGCCCGACGCACCGTCGTGCGCGCCTTGCTCGAAGCGGGAGCCTGACTTTTGCAAGACAACATCAATTTATTCGGCAAGCCGACACCACGCGTCGACGGCATCGCAAAAGTCACGGGCGCGGCGCGCTTTTCCTCCGATGAGCGTGTCCTCAATCCCGCTTACGCCTATCTGGTCACGAGCACCATTGCCCGCGGCCGCATCAGTGCATTCAAGCTCGATCGTGCCAAGGCGGTCGCCGGCGTGTTGGATATCTTCACGCACGAGAATATCGGCGGCGAGACGAAAACCGACACCGGTCCCGATGGCCATCCCAGCACCACCAGCCTGGAGAGCGACCGCGTCTGGTATGACGGACAGATCATCGGCATCGTGGTCGCCGAGACTTACGAGGCGGCACGCGAGGCGGCCCACAAGGTCGAGGTCCTCTATGCGCCCGAAACACCGAGCGCCACGATAAGCTCGGCCGGGACGGAGACCGAACCGCACAAGCCGGAGCGACAGCCGGACCCGAACAAGGGCGATGCGCAGGGCGCATTCGCCGGCGCCGCCGTCAAACTGGATGCGCAATACGGCACGCCCAGTCAGCACCACAATCCCATCGAACTGTTCACGGTCACCTGTGCCTGGGACGGCCCGAAACTCACCATCCATGAACCGTCGCAGTTCATGTGGGGTACCAAGGCCTCCGTCGCCAAGCAATTGAAAATCGATCCCGACCATGTCCGGGCGATCTCGCGCTATGTGGGCGGCGCCTTCGGTTCGAAGGGCCCGAATCCCCGCACGGCTTGGATCGCGATCGCCGCGCGGCATGTGAGGCGCCCGGTCAAGCTGGTGCCCACGCGCGACCAGGGTTTCAGCATCGCAACGTACCGGGCGCAGACGCGCCAGCACGTCAAGCTCGGCGCCGCAAGCGACGGCAAGCTCGTTTCCTTGTCGCATGAGGGATGGGAACTCACCTCGCGTCCTTCGGGCTATAACGTCGCGGGCGTGGGCTCCACCGCCCGCATGTACGCCTGTCCCAACATCGCCACGGCGGTGAATGTGGTGCACGCCGATCGCAATACGCCGGGCTTCATGCGCGCACCGCCCGAAACTCCTTATATGTTCGGTCTCGAAAGCGCGATGGACGAGCTCGCGTATGCGCTCAAGATGGACCCGATCGAGCTGCGCCGCGTCAACGATACTCAAACAGATCCGGTGAGCGGGCTGCCTTTTTCCTCCCGATCGCTGATGCAGTGTTTCGATCAGGCCGCGGCGCAATTCGGCTGGGCTAGGCGCAACGCCGAGCCCGCCTCGATGCGCGACGGCGATTGGATGGTGGGCTATGGCTGCGCCACCGCCTGTTATCCCAGCAATATCGGTCCCGCCGCGGTGCGCGTCGCATTGACCCCAAAGGGCAAGGCATTCGTCGGCCTCGCGGGGCACGAAATCGGTACCGGCGCCTACACCGTGGTGGCGATCACCGCCGCGCGTGCCCTCGGCCTCGATATCAAGGACGTCACCGTGCATCTGGGCGACAGCGAATTGCCGCCCATCATGATTGCCGGCGGATCGAACAACGCCGCTTCCGCGAGCAACGCGGTGGTCAAGGCGTGCGAAGAGCTGCGCCGGCGCATCGCGGAGGCCGCGGTACGGGCCGGCGACAGTCCCCTTCACGGCGCCGACGCATCGACGCTCAAGATGGCGGCGGGGAAATTGATCGGCCCCGCGGATCGGCAGGAGCCTTTGCACATCGCGGTGGCGCGAACGGGACAGCACCTCGAGGCCTATGCCGAAAATATACCGCAAGGCTTGCCGCCCACCGCGGTGGCCGACATGAGCAAGGGAAAAACCGCCATGCTGGGCGGCTCGGCCAGAAAGGACGTGACCGCATATGCCTTCGGCGCCCACTTTGTCGAGGTACGCGTGCACAGCCGCACACGCGAGATCCGCGTGGCCCGAGTGGTATCGGCGTTCGCGGCCGGCACCATCATCAATCCCACCACGGCGCACAGCCAATTCATGAGCGGCGCCATCTGGGGACTGTCTTCGGCGTTGCTCGAGAAAACCGAGCTGGATGAGGACACGGCGCGCTACGTCAACGACAATCTCGCCGACTACCTGCTGCCGGTGAACGCCGACGTTCCTTCCGTCGAGATCATCATGGTGCAGGAGAAAGACACGCAGGTTAACCCGCTCGGCGTCAAAGGCATCGGCGAGATCGGAATCGTCGGCATGAACGCGGCGGTCGCGAATGCCATCTTCCATGCCACCGGCAAACGCGTGCGCGATCTGCCGATTCGCGCGGAAAATTTGCTCGAAGGATAAGACTCGAGGAGGTTGTGTGGCGACGAAAATTCGTAAGATGCGCATTCATCGCTTTGGCGGTCCGGACTCGTTGCGGGTCGACGAGGTGGAATGCTCGCTGCCCGACGCCTCCCAGGTTCTGGTCAGCGTGAAGGCCGCGAGCGTGAATCCGGTCGATTTCAAAATCCGCAATGGCCAGTATCCGGCGGTCAAGGAGGATAGATTGCCCTACGCTCTCGGCCGCGACGTCTCAGGAATCATCGAGAAGCGCGGCGCGCAGGCCGTGCTGTTCGAAGTCGGCGATGAAGTGCTGGGCATGGTGGGCATTGGGGGAGGCGGCTATGCCGAAAAGGCTTTGCTTGATCAGACCGCCATCGCCCGCAAGCCGTCCACGATCGATCATGTGCACGCCGCCGCCATTCCGCTGGCAGCGCAGACCGCTTGGCAGGGATTGTTCCGCCATGGGCGCTTGAAGGTGGGGCAATCCGTTTTGATCCATGGCGGGTCGGGGGGCGTGGGCCATTTCGCGATTCAATTCGCGAGGGCCAGGGGGGCGCGGGTATTCACGACCGTCTCGACCAGTAATGTCGAATTTGCCCGCTCCTTGGGTGCCGATGTCGTCATCGACTACAAAAAGCAGCGGTTCGAGGATCATGCGTCCGATCTGGACATGGTGTTCGACTTGATCGACGGGGAGACCCGCGAGCGCTCCTGGAAACTTCTCAAACGCGGCGGCACGCTGGTCTCGACCTTGAGCGATCCTTCTCAGGAAGCGGCCCAGCGCTATGGTGTGCGCGCCCTGCGCTATACGGTCGAGGCGAACGGCAGCGAACTGGCCGGCATCGTCAATCTGATCGCCGCGGGAAAGGTCCGGCCGCACGTGGAAAAAACCTATCCGCTTCAGGAGGCGTCCGACGCGCTGGCCGTGCTCGAGCGGGGCGACTCGATCGGAAAGGTCGTGCTTGCCGTGGCCTGAGTTGTCGGAGCTTGCCTACCCGGGCTGTTGCCGGCACCTGACAGAAGAGCGCTGCCACGCGGAATACTCTGTGATTCCCGCACAACGAGGAGCCTGTCATGCCGCGCCGAGTTCCTTCCCTCGCCCTTGCCGCCAAGGACTGGACGGCGCGGGCCTTCGACAGGACGGTCGAGGGTAACATCGTTGCCTTCCTGCGGGATGGCCCCAGCCGCTTTTGTTTCCCCGCTCTGCGCGCTGTCCGCCAGAGCTTCCCGGGGCGCCTGGCCGATCTGGCTTGGCGCTTCGGCGTTTTTTGTCGCGCTATGGTTCTGGCACATGCCAGCCCTATGAGGCGATCTTTCACTCGGTCCTGAGTTCCCGGTGCATGCGGTGCCAGGAATTCTGATGAAGAGAGCACCGCAGCTCAAGCGGGTGCCACTACACCAGATGCTCTTCGCCTTGTTAGGCGGCCCGCTGGCTTGGTTTCTCTTGTTGAACGCCGCCTTTGCGCTCGCCGCCCAACCCTGTTTCATCGACGATAAATCACTCGCGCCGCGTCTGGGCAGCTCATCCACGACCACGATGATCGCGATCCTGGTATGCGCCGGCGTGATCGCCTTTGCAGCGATGCTCACCGCCTGGCGCGCGTATCGCCACACGCAGATAGCAGGCGGCAATCATGGCCGAACGCGTTTTCTCGCGCTCTGGGGGATTTGCCTGGGATTGGGATCCATGCTCGCGATCAGTCTGACCGAGCTCGCCTTTTTCATGCTGCCCCGATGCGCCGGTTGAGGTCCAAAAATATCGTCGACTGCAGCTGACGCATCAATGCGAATTGGGCTGCGGCGGCTCCGGCGGAACGGTCGGATTGGGGTTCGGCGTAGTCGGCGGCTGCGGCGCTGGGTTCGAAGACGGGTTGGGCGGTGAGACGGGCGGTGGCGGCACGTGCTGCGCACAACCCGCGCCGAGCGCGGACAGCGTGATCGCGGCAAGCGCATTTTTTGACACGTTCATGTTGTGTCTCCTAATCAGATGGAGTCATAGAATTGCAGCTTTGGCGTCGCTTTGACGTAGCCCGATATTCCTGGCGCGTGTAGGAGGACACCTAGATCGATTCAGTCCTGCGATACACTGGGCGACTCATATGGAATTCGTTCTTCGGTTCTTGGTCGGCGGAGTCATCGTGTCGGTCTTCGCGACAATCGCCGATGTCCTCAGGCCCAAGGGCTTCGCCGGCCTATTCGGGGCCGCGCCTTCGGTTGCACTCGCGACCCTCGGCCTCACTTTGATGAGCGACGGCAAACCCTATGCGGCGCTCGAGGCAAAATCCATGATCGCGGGCGCGGCGGCTCTGTTGCTCTACACCCTGGGCTGCGTTTATTTCATGGGCGTAAGACATTCGCGTGCTGCTCCCACCACGTTCGCTTTACTGGGGGCATGGGTGATCGTTGCCTTTGGCCTTTGGTCGATTTGGCTGCGGTAGGCAGATGATTCCAAAAATCGACCTGTCCTCACTGCGCCGCATCAAGTGGTACGAATATTTCACGCGCTTTCTTTTGGGAGGTGCGGTTGCCGTCCTCACGGGCCTCATCGCCAAGGTCTTCGGGCCCGTTGTCGGAGGCCTGTTCTTGGCGTTCCCCGCGATCTTTCCGGCGAGCGCAACACTGCTCGACAAGCACGAGCGAGAGAAGAAGCAAAAAGCCGGTATTCCCGTCACCACCAGAGGCCGCCTCGCCGTCGCGTTGGACGCGCGCGGCGCCGCGATGGGATCCGTCGCAATGGGGGCTTTCGCATGCTTCGTCTGGAAAGCCTTGCCTGCGCACCAATCTGTCGCCGTGCTGGGCGGCGCGCTGGTTGTTTGGATGGCGGTGGCCGTCGGTGCCTGGCGATTGAGGAAGCTACACGCGCACGTTTTTCGGCGTCATCATTCACTCACACGCAGATGACCGCTGTTCCTAATTGCCGGCCTTGAAGGCATTGATACCCTTTCATTCCCAATGGCCTCCTAGGTGGAGTCGGCAATGCGTCAGGCAGGCAAGAAAGAGGAGTCGCGGCGCGAGGTGGTGGCACTGATCGAAGACCCGCGCTCCAAGTACCCCAAGCCTCCGTTCCAGGAACAGAATCAGCCCTGGCCAGGTCTCGTGGGCAAAATGAATCCAAGACCGGATCACGGCGAAAAGAGCTATCGCGGTTCCGGCCGGTTGAGGGGACGCAAGGCGTTGATCACGGGTGGAGATTCGGGGATGGGACGCGCGGCGGCCATCGCTTACGCACGCGAGGGCGCCGATGTCGCGATCAACTATTTTCCGACCGAAGAGCCGGATGCACGGGAAGTGATCAAGATCATCCGGCAGGCCGGCAGAATAGGCGTGCCGCTGCCCGGGGACCTACGCGTTCGGGCCTTTTGTCAGCAGATGGTGGCGGATGCCGTTCAACAGCTCGGCGGCCTCGACATCGTGGTGTGCAACGCCGGCCGTCAGCAAGCGAGAGCCTCGATCCTCAATATCAGCGATGAGGATTTCGATTCCACCATGAAGACCAATATCTACGCGCCCTTCTACATCATCAAGGCGGCGCTGCCGCACCTGGGAGAAGGATCCTGCATCATCGGCACCACCTCCGAACAAGCCTATGACCCCTCGCCGGATCTGTATGACTATGCCCAGACCAAGGCCGCCACGATGAATTACGTCAAGTCGTTGGCCAAACAGCTAGGGGGACAGGGAATTCGGGTGAATGGCGTTGCACCGGGTCCCGTTTGGACCCCGCTGCAAATCAGCGGCGGCGCCTCGCCGCAAAAGTACACGCATTTCGGCAACAAGACGGTGCTTGGCCGTCCGGGGCAGCCAGCGGAGCTCGCGTCAATCTACGTCCAGCTGGCAGCCAGCGACGCGAGCTTTACCACCGGCAATATTTATGGGGCGGGCGGAGGACAAGGCCAGCCGTAAGCACCCGAGCGGCCACCATTGATTTCACTTCGAGCGCCGGCTGTTGCCCCGTTTGACCGTGCATGCTGCAATCGCGAGTACAGCTTCAAATAGTTTTGCGCCATGTGCCGGGCGGTGAAGCGCCGCTCGAATTCGGCGCGGATGCGATTGCGATCCAAGGTTGCGATTTGCTCGAGTGCCTGAACAGCTTCCCTTTCCGAGTCGACGATGAAGCCGGTGACACCGTCTTGCAGGACTTCGGGAACCGATCCATTTCTGAATGCCACGACGGGCGTGCCGCACGCCATCGCTTCGATCATGACGAGCCCGAAGGGCTCGCGCCAGGCGATGGGAAAGAGCAACGCAGCGGCATTGCCGAGGAATTCGTTCTTCTCGCGCTCGCCAATCTCGCCGATATAGTCCACGCCGTCACGAGCAAGCAGCGGCTGCACTTTCGCCGCAAAATAATCGCGGTCGACTCGATCAATTTTTGCAGCGATCTTGAGCGGCATGCCCGCTTGCGCCGCGATTCGGATGGCGGCGTCGGGTGCCTTTTCGGGCGAGATGCGTCCGAGAAACGCCAGATACCGGCCCCCCGCAGTCTTTCCCAGCAAATGTTGCGGCAAGCCGTGATGCACGGTGGCCAGGTAGCGGGCCTCGGGGAGCGGCTCGCGCTGCGAGTGGGAAATGGAAACCACGGGCGTATCGTGGAAGATCTTGTACAAGGGCTTGAGCTCAGGCAGGTCGAGGCGCCCGTGCAGTGTGGTGAGCGAGGGCACGCCCAGCAAGCGCAAGATCGAATAGGCAAAATGATCCACGTGACAATGAATGATGTCGAATTCATGCGCGCGGCGAGCCACCGCCTCCAGCTGCATTGAGAGCGGCGCGAAGTGATCCAAGATCTTTGGGTCGAGACGCAACGCGCAAGGCCATACGGCAGCCAATTTCGCCTTCGTCTGGCTGTCGCCGGAAGCAAAGAGAGTCACATCGTGACCGAGCCCCACCAAGGCGTCCGTCAGATAAGCGACGACGCGCTCCGTACCTCCGTAAAGTTTGGGCGGGACCGCCTCCATCAGCGGCGCAACTTGTGCGATCTTCATGGCTTCATCGAAACAGATTCGATTACGAACCGGCAGTGGGGCGCGGAACATATCCGCGCAGGAGGAATCTTACGTGGTGTACACCCAGCGCTAGGAAGCCAGTGAAATGAAATCTTCAGCCGCCGCAAACGATGCCGCAATGAACTCGGCGCGCGAACAGGCGCCCGCATCGCAGTTCAGCATCGCCGCGAGCGAGACGTTTCAGGAACGGCGCACGCGCACGCTCAAGCATGGCGATACCTTCGTGGTTTTCGATCATCGCGGAAATATCGGCATCGAACCCGGCAGCACAGAGGGGCTGTATCATCGAGATACCCGCATCCTCTCCCAGCTGACTCTGTATCTCGAGGAAGCGCGGCCTCTCCTGCTCAGCTCCATGGTTCGGGACGATAACAGCGTATTCATCGCCGATCTGAGCAACCCGGATTTTTTCATCGGCGATCAAATTGCGTTGCGACGCGAGCAGATTCACCTGCATCGGTTGATGTTCGTCTGGAAGGGCGCCACCCATGAACGTCTTTCGATACGCAATTTCAGCGACCGTCCGCTGCGTGTCGGACTGAAATTGTGCTTCGACGCCGATTTCGCGGATCTGTTCGAGGTGCGTGGTGAGCGCCGCAGCGCGCATGGGAGTACGAGCGTCGCTTGCAGCGGAGATTCGCGGGTGGCTTTCCGCTACGCCGGCCTCGATGGGATCGAGCGGATCAGCACGATCGATTTGAGCCCGGCGCCTCAAGCGCTGACGACCGCGAGCGCCGCCTTCGAGATCAGCCTGAAACCCCGACAGGTGCGGCGCGTGTTCATACGGGCGGGACTTGCGAGCGAGGGGCCGATATGGGGCGGACGCCTGTTTTATCGCCAGATGCGCAAATGCCGGCAGGTCTTGCGCGATTCCAGCGGCCGCGCGGCGAGCGTCGACAGTTCGAATTCGCTATTCAACGAGGTGATGCGCCGTTCGATCGCGGATTTGTACATGTTGACCACCGACACGCCCTTCGGACCTTACCCGTATGCGGGCGTGCCGTGGTTCAGCACGGCCTTCGGACGCGATGGGATCATCACCGCGCTGGCGGCATTGTGGGCGGATCCCAGCATCGCCAAAGGGGTGCTCAGGTTTCTCGCGGCGACCCAGGCGACCGCCGTGGAACCCGAGCGGGATGCGGAACCGGGCAAGATTTTGCATGAGATGCGCCACGGTGAAATGGCCAATCTTCGCGAGGTCCCCTTCGGCAGATATTACGGCAGCGTGGATGCCACCCCGCTGTTTGTGCTGCTGCTGGGCGAATATTTCTCGCGCACCGCCGATCTGGACACGATCAGGGAGCTCTGGCCGAATGCGCAGGCTGCTCTCGATTGGATCGACACCTATGGCGATCGCGACGGCGACGGCTTCGTCGAATACTTCAGGCAGACTTCGAATGGCCTCGCCAATCAGGGCTGGAAGGATTCGCAGGACGCCATTTTCCATCGAGACGGGGGGTACGCGAAGGGACCCATCGCGCTGTGCGAAGTCCAGGCATATGTCTATGGCGCCAAGCGTCATGCCGCGACGCTGGCCGCTGCGCTGGGAATGGAGGCCCGCGCCGAGCAATTGCAATCGCAGTCGGAAGCGCTCAAAGAAAGGTTCGAGGATAAGTTCTGGTGCGAGGAGCTTTCCGTCTATGCGCTGGCCCTGGACGGCGAGAAGCAGCCTTGCAGAGTCGTGTCCTCCAATTCCGGCCAGGTGCTCTTGACGGGTATCGCGGATCCCGCGCGCGCGTCGCGGGTCGCGCAGACGTTGCTGGAAGCGAAATGCTTCAGCGGCTGGGGAATCCGCACGCTTGCGCTCTCGGAGCCGCATTACAATCCCATGTCCTACCACAACGGCTCAGTATGGCCGCACGACAATGGGCTCATCGCATTGGGCCTTGCCCGCTATGGCCAGAAGCAGGCGGTTACTCAAATCTTCGGGGCTGTTTTTGATGCCGCAAGCTACATGGATTTGCGCCGCTTGCCGGAGCTTTTTTGCGGCTTCCCGCGTCTCCAGCACGGTGCGCCCACTCAGTATCCGGTGGCCTGTTCCCCGCAAGCCTGGGCGAGCACCGCCTTTCTCGCGTTGATTCAAGCCTCCCTGGGCCTGACATTATCGGAGTCGGATAAAGAGATCTCATTTTACCGCCCGGCCCTGCCGATGTTTCTCGAGGAACTTCAATTGCGAAACCTGCGCCTGCCCTGCGGTTCGGCCGATGTTCACTTGAAACGCCACGGTAGCGAGATCGCCGTCACGCAGACGCGGCGTCAAGGCGCTGTCAGAGTGGTCGTGCGGCATTAGAAGGCCCGCACGCGGCCCACAGCGAGTCAAGCCCGGGGCCTACAGAAGTGCTTTTCTCGGCGGAGGACGATGATTCAGCCATGGCCTCCATCACCAGACCGGTCAGCAAAGTGCTGAATGACATCCTGGATAATCTCCAAGACATCGTCAAATTGGAGGCGAAACTGGCGACAGCCGAATTGCGCGCCGACTTCTTCGGCTCCAAGAAGATCATTGTGTGGCGCGGCGTTGCCGCACTGAGCGGATTCTTCGCATGCGTCTTCTTGATGGCGTGCGGCTTTTTCGCCCTCCGCTATGCCGTGCCTGATTGGGCCGCCGCAGCAATATTGACGATAGGTTCTGGTGCGATATGCGCGTTGGGCGTCCTGATGTCCCAAAAAGATCGCGCGCGAAGAAGGAGAGAGCCATGATTGAAACGGTCCGCCAAATCGAAATGAATATTGAAGGCGCGCGTCATGAACTGAGCAGCCATCTCAACGAACTGGAGCAAACGGTGAGATCGGCAGTCGATTGGCGTCATTACTACGATACGCACACCGCCAAGTTTTTAGGCTTCGCGTTCGGCGCCGGCCTGCTCCTCTCACTAATTGGACGGCGCCGTTCCCGCTGAACCCGAGTCGAACCGCTGACATCAAGCGGAGCGAATTTCCTACATACCCCTCGAACACGCGTTGCTTAAATGCACCACCTGGTTTTCCGACCCGGTGACATCGGTGTCTAAATAGCAACAGTGTGAGTTTAGGAGATCGCGACCCATGAAACGACTAACGGCGCTAAGTCTGGCAGAAGCCATTGCAATGATCGTATCCAGCGCCTGGGGCGCTGACGGAAACAATTTACCCGGAGACGTTGGGTCTTGGTACATCAGTCCGCTGCTGCAGTATCACCTCAAAGGCAACGATCCGGAATTGAAGGACGACTTTGCCTACCAAGCGGGACTCGGAGTCAATCTGCCGTATGAATTTGCGATCGAGGCAGATTTCAACCGCGGAACATTCGATATCAAGGGAACCGACGCGACCCGGCGCCAGACCGGCTACTCGATCGATATCATCAAGAAATTTTTTCCCGAAGACATCATGCAGCGCTGGATGATTCAACCCTATGCTCTCATCGGCGGCGGGGAACTGGACGACGATACCAGCGCACCGGCATACAATCCGCCCACCTTCCACACGTTTCTCGCCGAAGCGGGCCTCGGCCTGCTGACCGGCATCGGCAACCAGCAAGGTCCGACGCGGGTGCAGCTGCGCACGGAGGCGAAATATCGGATGGAGTTCGCCAACCCCTCCCGCTTTGGGGTCCAAGATCCTTCGGGACTGATTTTCGGATTGGGATTGCAGATAAATTTCGGCAATCGAGACGAACGGCCGCCCGTCATCAAAGAGGTCGTTCGAGAAGTGCCTGTCGCCGCGCCGCCACCACCACCACCTCCACCGCCACCGGCCCCAACTCCACCGCCCGCGCCGCGCGGCGAGATCAGGCTCCAGGGAGTGAACTTTGCGACGAATTCGGCAGAGTTGATTCCCGAGTCGGACATCGCCCTCGATACCCAAGTCCGCCAGTTTCAGCAATATCCGAATCTCGCAATCGAAGTCAGGGGCTACACGGACAGCCGGGGTTCGGCGGAATACAACTTGAATTTATCGCAGCGGCGAGCGGAAAGCGTCATGAGTTATCTGAAGACTCATGGCGTCACCAACCCGATGACCGCAAAGGGTTACGGCAAGGCGGACCCGATCGCGGATAACTCGACCAAGGACGGACAGCTGGCAAATCGGCGAGTCACACTCAATATCTCCGGAGGTAGCGACAGATAAATGCCGAAGGCGCGCGGCGTACAGATCGATCTGCACGACGCGCGTATTGGGCTGCCGCAAGAGGGTCTAAAAGGAAAGCAGTCGCTCGAAAAACGACCGGTAACGCCGCAATGCCACGCGCAGCATTTCCGTCGAGTTCTGATCCGAATCGGCAAGCTGCCCTTTGAGAGCGGTGCCCTCGTTGGCAAAGGTCTCGGTCAGATTGCTCAAGACCTGTTTCACCAGAGCGTCGCCCTCTTGCACCGCGCGTCGCGGGTCATCGACGAACCCTTGCTGCAGCAAGACCCAGCGCGCGCGATAGTCATCCGCCACATCCTGCGCGAACAACGGCGCGAGCCGCTCGTCATCATGAGTACCCTTGGGGGTACCCTTCGGGATACCCTTCGGGGTACTGCCCTTCTCCTCGGGATTGTCGGTTCCAAGCGGTATTACGGTGGACGCGCCGGCGGGGCGGGCAGCAGGATCGTTGCGGAGGATTTCGTCGCTGCGATGTGTATTCATGATGGCACCGTGAATCGCCGGCGTGCCTGGGCAGAGGACAGGTCTGCTTGCGGATCGCCTACTTCGAGAAGATCGTTGAACAGGGCTCGATAGTGCACCACCGCCCTGCGCAGGTCCTCAGTCGTGGCTTCACCATTTTTGTGGCGCAGCGCAATGGCGTGCGCCGCCCGATAGTTCGTCACCACTCTGGGGTGATCGACCGAGATATCCTCGACGCGCCGCTCAAAGTCGCCCATCGGGTAGCCGCGTTTTTGCATCAATTCGCATACCAATCGATCCGCTTGGTCCACTACCACGTTGGGATTATCGACAAATCGGCCTTGTAGCATGTTCCATGACAATCGAAATCGCGTGGCCTCGCTGGCCACCAAGGGGATGATATTGAGGCGGTCGACACGCTGCTCCCGGGCGACAAGGTCCGCCTCGGCTTTGGCAGCGTCCCCCAGCTGTTCGATCGTGTGTCCGTACTCCGGGCCGAACCGGCGCTTGAGCCGTTCCGACCTCTTGCGCCTTTGAACGTAGACCGCCCCAGCGATCACCGCCAGCACGAGAATAATAATGACGGCAGAAATGACGCTGAGATTGCTCATGGGCATATTCGCTGCTCCGTATGGGTGTGTCCGCCGGTAAAAGTATTCTCGCAAGTGCCCGTGGACACAGTCGCCGGCGCGCGGGGCCTGGCGTAGGAAACGGCCGATGCGCACAATAAGCCGACACTCACCAGGCAGCGACACCATGGCAAAAGCAGCGAAATCCACACTCGGCGGACCTTTCAAGTTTTTCGGGAGCTCATTGACGGTTCACCGTCTGGACTATGGAGCACTCGAATTTGAAAGCAAGCAGCGGAGTGTTCGCATTGCCC
>DASXNX010000189.1:0-4511 GCA_036494725.1 Steroidobacteraceae bacterium
TTTTAAGTGGGAGGGCGCGCAGTATAGCCGTGCGCTTGAGCCTGTCAACCGCCGTCGGCCTCCGGTACTGTCGGGCAATGGTGATTTGTGAGGGCCGCTGCAAAATAGGACGCGTTCTTAAGAGGATTTCCAGGGAGGGACACATGATATTCGGTGCCCATATCGTTATTTACACCAACAACCCTGAAGCGGACCGCGCGTTCTTCAGCGATGTTCTCGGACTGAAATCGGTGGACGCGGGCCACGGTTGGCTGATTTTCGCCCTGCCGCCAGCGGAAGCGGCCTTCCACCCCTCCGGCGAGAACGGCGTGCACGAGCTTTTCTTCATGTGCGACGACCTCAAAACCGAATTGGCGGCTCTCGCGCAAAAGAATGTGGAGTGCTCCGAAATCCAGGAAGCGCGCTGGGGTTCCATCGCGAGGATGCGATTGCCCGGCGGCAGCGATATCAGCCTGTACCAACCCAAACATCCGACCGCCCTGAGCGGGCCGTAAACCGCGGGCCGTCTCAACAGGCCGTTGCCCCGCTAGGTCTGCTTGGGCGTCGCCTCGAGAATCTCATAGGGGCGCATCATTTCGTTATCTTCATGCTCGAGGATGTGGCAGTGCCACACAAAGCGGCCGGGATAGCCTACGAATGGCACGATGAGACGCGTCACCGATTTGGGATTGGCGCGCGCCGTATCCTTCCAACCCATTTCATTGGCGTCGGGTGCGCTCAATGGGCCCACGAAGCGCAAAGTACCTTGGGTCATGAATTGGAAAGCGTCGAAGCGGCGCCGGTCCAATATTTGAAATCTGACCATGTGCAGGTGAATCGGATGTACATCGTCGGTGAGATTCACCAGCTCCCAAATCTCCGTGGTCCCGAGCAGCGGCCGCTCGGTGATCGGCATGTGCCACGCCGTGTTGTTGAGCAGCATGCCTTGCGATTCGGCGACGCCATTCAGCTGCTCATCGAGCGTCAAGCGACGGATCTGCACGGCAGTAGATTCCGCGATGCGCGGCACGGCGCGCAAGCTCGCCGGCAGATCGCTTGGATCCGACACCGCCTCAGAGCCGACGCGAAACTGCATCAGCTCGAACGCATCGCTGGTGAGCAAGAGACGAGCGCCGCGATGCGTCGCGAAATCGACCACCACATCCGCGCGCTCGCCCGGCGCCAGCTGCAGAACCGACACGTCGAGCGGCGCGGCCAACAGCCCTTGATCGGTGCCGATTTGCTGCAGGCGCGCGCCTTCGCTCAAGGACAGCCGATAAAAGCGCCCATTGGCGGCGTTCAAAATTCGAAATCGATACTTGCGCGGCTCGACCTCCAGGTACGGAAAGATCTTGCCGTTGACCAGCTGCATCTCACCGAAGAACTCCGGTACCCACGGTCGCAGAGGATCCGCGGATACCGGGTAACTGAGCTGCCCGTCGCGGCTCAGGTCGCGATCGAACAGCACCAGCGGCACTTCGTACTTGCCGGCGGGGAGATGCAATTCGTCCTCGAATTTGTCGCGCACAATGTGAAGACCGAACAGGCCCGCGTAGATGTTCAGCCGATTGATGCCCATCGCGTGGTCGTGGTACCAGAGAAGGGCCGGCTCCTGTGCGTTGGGATAAAGATAGGTGCGCGATTGGCCGGGAACGGTCCAGTCCTCCGGATACCCATCGCTTTGCGGCGGAGTCTTGCCCCCGTGCAGGTGAACCACGCCGCGCACTTCCGGCACACCGCGTTCGGCGCCGTGCAAATTGTGATCGATGGGCAGAAAATGCTTCGCCGGCAACTCGTTGGCCCACTCCACCGAAATTTCCTCGCCGCTCCGCGTATCGAATAGCACGCCCGGTACCGAGCCGCCGTAGGACCACAGTGCCGTGGGCGGCAGATCCCGATGCAGCTTGGCGCTGATCGCGCGCATCGCCACTCGATAGTGCCGCGCCCGTTCCCCGTGCCGCCTAGGGTCGGCGCGCGTGCTCACGGGCTGCGCGATGACCGGGAGCGGCAATGGATCCACGAAGCGCGCCAGGCTGTTCGGGTCCAAGTTCGGCACGGGAGGCGGCGCGGCGCGCGGCATCTCGTGGGAAAGCGCCCGACGCACAACGCTGCCGGTTACGGCCAGCGCGGATCCCTGTATGAATCGGCGGCGGGTTGTCACTCGAACAATGTACTGGGCCAGCCCTAAATGGCAAGGGCGCGGGACCTCCCGCGCCCTTGGCGCAATCGCCCGATTTTCGCCTGGCTGCGATCGGCTACCAGCCCCCGCCTTCGACCGTGCCTGTGCTCGGGTCGAGGATGAAGCGCTCGCCGTTATCCATGTGCTCGAAATCAAACATGTGATGAATCGAGTTGGCGATGGTGTCGAACGAACCCGCGCCGAGGCGCGTGCCACCGAGCCAGTTGTCTTCCACGAAACGCAGGATCGAGCTCTGATCCGTCATGGTGTGATCCACATAATTGCGCCGCGCCCAGGGCGAGATCACCAGCAGGGGCAAACGGGGGCCAAAGCCGCAGCGTCCTTGAGCGTGCAACGTGCCGGCATTGACTCCCGGCAGTGCGCCGACGCCGCTGCCGCACAGACCCGTGCCGCTCAAGGCATCGGCATCGGTCGCGGACTGGTTCACGATCTGACCCAGTGCGTGGTCGTACCAGCCATCCGAGTCATCGTAGGCAATCACGACGGCGGTGGATTCCCAATCGCGCTGCTTCTGCAGAAAGTTGATCACGGTCACCACGAATGTTTGCTCATCCAGCGGATCCGAATAGCCCGCATGTCCGTCCTGAAAGCCGGGCGCCTTCAGATAGGACACGGACGGGAAGTTTCCCGCATTGACCGCGTCGAAAAAATCCTGAATGTCGTACTGATGATTGGCTCCATCGCCCTTGTGGCCGATGGCGGCAACGGACGTCGGACGAGCGTGCGTAGGGTTCGCCGTGGATGCGTAGTACTGGAAGGGCTGATGGTGCGGGATGTAGTCCGCTTTCTTCACATTGGTGACGGCGGACGTGGTGCTTCGCTTGCAGCTTGTCGTGCCGTTCGAGTTGGTCACTCCCAGATTGAAGCCGCCCGAGAAGAACCCCCAGGTCACGCCCGCGGCGCTGAGCAGGTCGCCCACGTTCTTGCCGCTGAACTTGACCAGCTCGCCGGTGGTCGTGGAGCACACGTCGCCCATCGGGTCGGCATCGCTGATCAATGACAGGCCGCCGTTGCCGTCCGGGATGGTTGCCGGACCCGGATTCATATTGTCAGTGACGCCGTTGGTCTGGCCGGAGATCAGGTTGATGGCGCCGGGCGTGGAAGGACCGAAGTTGGTGTCGTAGGAATTATCGCTCATCGCAAAACGCTGTGCGTAATTCCACAACGCCGTGACAGTGTTGCCGTCGTAATAGCCCATGGTCAGGCCGGTGGTCGCGAGGATCGGCGTTCCGGTGGGCGGCGGTCCCGCCGTGCCGACCGAGGCCGGGAAGGCATCCATCAAACCGTGGTCGAACGCCAGCTGCTCCGGTGTGTAATCGTGATCTTGGTCGTTGGTCGCGGCCTGGCTGCGATCCAGACGGAAAGGATTGGTTGCTCCAACTCCATTGACCGGATTCGTGGCATTGGGATTGTTGGTCAGCAGGGTGCCTCGAAGCCCGTTTACCCCCGGCGTCCCCGGGAGTGCGCGGAATTGCGGCTCGCCGGAGGGGTTGGTGGCGTGCGGGTAGGTGCCGAAGTAGTGATCGAAGGAAACGTTTTCCTGGAAAATCACCACCAGATGTTTGATGGGGGTCGCGGTTTTAGACCCGCCCCAGCTGCCAAAATCCTCCGCAAATGCCGTGGACAGGACGGTGCCGCTTACCAGCAGCCCTGCCGCAAACGCTGTCAACCTGAGCATGTCGATCCCCCTTGAATTTGACCCTGGAAATGAACAAGTCTTTTTAGACGGAGAACGTGAACGGCGGGTTACAGGCAGATTTAAGGCGCACGGCAAAGGCCGCCCCGTGGGCGCTTGTTGACCATACCGGCGGCGGCCGTTAGCCTTCCCTGTTGCCTTGTTTAGGAATTGCTGGTGCACCGAAGCAAAATCGCCTCCCCCAAAAAACCCTCGCGAATCAAAGTAATGGCATTGCGGGGGGCCTTGTGCGTCGCCGCTGCCGGAATCGGCTCGGCGCTCTGGTTGACGACGCGGCACTATTCGGCACTGTCCGAGAGCGGAGCCCCCTCGCGGTCCGCCGAAATCCCGCGACCTGAAGCTGCGGCCGCGTCACCCGCCGAATTGCCCCCGCCCATTCCCGCTCAACAAGCGAGCGTCGCCGCCCTCGTCGAAGTGGTGGTCGGCCGTAACGACACGCTGGATGCAATCTTTCGCCGCATGCAGCTCAACAAGGCGGATCTGGCCGCGATCCGTAATCTGCCCGGCATCCGCCAGAGCTTGGATTTCTTGAAGCCGGGCGATGCCATCAAGCTCACGCACACGGACGGCGACATCCAGCAGCTCACGCGCAAGGTAAGCGAGACGCAAACCCTGGAGGTCGTGCGCCAGACCGAC
>DASXNX010000190.1:0-3427 GCA_036494725.1 Steroidobacteraceae bacterium
ATGGCAACGATAAGCGTCGATGCGGTCGTGCCGGTAAGGGTGGTGAAAGTCCCGTTGAAGCCGGCGGGACTCACTCCGCTTACTGTCACGGACGCGCCGACGGCAAAGCCGTGCGGCGCTGCCGTCGTGTAGGTGGCTTGACCTGCCGCCCACGTAGCTGTGGTGATGCCCACGGAAGCCGCGGTGCCGAGCATCGTTCCGACGATGAGCGCGGGAAGGCCCAGCACCGGCAACCCTGCCATGGAGGGATCGACCTCGACGTAGTAGAGCGGGATTTTGATATCGGTGGGAATCTGAGAAAACGAAATTGGCAAGGGAGCCTCCTATTTCATGATGACTGTTTGCTGTTCAGGCGGCAGCCGGCGGCTTTGGTGGCTGTGGCTGTGGCTCCGATTTCTTTTCTTCGACGACGGTGACGGAGCCGTCCGCGATCCGGCGCTGCGTATATTTGTCAAGCGGCCAATCGACCGGGCCGGTTGACCGGAACGCCATGCCGCGCGGATGCTTCAGCACGCGGCGGATATCCTCGTTCGCGGGCAAGACGTGCACACGCGGAATCTCTTTCGATTTCCTGATTGCTTGCAGCCGCGCTTGCTTCGCCGTATTGCGCGTCGCGCGCGGATCGGGATTCGGTGATGCCGGGACGACCATGGTTTCTCTCCTTTATTTGCTCAGTGCTCGGTACGCTTTGACAGGGGTGGTGATTTCAGGGGTGAACTCGTATTCAGCGATAATACGCTGCACTTCAGTTGACGGCGGCGCCGTGCCATCGGCAGCCAGCGGCACAGCCTCGACGTGAATATCCAGAAGATCGGGGAAGCCGGTCGGGAACCATTCGGTGCGGAAACGCATCGTGGCCACATACTCCAACTCGCCGATGGGCATCTCGCCGTTGCTGCTCGTGCCCCACACATGCTTGCGCGTGCCGCGCTCGACGCCCTCGATCCGGGTGTTGTCGGGCATGCCAGACGCGATCATGTTTGTTAGATAGTCATCCGCCCATAAGCCGTACATGATGGCCCAGAACGCCGCGTCGAGGTTTAACTCGGATGCCACCGGATCGTTGTTTTCGATGATGACCTGAAAGCCGATGCGCAGCGAATGGATGAAGCGAATGTCGCCCGCATTTATATCGCCGTCCGGCCCCATGTCCTCGCCGATTATGTAGACGCCGAGATAGGGCAGCAGCGGTTGCAGAACCGGCAGCTGCTTGCTGCGCCGCGCTTTGAAGCCCGCGAAGAACGGAAGTTGCACGAGCACGGCGAACATCGAATCACGGATGACTTGCGAATAGCTTTGCGTATCCGTGATGCCTTGCACGCGGAACGAAAGCATCCCGGCGATGGCGCCGTCGCTGCTGATGGCGGCGGCAATCCAGCTTGGATTGAGCTGGCCGATCGCGCCCGCCATCTGCCACGCCGCGCCGCCGGCAACGGCAATCCCACTCGCATAGGCCGTGTTGTCGGTGATGGCAAAATCGCTGTCGACCGAAACGATGTTCGCCCCGATGGCCACCCCGGTGACCACAAGCCTGGGTGTCGGTATCGCGATCGGCCCCGGCTGGATGGCGCCTGCCGGATTTGAATTGCAGTTGGCCGATGCCTGATCGAACGAATCGCCGGGCGCGACGCCAGCGAAGGCCTGCACGATCAGCGGCGCTTGCTCGGCCGTGCTCGTGAACGTATGCCCAGGCCCGACCACGGGCGCGGTGCAGTAGTACATGACCAGCGCCAGCGCGCCGGTGCCCTCACTGACGATGGCGGTCCAGGCGTTGTTGTTGCTGTCGGTCAGCGTTCCAGTCACCGCATAAGCAGGCACCACGGCGATCAGAAGATTTGCGCCGGTGGTGTCGATCGGCGCCGTCGTGCCGGTGGCTCCCGCATTGCCGGGCGCCGAAACGTGCGCAACCAGACTCGCGCCGGACGCGGCAGCCTTGCCGTTTCTCATGGCAGCGCTGGCACCCATTTCCGGATAACGAGCGTCGTTTCGCCGCCGCCGTTGCTCGACGAACTTACAACCTCGAACTCGCCGAGATCAGGGCCAGCATTGGCCATGGGGATCGCGAGGCGATCCTGCTGCTGCGGCATGATCGCGAATTCGACCTCGCGAATATCGAGGATGGTCTGCTGGTCGACAAGAAACGAACCGTCGAGCATGGCCACTTGGACGAGCCGCGTGTTGTAGATTCCGCGGGCCAAATAGGATGCTACGGTAGGCTGCGAGATGATGGGATAGAACGTCACCGGACGCGCATAGAGGTCGTAACCCAGTAAATAAACCAACGTGGAAAAGTTGACTCCGCCACCAGCGGCGAAGTCGCCCACGCTGCGAATGGACTTCACCATTTGATCGCTGCCAAGAGCGCGACCATGCGCGCATGCAGCTGGTCGAACAGCACTGGCCGCAGGATCGGACGGACCGACATCATCCCCCTGTACGGATGACCGGGGTGGCTGAACTTCGAGCCTGTCTTGAGCAGCATGACCATGGGCCGCCCGCGCCGCCAGACTTGCGTCGCGACAGTGTGGTCATCTGGCGTCTCGGTTTCGGGGCGCTTTCGATTCATGTCGGCGCTCTGCCACGTTGTCATTTGCTCTTGCATTTTCGGCGGCATCGCCGCGACCTGCGCCGCCATGTTGGCGATCCTGGCTTGCACCTGGGTCGTATCCAGCTGGAAGGTCAACACGGCTCAACATTCCAGTCGCGTATAGCGCATCAGCAAGGCATTCGCCGTTCCCCATCCAAGGCCCCCAGCTTTGTTGAGGAACGCCAGAGGATCGAAGTACATCACGCGCGCTTCTTTGTGGGAAATACTCCGCACGCCACCCATTTCGAGCCGCGCCAGAATTGCGCGGTATTCGAGGATCATCAATTCCGTTGCCTGCTTGAGAGCCTGCGGCGCGGCATCCGGTAAATCGTAGCCGCCGATATACGTGACCACGACCGGATCGGACATCCCGACCTGCAATTCGAGCTTGCCGGATTGTTCCTCAAACTCCCAACCGGTTGAATCGAGGAAGGTCCCGCGGGGACATTCAACTGATTGGATATCAGTGATCAGCGCCGGAAAATGCGTGAGAAAAACGCGGTTACTTTGGATGCAGCGCCACGTCTCGGCCACGGTTTCCTTGGCGAAGACTCGGTGGCATGTCACCGAAACCACGTCAGAGAATCTGGTAATCAGTTGCGCCAGTTCGGCGTCGTTCGAAGTATCCGTTGTGGCGATGTTGAGCACGAGCTTTATCTCGGCGAGGGACATGAGGTCATAGGTGGTCGCTGGCTGGAGGATTTTGGTGATCAGGTCAGCCATAGATGCGGTTTCCTATTGTCAGGCCGTCTCGTCTTGGAATTTCTCAAAGAGCCCGCGCAGTTCAAGTGCCGGCCCTTGGCTGCCATCGGACATAAGTGGAGTTGCCAGATAATTATC
>DASXNX010000191.1:0-6601 GCA_036494725.1 Steroidobacteraceae bacterium
CGACCCTCGTGTCGCGCGGCATCGGAATTCTGGGACCGGCGTCCGGCAACCAAGCGTGCGGGGAGATCGGCGAGGGCCGCATGCTGGAACCTTTGAAGCTGGCCGAGACGCTGCTCGCGCCGCCGGCCAATGCGGGGCTGCTCGCCGGCTTGAATGTGCTGATCACAGCGGGTCCCACCCGAGAGCGCCTGGATCCGGTTCGTTATCTCACCAATCGCAGTTCGGGAAAGATGGGCTTTGCGGTGGCCGAAGCGGCGCGCGAGGCGGGCGCGCACGTCACCGTGGTGACCGGGCCGGTGCAATTGCAGACGCCGGTCGGCGTCACGCGCATCAACGTGGAAAGTGCACGCGACATGTATGCCGCCGTGCATCGTCAGGTGGGCGACGCCGATATATTCATCGCGGCCGCCGCGGTCGCCGACTTTCAGCCCGTCAAAGTCGCCAAGCAAAAAATCAAGAAGCAAGGCGGCTCTGTCAATCTGGAACTCGAGCCCGCCCCGGACATCATCAAGTCGGTCGCCGACATGTCCAAGCGCCCTTTCGTCGTCGGCTTTGCGGCCGAAACCAACGATGTGGAAGACAACGCGCGCATCAAGCTCAAGCGCAAGAAGCTCGACATGATCGCGGCGAACCAGGTCGGCGATAACATGGCATTTGATTGCGAGGACAATGCGCTCACGGTGATCTGGCCCGGCGGAAAAATGGAAGTCGCGCGCGGACCGAAAATCGAGGTGGCACGCGAGCTTATCGCGCTCATCGCCAACCGCATGCCGCCTCCGGACGGCTCGCCCAGACGCGGCGCCCGTAAACGCCGTCCCGCCCTGCCCCGCGATCGCGCGCGCGGCCGCCGCGCACGCCGAGTGTAGGAGCTCTTAGATGCAACGTATCAAGCTGCGGATCCTGGATCCGCGCATCGGCCGCGATTTTCCCCTGCCGCAGCACGCGACGGCGGGATCGGCCGGCGTGGATTTGCGCGCCTGCATCGACGCTCCGCTGGTCTTGAATCCGGGAGGCGCCGAGCTTATTCCCACCGGCGTCTCGATTTATATCGCCGATCCGGCGCTGGCCGCCATGCTGCTGCCGCGCTCCGGTTTGGGTCACAAGAACGGCATCGTCCTCGGCAATCTGGTCGGACTGATCGACTCCGACTACCAGGGACCGCTGATGGTGTCGCTCTGGAATCGAGGCACGGCACCTTTCACGGTCAATCCCGGCGATCGGATCGCGCAAATGGTGATCGTGCCCGTCGTGCAGGTCGCATTCGACGTGGTCGAGGACTTCTCCGCCACCGCGCGCGGCGCCGGCGGCTTCGGCAGCTCGGGACACAGCTAGCTCGCCCTGGCGGGCGCCGGCGCTGGTTACGGGCGGCGGCATCGGCGATCCAGGCACGGCGGCCGCCGCCACCCGCCCTACGCGTTCAGCGAACAGGGAGTAGCAATGCTGTCCTCGGTCCTGAATAGTGCGCGCGCCATCACCGTCAATATTGAAATCATGCGCGTGCTTGTTCGTCTACGCGCAGTATTGACCCACAATAGGGAACTGGCCAGGCGCTTCGAGCAGCTTCAGGTGAGGCTAGGCACAAAGCTAGCGGCGCAGGACGAGGCTATCGAAGCGATACTTTCCGCGATTTGGCAGCTGATGAAGCCAAAGCCACCCAAGCGCCGTGGCATTGGCTTTACCGCTGATTTCGGTAAATCCTAGGTGGCCCAGCACCACTATTTCACCCCGATCAGCCGCGAAATGGCGCTGGTGGGCAGCGCTGCCCATGAGTCACGCTGCTGCATGGCAATTCGAGATTGGCCCAGCGATGAGCGCCCCCGCGAAAAGCTCCTGGAGAAAGGCGCCGCGGCGCTGTCGGATGCCGAACTGCTCGCGATTTTGCTGCGCACCGGCACTCGTGGTCGCTCAGCTGTCGATCTTGCGCGCGAGCTACTGAAGAGCTTTCACTCGCTGCGCAAATTGATCGCCGCGGACCGGCAGAGATTCTGTGCCGAGCCCGGGCTGGGTTTGGCGCGCTTCGCGGAGCTTCAGGCCTCCGTCGAGATTGCCAGAAGACAGCTGTCGGAGACCCTGCGTGCCGGCCCTTCCCTTTCGAGCCCACGGGCCACGCGAGATTTCCTGTCCGCCCGCCTGCGCGATTTGGAGCACGAGGTATTTTGCTGCCTCTTCCTGGACAAGCGCCACCGCCTGATTCAATTCGAGGAGTTGTTTCGCGGCACCATCGACGGCGCCAGCGTTCATCCTCGTGAGATCGTCAAGCTCGCCCTGCAGCGTAATTCGGCGGCGGTCATCATTGCGCACAACCACCCGAGCGGTGTGGCCGAGCCCTCCCAGGCGGACGAATTCATCACGCAGCGGGTGAAGGAAGCGCTGGCGCTGGTGGACATCCGATTGCTGGATCACATCATCGTCGGCGACTCAGTCTGCGTGTCGCTGGCGGAACGTGGACTTATCTAATACGTGGAGTACTCGCGCTTCCGAGGCCACAGGAGGGCGACTTCGCAGATTTAGCACGGCATAACTATTCGCTCGCAAGATACGGCGGACGACCGATAAGTGCCCACACCTGCTCTTTGGGTTTTGCACTAGCGGTCATTCAAACGTGCGCAAGCGGACACTATATACTCCCCCTTTACCGACGAGAATTACGCGACTCCCTTGCACTCAATGAAAACGGCAACATGCGAAAGCATCCAGATCAATATCCGACGCATTCGTAGTCTAGGCCGCAGCAATGTCAGCACGGGTCCAGCAGAGGCGGCTTCGATTGACTGCATTGGTCGCGGGGATACTTTTCGTAGCTGCCGATTTTGGTTTTGCGGCTGATCACGCATGGACTCCGGATCACGCAACAATCGCTAGGCTTGAGCCCAGGAAGCTCTATGGTACGGCTATTGAGCCGAGTTAAGTCTTCTTAGTCGCCCGATAGCCATCAGCAATACAGCGAGCAGGACGGCGAACACAAGAATCTCGACGCATGCGGCGGTGTCGACGCCGGTTTCAGATATTGGCCGCTGCGGGAAAGTGCCGGCGATTTGCGTCCACCAATACGCAAACAGCCCGATGTCCATGAACCAATGCCCGAGAATGCCAAAAATGAGCGTGCCAGAAGCGTATGCGAGAACGCCCAGCAATACACCGGCGCCGAACACGATGGGTACCATGCCGATCAGTGCCCAGTCCTTGGTCATATGGATCAACATGAATGCCAGAGAAGAGATGAATATGGCGACGAGGGGCCCAGACCTTTTTTCGATGGGCCTTTGCATGTAGCCGCGAAAGCCGGTTTCCTCGCATACGCCGGCGGAGAGCGCCGAAACGATGCAGGCTACCCATTGCATTTGATGCGAGGCAATGAAGGAGAAATCATAGCCTCGATGAAACGCCGCGGCGGGGAAGGGGACGATGCGAAACAGCAGCACGATCGACGCATGGATGGTGGCCGCAAAGGTTACCGCGGCGATAAGGCCCCAAGTCCATTGCGCCGCTGAGAGGGAGCGAACGCGAAAGTTATCGGCTCGCGCAGCCTTAAGCGAGCGCGGCGGCCCGCCGCCCGCTACCCACCATATATACGCGCTTAGGAAAACGACTTCCGCAACTGCGGCGATGGGCATGCCGAGATTCAATAGAAGGAGCGGCCAGACATTGGCGGCAATCATTCCCACGAGAAGACCTACGATCAGCGCGCGAACGATGTTCAGCGCGCGATGCTGCGCGAATTGGACTTGCGCGTTCACTTTCCGCGCACCCGCGTAAGGGAAATGTCGGACTGCATGAGTATTCTTCTTGTCGCTGCCCTCCCCGGCATTGTACGCGAAGATTCCAAGGCCGCCGCCCGCCGCGACCGCGGAGTGGCTACGGAATAAGAACGATTTTGCCATGCGCAACGGCTCGGTAGCTGTCGCGCCGATCTTGAATCGAGCCGAATCGAAAAGTCTAGGGATTGTTGAACACCGCAGTGAGATTCGCTCGACCGGAATTGACGACTTGAGCTGCCTGGTACCAAGCCAGCTGCGAATTGGTTGCCCTGACCCGATCCAGTGGCGACAATAAGGTTTTGAGTGCAGCTATGTCGACCTCCTTACACTTCAAGATTCGCCGTCTAAAGCCCGGGGATGCGGGTTCAATGGACGGCATGTTAACGATGTTCGGTGAGGCTTTTGAAGATGTGCCCACCTACAGCGGATCTCGGCCCGGAAAGGCCTATCTTGATGAGCTACTCGGTGGCGAACATTTCATTTCCCTGGTTGCTACGAAGGATGAAGTGGTCGTGGGTGGGATCGCAGCCTACGAGCTCCGGAAGTTCGAACAACAGCGCAGCGAGATCTATATTTACGACTTGGCTGTTGCCGAAGCGCATAGACGCCAGGGCATTGCGACAGCGCTTATCCAGGAACTAAGGAAGATTGCGGCCTTGCGTGGGGCCTATATCATTTACGTTCAGGCGGATCACAGCGATAATCCTGCCATCGCGCTGTATACGAAGCTAGGGACGCGCGAAGACGTACTGCACTTTGATATCGGCGTGTAGATCTTCGAAGCAGGGCAACGAGCGAACGGCCGCTTCGGCGCATATCGTGAGGCAAGCGCCAATGTCCACAGTTGGCCGAACGCGGTCCGAGCCGCCCTAAGGCGCGGTAGATCCAGGCGCAAGACACACCTACTCACCAATTCAAAGAAGTCCACGTTCGGCAAAAAATAGTGAGCTCAACATATTTCCCGGAACGCGGGCTGCTCTGAGCGGCGGCCGCGGGCACCTTCCATCGTTCGACGAGGTTTTCCAGGGATTCCATTGACAAGCAATCTCACCCCTGATGAAGTCAATAAGGCGAATCCTGGGAGAGGCAAATGATTTCGAAGATTAGCTGCTTCGCTGTGACCACCCTCAGTGCAATCATCGGCGGATGCGCGACGTCGCCGCCGCCGGCACCGGCACCGGCACCTAAGAGTCCCGGCACTCAAGTACAAGTGAACTTCAACTTTACCCCCGACGGACAGCCCAGTTCGCCTAAAAGAGTGGTGCGCGGTGCCATATCAGGCGTGCCACAACATGTCGGTTTTTACTACTCGGTCAATCCGGACTGCAGTTCCGGCGGACTGGTGCAGACCCACTTGAAAAACGCGCCGACGCACGGCTCGGTGGCGTTCGACAAGACCGATGACTACACCAGCTTTCCATCGACAAGTCCCGGTCACGAATGCAATAGCAAGAAAAGTCCGGGTGTCGAAGTTCTTTACACTTCAACAAAGGATTTTGTCGGCGCCGATCAATTTACTGTTGTGGGTATCGGCCCAAAAGGGAAGTACATGGAGACCGATTACACAGTCAATGTGGTGGCGCCTTAGGCTGCATCATGAATAAGAGATCGAGACGGCGGTAACCAGACCGAACGTGATGGCTTGCGCCAGCAGTGAAGCCAGTAGTCCCATTGCAGCGGACGACAATCGGCGGCCCGGGAGGAACTGGTACATTCCGTAGGCAAAATACAGCGGTCCGATCGGCAGGTTTAAATAGAAGAGCCGGACCATCAGAACGGGATGCGAATGCAGAGCATACCAAACGGGCACGACTACAAAGGAGTAGTACAAGATGTGCATGGCCCCGGTGTACGAGGCTAGAACCAGATACTCTGCATAGTTGAAGCGTTCTCGGAATCCGATGAGGCGGCATGAGAGGGCGAGCAGCGGCACATTGGCGAAGAACATCAAATTGACATGGCGCTGCAGGAAATTCGCCACCGTATTGGGAACGTCGGTTGTCACCACCTGGAAGCCCGAAATGGCAATGACGGCCGAAGTAAATGCGACGGAGACGACGAGGAACGCGAAGGGCCCGAAGTAGCGTTTGCGTTTGCCCGAAACGTATTCCAGCGCCACCGTGCCGGGCCTGACCAGCAGCAGCAGGATGAGGGACAGGGCGCTTCGATCAACGTGCGCCACGGCATGCACAAATTCCTTGCTGATTTCCTGCAGGGTCAGGCGAGGCGAATGCGCCCTTTGTCCGCACATCGAGCAATAAATTTGTCCGTGCCCAACAGCGGCGTTGCAATTCATGCATGGCTGCGGCTCCGTCGATTTTGCGCGGATCATGGGATGCTTTTGTCACCTGCCTGCGCAAGCTGGGTAAGAAACTCGATTTCTCGCCCGTGCACCTCTTGGGGAGACCTGCGCGCGAGCACCGGCAACGCCACGCCATCCCCCGCCCACTTGGCAAAGAGATAGCCTAGGTAGTAGCCGGCTCTATCCGGCAGGCCTTCGACACTCTGGTGAGCGAGAAACCAGCGATCCGCGTCTGAGCCGGTCTTGTCGATGTCGAGCAGCATGAGCTTTGCCGCACGCACCTGCTCCAACCGCATCCGGGCGACCATGTCCTTCGGCGACCACAGGACCTGTTGTGCGTCGAGCCCCGGATTCATGCGCTGGCTTACATAGGTCGCAAGGCCCTCGACCCACATCGTCCACCAAGCAGGGTCGCCCTCGCCCTGCGGAGCCTGCGCACCGATGACCAGCCGGTGATAGAGATGAAAAAGTTCATGGTCGAAAAAGGCTGGCATGTCCGCGGGTTCGTGGACCATCGCAATGACGTCCACGCCGAACAACA
>DASXNX010000192.1:0-8324 GCA_036494725.1 Steroidobacteraceae bacterium
GCGGAAGGCCGGACAATTCGATTGTCCTTGCGCTGTTCCACGATGTGGGCCGACCAGCCGAAGATGCGCGCGATCGCGAACGTGGCGGTGAAGAATTCCTTCGGCAGTCCGAGGCCGAGATACACAATGCCCTTGTAGAATTCCAGATTGGCGCGCAACGAGCGCTTCTTGTGAGCGGTCTGGGCGACAAAGGCCTCATCCACCGCCTTCAATGTCTCGAGCAGGCGCTTGTGGTCGGGTTCGGAGGCAATCTCATCGGCCAGCACCTTGACGATTCTCGAGCGCGGGTCGACCACGCGATACTCGCGATGGCCCATGCCCATCACGAGCCGGCCTTTGCTTAAGCTGGCTGACACGAAATCGGCGGCCTTCGCGGGATCGCCGACTTCTTGCGCCATTTCCAATGCGCCTTGATCCGCGGCACCGTGCAGCGGCCCGTACAGCGAGCCCATGGCGGCAGCCAATGCGGAGGCCGGGGGAGACAGCGTGGATGTGACCACGCGCGCGGTGAAGGTACTGGCATTGAAACTGTGATCGATTTGCAAGACTTGAGTCTGCTCGAAAATACCGACTTCTTTGTCAGTGGGCTTGCGGTTGTGCAGCAGCGTGAGGAAACGCTCGCCATAGCGCCTGGAGTCAGGATAGAGAGTCGCTTTGCGGCCGGCGCGCAAGGCGGCCAGCATCGCGTGTGCCGTCGGCAGCCGAGCGGCCACGACCAGCGACTCCTGTTCGTCCTCAGTACGTCCCGCACGCACGGTGGGCGGCTCCATGGCCATCAGGGGCATGAGGGCCTGCAATGTAGCCATGGGATGGCCATGAAGCCGCGACAGCTGCGCCAGGCTTTCCGCCAGCGCGCCCGGCAGGCGTCCCGCATGCCAGAGAAATTCCTCGAACTCGGCCAGGCGCGAGTCATCCGGGAGATCGCCGAACACCACCAAGTGCGCAACCGCAGCAAACGGCTTCTTGGCCAGCTTTTCGATCGGGTGGCCGCGATAGTACAGGCGCCCCGCCTCGCCATCGACCAATGAAATCGAGGTGCTGTCGACCACAACACCTTCAAGACCTTTTTTGATATCAACCACCGCGTTCATGGGCACCTCCAGCTTCAGGCGAAGATAAGGCCTGCCCGCACCGCATGGCCAGACAGTGGAAGTGATGGATGTATCAGTGCCGCGGATAGCGGAGTGGGGCGGACGACTTCAAGTCGGTTATCCTTTACCCATGATTGAACGTAATGAATTGCGTTGCTTCCATGCGGTCATCGCCGCGGGAGGCTTCAGCCGGGCGGCAGAGCGGCTGGATCTTTCACAGTCGGCGGTGAGCCAGACCGTTGCCAATCTAGAGCATCGGCTGGGGACGAGCTTGTTGCACCGAGGCAGTCCGCCGCAACCCACGGAAGCCGGCATCCGGCTGCTGCGCTATGCGGAAACCGTGCTCAACGAGGAAAGGGAAACCCTCGCGGATATCAGTCACATCAAATCCGGGGCGCTCTCGACCTTATCTCTTGCCCTGTCGCCGGCCGCCAACGCGCGCGTCGGTGTCGCGCTGCTCAAGGAGTTCTGTGAGCGCAATCCCCTCACCCGGCTCAAGGTGGTGGTGGCGCCCAGCCGCGAGATCGTTCATGGCGTCGGCGAGGGCCGCTGGGAGCTGGGGTTCGGCCCGTTTCACCACAACATGCCGGCGCATTTCGCGCTGCACCCCTGCTTTTCCGAAACGCGCCGCCTGATGATTGCGCGCGATCATCCGGCCCGCGCTGCGCTCGCACAGGATGCGGCCGGCACCATGCGCGGTTTGCCGCTGCTTACATCCTATCTCGACGAAACCACGCGCCGTTCCACGGGCGAACGGCTGCGCGACGCATTCGGCTCGGTGTGGGAAGTCAGCCACATGGAACTGCGATTGGCGCTGGTCGCCGACGGCAAAGGTGTCAGTTACGTGTCGGATCTGTTGACCGAGGTCCCTGCGCAATTGGTGCCGGTGGAGGGACTGCCGTACTCGAACATCGATCGGCAGGTCGGAGCGTATTGCTTGAAGCATCAACCTCAGTCGCAGGCGGCCATGCGCTTTTTGGCCTTATGCCACGAGCGATGGCCGAAGGTCGGCACGAGCGGGGACGCCGCACGCGTCAGTTAGAATCAATTTTGAAACGATCATAAATTTTCGGGGGAAACCATGAATACCAAGGATCTGTTCTCGCTCAAGGGGCGCGTCGCGCTGATCACCGGCGGATCACGGGGCATCGGTAAAATGATCGCCGAGGGCTTCATCGCTCAGGGCGCAAAAGTCTATATATCGGCGCGCAAAGCCGACGCCTGCAACGAGACCGCCAAGGAATTGTCCAAGGACGGTGGAACGTGCATTTCCATCCCCATGAATGTATCGACGATCGCCGGCGCGAAATCGCTGGCGGCGGCCGTGATGGCGCGGGAGCCCAAGGTGGACATCCTGGTGAATAATGCCGGCGCCGCCTGGGGCGCGAAGTTCGACGAATTCCCCGAAGAGGGCTGGGACAAGGTGCTCACCCTCAATGCCAAGACGCCGTTCTTTTTGACGCAGGCCATGGCGCCGGCTCTGCGCAAGGCGGCAACGGCTGCACGCCCGGCCAAGGTGATCAATATCGCGTCGATCGACGGCATTTACCTCACGCATCGCGAGACCTATTCGTACGTGACCAGCAAGGCCGGTCTGATTCAACTGACCCGTCTGATGGCGGCGCGCCTGGTCAAGGACAACATCATCGTCACCGCGATTGCGCCGGGTGCATTCAAGTCGGACATGAATAGAGAGGCCCGCGATCACGCCGACGAGGTGGCGAAGCATATTCCGGCGCACCGCGTCGGCGAGAACGAAGACATGGCCGGTGCCGCCATTTTCCTGGCCTCGCGCGCCGGCGACTACGTGGTCGGCTCGACGCTGACCGTGGACGGCGGGGTGGCCTTCGCATCCCCGGCGATGCGCGGACTCGACGCCGAGTAGCCCTTCGCTCGCCATGCAGAGCGCGGGGATTCACTACGAGACTCACCTAGGACCCATCTACTCCTGGATGCTGGGTGATCTGGACGCGGCGTTCGGGCGCAGCGCCGCCGAGATTGCCGATCTCAACCTGCCTGCGGCGGGCACCGCGATTGATCTGGGCGCCGGATTGGGATTGCATGCCCTGCCGCTGGCCCGTCATGGCTTCCAGGTCACGGCCATCGATGGCTGCGAGGTGCTGCTCGATGAGTTGCGCTCGCGAACCGGCACGCTGCCCATTGTCGCGATCCATCAGGATCTACTTCAATTTCCCTCATGCATCAAGGAGCCGGCGGCAGTCATTCTATGCATGGGCGACACGTTGACGCATCTGCCGACGCTCACGGCGGTCGGAGAGTTGCTTCAGTCCGTTGCGGACTCGCTGCTCCCTGAGGGCATGTTCGCGGCAACATTTCGCGACTACGCCACGAAAAAACTGGAGGGTGACGCGCGCTTCATTCCGGTCCGCGCCGATGAAAATCGGATCTTGACCTGCTTTCTCGAGTACGGCGACGAGCAGGTCACCGTTCACGATGTGCTGAACAGCAAGCAGGAAGGCCGCTGGCGCCAGACGGTCAGCAGCTATCCCAAGTTGAGACTCGCGCCGGAATGGGTCGCCGCCCGGCTGACGGGAATGGGATTCAACGTACGCCGCGACACGACCCCAGGCGGCATGGTACGCATCGTCGCGACGCGGGCCTGAGTGCCTATCGCGTTCTCTTCTCGATGCGCTTCGCCAGCTCATCGAGATCGGCATCCTCTTCGATGGATATCTCCAGCGAATCTTCCTTCGATACCTGCGGCACGATCTCGCGGCGCTGGATTCTCGATTGAACGGCAACGCGATCATCGGTCAGCGGCGCAGCCAGTGTCGGCTGCACCCAGTCCTTCTTCTGCGCAACCCAACGCTCGTAGCGATCGAAATTCCACATTCCCGCCTCTCCGCCGGTCTGCAGCACGTTGGCGATCTGGCTGAACTGGCCGCCGCGAATGGTTCCCTTGGCGGCGGCGCTCGGCAGCAGTATCTCGCAGACCGGAACGCGCAGCTTGTGCTCGCTCAGGAAGTCCAGCCGCTGGCACACGAGGCCGACGAAGCAATCCGCCAGCTGCGCCCGGATACTGCCCTGGATGTCGGCGGGAAAGGACATGCAAATACGGGTGAGCGCTTCCGCGCAGGTCGCCGAATGCATGGTCGCAATGACCAGGTGACCGGTCTCCGCCGCATTCAAGGTGAGCCTCATGACCTCCGGAGTTCGCATCTCGCCGATGACGAGCACATCAGGGTTCTCGCGCAGGGCATCGATGAGCGCCTGCTCGTAGCTTGGGGAATGTGTGGGGATCTCCCGCTGCCTGATGAACGAGCGGCGATTCGTGAACACATACTCGATCGGGCTCTCAATGGCGATGATATTGCGCGCGGAGGTCGAGTTGATTTCCTCGACCAGCGCCGCGAGCGTGGTGGATTTTCCGCTCCCCGTGGGTCCCGACAGCACCACCAAGCCCGTGGTCACCTCGATCAGACGTTTTAAATCTGGGTGCAGATTGCAGGAGCGCAAATTGTTTTGAAACGCGGTCAGCAGGCGCACCGCCATCGCCACGCCGCGCACGGTTTGGAATATGTTGATCCGGCAGCGCACGCCGGCAATGGTCCGCGACAAGTCCGCTGAACCTCGGGCGAGAAATTGCGGCCAACCATCATTGCCCAGCAATTCGCGGCCGGCCTGAATGATCGCGGAAGCCGCAATGGCAGGACCGATGGGCGACAGCTGGCCGCGGACGCGCGCGACCGGCGCCGTGTCCGCGTCGATGTGCAGATCGCTGGCGCCCAGTTCCCGTGCCTTTCGAATCCACTCTTGGAGAACCACGCTAAACGGGCCGGTCATGGGTGGTAGGACCTTCAGCGTATCGAAAAGTGCCTGGCCGCACATTAAAGGCCGCGATTGGCGGCCCGGGCCAGATGCGGTGCGGTAATATGGCCTGATGCAGAAAATCATTGTGTTCCTTGCCGCGTTCGCTGCGGCCGTGGCGGCGCAGGCAGCCGAGCCATTCGACGTTGCCGCCGCCAAGCTGAAAATCGATGCCGTTCTGGACAAGAACTACCCGCAGCTGGATAAGTTGTACAAGGACATTCACGCTCACCCCGAGGTGGCCTTTCAGGAGAATCGGACGGCCGCGCTGCTGGCATCGGAAATGCGCAAGCTCGGTTTCGAGGTCACCGAGCATGTCGGCCGGACGGGAATCGTCGCGCTGTATCGCAACGGCGCAGGGCCGACGGTAATGGTACGCACGGAACTCGACGCGCTGCCCATGGAGGAGAAGACCGGACTGCCGTATGCAAGCCGTGCCACGCAAGTGGTCGACGGCAAGACCACCTTCGTCGCGCATAGCTGCGGGCACGACTCGCACATGGCATGGTGGCTGGGCACGGCGCAGGCCCTTCTCGCGATGAAGAACCAGTGGCATGGCACGCTGATGTTCATCGGGCAGCCTGCGGAAGAGGCCGTGGGAGGCGCGAAGGCCATGCTCGCCGACGGGCTATTCACCCGCTTTCCGAAACCTTCCTACGGATTTGCCGCGCACGTGGGGCCGACGGCATTCAATACGGTCATCATCAAGGATGGCCCCATGACTTCGGCCGCCGACACCGTGACCATCGTCTTCAACGGCCGCGGTGCCCATGGATCAATGCCGGACAAGGGCATCGACCCGATCGTCATGGGCGCTCACTTCGTGAGCGATGTGCAGACCATCATCAGCCGCGAAAAGGATCCCCAGCTGTTCGGGGTCATCACCGTGGGCAGCTTCCATGCCGGGACAGTCAACAACATCATCCCCGACTCATCGGAATTGAAATTAACCTTGCGCTCCTACTCGCCCGATGTTCGCAAGTTGCTGGTTGACGGAGTGGAGAGAACTGCGAAGGCCACCGCCGCCATGGCGAATGCCCCGGCTCCCACCATCACCCGTCAGGAGGGTGTCGGATCGGTGGTCAATGACAGCGCACTGGCCGCGAGGGCCGCCGCCGTGCTGACGAGCGCCTTGGGCGACAAGGCCACGTTCGTACCCAGCAATCAGCCGGGCTGGACCGCGAGCGAGGACTACTCCGAGTTCATCGAGGCGGGCGTACCGTCGGTCTTTTTTGGAATCGGCGGCGATGATCCCAAGATGCTCTCCGACTACAAGGCGCGCGGCGTCCCGGTACCGGTCAACCATTCACCCTTGTTCGCACCCGTGCCCGAACCTTCGATCCGAACCGGCGTCACCGTGCTCACTCTCGCGGTACTCATGGTGACATCCGGGGCCGCGCACTAGCCGACGGCCTGCATTACTTTCGTCAATTCGGCGCCGGTCAATATCCGCGGCTCCACGACAGGCGTTCCGTCGCGGCGAAAGAAGGGAGTGGTCTTGTAGCTGCCATTGAAGCGCGCCTGCAGCGCCGACGTGATGAATCTCGATGCGAATCGGGCGGCGCCGGTTTGCTTGGGTTTTGGGCTTGCTTTGGCTCCCTGTGTATTGACCCAGGCGCGCACCGGACCAAACGAGTCCTGCAAGGGAACTCCCGCTTCCAAGCAGTTGTGAACGAGTCCAATGAAGGAGATCTTGTAATTGGCCAGCGTATTACCCACCGGCGTATTGCAACAGACGGTGTACCAGCGGAGCAGCCCTTTTTCGGTGAGACGCATGCATGCCAGCGCCTCGGTGCCCTGAGTGAGCACGATGTTTTTTGGTAATACCTGGATCACGTCGGTGCCGCCACGCTCGTCCAGAATCTCGTGGGCCCTTTCCAGGAAGTGCGCGAAGGCCTGACAATCCTTGCAATAGCAGATGCCGCGATTGGCCTTCTGCGGATCCTCAACAAGCCCTTTCAAGGTTCCGCACCGGCATTGCAATGGATGCTGCATGAGTCTGAACTCCCGGCTTTGGGTGCTAATCTACTGTCATGGCCCGGCGCGCATCCTATACCTTACGCGCTGGCGCGGCCCAAGAAGACCGCATGACGGGCACGCTGATTGCGAGCCACGCATGTTCGGGTGCAACATTACCGATGAGGCGAACGCCAGATCTTAGGAACGATCGGAGGAACCATGTGCGAGAACGATGACCTGAATGAATTCGCCCGCCGCTCCGGCGATGTAACGCGCCGGCAGTTTGGCGCGATGACCTTGGGCGCCGGCCTGTTCGCGGCGCTACCCAGGCTGGCTGACGCCGCGGACACCGTGGACGCCGAGGTGGAAATCAAGACGCCCGACGGCACGGCGGATGCGTATATCGTGCATCCGAGCAAGGGGAAGTATCCCGGCGTGCTGATTTGGCCCGACATTTTCGGATTGCGTCAGGCCTTCCGTCAGATGGCAACGCGACTTGCGGAATCCGGTTATTCGGTGCTGGTCATCAATCCGTTCTACCGGACCAAGAAAGCGCCGACCGCACCGGATCATGCGGATTTCAGCGATCCGGCGACCAGACAGGCATTGATGACGCTGGCCGGCACGCTGAGTCCCCAAACCGCGCTCACCGACGCGACCGCTTTTGTGGCCTACCTCGACAGCCAACCGTTCGTCGACAAGAAACGCAAAATGGGAACCACCGGCTACTGCATGGGAGGCCCGTTCACCATGCGAACCGCAGCCGCGTTCCCCGACCGAATCGGTGCCGGCGGCTCGTTTCACGGGGGTGGCCTGGTGACCGACAAGCCCGACAGTCCGCATTTGTTGATTCCGAAAATGAAGGCGCAGTACCTCATCGCCATTGCGGAGAACGACGATCAGCGCCAGCCGGAAGCCAAAGACGTGCTGCGCGAGGCCTTCGCCAAAGCCAAACTGCCCGCCGAGATCGAGGTCTATGCAGGCGCGATGCACGGCTGGTGTCCGCCGGACTCGCAGGTCTACAACCACGACCAGGCCGAGAAGGCCTGGAGCCGGATGTTGGTCCTGTTCAAGACCGCGCTGGCGTAACCCCGCGACGAGCGATCAGATCGATTTCGATACGCCGATGAAAAATCCGCGCCGCGGACCGAACTGTGGCGCGCCGACGCCGACACCCGTGCCGTTTCGAATCTGATACTCCTTGTCGAGGAGGTTGATGATGTCGAATCGGGTGGTCAGAGTGCCGGCGCCCGGGATGGTGAAGATGTGCGACACGCCGGTGTTGACCTGCGTGTAGTACGGCAAATGGTCGCCGTTAGGGATGCTGGTACCGCCGTAGGCAGTCATCTCGCCGGGCGGCAGAGGGAGACTGGCACGCAGCCCGGAACCAAATAGATAATCCGCGCTGAAGCGGGTGTCGTGCCACAGATAGGACACGCCGCCGGA
>DASXNX010000193.1:0-2570 GCA_036494725.1 Steroidobacteraceae bacterium
ATCACGTGACCCGCCAAATCCGACACGATCAGCCGCAGCGGCGAGCGTTCGATTCGCACCGCCAATGTCGCGGTCTTGAATTCAGCACCGTCGGCATTTTGCTTGACGGTGACATGGACCGAGCGGCCGCGCATTTCCCCCAGCACCGCCCAGGAGGCATCTTCGGGCAACTCCCCGGCCGCTGCCGCGCGTACGCGCAATATGTCATCGGTCAAGGCCGTGACGCGCATGAACCAGGAACCGCTGCGAATGTCCGCGCCATCGCTGCGAACGATGATGTCGGCGGCAGTGGCTGGCCCGCCGATCGCCGCAATCGTAGCCAGAAGACAACAGCCGATGAGAACTCTCAGCATATGGGTTTTTCGGTCCGTTGAAGGAAATTCGGGGAATCAGTCACGGCGACTTCAGATAGGACGCCTTGAGGTTCTGCTTCAGCGCGGCCCGGATTCCGGAATGAATCGTTCCGAGGGCGCCCCGAAGTTCGGGAGGAATATGCTCGACTGCACCGCCTTCGGATTGGAAGACGTAGGCATCGAACATGGCTTGCCAGTAGATCCGCTCCGCTGACGGGAGATCCTTGATCGCAAGTAATGCCGTCAAGAAGCAATCGTGGGGATTTTCGAGCCCCTGGGCGTGTGTGCCCCACCAATAGTTGATCATGGCGTTATAAGGATCGCGCGACGTCACGTGGTGCCACCAGTGCCGGGGCATGAGTAGCGCATCGCCGGGCCCCAACTCAGCGGTCTGAGCGCTCGCCAATGCCCTCTCAAAAAGCGGGAAGCGCACGAAATCCGGGGCCTCTAGATCGACGATCGACAGCGGCGGCGGATTTTCGATCGGACCGATGTAAAGGTTTGCCACCTGCTCGGGTGGGAAGAGCACGAAGCGGCGGCGGCCTGCGATGACACACGCGAGGTTGTGGTCCCGATCATGATGGATTTGCGTCCGGACACGGCCGCCGAGCCACAATAGCGGCCCGATAGACGGAAGCAGGGGCATGGGGTTCTGCTGAACAAAGTCCGGCAGATGGCTGGCTAGCGGCAGCATCTGGATGGCGATGATCGGCGCATTTGGGCGATCGGTTTGGCGTTCGATGCGATCGAGCGTCTCGCTGATACCGCGCTGACGCTTGGAGAAGGTGAATTCCCGCATATCCGCGCTGTAGCCGAGTCGTCCCCGAGCGCTGGCGGGCGCCTCCACCATGGGGGCGGGGATGCCGCGGTCCATGCACTTGAAGTAATCGTTGAGCGACGAAGGCGATTTTCGGCCGGCCGCCAGTGAAGGCCAATGCTCGATGAGACCCCGCAAGACCAGGGGTCTCGATGCCTCGGCCGCCGCCTCAAGCTCCGCCGCGGTTTTGATCGAGGCGACCGGTATTCCGGGAAGCTTGCTCAGAAAGTCGTCCTGTGCAACAGCGGCCATTATGCCGAGCTCCGGCATAAGCTCTCGAGATATCCGTCGTGCGTGGGCTGCTCGAGAACTTTTCCCTTGATGAAATCGAGCGTTCGGCGGAACTCCTGTTTGAAACGGTCCGGCGAGATTTGGTCGATCGTCGGTGGCCAGCTCTCCGGCAGTACGCCGAGGCCGGTGAAAATCGCTTGCCAGCTTTCCGAAAAGAAGGACTCGTCTTCCATGGGCGCGATCTCCCCGCGCGCGCGAAACGTGGCGATCTTGTGCGCGAGCGGCTGCGGCACTTGTTGAACGCGGGCTTGTTGCCAGAATTCGCCGACGAAGGGCGCAAGCGCATAAAAGGCGCACTGGAAATCACGGATACGTTCGCAGAACGAACGCATGGTCCGATTGTACTCTGCTCGCTCAGCCGTGAACTGTTCGGTGACCGGAAACAGGGATAGTAAGTGGACGACTCCCAGCTGCAAAGCATGAAGATCGACGTCGTGGATTGGATCGAGGAGGCACGCTGATCCGCCGACAGCAATACAGTTGCCTACCCACGCGTTGGAACGCACGCCTGGATTTACAGAACGGATGAATACGTCAGCGAGTTTGGCTCCGGACGCGGCGGTCGCCGACTGGAGCGCGGCTTCGTCGCCAGAGAGGCCGCTCGAGTAAGCATGGAGGACACCGGTGGCGACCCGGTTGGGATGAAGCGCCGTCCAACCATCGCGTGCCGCGCGTATTTCCGCAAATGGCGGAGTTGAAGTAAAGGCAGGCGCTCGTGCCGATAGCAGGCGATCGACACTGAAATACGGTCGCCAATCTGTCCACGGGACGTCAAGCGATCGGCCGATGAGGATTGCCTCTTCGCCGCTGGCGTCGACGAAAAGCTGGCCCTCGACACGCAGTGACCCATCGATGATGAGCGCAGCGATCAATCCATTTTCATCGCGCTCGATGATTCCTCTTTGCGCCTGGTATATTTTGACGCCGAGCGTTGCCGAGATCGACTTGAGATGGCTGGCATAGGCCAGCGACTGCAGGTGATAGCCGTAGTCGGTTCGGCCGAATGCCGACGTGGCCTCGTCCGGGAGCAGCATGCGGCCGTTTCGCGCCGCCGCCGCCGTGAGGCAAAAATCCTGAAATGAGACGTTCAATCCATGGCGGGTTGCTTT
>DASXNX010000194.1:0-85174 GCA_036494725.1 Steroidobacteraceae bacterium
GCTGCGCGTTGCCGTCGATCCTGCGTCACCGGTTTCTCAGCACCTAGAACTTCGGTCGACACAAGCAGTACGAGCAGGAGAATCGAAACGCCAATTCGCATGGGGCTAGAACCGGCGCCAATTATTTGCAATCGACCCCGACGGAGTTGCCAAGTGCTTTCCCTCGCCGTCGAGCAGCCTTCGATATTGGTGCGAGCACTATAGCGCTTTTTACTTCGATCCGTTTTTCACGCGCACATCACACGCAGTTGCGCACGATCCTCCCAAGTATAGGACCGCCTCAAACGTCGGGCTAGTTCAAGTTGGCTGACGCGGTCTCACATTGGCTGTCACAGCAAAGGAAGTGGAGCGGGCGATGGGAATCGAACCCAGGGGCGGCTAAGAATTTTAGTTCGCACCTGCCAGAATGGGCGGGTCACCGTCTGACCGCTTTGTAGAATTTCATGGCTGGAAAACGAGCGGCCGGTTATGGCAGATCAGCGTCAGAATATTGTCGACCCCATCACTCCTAGATCGATCTGTGCAATGCGGGTCCTGTATTTGGTCCTGTTCGTGACGACAGGATTGCCTCCGCGCCAACCACCAGCCTTTTCGGCTCATAGCCGCGCTTTATCAGGCTATCTCATTCCCACGTCGACGCGTAAGCGGAAGAATCATCGACCGACGATCACGTCGATTCCTGACAGAACGAGATCCAATTGGCGCCGAGGAATCTTTCCCACTCGTTCGACAAGCTGGAGTTTGTCCAACGCGACTATCAGCGACACGTTTGCGACCGAATCTCTTGGCAATCTCGTCACCGCCGCCGACAGTTGAACATTGCCGGGAGCGCGCGCCCATTTAAGATTGCTGGTGAGCGGAACGCAGACGACCGTGCCGATCCGGCTATTATTCAGCGCGTCGCATTGAACAACCACCACTGGACGTCGAAAGCCGGGTGCGGAACCAACCGGCTCGCCCAAGTCGGCCCACCATACTTCGGACTGCCCGATTACCACTCAATCTTCTTCAAAATACGGCGGCCAGCTGCCAGTACAAATGCATCCGGCTCAGGCCCGATTTCCCCGACGACGTCGTTCATCAGGTCGGTGACACGATCGGGTGCATGGTGTCCGATAAACTCCCCGAGAGCCCGGCTATAGACTTCGCTTCTGGAACTCTTCAGACGTTTGGCGAGCGCTTCCGCTTCGGCGAAAACGTCATCTGGAATTGAGACGGCGACTTTCATACCATTAGTATGACCGGGGGCCATGCTTCATGTCAATGGATTCTCCAGTCCCGGCACGCCAATGTAACCATCAAAAATCGTTGCGAAGCTCGCAATCACACGGGCCCCGTGCGCCATCTCTTTAACTCATTGAGAGAAGAAGGAAATGCGGACATCGGCCGTGGGTTCGATTCCCATCACCCGCTCCACTTCAGCGGCCCTATGCAACCAGCCGCTGAAGCGCGTTCGAAAAGTTGATCCAAGGTGTCCAAGATACCACCTTGACCTGGGCCGTTTGATCCAAAACGATCAGCACCAGAGCAATAAAATATGCGGGATGGATTCTGCGGCGGCTCATTAAGTCGTAGGCAAAGCACGGCAGGAAAAACGCATCGACGAGCAGCGTCGAAACAATCCCGACTGTGGCCATGTCGCTGATGCCCACGAAATGGATTACGAAGCGAAACATGGGTGCGCCCAGTAATAGGATTGTCGCCGACAGCATGAGGCGTTTGTGCCAGTCCGGTCTTTTTCGATAATAGATCGCGGCGCCGACCAAAACTGCGAACACGACGATGTCGAACGCGCTGAGCGCCAGAGCCAGCGGCGGCGGCGGAAACCCACGCACCCGGCGCAGCTGCTCGATCACCGCGGCTATCACCAGGATGATCATCGTCGCGGCAATACCCACGGCGATCCAACCCAGCCGTTGATGCAGTCGTCGCGAGCCGCGTGCTATCAGCAGCGTCTGAACGAGAAAAACAGTGACCCAGGCGCTAAACACGATCCCGTGAACGTGCAGCAGAAAAGACATGGGGCGATTCTGGGTGAAAGAGCTTCGAAGATAGAACGTTGGCGCAAAGCCGGCAAAAACGGTGGCGATCACGGCTGAGGCCATGAAGACGAAGAAGAGACGTCCCCGCATGCTTGCTCGTTCGAGCGCGATGGTACTCATGTGTCGACCCTCCGAAGCGCGGACGAGCTGCCGCGTAGCTCGTCCGCACCTCGCGATTACTGCTTCACGTAGACCACGGTTATCTTTTCGCTTTCCTTGCCGGGATTCCACGACGTGTCGGTGAACGAGCGCCCGTCGGTGGCTATCGCCTGCGTGCCGATGCTGTCGGGCTTGCCGCCGACCTTGATGACGTAACTCACCTGCGTCGGCGTCACCGCGGTCTGGGCAATGGTCGTGCCCGGGGGCACAGTCGGACCCGTTACTGGATGGTCCTTGCCATCGAACGGACCTTCGGTAAAGGCCTTCAAGTCGGGAATTTCCTGCCGTAGCACGCCCGGTGTGGGTGAGGAGTTGATGAACTCCATTGGACCTGTGAAGCTGGACTTGACCGAGCGCCATGTACCGATGAGGCCGTCGTTGCCACCCACCCGCGTGTAGACGTCCCGATCGTTAAAGGGTGCGCCATCCGGACGGGTGCCGCTGTAGTTGATCGTGAGTGTCTTGCCGTCAGAGGAGAGCTCGCGATGACCTTTCGACACGACCTTGCCGTCGATCTTTGACTCGGTGTCCCACGAACTCTTGCCGGTCGGGGTCCAGGTCGCCGAGCGGTTGGCCCAGGTCTTATATTCCTTGCCGTCGATGCCGAAGTCGTAGCTGGCCGTGCTGCCATCCGAATAGTGCAACAGATTGCCCGGGCCCTTGGAGTACTCGAAAGTGTCTCCGGTGACATGACTCTGAGCGGGGTCGGCTTTCCAGGTGCCAACCCACGGGCTGTCCGCGGCAAAGGCGGCGCCGATCGGCAGCACGAGAAGTGAACAGAACACTAACGATGCTTTCATGAGTGCGATTCCTTTGTGTTTGAGATTCATTCTGTTATGACAATGAAACTGCCGCTCCAGAACGTGTCATAACTCTCGCTCTGGACGTAATGACTCAGGGATCCGATAAAGTGCGATTGGCCGGGTCGTAACTCGATGGTCACTGCGCCTCCGTCGGCGGCGCGGATCGACCCCGCGTGCGCCGCGGCCGCGCATATCGAAGAACCATCGGTGTAGGGACCGCTACCGACGACCTGTCCGGCAGAAGGCTTGCCCGGCGGGCAGCGGAAGTGAAAACGCCCGCCGTTCGCGCCGCGCAGGTTCAGATCGAGCGGGCTTGTATGCCAGTCGACCAGGGCGAACCCGGATGCACGCGATGACCCGTGGCCAAGTCCTGCCAGGACCAGCAGTACGAATACCAAGGCCCCGGAACTGTACCCGCGCTTGCGCCCCGCAACGGTTGACAATGGCCACATCCGAGAACCCCGGTTCGCACCCCTTTCAAGTGCGCCGGCACGGTGAGCCTCGGAAGCTGGAATGTCCCTGCCGTTACGCTGGTATTTTTCTGGCAAACTCATGGCGAAGTGCCCGGCCTCGCGATAAGTACATGTCCGAATTGGAAAAGCCCATCTATCTGTTCCGTGGATTTGAACTTGACCCGGCTGAGCGGCGGCTGCTGGGCGGGGGCAAACCGATCGCGCTTACCCCGAAAGTCTTCGATACGCTGGTGCTCCTGGTTGAGCGCGCCGGCCATGTCATCAGTAAGGACGAACTGATAAAGACCTTGTGGCCGCGCGGCTACATTGATGAATCCAACCTCACCAAGCACATCTGGCTCATCCGTCGGGCTCTCGGGAGCGGCGAGAACGATTCGGACTTCATCGAGACGGTTCCGCGGGTTGGCTATCGCTTTGTCGCGCCGGTAACGACCGGCCGTGAATCGGTCGAGCCCACGGACGTTGCAGCTACGCCGCCGGCACCTGTGGCGGGTAGCAGGAAAGCTTGGCCGTGGGCGATCGCACTCGCCGCAGTATTGCTACTCGTCGCGCTCGTATGGCGTCAGGCGCCACGGCTCGGCGGATCCTCGCTCGTCAGCCACCAAGGCCGCACTGTTGCCTTCGTCGGGTTTGCCAACCTGTCGCTCAACGCAAAGGATGCCTGGCTGGCGCCGGCCCTGACCGAAATACTCGGCGCCGAATTGAACGCGGCGGGTGATCTGCAGGTGATTCCCGACGAACTGGTGCGAGACGCCAGCACCGATCTGGCGCCGCCTGCCGCAGGTGGGTATGCGCCCGAGACGCTGGCGAAGCTACGCCGGCGTTTGGATACCGACTATGTGGTCAGCGGCAGCTACCTGGTCGCCGGGGCCTCGGACGGCGCGCCGTTGCGAGTGGATATTGCCTTGCAGGACGCGCGCAACGGTGCGCTGGTGGCGTCTGTCTCGAACCAGTCCAGCCTGTCGGGTCTCATCGCCCTCGCAACGCATTCGGGCGCCGCGCTGCGTGGCAAGCTGGGGGTCGCGCAGCCGGGGACAGAAGAGCTAGGTCGCGTCGCGAACGTGCAGCCGCCCAGTATCGACGTCGCGCGCCGCATCGGATTTGCTCTCGATGCGCTCCAGCATTACGATGCCGCACGCGCTCGCGATGAGCTGCTCGAAGCAGTCGCGCAAGCGCCCGGCTACGCGCCGACGTATACATACCTTTCGCAGGCGTGGTCGGACCTAGGCTATCGCGACAAGGCTCTGGCGGCCGCCGGGCAGGCCGTTGAGTACTCGGCGAACCTCCCGCCCGAACAACGCCTGCAGGCCGAGGCGGTCGTCGCGTCCTTGCGTGGAAACTGGGTAAACGCCGCAGATGCATGGCAAACCCTGGCAAAACTGAAGCCCCTTTCGCCGGAGTATCGCCTGCAGTGGATAGACGCGCAGATCGCGTCCGGAGCCGCTGCGCAGGCGCAAACGACCCTGACGGATCTGCGGCGCTTGCCAAACATCGCCGGCGATCCGCGCATCGAGCTGGCCGCAGCGCGCATCGCCCGCGCGCTGGATGATGCGAAGCTGACGGCGCAGCACGCCACGCTGGCCCTGCAGCAGGCACGCGAGCGCGACGCGGCGGGGTTGCTCGCTGATGCACAGGTCAGTCTCGCAGTAGCGCGCATGCATCTGAATCAGAACGAGGAGGCACGCACCGGTCTCGTCGCTGCCATTGACGCCTACCGAGCGATCCGCAATCCACGGGGCGAGGCGAGCGCACGCCGCGCTCTGTCTGAAGTGCTGGCGGGCCTCAACCGAGCCCAGGACGCGCGCGAGGAGTATCAGCGCGCCTTGACGCTTTATCAGAGCATCGGGGACATCGGGGGCGTCGCGAGCGTATATCGCGATCTTTGCCAGATGCTGTGGTTCGGGGGTGATCAAGATGGCGCGCGGGCCGCAGCTCGGAATGGCCTAAAGCTGGCCCGCGAAACCGGTGACCTGCCCATCCAATCCTGGACTCTGCGCGCATTGGCGACGATCGCGTCGGATGACGCCGCCAGCGAAGAGGTCCTGAGCGATTATCGAGAGGTGATCGCCCTCAATGAGCGTACCGGGGATCGCGGCGGTCACGTGTGGTCTCTCGCCAGCTATGCCGACGTCGCCAGAATGCGCGGCGACCTCGATGAGGCAAGCAAGTATTGCGCGCGGGCCACCGCGGAGGCCGCAGCGCTCAGCGATCCCCAGTTTGCGGTATATAGCGGGTTCACCTGCGCGCTGGTCAGCGTGGATCGGGGCGAATCCGACGCGGCCCGTGCGGCGCTGATGGAGGTGCAACGGCGACTGGGCAGCGGTGGCGACGCAACGTACGCCAACAACGCGCTCATGTCGCTCGCGCAGCTCGATATGGACAACGCGCAGTGGAACGCAGCCCGCGAGCGATTGCGGCGGGCCAGTCGCGGCTTTGCCGCAGCCGAAGAGCACACCGGTGAAGCGGATGCGCTGGCCATGCTCGCGCTGTGTGCCGAGGCACTCGGCGATGCGGAGGAGCGCGACCGGGCCGCTGAGCGCGCCCGCACGCTGCGGCAGGCCATTACCACGCGGCAAGAGGTCTACGTCGTGGACATCGCGCTCGCACGGCTGGCGGAACAAAGTCGCCAATACGCGGCGGCTGTCGATAAGCTCATCGCGTTGGCAGCCGACGCCGAGCGCCGCCACTGGATCGGCTGGTCGCTGGAGGCAAAGCTTGCCGCATGGGAGCTATTGCGGGCGCGTGACCCGCGGTCCGCGGGCGCGCTGCGCGGCGAAATTGAGGCGACGGCGCGCAAGCACGGGTTCGAAAGAATTCTCAATCTGCTGAACGTGCCCAAGGCAGCCGGCGGCTAACCTCCGCCGTGACGGGCTTTGTGCCCAACCCGGCCGCTCGAACGCTATTTCTCGAACATCGCGGTGTAGCGACGCTGCATCTCCTCGGTCGACACATCTTCAAGACGGCCGCCCAGAAGCCACTCGTGTCCGAACGGATCGCGCACCGTGCCCGAGCGCTCGCCATAGAATTGGTCCTTGAGCGGCCGGACCACGGTCGCGCCGGCCTTCACCGCCTGATCGAATGAGGCGTCGACGTCCTCCACGTGCAGATGCATGGAGAACGTCGTTCCACCGAGTGTGCGCGGTCCGCGAATGCCGTGCTCGGGATACTCATCCGACAGCATGAGGGTCGCCGGCCCAATCTTGATTTCCGCGTGCCCGATTCGGCCGCTCGGCTCCGTCAGGCGGAACAGCTCCTTGGCGCCGAACGCCCGCGCGTAGAAGTCGATCGCTTCGCCCGTGTTGTGAACCCGCAGATAAGAATAGACCTCGTGGATATCGCTCATGGTGTCCTCCGCTCCAAACGACGATGGCGCAATCTTGAATTCGCCGCGGCCGGGTGTCTTGACGATTTTTTACCTGCGGGCCGGACCGAGCTCCGTTGCGGCGCGGTGATGCAGCGGGCGATCGATACCGCCGGGTCGATATTGGGTCGGCGTAACGCCCGCGAATTCCCGGAATTCCCGGGTCAGATGCGCCTGGTCGGAATAGCCGGCAGCCGCAGCGACGTCGCCGAGACCTCGTCCGTCTCCTGCCGCCATTCTCCGCACGGCGGCGTTGAAGCGTCGTATCCGGCAATAATGCTTAGGGTTTAGACCGACCGCAGAGCGAAACAGGGCAATGAAATGTCTCGGGCTATAACCCGAAGCGCGGTGTAGGTCCGCAACCCGCACAGGCTCAGGACTCGACGCCAGCGCACGCGCGACCGCCGGGTGAATGAGAAGCGGCCGGTGAATCCGAGCGCTCAAGCCCTGCTCGAGGATCCGAAAGACTTCCTTTGGGTCGGCCGCCGACATCAGCCGATGGTGAAGATCCACGCCTCGCGTGCCCCAGATCGCATCGAGCGCGACGTGGCGATCCGCAAGCTCCGTCATCGAGGCGCCGAGCACCGCGCCGGCGGCGCCCGGGCGGAATGACACGCCGACGACGCTGCCTTGAGGTTTCGGTCCAGCCACGTAATAACTCGATTGCGGCCCGTGCAGGATGCTGCCTGACCACGCGATCGAGTTTCCGGAGGCGGACGCACGGCACACAAGCGGCGTTTCGTGCAATGCGAAAAGCAGCTGCGCGCCACCCGATGGCAGCATGTGCTCGCTATGATCCTGCGGCTCGTCCCGGTGCGACCACCAGAAGCACTCGATGTAGCGATCGAGCGGCGGAGCGGGGCGGTAGCGGATTAGCTCCATGAGTTCACCCTAGCGAGAATATGCGCCGAACGCAACGCGGCCGCCGAATCAGGGAGCTGGCCGGCTCCGGGCACCGAAGTCGGTGCCAAAGGAGAAGTGGTAGTGCGTCGCGGCGAACTCTGAATTCCCGGAAATGTTCCAACTCAGATTGGTGCAATTCAGGCATTGAGATTCTCAGCCGTGCGATTCCTATCGGGATTCGGCGGTTCTCTCCGACGCAACGTGGAATATCGTCTCGGTGCGGTTTGACGTCTTTGTCGACGCGTCCGCCAGTCCGCAGCTGCCTCTGAATAGCGTTTTTCCGTCCCTTACGACAAGGATGGAGCCGGAGAAAATGCCAGAGCTGATGTAAGGATCGAGATAGGCGGCGATTTCGTCGTGAGCGGTGGTTGCCTGCGCCGTTCCGAGGATGCACGCCCTACCTGCAATCCACGCGATTATCCTGCGAAGCGACGATCTGCCACTTGCCACCGCGTTTCAGCCACGTATCTGTCCATACCTGGCACACCTTTGCATTCGGCTTGGACGCGTCTTTGCCGACCGCGTGCTCGGCGCCATAAACCATCGCGATGCTGTCTCCGAAGAAACGCACTTTGGCCTCATCCAGCCCGCAATCATGAGCCGTGCGTGCGCCTTTCTCGTCCTTGAGCTCATCGGCTTTCGTAAAACGCGCGCCTTTCGTTGACGTGCCTTGGAAGTCCTCAGCAAGCAGACCTGCCACGACACCGTTGTTGACGCACACCCCTTCCGCCCACTTGCGTTCCATCCCGATGATGTACTTCGCGGTCTCATCATCAGCAGAGGCCCAGTGGCTCTCCTGTGCGTACGCTGCACCGATTGTTGCGATTGCCGCGGCACAGATAAATACGGGGATCTTGTGCATCTGGGGATCATACTCGAATGGCCGTCATCTCGCGCCGCAGACAGCGGATGTTGACTGCTACCGGCCCGATTGCAGCGAAATTCTGCCGGCCCTTGCCTACGGCTACAATCCTCTAGCCTAGCTGCCGACTCCCGCCAAGCGCAGGCCTTCGTACAGCGGCTCGAAATCCGCGAGATCCGCGGACGGGTGCATCCACTTCTTGATGGCGCTGATGGACTTCACCTCCGGCAGCGTCGTGGTGAAGTCGGTCCATGCCGCCTTGGCGCGCTCGTCGTGGCCCAGCCGCGCTTCAGATGCGATCAGAGTGAGCCGGATGACACCGCTGACTCGATCCTTGAGATCAGCTTCACTCATTTGCGCGGCGGCCTTCTGAGAGAGCTGCGCCGCGCGCGCATAGTCCCCCTGCGCATAATAGATATCGGCGACCGTGGACAGGGTGGTCCAGTCGCTTGGGTGACGAGACAGCAATCCCTCAGCAATGTCCTGAGCTTCCTTTAGCCGGTTAAGGCGCAGCAGTGCGGTGGCCCTGAGGGAGAGTGCAGATGAACCGGTTGGTTCTCTTGCCAGCATCGTGTCGGCGATCACCAGCGATTCCTCCCAACGCAGCCGCACCTGGTAGAGATTGGCTTTCTCGCCCAACATGTATAACGAATCCGGATTGATGCGCAGGTATTTTTCCATGGCGGCGGCGCCGATGGCCTTTTGTTCATCGGGATTCGTCGACCAGGCGTTGACACAGTCGCATAAATTGACCGTTGCCAGGCTGCGCAGCGCATACGGGTCGTCAGGCGCGATCGCCAATGCCCTGTCGAGAAGTTCATTCGCTGAGGAATTCGCCGCCTTACCGTCGCTATCCCGCTTCGCACGCCAATCCACCATGGCGCGGAAGGTCAGGTCGCGGACATCCAGCTCATCGACGGGCTTGTCTCGGGCGCGCTTCACTTCCGCCTGAATGCCGGCGGCCACCAGTTCACCGGTCGCTGCTTTCGCTTCGTCGCGCCAGTGAGGGGTCAATTCATCTTTCGGCACCATCAAGGATTGGGTGGTGAGAACCCGTTCGCTATCGCCGTCTATCCCTACCACCGTCACCGAGTAGGCATCGCCTTTGTGAGCCACCGTGCCGCGAACCAGGAAATGCACGTCCAGTTCCCTGGCGAGCTTCTTCATGCCGGACTCGTGTGCCGCCGCTTGTTGCGCGCTGGCGCCGGGCACGACATTGACCAATTCCTTGCGTTCCTCGAGCAGGGCGAGGATCTCATCGCCCGTTGCAGTTGCGATCTGCGCGGCGTGTGCATCGTCGCCTGAAGCCTGAAACGGCAGCACCGCATAGGTCATGCGCCGATCTTCATGAGAGTAGGCAATCACGGACGCCGGATGAAGCCACGCGTGCCGGGACGCCCAGGCGCCGATGACTGCGAGCACCAGCCCCGCGACGGCCAGCCACCCCAGCGGCAAGGGGCGCTTAGAAGGCGCAGCTGCCGGCGGTGGCGCGGGAATCGCCTCGTGAGCCAGCCGGGCGACCCTGGCCGCCGCCGGCGGCGCGACGTTCGCGGTAACGGCATCGTGCTCCAGCAACTTCGCCATGCGGGCGACAAAGGACGCGGATGCGCGGCCGTCCGGCAAGCGGGTCCACTGCACCTCGCGAAACTTCTCCGGAACTCGTTCGTCGTTTTCGGCGGTATCGTCGATTACCACGGGTATCAGGAAGGCGCGGTCGTGCGACATCAGATGCGATCGGTCGATGGCCAGCTTCCATTCCAGGCGGAAGTAGCCTTCGGCGCGCCCTTGGGTGTTGGCGGAAATCACCGGGATCATCAATGCGCAAGTTTTGATTTGCTTGCGGATGGCAGCGTCCCAAGCATCGCCGCCGCGCAATTCGCTTTGATCGAACCAGACTTCCAGGCCCGCCTCCTGCAAGGCCGCGCAGATTCTCGCGGCGGCTTCTGCATCCTGCTTGGCGTAGCTCAGGAATATGGCTTTGTTCGATTCGCTCATTCAGGAACCCATGGGACCCCCGGCAACCGGGAGAATTGATTATGGCACGGCGTTACGCGCTGATGATCGCGAGCGTTCGACACTTTTTGCGGCGGGCAGAATTAATCAGATCGCTACGATGGGCTCGCCCCCGATCGCCGCACTTCGCCCTCATTAGGATCTCTCAGCTCCTGCAATGCGTCCCTGAGCGCAAGCGCCAGAGTCTCGCGCACGCGGGGCGAAAGGGATGCGATTCCGGCCGAATAGTCGGCGGAGCGAGCCTTGTGGATTCGCTTCAAGAGAGATCGCGCCTCCGGCCTGGCGGCGATCACCTTTTTCCGCCGATCGTTCGTTGATTCTTTACGCGACACGAGGCCGAGTTCGAAGAGGCGATCGAGCATTTGGCTCACGGCAGGTAGCGACATGTGCATCTGCTCCGCAAGGCCGGATGGAATGCTTTCACCCTTGGCCGCCACCCTTCGAAGCAGCAACACCTGCGGCAGTGTCACCGATGCATCCGCCAACACGCCGAGAGTCTTGCCCTGAGCGTGTGAAACTCGATTGACGAATTCCTGAAGTAAGTTGCCAACGATTTCCAGGCCCGTCTGGTCTGCGTCGCTCATGACAACACTAGCGCAGCTGGGCTGCGTCCCAGACTATGCGCTCGGGAACAGGCGGGCGGACAGCAATGACCTTGGTATACCCGAGACAAGTGAACTCAAGGTGATTGCCAAAGGGATCATTGAAGTACAGCGACGCCTGTCCTGGCGGTCCGAGTTGCAACGGACCTTCAACGGGTATTCCGTGTGCCTCGAGAATCGCCTTCCACGGCAGCAGCCGCCGCGCGGGAACGTGGAATGCAATATGCGGGTGGCCGACTGTTGCCGGCGGCTGACCAGAGTGCTGCAAGAATAAATCGACTCGCGTCCGGCCGCCGAGATAGACGGAAACGTGATGGGACCCTTCCCCACCTCGCTCAGCCGGAGGCCGCCCGAAACGCCGAAACGTCTCATCATCCACGGTCATGAAGTAGGTCGCGCCAAGAATATCGCAGTAGAACCGTCGTGCGAGAGCTAGATCCCCGACTGGTATGGTGATGTGATCGAGCGCGCCGACTTGGGGACGAACCAGACCCGAAAGCCGGCGCTGGGCGCGCAGCCGACCTACGCGCGCCGCGAATATAGCGCTGATGAGCTTATTGCGAACCGCAGTCCACATGATCTGATCTCCTCCATGTAGTTAACTATATTTAATAGTTAATGTACGTTAACTAACGTGGCGACCGATGTCAAATGGATGGCTCGCACGGCGGGTGGCAGCGCAAAAAATCGCGCAACGGGAGGGAGCGTTCATTGCAAGCGCGGAGCTCTCTAGTGAACGGTAAAAGCCAGCAGCAGATTGCCGGCCGTTGCTCCGCTGCCGACCGCGTAGCCGGAACCGACGAACAGCATTCCGTCGACGGCCACCGCGCCCGAGGTCGCTATGGCACCGCCGTGCGCCGCCACCTTGTTTACAGCGGCAAAGCTGCGCGCCGTATCGAAGCGCCATAATTCCTTGCCGTCCGCGGCCGACACGGCGTACAAGGTGCCTTGGTTGGAACCCTCGAACACGACGCCGGGTATCACCGTGGGCGCGGCACCGAGCGACACTGTGTCCGACCCTTCGGGAGTCTTGGGTTTGAAGATCCACAGGGTCCGACCGCTTGCCGGATCGATCGCGGCAAGGCCGCCCGTGCCCATTCCGTAGTAGGCCTGGGCGGTATCGGCTGCGCCACCCCACAGAATGGCCGGCGCCCCCGCTTTCCAAACGCCACCGGGGGCGGCCCCTGTTGGATTCACGCGATAGATCAGTGCGCCGTTATTGTCGGGATCCACGGCGATTATGTCGGCGGCTTTGGTTCCTGCCAACAAAAGGCGCTTGCCGTTCGGCAGGGTCAGCAGAATCGGTGAGTTGCCGATGTCCATGTCGGGACCATTGATCTTGGGACAGGCATCGCTTCGAACCGACCCCTCGCAGCCTCCCAGGTACACATCGCCCGCCGTGGTCTGATACGCCCACAGCTTGCGGCCGCTGTCGATATCGACCGCCATGATACTGTCCGTGGTCGCGGGAGCAGGAGCGGCAGAGGCATCACCGGTTCCGAAGTAAATTGCGCGGCGCTTATCATCGACGGTCGGGGTATTCCACACCGGACCTCCGGCAGGACCGTACAGCGGGACACCGTTTGCCTGGGTCGTGTAGAGCTTGGGCTCCTCGGTGATGACCCATGCCTTCCAGATCTGTCGCCCGGTGCCTGAGTCCAACGCGACCACGCTGCCGCGAGACGTGCAGCAGGGATAGTCAGGACTGCCGGCGCTGTATCCTTCCGATGAGGAAACGGGCACCAGGAGCTTGTTGCCGTCGAGGCGGGTGCCCGCCGTGATCCGCGCCACGAAGTGCTGGTCCACCTTGGTCTTCCACAAGAGACTGCCCGAGTGCGCATCGAGCGCGTAGACGTTGGCGCGTCCGTCGCCGAAATACACGGCGTAGCGCGCTGCATTTCCCCTGATCGGACCGAGCGTTGCCGCGCCGCGCACGATCGAACCGGTATCGAAGGACCAATATACGCAGCCGCTCTTGGCATCGAGTGAGTAAAAAAATCCGTTGTCGCTGCCGACGAACACTCGGCCGGAAACAATGGTGGGTTGGGCATTCGCAGAAACACCCGCCGCATATCCGAACGCCCATTTGAGCTTCAATCTCGGCACATCCCGCGCGCCGATCCCCGCCTTCGCGGCGGTTTGAAACCGGCGATTCGCGCCATCACTGCCCCAACCGTTCCACTGCGGCGCGGAGTCCGGGTTCGGTAGTTCAGGATTGCTTCGACACTGATTGGGCATGGAGCCGGCGGCGCCGCTGCGCGAACTTCCCAGAGGCCGACCGCTCATGAACTCCGCGATTGCCCGTCGCTCCTGATCCTTGAGCATCGCGCCTTGCGCGGCCATGATCCCGGTGGGCGCCAGCGCGGCATAGATTTTCTCTGGAGACATGGCGCGAATCGTGTCCGGCGACGGCGCATGCTCGACGGCGGGATTGCCGTGACAGATAGTGCATTTCTTCTCGAACAGCGCAATTCCGGACTCGGTGCCGGGAGGGCCGCGCGGCGAGGTCGGTGTTTCCACTTGCTCGGCCGGCAGGGGACTGGGCGCGGCGGCTGGATTTTGTCCCAGCGCATCTGCGTCGCTGAAGACGCCAACGAAGGCGAGAACCGCGATCAGCCGCAGCACTTACTTCGCACCCGTTACCGGCGCATCGGCAATTGGGATGACGGCGGCGATGTGGTCGATCTTTCCAATGGCCCGTGTTTGATGTCCCTTGCCGGTCGTATCGTCGAGCAGCACCACGGACCCCGGACCAAATTGGCGCACTTGCCCGTCGGAAGTGGTGACTTCCGATGCGCCCTGCAACACGATAAGGAACCAGGCCCGCGGGGCGTTGTGCCAATCCTCGACGGCCCCCGCTTTCAGGCGCAGCAGCGTCGCGCCGCCCTTCGCCTCCAGCACATGGATCGAGCTCAAAGCGTCGCGACCCTGGGTAAAATCAAAATGCTCCTCGCGGAAATGCGATGCGCCCGCGGCGTCGGCGTAAACGTGCACATACGTCAGCGGAGTTATCGACTCGGCCGCATTCACGGATGCCCCAAACCGGCAAAAGACCCCGAGCAGCATCAGGATGATGAGTTGATAACGAGATTTATGCATGGCGCTATCCTTGATTCTCCCCGCAATCGCGAACAACTATACTCTTGGGCGGTTCAGCCCTGGCCACTTGGGGTTCCTATTTTCACTTTTTTCGTACATGGTGTAGCGTAAGCATCTCGCCAGCTGCAAGGAGTGACTCGTGAAACCGACTCGAAGGATTGCAAAATATCTCGTGTTGTATTCGGCCGCTCTGCTGGTTGTTGCCTGCGAGAGCCGGATGGGACCGGCCGCGAAGAACGCGATCGACAACATCAACGCCACGTTGGCAACGGTATCGGCGGATGCGCAAAAATACGTTCCCGACCAGCTGACCGGCGTTCAGGACAAGGTCGCGGCGCTGACCGCCTCCTATGACAAGAGGGACTACGGGGCGGTGATGGCGAGTGCCCCCGCCGTGCGGACCGCGATCAACGATCTCACGGGCGCCATTGCGGCAAAAAAAGACGAGATTTTGAAGGCGCTGGGCGATGACTGGAGGAGCTTGTCCGCCTCCGTACCTCAGTCGGTTACGGCGGTGCAAACGCGCATCGACGAGCTGTCGAAGACCAAGCGTGTCCCCAAAGATGTCGATCTGGCGGCGGCCAAATCGGGACTCGCCGACGCAGCCTCGGAATGGGAAAAAGCGCAATCCGAATTCAAATCAGGCAACGCCGCGGATGCGGTGCCCTTGGCCAAGGATGCAAAGGCCAAGCTGGATTCGGCGGCAGCGTCACTGAAGTTGACTTTGCCTCAAGCCGGATAACGACCGATTGCTCAGCGATTGCGCTGTTTGTCGATCTTCTTGATGAAACGGATGCGCGCTTCGTTCGGATTCGCCGGGTCGTCCGGGTCGTTCTTGAAACCACCGGAGCGTGACGAGGATCTGGATTCAGGTTCCCTTTCAGGCCGTCTCTTATCCTTCGACGGATGTCGAGGATCCGGTGTTCCGCGAGTGGTACTCGCAATGAGTATGTTCAACATTTGGAGTGCGGCGTCATTGCGCTTACCGGGCCGGGATCTACCTGTACCGTTCAAATAGGCCATCGGTGCGTGCATGCTTCACCCCCGCGTATATCTGGCCATAGGGTGGCAATCAGGGAGATAAAAGTTAAGGGGCGAATGCCCGGACTGATTGAGGGACATTTCCGACAGCAAGTACAGGGAGGAATGCAGCGTGCGAGCGCCGGCTCAAAATTTCATTTTGATGTCGATGCCGATCGCCCAACCTGAGAAATTAGCGCTCCAGAAGTAGGAGGCGCCCAAGCCCATCCAGCGAACGATAGGCCAGGTGCCGAGAAAATCCAGCACCAGGCGGCCGTTCACTGTGTAGATATGATCGGTTTCCAATCCTTCCCGGACATTGCCGAATAGCTGGTTCTGGTCGATGAAGCCGCCGGTGTGCACCTCGTGGCCGAACAATTCAAAGCCCAGCGGGATATCCACATCCAGCGTGTTCTTCCAGCTCTGTGAATTGCCGTTTACGACCAACAAGGGCGAGGTGCTCTCGAATGATTCGGTGTGGTAGTAGTCGAAGGTAGAATTGAACTGGAACTCCACTCTCTTCCAACTCCACTGGTATTGCAGATCGAGCGTCGGCACTACCGTCCAGGTATCCACACGCCAATCCACCCAGCCCGCTTGCTGCATGGCGGGAAGGTATAGTTTTCCGGCGTCGGTCAGCGCGTTGAAGGTCTGTTCGGTTCGGCCGTAGAGCCCGCTTAGAGAAGGAGCCAGGCTGAAGTGGTCATTGAACCAGAATCGGGCACCGCCTCCGAACTGTATTCCGAAAGTGGAAACATCAATGGTGTTGCCATCCAGGGGCGCCTGGCTGACGGGTCCGGTGGCCGAGACGTAGCCGATGTTGCCGCTGATCACGGGATTCCATCGGATGCCGCTGTCCCCCATGGGCCGCGGATCGCCGAGGTCGCCGCCGCCACCGAATTTATCGACCTGAAGATCGGCGCGCGTGGATCCGCGCAAGGAGTAGGCGCCGCCGGCAGCGCTGTTGTCCCCTCCGAGGACGGTCAGGGCTTCTATACGATCTCCCTCCGACCAAAGTCTTTCAGGCGAAATCGGAGGTAGCGTTTGTGCTTGGGCGGTAGCCATCCACACCAGGGAGCCGAAGGCCGCTCCGCGGTGAAGCCTTAGGACGAGACGGTTGCTATTTTTCATTTTTGTCCGGAACCCAAAGTTGCGGCCGGTTCACCTCGTGCGAGATCCTCTCATTGTTATACAACCGCGCAAATCGTCCGTAGGTACATATCCAAACACCGGTGCGGGCGGTGCCGTTGTTTTCTGTCAGCCGCGCGCCGCCGCTTCGATCGCCGCGACATCGATTTTCCGCATTTCCATCATCGCCTCGAACGCGCGCTTCGCCACCAAGCCCCCCGTGGCCAGCGCCCGGGTCAAGACGCGCGGCGTGATCTGCCACGACAGGCCCCATTTATCCTTGCACCAGCCGCACGCGCTCTCCGCGCCGCCGTTGCCGACGATGGCGTTCCAGTAACGGTCGGTCTCGGCCTGATCGTCGGTGGCAATCTGAAAGGAAAACGCCTCGCTTTGCTTGAACGTGTTCCCGCCATTGAGGCCAAGGCAGGGCACTCCGCACACCGTGAATTCGACCGTCAGGACGTCGCCCGCTTTGCCGCCCGGAAAGTCGGACGGCGCCCGATGCACAGAAGTGACCGCGCTGTCGGGAAAGGTCCGGGCGTAAAAGCGCGCGGCCTCTTCCGCATCCTTGTCGTACCACAAGCAGATGGTGTTCTTGTGCATTGAGATTCACTCCTCTTGTCAAGAGATCGTAGGATACCCGCATGACAACGGACGAAACAACGGAGCGAGACATGACGCGTCGCGGCGAGGTGCATGCGACAGCTCAGCGGACGCGCTCGGCACGCGAGCGGCTGGAGTCGGCGCTGGCACAGATCGCGGACTCGAACGGTGAGGGCGCCCGCGCCTTTCTCACGCGATACACCGAAACGGCGCGCGACTCAGCGGACGCATCGGACGCACGCTCACGTTCTGGAAGAGCGCTGGGACCTCTCGATGGCGCCATCGTGAGCATCAAGGATCTATTCGATGTTGTCGGCGAGCCGACTCGTGCGGGATCGCTGGTGCTCGCCGATGCACCGCCCGCCCGGACTGATGCGCCGGTGGTGCAACGGCTACGCCGAGCCGGCGCGGTGATTATCGGCAAGACCAATATGTCTGAATTCGCATTTTCCGGAGTCGGTGCCAATGTGCATTACGGCACACCCGGCAATCCGATGGATCGCGATCGTGTCCCGGGAGGGTCGACCTCCGGCGGGGCCGTCGCGGTCGCGGATTCGATGTGCGAGATCGCAATCGGCACCGACACGGGCGGCTCGACCCGCATTCCCGCGGCGCTTTGCGGCCTGGTTGGCTTCAAGCCGAGCCAGTATCGTGTGCCGACCGAGGGCGCGTTTCCGCTTTCGCCTACTCTCGATTCGGTTGGACCGATGGCGCGGAGCGTCGCGGCCTGCGCCAACGCCGACGCCGTCATTTCCGGCGACGAGCATTGGACGATCGAACCTGCGCCGCTGCGCGGCTTGCGGTTTGGAATTCCTCAGGGCTTTCCGCTACATGACCTTGATCAAACCGTTGCCATGCGGTTTGCCGAAGCGATCGCGGAGCTTGGCGGCGCCGGAGTGCATTTGTCTGATCAGCAATTCTCGCTGTTCGACGACATGATCCGCATCAACTCGGTCACGTCGATTTCGCAGGTCGAGGCCTATGCGGCGCACAAGGATCGGCTCGCGGCGCGCGGCGCGGATTACGATCCAAACGTCCGCACGCGCATTGAAGGGGGAAGTACAGTCTCAAGGGCGGACTACGCGATCATGATCCGCGATAGGGCGGCTGTGGTGCGCGCGATGGATGCCCGTCTCGCCGATCTTGACGTGCTGATCCTGCCGACCACGCCCATCGTTGCGCCCACCCTGGATGAAGTGTCGACCGCAGAGGGATTCATCGATAGGAATCGGTTTCTCCTTCGCAATACCGCTTTCGTCAATTTTTTCGATCTCTGCGCAGTCTCGCTGCCATTGCCGCGTGCAAATGGGCTGGCAACGGGCTTGATGCTGGTCGCGCGCAACGGCCAGGATCGTCGGCTATTGCAAATTGCCGCCGCGATCGAGCCGCTAATCCCGGTTACTTAGATTCTTTCCGAACGGATGCAGCCAGCGGCCGCCATATCGTCCGCGCCGGCGGAGCATATTGCCTGAGCATGCCCTCGTAAGTATCCGCGACTTCCTGGATCATTCCTTCGCGCTCAAGCAGCCGCGCGAGCGAGGCCCGACGGTAGCGCCAATTCCTCCAGGTCCCGTCCGGCCAATCCTCCATTCGAGCCCGCTCCGATGCCGCCGCGTAGTACTTGAACGCCTCGAGCAAACTCGAGTTCTTTTTCGCGGCGTCCTCGGCCGACACGCTGAAGCTTTCAGCCCTCGCAGCCAGTCGGGCGAGCGCATTCGGCTCTCCCGCATCGGCGGCCTTCTGGTACCAGAACCACGCACGCGATTCGTCGGGAGCGAGTCCTGGTGCGCCATGCTCGTAGAGACTGCCGATCTCGAAGCCCGCCATGGCCACACCCTTGTTCCAAGCTTGCTCGAAGAGGGCGATCGCGCGGGGAGGATCGAGCATTCCTAGATCCACAGCCGCGGCCGGGTAGCCTGCGGCAAGCGCCTGCTCGAAAGCTTGCTTGGCGGCGGCCATGTTGCCGCCCGCGGCCTGAGCCCGCCCTCGTTGATACGTTGATCGCGCGTCATCGCCGGAGGCGTTTTGTTTCGCGCATGCAGCGAGCGCGGTGTCGGCCACGATTTCGTCGGGCAGGATGCCCGCCGCGCGCCGCTCGGGATCGTAGGGCGCGGCGGCCGCTTCATCGCATTTCGATCGGCCGGCCGCCCATTGGCGCACATGGGCCGCCGCGGGAAGCCCGAGCTTGAATCTCTCCGCAGCCGGCAGGAGATCAAATTGCGCAGCCTCGGCCCATTCGATCTGCGTTTCGAGCGTGGGGACGCGCACCTGCCAGATCCGCGCGCTCCCGTCATCCGACGCCGTGACGAGCTGCCTGCCATCCGGGGAGAAGGCCGCGCTTTCCAAGCGATCGGTGTGTCCGCTCAGCAGCAGCAGCTGACGGCCGGTCTTCGCATCCCAGATCCGTGCGGTCCTATCGAACGAGGCCGTGACGATCTGCTTGCCATCGCGCGAGAAACTTGCGGAGTCCACCACGTCGCTGTGCCCGCTCAACAGCAGCAGCTGGCGGCCGGTCGCGGTATCCCAAATCCGTGCGCTCTTGTCAGCCGAGGCCGTGAGGATCTGCTTGCCATCCCGCGAGAATCTGGCGGAGTCCACCAGATCGGTGTGTCCGCTCAGCAGCTGCAGCTGACGGCCGGTCGCGCTATCCCAGATCCGTGCAGTCTTATCCCATGAAGCCGTGACGATCTGCCTACCATCCGGCGAGAACGTGGCGAACAGCACGGAATTGGTGTGCCCGCTGAGCATCTGCAGCTCGCGGCCGGTCGCGGCATCCCAGATTCGCGCGCTCTTATCATAGGAGGCCGTGACGATCTGCCTGCCATCCGGGGAGAACGAGGCGAAGACCACCTGAGCGGTGTGTCCGCTCAGCATCTGCAACTGGCGTCCGGTCGCGACATCCCAGATGCGCGCGCTCTTATCATAGGAGGCCGTGACGACCTGCCTGCCATTGGGCGAGAACGCGGCCACGGGCACCTGCGCGGTGTGGCCGCTCAGCAGCAGCTGCTGGCGGCCCGTCGCCGCATCCCAGACACGGGCGGTTTTATCGTTCGACGCCGTGACGATCTGCCTGCCGTCCGGCGAGAACGCCGCCGAGTTGACGATATCGCTATGTCCGCTCAGCAGCAGCGCCTGGCGGCCCATTGCTGCATCCCAGATACGGGCGGTTCTATCGTTCGACGCCGTGACCACGCGCTTGCCATCCGGGGAGAACGCGGCGGAGGCCACCCAATCGGCGTGGCCGCTCAGCAGCTGCAGCTGCCGGCCCGTCGCGACATCCCAGATCCGCGCGCTCTTGTCGAAGGAAGCCGTGACGATCTGCGTGCCATCCGGGGAGAACGCGGCGGAGAATACCCAGCTGGTGTGCCCGCTCAGCGGCAGCAGCTGGCGGCCGGTCTGCGCATCCCAGATACGTACGCTCTTGTCATCCGAGGCGGTGACGATCTGCCGGCCGTCCGGCGAATACGCGGCAGACTCCACCTGATCGGTATGACCGCTCAGCAACAGCAGCTGGCGGCCCGTTGCGGCATCCCAGATCCGCGCGGTCTTGTCGAACGAGGCCGTGACGACACGCCGGCCATCCGGCGAGAACGCGGCGCTCCATACCCGATCAGCGTGTCCGCTCAGCAGCTGTATCTGCCGGCCCGTCGCGGCGTCCCAAAGCCGCACGGTTTTATCCCACGAAGCCGTCACGATCTGCTTGCCGTCCGGCGAGAAGGCCGCGGAATTCACCCGTTCGCTGTGACCGCTCAGCAGCTGCAGCTGCCGGCCCGTCGCGGCGTCCCAGACGCGTGCGCTTTTGTCATCCGAGGCGGTGACGATCTGCCTGCCATCCGGCGAAAACGCAGCGCAGAACACCCGATCGGTGTGTCCGCTCAGCAGCTGCAGCTGGCGGCCCGTCGCTGCATCCCAGATGCGTGCGCTTTTGTCGGCGGAGGCCGTCACGATCCGCGTGCCGTCCGGCGAGAACGCGGCGAAGCGCACCGCGCCCGTATGCCCGGTAATCGCCAACACCGCCGCATCGGCTGCACGCGCTTCATGGAACACGTTCAAGGCTTCCGGCGTGAACGATCGCGCCGTCGTCTCGGGGCGCGGCAAGACCTCGAGAATGATGCCCATCGCTCCGGGGCTATCCGCATCCTTCAGGCGCGCCGCCGCCGTTTGCGTGAGCGAGCGTAGTTGCGCCTGCAGCGCCGCGTCGCGTTGCGTCGCTGCCACGTGAGCCTCGTAGGTGGTGGCGGCAAGACCGCCGGCCAGCGTCAAAATCACCATGCTGATGACGGCAATCGCGACTCGGTAGCGGCGCGCAAACTTGATGGTGCGGTAGGCGACATTGTCGCGTTGAGCGAGCACCACATCGCCGCGCAGGAACCGCTCGATATCCTCGCCGAAAGCGATGGCGGTTGCATAGCGCTGCGCGGGCGCCTTTTGCAGCGATTTGAGGACGATGGTATCGATATCCCCTTTGAGAGTTCGCGCAAGCTTGTTTGCAGTTGTGGCGCGTGCGTTCGCCGCAGCCTCGCGCAGCGCCGCGCGGCTCGGCGGCACCGGGTCGGTTTGCAGAATCGCCTCCTCGAGCGCACTGCGAGTATCGCGCCTGAGGCGGTACGGCCGTTCTCCCGTCATCAGCTCATACAACATCACCCCGAGCGCGTAAACATCTGCGGCGATGGTGATGGCTGAGCCGGTTATCTGCTCGGGCGAGGCATAGTCGGGCGTCATGGCCAGGCCGGCACGCTGCGTGAGATCAGTCACCTTCGCTTCGCCGACGATCAGAAGTTTGGCAATCCCGAAATCCAGCAAGTGGATCTCGCCATCCTCCGACACCAGAATGTTGGAGGGCTTGAGGTCACGGTGAATGACCAGATGCGCATGCGCATACTGCACGGCGCTCAGCACCTGCCGAAAGAGTTCCAGGCGTGCGCGAATCGATAGGCGATGCTCGTCGCAGTAGGTTGATAGCGGCGTGCCCGCAATGTACTCGAGCGCCAGGTAGGGTAGGTTGTCGTCCGAAAATCCCGCATCCAAGAGACGCGCAATGTGCGGATGATTGAGGCCCGCGAGGATCTCGCGCTCCCGTGCAAAGCGCTCCGTCATCACGCGGCCGGTGAGGGTCGAGTGTATGAGCTTCAAGGCCACCTGGCGCGTGAACAAGCCATCGGCGCGTTCCGCCAGCCAGACGCTGCCCATGCCGCCGTGCCCGAGCAATGAGAGTACCCGATAGGGGCCGAATTGCTTGCCGATCAAAGCGGGTTCGTCCCGCGTAAGGGAGGCGATCTCCTCTGCGAACGGCCCATGAGTCTCCAGAAACCCATCCGCCGCGCACGCCTCGCGCGACGCGAAGAACGCCCGTACCATCGGCGCCAATGCCGGCTCGGTTTGCTCGAGCGTTGTGAGCCGCTCCTCGCGTTCCGCGGCACTCAATTCAATCACCTCATCGAGCAGTGCCGAAAAACGCAAGTATTGCGCCGGGCTCAAGCCTTTGAGGGGTCCGTCCGAAGTCGTCGAGTCAGCCAACTTGCATCCCTCGATCGCGTTTAAGCGGCAGATGGCTTGCCGGTGAAAACCGCCAGTTGGGCGGCGAAAGCACGCCTGAAGGCGGGTCGCGCTTCCCCGCGGGCCACATAGGCCAGGAGGTTCGGATACCGGTCCAGTATTCCCGATGCCTTCGACCTGAACAGCACCGCCACCATCATCAGGTCGCCCGCATTGAACGCGCCATCGAGCCATTCGGCATCGCCAAGACGACTGGAAAGTTCGCCCAGCGGTTTACGCGCGCGCTCCTCGACAAAAGGCAGGCGCTGCTCATACCAGGGTTTGTCGCGCTCCAGGAGCATGGCCATTCCCCGTTCAACGAGCGGCGGTTCCACCGTGTTTAATGCGGCAAACATCCAGGCGATCGCGCGCGCTCGGGCATTCGCGTCGTCCGGCAGCAGGCCCGCATGGCGCTCAGCGATGTGTAACACGATGGCCCCCGACTCGAACAGGGTGAGATCGCCTTCTTCATAGGTTGGAATCTGCCCGAAGGGATGAAGCGCTCGATGCGCGGGTGCCTTCATATCAGTGAACGAAACGAGACGAACTTCGTAAGGCTGGCCCACTTCCTCGAGCGCCCAGCGAACACGCATGTCACGCGCCAGTCCCCTGCCGCGATCGGGAGATCGTTCAAAGGCGGTGATGGTGGGGGTCATTGGAAGCCTCCGGTCAACCCACGCAATTCTACTCGACATAGCAAGCCGCGGACCGCCGCGTTCAGTCATACTCTGGCCCGATGAACACCATCGCCGAGGATGCCTGGCCGGCGCTTCCATACGAGACTTGGAAGGACACGTACGCGACGCTGCACATGTGGACGCAGGTCGTCGGCAAGGTGGCGCTCGCCCGGGCGCCGCCGGTCAATCACTCCTGGTCAGTGGCCATGGAGGTGACCCCCCGCGGACTCTCGACCCGAACGCTGCCTTACGGCGAGCGCACCTTCGCCATTCAATTCGATTTTGTCGATCAGCAGCTCGTGGTTCGTGCATCGGATGGCGATACCAGAACGCTCTCGTTAAGGCCGCAGACCGTCGCCGACTTCTACCGGGACGTGATGGCGATGCTCGAGGCGATGGGAATGCCGGTCAAGATCTCACCCATGCCGGTGGAGATCCCGTCGCCCATACGCTTCGATCTGGACACGCTGCACCGTTCATATGATCCCGATTGCGCCAACCGCTGCTGGCGGATCTTCTCGCAGGTCGCGCGAGTGTTCACGATGTCGCGCTGCGAATTCATCGGCAAGTGCAGCCCCGTGCATTTTTTCTGGGGCAGTTTCGATCTGGCGGTGACGCGATTCTCCGGCCGCCGGGCGCCGCCTCGCGCAGGCCCGCAATTCATGCGCGAAGCCTATTCGCACGAAGTCATCAGCCACGGATTCTGGCCGGGTAACGAGGCGCTGCCGGAGCCGGCGTTCTACTTCTATGCCGCTCCCGAACCCGCGGGACTCAAGGAAGTGCGCGTGCAACCGGAGGCCGCGTACTATCATCGCGCGCTCGGTGAGTTCATATTGCCGTACGAGGCCGTGCGACGCGCCGCATCGCCCGATCAGGCGATTCTGGAATTTGTGGCGAGCACCTACGATCGTGCCGCCGCGCTCGCCGATTGGGATCGGGAGGCACTGGACCGTAATCCGTAAGCGACCTACTTCGCTGCGAAATCCCAAACCAGAACTTCAAAGGGCGCAAGTTGCACACGCAGCGGTCGGCCGGCGACCAGCTCCTGCGGCGGCGTTCTGCCGAAGGCCGAATGCGCGGTGAAGCGAGGTGCTTGGTGCGGCGGCAGTTCAAGGAGCTGACCTAAGTCGATGTTGAAGGAACGGGATGCGCCTGATGGGTTGCGCAGCACCAGCACGGCGCGCCCCGGTGCCCACGAGGCCCAGCCATAGACCTCGCCGCGCGCCGGGTCGCCGCCGATCCAGTGACTGTCGCGCAGAACATCGGCCCGCGCGCGTGCCCAGAGCGCGGCGGCCGCGAGCACGTCCCAGTCGGCGCTCGTCAAAAGATCGTGAGACACATAGAGTTCCTGCAGGCCCGTTCCGCTGCCGAAGTAGGACCAGACCTCCGAGGCGAAGTCGCCATGCGGGTCCGACTCGAGCCCGTGCGCGTGCCGCGCGTAAATGATCCCGTGCAGCATCACCGAGTTCAGCGGATACAGCGGCCCTTGCCGCACGATGCCTCCATAAGTATCGGCGTCGCGGTAAGTGATCCAGCGGGCGCGATCGGAGCCTTCACCCAGAAACAAGTGATCCTCGCCCCCGCGCCAGATGGAGTCGGCAGTCCGCAGCCAGAACGGCGAGGGCCACGTGCCCGTTGTCAGATTGATGAATAAATCGGGCTTCTCGGCGCGCAGATCGTCGATCAAGCTGATCGCGGCGGCGAAGTCGCTGTCGAAGGCGCTGCCTTGCGTGACCTTGTCGGGGCTGCCGACGCCATCGAGCTTGAACTGATTGATGCCGTAGCTGCGCAAGAGATCGATGGCGACATCATGAACGAGCGCGTAGTAGCGAGGGCCCGACAGCGCGAGGCCCTGGGTGTCGATCTCGTACCCCAGAGCAGCGGCGGTCGCGAGCCGCTCCTTGCGAGGCGGGCCGTAGCCGCCCCAGGGCGACATCCAGATGCCGGGCCCGGCGCCGAAGCGGGTGGCTGCGTCGCGCAGCGGCGTAAAGCCGGAGGGGAAGCCCGAGTGAAACTGCCATAGCCTCGAAGTGTCGTCCCAGCCATCGTCGAACAGAAAGGAATCCATCGGCACGTGGCGCTTGCGCACCAATTCCTCGCCGAAGGCGTTGATCACGGAAAGCGCATCCGCCTGCGAATAGCGCGAGAAATAGCCGATGTCGTACCAGGAGTTGTAATGCAAAAACGTGCGGAACGGATGGGCTCGTTCGGCCTCGAGATAGGCGATAAATCCACGGCGCAGCTGACCCGGCGGTGCAACACCGAGCACCGCCGAATAGTTCACCGCGACCCCGGCCCTCAAAGGAAGCACTCGCTTCACGAGTGCCGTGGCCCGACTCGCGACGGCACTGGCCTGCGCCATGGGGTGCTCGAATCCCAGGAACAGATCGCCCGCGACCAGCGGAGAGCCGTCGACCATGCCGGCCACCGTGGCGCCCGGAAGGTCGAGGCTGATCAGCGTAACGCCGGCGATATCGAGCTCGTGCGGAGTGAAGAGATGCACGAGCTCGCGGACGAAGTTGGTGTCATCGCGCAATTGCACGGCCAAGTCGACGACGAGATCGCCATCGGGCTGCTTCAGCCGGGCACGCAGCTCGACGCCGTCGCGGCGGTCCGCGGCGCGCGCCGCGGCGGGCAGACCCGCCAGCTTCGAGCAGGTGAGCGGGTTCTCGAGCCTGAAGTCGCTGGCATGCAGCCTCTTACCGTCGCGCAGCTGGATCTCGAAGAGCTCGCCGCTCAACGGGGTGTCGATGCCGTCGTAGGCGTTGTGGAGCGAGCGCGGCCGCAGCCCCTGCCCGCTTAAGGCCAACGCGAATCGCAGCGCTGCGTTCGCGAGGGTCGCGCCCTCGCTCATCACCACGCAGTGCGCGGTGCCGGGCGGATTCGGCAGCCACGGCTCGGCGGCACGGGAGACGGGCGCCACAGCCAACAGGGCGCATAGCACAGCGGCAGGTCGGTTCACATTGTCCTTTGCGGCATATGCCTCGATGGTACCTCGGGAATATAGTCGACCGATCATAGGGGAGTGAATTACATGCGTTTCCTGATACTTTCCATCGCGCTCGTGATGAGCGCCGCCATCGCCGCGCCTGTTTCCGCTCAGAACGGCGCGGTCGCAGTCACCTCGAAACCCGGTCAGGTCGGTGTCGCAAAAACGGTGACGGCCACCGCGACCATCACGGCTCTCGATAAAGCCACGCGGGACGTGACGCTCAAACTGTCGACGGGGAAGGAATTGACGGTCACGGCAGGGCCGGAGGTCAAGAACTTCGACAAGTTCAAAATCGGCGATCAAGTGAACGCGACGTATGTCGAAGCATTGACCCTGCAGCTCGTGAAGGGCGGCGGGGAAGTGGTGACCACCACCGAGCAGAGCGCGGCAGTGAGAGCGAAGCCCGGTGAGCAGCCCGGCGGCGCGGTCGGCCGGCAGGTGACGGTGGTTGCCAACGTGGTCGGCCTGGATCCTGCCACGCAGACGGTCACTTTGAAGGGCGAGAAGCATACCGTCGATCTGGTGGTTCGCGATCCCGCGCAGTTCAAGCACATCGCGATGGGCGATCAGATCAAGGCCACCTACTCAGAGGCGCTGGCCCTGGTGCTCGAGCCGGCCGCAACGAAATAGCTGGCCGGACCCGAGGCGCGCGCCCCAGGCGCGCCTTTAAGCGTATTGCACCACGGATAGAAGATTGCCGTCGGGGTCGCGGAACCACGCGACCTTCGCACCCTCGGGTGTCTTCACAATTCCGGCCGCATCGTGGGGAAATCCCTTGAAGCGCTCGAATGCCACCCCGCGCGCACTCAATGTGGCGACGGCCGCGGCGACATCCGGAACCGCGAATCCCATCACGGTGTGCGCCGACGGCTCCGTGGTCGGCACGGGCGAGACGCGTAGATCGCCGCCGCCCACGTCGTACACCAGTGCGCCGTGGGATCGTCCAGTGAGCGTCAAGCCCAGCACGTCGCCGTAGAAGCGCTCCGCTTCGGGAATGCGCGATGTCAAGATCAGCGTGATCAACTTTGAGTTGCCGAGCATGAGTTCACTCCCTCGATCGGATCATGAGGCTTTGTGTCGATCGGCCGATCAACCCGGCCGTATCGAAGATCTGCGCCTCGGCGAGCCCGCAACCATCAGGTCCGATCAGGGTACGTGCGTCGATGCAGATCCACTCGCCCTGCGGTTTGCGGAACAAGTTGATGCTCAGATCGTTGTTGATGAACATGTAGCGTTTGAAATCGAGTACGGAGCTGATTCCGTTGCCGGAGTCCGCCGCCACGGCCACGCGCGCGATCGGCAAGGACGTCTCTCCCGCGATGAGCGGTCGGCGCAGCCTAAACCATACCGAGCAGGGTCCCGAGAAAAAGGTTCCTCGTGCCAGTCGAGTTTCCATCAGATCGGGGTAGCCGATGAAACGGCTGGAGAATGGAAATCGAGACGGGGGCGAATCTTCCACCGAGCGCGGCGCCGCCGCCGGCGGGTGGCCGGGCAGTTCAGCGGGAATGCTCACCGCCGTTTCGCGCTGCGCCAGCGCAGTGAAACGCGCCACCTCCTTGCCATCGGCGATGAGGTGGGCGGCGAAGTGCCCGGCATTGCGTCCCGCGTAGTCGGTCTCGAGCACGACGTTGAGCTGCGCAATCGGGATCGGCCGATACAAACTCACCGTCATGCGCGCAATGTGGGTAAATCCCAGCGATTCCGCCGCTCGGGCCATCACGTGCGCGGCCAGCGCCGAGGGTGGACCGGCGTGCTGGTGCTCAGGATTCCAGGGTCCGCGCGTGAGCTCGGTCGCTTGATACGCTCCCGCTTCGAGCGCCACGAAAGCGCTCGATGGTCCGTCTGAGACTGCGGTCTGCTCTGGCACGCGTTATATTACCGCTTCGCCGAGCTCCTCTGCCGCTTTCGCAAGCGCGCTGCGCACGCCTTGTTCCCAGCGTTTCGCATCGCAGAATTCGAACGGAAACAAAATGGGCCGCGAGGAGTTGACCATGCCTCCTTCCAATCCGGCGGGCCCGCGCCGAAAGCCGCGAACGGCGTCGCGCGCGCCGGCGCCCTGCGCGCCGTATCCTAAAACGAGAAACAGCGCCCGCGGGAGCACCGCGCGTATCTCATCGCTGTCCTTCGCATGAGTGGCCGCAACCGTCACGCCCAAGGAAGACCACCCGGTCGCCCCCCGTGCGAGCCGCTCCTGGTAGGGAGCAAGCGAGGCAGCCACGACTTTGAATAACGGCCCGGCCGGTGTCTGAAGACACTGGTACACGGAGGAATCCATGTTGCTGTTGCGAACCAGAACGACCACGCCGCGTTCTGCGGGCGCAGCTTCGGAGATGAAAGGTTCGATGCTGTCGGGTCCCAGATAGGGATTCACGGTGAGCGCATCGGCGGCAGTCGGTGCGTCGCGCGAGAGGTAGGCCTGCGCATAGCCCGCTGCGGTGTCGGCTATGTCGCCGCGCTTGGCATCGAGCAGCACCAACAGGCCCGCGGCGCGGGCGTGCTGAATGACCCGCTCCAGTACCTGCCAGCCGCGCCAGCCGAGGCGCTCGAACTGCGATGCCTGCGGCTTGATGATGGCTACATCGGATGCGATCAGATCGATGGTGCGGCAGCAGAACTCTTCCACCGCTTTCGCGGTCTCGGGGTGCGCGGGCGTCATCGCCCCGCGGCGGAAGGGCGTCGGAATGCGCTCGAGGTAGGGGTCCAGTCCAACGCAAAGCGGATGCCCGAGTGCGCGCATCCGTTCAATCACACGATCGCCGAAGCTTGCCATGTCCATCCGTACCCTTCGTTCCTGCTTGAGTTTAGCCTAATCCTCTGCGCAGGCTCGCACTGGAGTAACCTGCGCTTCAAAGCGGGTAAGGGGATCTGTGAGCCAGGAGATACAACTCGATGAATTGGTGGACGGGCAGAAATTCAGGTTCTTCAATTTTAATCTGCTCTTCTGGTCTTTTCTCGCGATCACCGCCGATGGTTTCGATTTGGCCGGCCTGGCTTCCGCCGCGCCGGAGCTCGCGCGGGCCTGGCATATTGCTCCGCACCTATTTGCACCGGCCTTGAGCGCGAGCCTGTTCGGCATCCTGATCGGTGCGCCGGTTCTGGGGCAGTTGGGGGACCGCGTCGGGCGCAGGAATTCAGTCGTTGCCGGCTGCTTCGTCATCGGGGCCTCTACCTTGGCGACCGTCTGGGCAACGAATCTGAATCAACTATTGATATTTCGAGTTCTCACGGGAATCGGCATCGGCGGTCTTATGCCGAATGCCATCGCGCTCAATTCGGAACTCGCGCCGAAACGGCTGCGCGCGATGCTGGTCGTGCTGATGTTTACCGGCATATCGGTCGGAGCCGGCATTCCCGGCGCGATTCAGGCTTGGCTCATCCCGCGCCACGGTTGGCAGATCATGTTTTGGATCGGCGGAGTTGCGCCGATCATCATCGCGGCATGTTCGTTTTTATTTTTGCCGGAATCGGTCAAGTTCCTGGCGCTCAGGCCGGAGCGGCGGAAAGAACTGTTGAAGACAGCTCGAGAGCTGCGCCGCGATCTGCCCATCGCCGACGATGCGCAGTTTGCGGCGGCGCCTGCCGCCTCAGGTTCTCAGGTCAAGCAAATCTTCGCGGGAGGATTGAAGTGGGTCACGCCCATTTTGTGGGTGTGTTTCGCGAGCGCCCTCATGGCCAACTTTTTTCTCAGCAGTTGGCTGCCGCTCATTCTCGAAGGCAGCGGGCTCACGCCCAAGGAGAGCGGCATCGCGACCAGCCTCTATCATTATGGCGGCGTGGTCGGCGCGTTGCTCGTCAGCGTGGTGCTCGGTCGATACGGATTCAGGGTCATAGCGGGCTTGTATCTATGCGCGGTGCTGGGGATCGCGGCCATCGGGATTCCCGGTCTGACCTATGCGGCGATGGCGGCGATGGTCACGCTCTCAGGGTTTAGCGTCGTCGGAGCCCAGTTCGGAAACACCGGCGCTTCCGGCCTTCTGTATCCCACGGCGTATAGATCCACGGGGATCGGTTGGGCGCTCGGCATGGGGCGCTTCGGCTCGATCACGGGGCCCTTGGTTGGCGGTTTGCTCATTGGCCTCAATGTCCCGCGGCAGCAGTTCTTTCTGGTCGCCGCGTTGCCGATGATCGCCGGACTGATTGCCTCGCTTTGCATCGCGCGGCTTTGTTTCAAGAATCTCGGCGGCGCTCATCTGGATGAGATGGGGACGATGGCGCCGCCCCAACCAGCCAATCAACGATAGCGCAGGCGGGTGCCCATGCGCACGGACATGTCGATTTCGTCCGGCGCAAGCTTGCCGGGAAAGAAAACGCCGGACACATGCGCGCCGTGAAGGCTTGCTCCCTCCATGGGACAGCTTCGCAGGTCGAGTCCACGCAGGTCCGCCTGGCGAAAGTAGGCGTCCGAGAAATCGATGCTCGATACGTCCAGCTCGCGCAGATCGATGCCGCGGAAGTCGCAACCGCGCAGGTCGCACTTCTCTCCGGCCTTTCTGCGCCGATTGAATTCCTCGACCCGTCCTTCGCGCAGGAGCAGGTACAGGGGATCGGCTGATTTACGCGGTTTACCGTCTGGCATAGGCATTGAATCGGCAGCGCGTCGCGATTCTTGAGCTATTCGACTCCATAGTTCTTGACCAGATAATCAACGATCTCGGCGACTTCCGTCTCGGGAATGGGTGCGCCCATCACCTTGATCATCTTGCGCACCTCGGCTTCCCAGGTAGCCTTGTTCATGAAGACCGAGTTCATTTGAATATAGTCGGCGCTGTGGCAGATAGAGCAGCGAGCGCGGACCTGCACGGACTGCGGAGCAGCCTTTAATTGAATGCCGGCCTCGCCGGCATGAGCCGGCGCTGCGTAGCCGAGGGACAGCGGTGCGAGCATCAACATGAAAGCGCGAGACGATGAGATGCTCATACGATCTCGACCGCAATTTTTTGGATCACATTGTTGTGATAGCCCGGACCGTTGAAGATCAGTTGGTCGGGCTGGCTCGAACCCAGCGAGTTGCTGGCACGCGCCATGATCGACATGCGGCCGTGCTTCTGCGGTTTGTAGGTGAATTTCCAGGGCAGGAAGGAGTATCGCCCGAGGTTGGCGCCCGGGGTCGCAGCCAGCCAGGTCTTTCCTTCGTCGATGGAAATCTCAACGCGGCGAATTCCGTAGCCGCCATCCCAGGCGAGTCCCCTGACGACGATGGGTGCGCCACGCGCGAAGCGCTGGCCGTCCGCGATGCTGGTGATCAGCGAATTCACGACCATCTCGGTGATCGGCGTCGTGGTTTCCGATTCCTGCGACAGAAATCGGTCCACCATCGTGAACTTGCCCTTGGGAATTCGATACGCGGTGTTCATCCAGAAGCTCTTCAGCGGCTGGTTGAGCGTCTCGATGCGGGTGACCTTCTTCATCCAATAAGTCGCCGTCCAGCCGGGCACGACGATGCGCGCCGGAAATCCGTTGAGGTGCGGCAGAGCGGCGCCGTTCATCTCGTAGGCGATGAGCGTGTTCTCATCGAGCGCCTTCCAGGTCGGAATGCTCTTGATAAAATCCGGCGTCGCCTCGAGCGGCGGACGATCGGCACCATCAAACGCAATCTCGATTACCTCCGGTTTCAGACCGGCGCGCGCCAGCACGTCTTTGAGCCGGGCACCTTTCCAGCGGGCATTGCCCATGGCGCCGGGACCCCACTGCACACCGGGAACATGTGGGTCGGAGAGTCCTCGTCGATTTCCGGCGCACTGGCAGACGGCGACGATCTCGGCCGGCTCGAAGTCTCGCTTGAGCTGATCCAGCGTCAATGACAGGGATTGCGAGCTTCCTTCGCCGCCGACTGTGAGGCGCCATTGCTCCGCATCGATCTCCGGAACGTCCATGAGATGCCAGCGGACAAAGAATCGCTCGTTGGGGGTGATTGGCGCGTCGAAATAGGAGACCGGGCTTTCGTAGTTCGGAGGCCGATACGCACGCTTGAGCAACGGTTGCTTGCCGGGCAGGGTCTCCAGGACGGTCGAGTCGAGCGCTCCTTGAGGCAAGCCGGCTTGCGCGGTCCGGCTGATCAGGCCGCTACCCATCATCGATGCGCCGCCGAGCGCCGCCTTGAGAATTTTTCTGCGCATCTCCATTGGCACTCTCCCCGTTCCCGATTGTTACTCTATCATCGAGGAAGCTTTGACGCTGTCAGCCACCGAGTCGGCGACGTGTTCCTTGGTGATGACGCCGGCCACATCCGGTCCGCGGGGAATTCCCGTGCCGCGCACAACCACAGCCATGATGGCGTTCTTGCGCCACATGCGGCGGATCACCTCGAACGCGCTCTCATCCTCGCGCACCACTGTAAAGTTGCGGCTGGCGACATCGCCCAAGCTCACGCCGGTGTGCGCCCCTTCCAGCCCGCGGCGAATTCCCGTGTTTACCCGGATCACTCCATAGAGATGTCCCTTGTCGGTGACGACAACGTGACGCAGCCGTCCGGCATGTTCCGGCTGGCGTAGATAACCATCGAAGCTCGCTTCCGCCGGCAAGACCTGGATGTCGGAGTCCATCACTTCGCGGGCCGTGCGGACCAGAAACATATTCGCGTGGCGAGCCTTGGGGATGGACCGGCCGCGCCGCACCAGCTTCAAGGTATAGATGGTCTCGACCGAGAGCACGCGGCGCGCGCCGATGCTCATGGCGACCGCCACGATCATGGGCATCATGATGCTGTAGTCGCGGGTCATCTCGAAAATCATCGTGACGGCGGTCATGACCGCGCCCGTGCCGCCGCCCACCATCGCGCCCATGCCGACCATCGCGAAGGCGGGAACGCTCAACTGCACCGGCAGTCCTACGCTATTGAGCAGCGCAGCGAAGCCGCCGCCGAGGGCCGCGCCCATGAACAGCGAGGGGGAAAAGATCCCGCCCGATGAACCCGACCCCAAGCTGAGGGAAGTCGCGAATGCTTTGCACACGAACAGCAGCCCCAGCAGCCAGAATGTGGAGATTTGTCCCGCCAGTATCGCCTGCACCGTGGCGTAGCCGACGCCGTCGATGTAGTACTGACCTGCGGTGCGCAGCAGTGCATACATGAGCACACCGAGAATCAGCATGCCGAGCATGTGCCGCAGGTAGCGCATCTTGATGCGATCGAAGAGATCTTCCGCCAGGTGCAATGTCCGGATGAAACCGGCCGCCGCGATGCCGGTGAGGCCGCCCAGTACCGCGAACAGGATGAGCACGAGTAGCGCGCTCGAATCGACGGGCATCACTTGCAAAGGCGGCACATGAAAAGCCGGGGTGTCGCCGAAGAACCAGCGGCCTACAAAGGTCGCCGTGCCGGTCGCGATGGCGACCGGCAGGAAGGTCTCCGCGCTGACCTCCGGCATCATCAATTCGATGGCGAACATCACCCCGCCGATAGGCGTATTGAAAGTCGAGGCGATTCCCGCGCCGGCGCCGGCGGCGACCAGCGCTATCCGCTGGCCCACCGGCATGCGGATGATCTGTCCGAACGTGGAGCCGAGAGCCGAGCCGATTTGGATGATCGGACCCTCGCGTCCCACCGATGCGCCACTGCCGATGGCCGTGGCCGAGGCCAGCGATTTGACCAACGCGACGACCGGACGGATGACGCCGCCCTTGTAGTAAATCGCGTCCATCACCTCGGGAACGCCGTGGCCCTTCGCCTCGGGGGCAAAGTTCGAGACCAGGAAGGTCACGACAACGGCGCCGATGACGGGCACCAGGATGACCAGGGCACCCCAGGGCGCAGGCGCCGTGAAAATGTTGGCGTCGTAGTGCGCGACCGCACGACCGGTGAAGAGCAAGTTGTGTATGAGGCCGATCAGGTCGCGGAACAGTACGGCTCCCACACCGGTGATGACGCCCAGGAGAAGCGCCAGCAGGCAAAGATGAATCAGCGGTAGAGGACGGCTGTCAATGCTATCCATCGAAGCGCTCTTGATGTGTTCATGAGCAGATTCTGACAGTCTTTGCGGCCCGCGCAATTAACACTGGTTCAGGATTCGTGCGCTGTGTTTCAATGTCCGCGCCGGACGCGCTTTGGATTTCTTCAACGGCGAAAACCAGGGAGGCTGTATGCAAGGTGCGGAACAGTCGCGGTCGTCTGCGGCCGGCGGAAGGTATGCGTGGTACGTCTTGGGCGTCCTGTTTTTAGTCTACGCGGTCAACTTGATCGACCGCCAGATCCTCTCGATCCTGGCGCAGGATATCAAGGCAGACCTCGGTGCGAGCGATGCGCAGCTCGGCTTTCTCTACGGCACCGCATTCGCAATTTTCTACTCGCTCTTCGGCATACCGCTTGGCCGCCTCGCCGACGGTTGGCACCGCACGCGGCTGATCGCCCTTGGACTGGCATTGTGGTCCGGGTTGACCGCGCTATCCGGGTTCGCCGGTACATTCGGACAGTTGGCGGCGGCGCGCGTCGGGGTCGGCGTGGGCGAGGCGAGTGCCTCACCCGCAGCCTATTCGCTGCTCGCCGACTATTTTCCGCGGGAGCAGCGCGGGCTCGCGCTCGCGATCTACTCGGCTGGAGCACTGGTGGGATTGGCCTTGAGTCTGCCCATCGGCGGCGCGATCGCGCATGCTTGGACGAGTCACTTCGCCGTGGGCAATGCGCCGCTGGGTCTTGCGGGCTGGCAGGCGGCATTCCTCGCCGTCGGAGTCCCCGGACTCTTGATGGCAGCCTGGGCACTGACGCTGCGGGAGCCGCCGCGCGGCCTTGCCGATGGGCACCCGCTACCGGCGCGGCGACCGGGTGTGTGGCGCGATTTCGCGCGTGAGGTCGGCTCCATTCTGCCGCCGTTCACCCTTTGGAGTGTCGCGCGAATCCCCGGCGGCCTGCGAGTCAACTTACTGCTGCTCGTGGGTGTTGGCGCGGCGGCCGCAGCCATGGCGCGCTTGAGCGGCGATGCGCTGCAGTGGAGCGCCATCGGGGTCGGCGCCTATGCCACCGGCTCCTGGGCGCAGCAGCTTCGTGCCACGGATCGCCCGACTTTCGTGCTGCTGTGGGGCACGCCTGCGGCCGTGCTGGCCCTGCTTTCCTGCGGTTTTCTAGCCTTCATGGGCTATGCATTGGCGTTCTGGGTGCCGCCCTATGCCATGCGCACCTTCCACATCGCCTCCGATGTCGCCGGGTTGAAAATAGGCGTGCCGCAGGGGCTCGCCGCCGCAGCCGGGGTCATTTTCGCGGGACGCGTGTCGGATGCCTGGAAACGGCACGAGCCGCGCGCGCGAATCTATCTGTGCATGCTGACGATGATTCTGTCGCCTCCGCTCGTCTATGCGACCTTGAGTGTCGGCGACGCGCATACCCTCTACCTGCTCAATCCCTTGGCCGTGTTCGTGGTTGGCAGCCAGGTTGGCAACGGTGCAGCCATGATCCAGGATTGTGTACTGCCGCGGATGCGCGGTACCGCGGGCGCGACCTACCTGCTGGTCTTCTCATTGCTAGGCCTGGCGCTCGGCCCGTACTGCGTCGGCAAGGTTTCGGGCCTGACAGGATCGCTGCGCCTCGGGATGCTGAGCATCTTCGTCATGACGCCGGCGGCACTGTTGGTGATGTGGCAAGCAGCGCGGCGGCTGCCGCTGGCCGAGGCGAGCAAGGTGGAGCGCGCACGGGAGGCCGGCGAGCGAGCCAGTGACACTTGAGGATACAATGAATTTTCCATCCTCGACCATTTCGGTTGATCGGTGCATCGTTCGTGACAAAAGCCAAAAATAATTCCGACGAAGCTGATTTGAGCCGTCGCGCGATGTTGAGCATGGCGGCCGGCGCGGGCGTCGCCGCGGCGGTGTATACGCCGCCTGGCGAGGCCGCCGCGAAGCGCCGCCCGAACGAGCTGGTCATGATGGATGCGACGACGCTTGCCGCGGCGATCCACGCGCGCAAGGTGCCTTGCGTCGATGTCATGAACGCGTACCTGGATCACATCGATGCATTGAATCCCAAAGTGAACGCCATCGTCGCGCTTCAGGATCGCGCCGGTCTTTTGGCGCAGGCGCGCGAACGCGACGCACAGCTCAAACGGGGGCAATCCATGGGTGCGCTGCACGGCCTGCCGCATGCGGTGAAGGATCTGCAGGCGGTCAAGGGCATCAGAAGCACGCAGGGATCGCCCATCCTCAAAGATTTCGTTCCGTCCGCCGACTCCGTGATGGTGGCGCGGCTGCGCGATGCCGGCGCGATATTCATCGGCAAGACCAATACGCCGGAGTTCGGCTTGGGCTCGCATACCTACAATCCGGTGTACGGCGCCACTCATAACGCGTACGACCTCGCGCGCTCGGCCGGCGGCAGCAGTGGCGGAGCCGCGGTGTCGCTCGCGCTGCGCATGCTGCCGCTGGCGGATGGCTCGGATTACGGCGGAAGCCTGCGCAATCCGGCCGGTTGGAACGCGGTATTCGGCTTTCGCACCAGCATCGGACGCATTCCCAACGATGCGCGTGATGGCTGGCTGCCGTCCATGAGTGTCACCGGTCCCATGGCGCGCAATGTCACCGACCTCGCCATGCTGCTCTCGGTGCAAGCGGGTTTCGATGCGCGCGCGCCGCTGTCCCTGGACGGGGACAGCGCGACATTTCAGCGGCGGCTGGATGCGGGCCTCAAGGGCAAGCGCATTGCCTGGGGCGCGGATTTCAACGGGCATACGCCTTGCGAGCCGGAGGTCTTGAGCGTATGCCGCACGGCCTTGCAGTCCTTCGAGTCGATGGGTTGCATCGTCGAGGAGGCCGTACCGGAATTCGATATCGAGGCGGTTTGGCAAGCCGCGATACGCCTTCGCGCCTGGCAGCAAGGATCGTCGCTGCTGGCGTACTACAACGATCCGGCCAAACGCGCCCTGCTCAAACCCGAAGCGATCTATGAGATCGAAACGGGATTGAAACAATCCGCCTATGACATTACGGCCGCGTCGGTCACGCGCACCGCGTGGTCGCAGGCGGTGCGTCGCTTCTTCGAACGCTACGACTATTTCATCGTGCCCAGCGCACAGGTCTTCCCCTTCGACATCGCGCAGCATTGGCCGCAGGAGATTGCCGGGCAGAAAATGCAGACTTACCACGAATGGATGAAGGGCGCACTGCTGGTCACGATGGCGGGATGTCCTGCGCTCGCCGCACCCGCGGGCATCAGCAGCAACGGATTGCCGATCGGAATTCAGCTCATCGCGCCCAATCGCCAGGAATTCAGCTGCCTGCAACTGGCCTATGCTTACGAGAGCGCCGCGGGGCTCGCGAACCGGCCGCTCCCGCTGCTGCTCGGGGCCTGATAGAATCCGCGCGGGTTCAGGGGGAGTAGACAAGAATGATAATACGTACCGGGATAAACCTGGCGATGTGGATGCTGCTGGCCGGTGCCGCGTCGGCCGCGCAGGCGGCGAGCGAGTATCGCTACACCATGCTGTTCTCGGGCCATGTGGGCGGCGAGCAGATCACGCATATCGCCGATGACGGCAGCATCAGCAGCGATTTCAGCTACCGCGAAAACGGTCGCGGTCCCGACTACAAGGAAAAAATATGGCCGGCCGCCGACGGCACGATTCAGCGCTTTGCGATCACCGGCACCTCGACCTTCGGCTCGAAGGTCAACGAGCATTTCGAACGCAAGGGTGATCGCGCCGACTGGGCGGGCATCGTCGATCACGGTTCGATGAATATCAGCGGAGCGGCGCTCTATGTGCCCATCGATGGCACCTTGGAAGTGGCCGGATTGACGGCGCGCGCGCTGATCCAGGCACCGTCATCGAAGCTGCCGGGCATTCCCGGCGGCGAATTGTCGATCATCAAGCTCACGGAAACGAAGGTCACCAACGGCAGTGAAACCCGCGCCGTGACCCTGTATGCGCTGCGCGGCGAAGATTTGGAACCGCAGTACCTGTGGATGAATGCGGACGGACAACGCCTGTTCGCGGTGATCGCCCCCGGCTTCGTGCAGATCGTCGTGAAGGGCTGGGAGGCTCAGGCTCCCGCGCTCGAACAACTGCAAGTAGAAGCGCAGAACGCGTACCAGCGTGACGTCGCGAAGCGCGACCGGCATGAGCTGACGCAACCGGTATTGATCAAGAATGCGCGCGTGTTCGACGCCGAACACGCCGTGCTCGGGCCTTTGCAGGATGTGTATGTGAATCATGGCCGGATCGGCGCGGTCTATCCGGCGGGCTCGCCCAGCCAGAAGCCGGGCACGGTGATCGACGCCAACGGGCGCAGCCTGCTGCCGGGCTTGATCGACATGCACGCGCACGTGTCGCCGGGAGATTACCTCCTTAATCTGGCGTCGGGCGTAACCACCGTGCGCGACATGGGCAACGACAATGCGACGCTGGCGCTGGCCATTGCGCGTCTCGATAGCCACGAGTCGATCGGGCCGCACGTCGTTACCGCCGGCTTCATCGAAGGCAAGAGCCCCTTCAACGCCAGCGGCGGCATTCTGGTGGAGAGTCTGGAAGAGGCCAAGCGCGCGGTGGACTTCTACGCGCAGCGCGGCTATCCGCAGATCAAGATCTATAATTCCTTCAAACCGGAATGGGTGAAGGAGACTGCGGCCTATGCGCATCTGCGGGGCTTGCGTGTCAGCGGCCATATTCCGGCCTTCATGAAGGCCGAGGATGCGGTGAAGGATGGCTATGATGAAATTCAGCACATCAACCAGGTTTTGCTGAATTTTTATGTCAAGCCCGATACCGATACGCGTTCGCTGCAGCGCTTCACGCTCATCGCCGAGAATGCGCATGCGCTCGATCTCGATGCGCAGCCGTTTCAGAATCTGATCAAACTGTTCGTCGATCACAAAACCGTGCTCGATCCCACCCTCTGCACCTTCGAGGCGCAGTTCACGCAGAGGCCGGGCGAGCTGAATCCCTCATTCGCCACGATCGCTGATCATCTGCCGATCAATCTGCGGCGCGGATTCTACAAGAGCGAAAGCGAAATCACCGCAGCGATGGCGCCGCGCTGGCGCGCGTCGTTTGAAAAGATGCTGGCGGCGGTCGCGCGCTTTCATCGCGCCGGCGTGCCGATTGTGTCGGGAACCGACAATTTCGCGGGCTTCACCTTGCAGCGGGAGCTTGAGCTGTACGTCAAGGCCGGCATCCCGGCGAACGAAGTGCTCCGGATCGCCACCTGGAACGGCGCAACTTACGCGCGTGTGCTCTCCGACCGGGGCTCCATCGAGCGCGGCAAGCGCGCCGATTTGATCCTCGTCGACGGCGACCCGACGCAGAACATTTCCGCGATTCGCAACGTGGCGCTGGTGTTGCAGGACGGCGATGCCTACTACCCTGCGGAACTGTATGGCGAGCTGGGTGTGACGCCGTTCGCCGCGGCGCTGAAACCGGAATAGCGGGTTCGCGCAAACGGGCCGCGCCCTCGAGGCGCTTGCGACGAAGATGCTTCGCCCGGTCTGTTGCGGTAGTCTCTGAACATGGCCGGGGCTACGAAAGGATTAGGTCGGGGACTGGATGCGCTGCTAAATGCGCGACCCAAGACTCTCTACCGTCAGGGCGCGGGATCTCTACCGATCAGCGCGATTCGCCGAGGCACGAGTCAGCCGCGCAAACAAATACGCGAGGAGTCGCTCGAGGAACTCGCCGCATCCATCAAGTCGAGCGGAGTGATTCAGCCGATCATTGTGCGTCCCGTCGCGGGATTTCCCCATCAGTTCGAATTGATCGCCGGCGAGCGTCGCTGGCAGGCGGCGCAACTCGCGGGACTCGCCGACATTCCGGCGGTGGTGCGCGAGGCGTCGGATAAGGAGGCGGTCGCCATCGCACTCATTGAGAACATTCAACGCGAGGAATTGACGGCGGCGGAAGAGGCGAGGGCGCTCAAGAAGTTGATCGAAGAGTTTGGATTAACGCATGAAGACGTCGCCAAGGCGGTAGGGCGGTCGCGGGCGGCGGTCAGCAATCTGGTGCGACTGCTGGATTTGCCGGCCCCGGTCATTGCACTGATCGATACCAAAAGTATCAGCATGGGACATGCACGGGCGCTGCTGGGGCTGGATGATGAAGCGCGGCAAACAAGGGTTGCTATGTTGGTTGCCGAGCGAGGCCTGTCGGTGCGCCAAACAGAAGACTTCGTCCGAAGGACCTCAAAGGGAGAGCGGAGTGCGGCGCCGAAGGCATCGGAGCTGTCGGTGGTGAGTGAAGTGCTGCGTACGCCAACGGTGCGCGTGCAGTTGCAGCAGCGGGCGGCAGGGAAGGGGAAATTGATTGTGGAGTTTGCCGATTCGAAATCGCGGGACGCGATGCTGAGGGCAATCGAGGATGCGCTTCGGGTCGAGCGGCAATAGCGGACAGTAGAATCGGGTGATGATGTAGCTGATCAGCCTCTGTCTGACGCCACGCGTTCGCAATTCTTGATGTTGTCAGTAACCTGCCACACCCATGCAACATGGCGGTGGCTAAACTGGACTCTTCACGACCGGATCAGCCATTCTTCGGAGGAATCCCCGATGAAAGCCCTCGCATCAATCGCAACCGCTACACTCATCGCCGCGTTCGGATCGACAGCTTACGCTGCACCGCAAATCACCCATGTCTCCATCTTCGCCGCCGGCGCCGCGGTCAATGGCACGGCCCCTGACTCGGTCACGACCGGCAATGGCTCGGTATGGGTTGAGTATGGAAACAATGCGGATTCCACCGGTGCCGGCGGAAGCAGCACGATCGTGCAGTACAGCGAGAAGACCGGCGCAATTCAATATCAGTACTCCATTGCCGGATCCGTTGACGGGTTGAAGATCGATCCCACCACCGGCTTGGTCTGGGCGCTACAGAATCAGGACGGCAACGCCACCCTTTCGCTCATCAACCCCATCACTCATACCGTCAGCGGCCCTCTCCGCTACGCTTCGCCGCCGTACATTTACGGCACCACGAGCGCGCGCGGGTATGACGACGTGGCGTTTCTCGGCGATCGGGTGTTCCTGAGCTATACAAATCCGGTAAATGCCACCGATCCGATTCTTCAAGAGCTCGACCAGGGTCACAATCCGACTGGCACGCTCACAACCACCGATATTCTGACAGCGCAACAGACCGGCACGCTTCCAGATACAGACAGCCTCAAATCGACACCGAACGGCAGTTTGGTCCTGACCGCGGAAGGCGACGGACCTGGTTCGGGCAGCACCGGTCTGTTTACGCTGATTAGACATCCCGGCAAGCCGAGCCAAACCGTGACCAACGTCGTGGTCACCGACGGGATGGGCAACAACATCGCGGGAATGGACGATATCGTGTTTCCCGGCGCGGCCGCCGGGACCATGTACGCGGCGGATACCAACGCCAACATCGTTTATGCGATCAGTCTGACTGACCTCGATCCGAACGCGCCGATCGCATCCTTAGGCAGCTTCCACGAACTGGGATTAGTCGATCTGTCGACCGGCGTCGCGACACCGCTGGTGACCGGCGCCGACCTGCCTGACGCCACGTTCACGGGCCCGCATGGATTGGACTTCATCCCGGAACCGCCGCTGGTAATCAAGGTTAATGCCATCCCATCGGAGCTCTGGCCCCCGAACGGGAAAATGGTGGACGTGACGGTGTTCGGAACAATTACGGATGTCGGGTCCGGCGTGAAGGAGGACAGCGGCCACTTCACGGTCATCGACCCCAACGCAAACATCCTTCGCAGCGGTACGGTGAGACTGGGTCCGCACGGGACTTATGTTTTTACGATTGCGCTCGAAGCGTCGCGCAGGGGGACCGACCGGGACGGCCGCACGTACACGATAACCGTCAGCGCAAAAGACGATGACGGCAATCAAAGCTATTCGTCAACTGCGGTCGTTGTTCCTCACGATCGCAGGCACGAGTTTTAGGTATTTCAGCCTAGTCACCCAAAAACACAGGTGCGCCGCAAGTGCACCTACACATTCTGTGATTTAGCGCACATGACTGAAATCCTTAAGAAAATTGTGCGCCTTTTATGCCAATTGCTCGTGAGTCTTGCAGTTGCCAAGGAGGTAGCCTGCCCACATTAAAGCCACCGGTGCTATGTTGAATGGACCTATTTCGTTCTATACAGATGAAGCTCGCGCAGCGCGAACTAGGTACCGCCGCTGACGGGCCACCCGTAGCTCTCGATGCGGCCGCAGAGCCTGCCGTGGGGCCTTCCGCGGATGCTGCGGCAAATCACGAGTCGGAAGAGGCTCACGAAGAAGCTCACGATGAGTGGCAGGACGCGGTGCCCGAAACCGGCCTAGAGATCGGCCTGGTCTTGCGTGAGAGGTATGAAATCGTCGGCCGCCTGGGTTGTGGCCGAAACGGCACGGTCTACAAAGCCGTGGATCGGCTGCGCAGCGAGCACCCCGATGTCGACGCTCACGTGGCGATCAAGGTCCTGAGCCGGGAGGCGAGCAACCACCCCGAATTCCTCTCGAAGATCCGCCGCGAATTTTATGGCGCGCAACGACTGTCGCATCCCAATATCGTGAAAGTGTTCGAGCTGGATCGAGATCGGGACTTCACCTTCTTCACCATGGAATTCATCGAAGGCGAAGTCCTCGGCGAGGTACTGGGAAAGTTTTATTCGCGGGCGCTTCCCAGGGAGTACGTATGGGCGCTGCTGCGCGAAGTGGGCGATGCTCTCGCGCACGCCCATGAGCGGCGCGTAATTCACGGCGACTTGCGGCCGCACAACATCATGGTCACGAATTCCGGCGAGCTGCGCATTCTTGATTTCGGCGCCAACGGCAAGTCGGCCAACGCAATGACTCCGGCTTACGCCAGCTGCGAGGTGCTCGAGGGGCGGGAGCCGGACGCGCGCGACGACCTGTTCGCACTCGCCTGCATGTCATATGAACTGCTGTCGGGAAATCACCCGTTTCAGCAGCGCCCCGCAATCGAGGCAAGAACATTCAATGCCGTTCCGCAGCGACCCTCGGGATTGAGTTCCCGGCAATGGGGGGCGCTCACCCTGGGGCTGGCATGGGAACGAGAGGGGCGCGCCATGTCGGTACGCGACTGGCTGGTCGAACTCCATCCTGGCAAAGAGCCGCTCGGTTCGATTCCGCAGCCGCAGGACATCAAGCCGGTTCGCGCGGTCAAGGGTCACGCAACGCCGACGCGATTGATCGCCATCCTGGCCGCGCTCATCATCTCGATGGTCACCTGGGTGGTATTGCATCAGCCGGCCGGCCGGGTGGATTCCATTGACGATGTTGTTTCGGAGCAGCCGGCCCCGACCCCCGCGGTCGATCTGGATGCACTGAATTCGCAAATCGCGGACTCGCAGCCGCTGGTAGACGAAACGTCCGAAGCGCCGAAGGACATCAAGAAGACCCGCAGCGCCGCGGCCCCGGTGCATGCGCCTGATAAGACTCAGAGGATCGGCATTGCCGCGGGGATGTATCGAATTGCCCCGGGCCAGAAATTCGCGGAAATCCAGGTGCATCGGTCGCAAGGCTCCAATGCCGGCACCACCTTCGAGTGGTGGACCGAGCCGGCTTCGGCCGTTGAGGGCGTCGACTACGTACCGCAGACCCGGGCCACCATGTCCTTCTCGCGCGGCAAGCAGAGCGCAAGCCTGTTCGTCAAGCTGCTGCCCAATGCTTCGCGCAAGCGCTCGGATGTGTTCTATGTCGTGATCGGCAATCCCAGCGACGGCAGCGCACTGGGCTCGGTCTCCAAGGCGAAGATCGCGCTGCCCCCGGCGGGAGCCGTGAACGCCCAGGTTGCGGCTCGCACGGGGACTTCCTCCTAACTATTTGTTGGCGGCGGCCGAGGCCGATGCGCTCGCGGATGCGGGCGCGGGCACCGGCGCGGGCGCCGAAGGATCGTCGGCCTCGAGGCCGACGGTGGCGATGACGCCATCCGCCTTTTGCAGCACCTCGCGCGCGTAGTCCCAATGGATGGCGACCACCGCATCGCCTACCGCCGCCTGCAGCAGCTGCGAGAACTGTTCGACATCCGGCTCGAAACTCTGGCCTTGCGCATCCACGGGGGGATGCGCTTCCAGCAACAGCTCGCCGTCGACCCAGGCCACTTTCACCGGAACGTTGATCAGGCGTACCGGCGTGCCGACCGGTATCAACGGAAACAATTGCGCCACATCATCCGGATACATGCGAATGCAGCCGTGAGTCACGGCGAGACCGACCGCGATGGGATTGTTGGTGCCGTGAATCAAGTAGGTGCCCTTGCCCGCGGCCAGACGCATGGCATAGGCCCCCAGAGGATTGTCCGGGCCCGGCGGCACTCGCGTCGGAATGGGATCGCCCGCCGCCTCATGCTCCTTGCGCACCGATTCCGGCGGATACCAGGTGGGGTCCTTCTGCTTTTGAATCACGTGGGTCACACCTAAGGGCGTGCGCCAGTCCATCTTGCCGATGCTGACCGGATAGGTGATGACCTCGAGGGGCGCGCCGCGCTTATGTTTTGGGTAGTAGTAGAGGCGATGCTCGGGAAGATTGACGACGATCCCCTCGCGCGGTCCCGGCGGCAGAATATGCCGTCCCGGTACCAGCAATTGCTTGCCGCCGCCCGGCAACCACGGATCGACTTTGGGATTGACGCGAATCAGCTCTTCGGAACCCAGGCTGTATGCCGCGGCCAGATCGTACAGGGTGTCCTCATAGACGGTTATGACGGTCTGATCTTCCCCGATCACCGCGTCGTCCGGCTTGCTCAACACGAAAGTGGTGGCGCCGGCAATTTGCGCTCCCGCGAACGAAAGGACCAGGAGCAGCGCCGGCGCTGAGTATGATTTGGTATCGTGACTTGCCACGCGTTCAGCCTAGCACTTCCCAGGGGTAGGGTTAAATTGGGCGAGCGGCATATTGACTCTTTGAGAGGGTGGGCAATGCACAAAAAAACGCTTCGCGGATGCTTGCTGGGGATGCTGCTCGTCTTGACTTCCGGGCTTAAGGCACAGGGCAATCCTGACTGGTTGACGCCGATCGCGCCATTTCACGTCGCGGGGAAACTGTACTACGTGGGCAGCAAGGATTTGGCCTCCTACCTCATCGTCACGCCCAAGGGTCTCATTCTCATCAATTCCAGTTTCAAGGAATCCGTTCCCTTGATACGCCAGAGCGTCGAGCAGCTCGGCTTCAACTTCAAGGACATCAAGATACTGCTCATCAGCCATTCGCATGGCGATCACGACGCGGGCAGCGCGGAGGTGATTCGGCAGACCGGCGCCAAGTACATGGTGATGGATGGAGATGTGCCGGTGGTGGAAAGCGGCGGCGCAACGGATTTCGCCTATGCCCAGGATACGTACGAACCGGCCAAGGTCGATCGAGTATTGCACGACGGCGATCAAGTGAAACTGGGCGGCAGCGTCCTGACCGCGCACAAGACCGCCGGCCACACTCGCGGCTGCACCACGTGGACGCTGCAAGTCAACGACGGGGGGCGGACGCTCAACGTGGTCATTGTGGGCAGCTGGAACGTCAATCCGGGTTTTCGCTTGGTGGATCATCCGGGACAACCGGCCTCATATCCCGGAATCGCGGCGGACTATCGGCGCACCTTTACGCAGTTGAAGGGCTTGCCCTGCGACATTTTTCTCGGCGCCCATGGCATGTATTTCGGCATGCTGGCGAAACTGGAGCGCATCAAGGAGGGCGCGCCGGAGAATGTGTGGATTGATCACGAAGGTTATCTCGCGGCCGTCGCCGAGCGCGAGCAGGCCTTCGAGACGGAGCTCAGGCGCCAGCAGGATTCCTCAACGCAGATCTCCCCCGGCGTGAAATCCTTTGTCAGTGAGGACTCGCCGGTGCTGGTGTTCATGCATGCTCGCGTCATCGACGGCACGGGCGCTGCACCTCTCGAAGACCAACGCATCGATATCGAGGGCGGCAAGATCAGCCGCATTCAAAGTGCCAAACTAAAGGTTGCCTTCCCGCCGAATGCCAAAGTGGTGGATCTCACCGGCAAGACCGTCATTCCCGGATTGGTCGGCATGCACGAGCATCTCTTTTATACCGCACCGGAGCGCGGCAAGGATGGCTTGCCGTTCTGGGTGGAAATGATGGACAGCGGTCCGCGTCTGTACCTGGCCGGCGGCGTCACCACCGCGCGCACCGCCGGCAGCATGGAGCCCTACGCCGATCTCGCGTTGAAGAAGATCATCGATTCCGGATTGAAGCCGGGTCCCAAGCTCTGGATCACGGGTCCTTATATAGGGGACTTGCTCGGGTTCGCGCCGCAGCTGCACACGCTCACCGGCCCGGAAGACGCGGGCCGCACCGTTGACTACTGGGCGGCCGAGGGAGTCACCTCGTTCAAGGCCTACATGGGCATCAAGCCCGAGGAGTTGAAGGTGGCGGTCGAACACGCGCACGCCAGGGGCTTGAAGATCACCGGACATTTGTGCGCCGTGGGATTCACGGAGGCGGCGGCGCTCGGAATCGACAATCTCGAGCACGGCATCGTCGTCGACACGGAGTTCTTTCCCGGCAAGAAGCCGGGCATTTGTCCTTCGCGGGAGGCGGAGGAGGACTTCGCGAGGAACGTCGACATCGAGGGCGCGCCGGTGCAGGACATGATTCGCGATCTCGTCGCCCATCATGTGGCCGTGACCTCCACGCTGGCGGTGTTCGAGATCACGGTGCCCAATCGCCCCTCCATTCTCAAGATGATGCGCGCCAAGGATGCAATGAGTCCGCAGGCTTGGTCGACCTATCTGCGCGTGCGCAGCGGGATCGCCGAGGAAAACAATCCGCTGGCCGCAGTCTCTCTCAGGAAGGAGATGCAGTTCGAGCGCGATTTCGTCAAGGCGGGCGGATTGCTCCTGGCCGGCTGCGATCCCACCTCCTTCGGCGGCGTGCTGCCGGGATTCGGCGATCAGCGAAATCTCGAGCTTTTGGTCGAGGCAGGCTTCACACCCGTGGAAGCCATTCACATCGCCACCGAAAACGGCGCGACCTTTCTGGGCGAAGGCGCCCGCATCGGGACTCTCGCCGCCGGCAAGGCCGCCGACATGGTGGTGATTTCGGGAAATCCGGTGCAGAACATCGATGACATCGAGAAGGTCCACACGGTGTTCAAGGACGGCGTCGGTTTCGATCCGGTGAAATTGATGCAGTCGGTGCAAGGTTTGGTGGGCGAGCGATAATGATACGAGCCCCCGCACTTTTCGTTTCGCACGGCGCGCCGACATTTGCGCTGCAGCCCGGCTTGCTGGGACCCAAGCTGACACAGCTGGGCGAGCAGCTACCCGATTTGAGAGCCATCGCGGTGGTGTCCGCCCACTGGCAGAGCGCCGGCGTGCGGGTGATGCGGACGAGCACGCCCGAGACGATTCACGACTTCGGTGGCTTTCCGGCCGAACTATATCGGTTGCAATACGGCGCGCCCGGCTCGCCCGAGCTTGCCGCCGAGGCCGCCGATCTGCTTGGCGCCGCGGGGTTTTCGGCCACCTTCGACGATCGACGCGGCCTCGATCACGGCGCGTGGGTACCGCTGCGCTACTTGAAGCCGCTGGCCGGCACACCTGTTTTTCAGGTGTCGATGCCCTTGGATCTTGATGCGCCGCGTGCACTGAAATTGGGCGCAGCGCTTGCCCCGCTGCGGCGCAAAGGCGTGTTGGTGATGGGATCCGGCAGCCTCACTCATAACTTGGGCGAAATCGAACCGCCGGATTCCCGCGGCGTGCAGACGCGCGGCGAGCAGTACGCGCTGGCATTCACCGCGTGGATTCGCCGCCACATACAAGAACGGGACATCGAGGCGTTGCTGGATTATCGGCGCCGCGCACCGCATGCGGCGAGGGCGCACCCCAGCGAAGAGCATTTCCTGCCGTTACTGGTGGCGCTCGGGGCCAGCGACTTTCAGGATGAAGTCCTCGTCATCGAGGGTGGCGTGACCTACGGTGTGCTTTCCATGGAGTCTTATGTTTTCCGAACCGGATCCGCGGGCTAGTTGAACCTGCACCCAATGGAAATCACGCTCGTACGACACGGCAAGCCCAACATTCAAGGCGGCGCGTGGGTCGCTCCGGCGCAAATGCGCGACTGGGTCGCGAGTTTCAATCGGGCCGGCATTGTGAGTGAGCGGCCGCCCGCAACGATCGTCTCGCGTGCGCAAGCGGCCGCGACCATCGTCTGCAGCAGCCTGAGCCGATCGATGGAGTCGGCACAATTACTCGCGCCGAATCGATCCATTCTGGTGGAAGACGTCTTTCGCGAAGCCGAAATGCCCTGTTCATCCTGGCGAGCCCCCAAGTTACCGGCGTCGGTTTGGAGCCTGCTGTTTCGGACAGGATGGATTTGCGGGCTCAGCGCCGACGCGGAATCCTTGGCTACGGCCAAGGCGCGGGCGCGCGCCGCGGCGCACAGATTGATTTCGCTGGCCCGCGACTCCGGATCGGTTCTCCTGGTCGGTCACGGCATCATGAACATGCTGATCGCCAGACAACTGTTGGTGCTTGGCGCCGTCGGCCCGACAAGGCCGCGGGCCCGGTATTGGAATTGCAGCGTGTACCGCGCTGGGCGCTACTTCACCGCGGGTGTCTCGCCGCGCAACACCTGAAGGTAGCGGGCCCGTTCGATGTTGCCGCCGCTCAATACCACCGCGACCTCCTTGCCGGCCATCTTGTGCCGATCCTCCAGCAACGCCGCCAGCGGCGCTGCGCCCGCGCCTTCCACCACTTGGTGGGCGTCATCGAAATAAATGCGCATGGCCTCCGCCATCGCATCCTCGCTGACCTGCACGAAGCGCGAGACGCCGCGGCATAGCATGGCGATGGCCTGTTCATTGGGCTCGCGCGTGGCCAGACCATCCGCGAAGGTCTGTGCCGAGGGCGCGGTCACCACCTGGCCGGCGGCAAATGACAATGCACTCGCGGGAGCGTTGAACGGGCCAACTCCCACGATCTCGGTCTCGAGTCCCAGCAAGTCGCGAGCGGCGATCAGTCCGCAGATGCCCGAGCCCATCCCCACGCCCACATACACGGCATCGAGCTTGCCGCGGCTGCGAAACAGCTCCAGCGCATAACTGGCCACACCCGCGACCAGATCCTTGTGGAAGGAGGGAACGAAGTGCAGGCCTTCGGCGGCGGCGACCCGGAAGGCCTCGTGCTTAGCCTCATCGAAATCCTTGCCGAATTCCACCAGCCGCGCGCCGAATCCCGCGATCGCCGAATTCTGATCGGGAGAATTGCCCACCGGAACATAGATGGTGGCGGCAACGCCGGCCCGCGCGGCGGCGAACGCGAGGGATTGACCGTGATTGCCGCGCGTCGCGGATATGACGCCGGGAACGTTCGGCTGTGCGCGGCAGAGCCGGTCCAGGTAGACGATGCCGCCGCGCACCTTGAATGCGCCGGTGGGCGTGTGATTTTCATGCTTGACGTAGACGCTGCATCCGGCTCGCTTCTTGAGCTTCGGCCATGCGTACAGCGGCGTCGGCGGCATCACGCGGTACACCAGTTCCGCGGCGCTCTCCAGTTCGCGCAAGTCAAAGCCGATCGCATCAAGCATTGCTAAACCTCTAGCTGCAACAGCCACGCTGTTCCTGAATGGGTGGGCAGGCGACGGATCCGTAAGAGCAAAACACACAGCAATCGCCGGCCTTGGGACGCAGCAAGGTCTTGCAATGGGTGCATTCATAGAAGTACTGACAGGCGTCCGTGGGCATGGCCTCCTCGCGGCTCCCGCCGCAGGCGGGGCAGGTGATCACCGACTGCAAAATCATTTGGCTCATTCGTTAAGTATGCGGCAAGCCATCGCTGTCACGCGGCATTTTTCGGCGTTGCGGCATCGGTTGTGTAAACTATCGCCATTCCGGGAGGCTATATGCATCGAAGTGCTCCGATCGCGGCGATTTGCCTGGCAGTGTCCCTCGTTTCACCAGCGGTGCGGGCCGCCGATGAGTCCGACGCCAAGCCGGCCGATCCTTTGAAAGTGTTGGTGGGAAGGCTCGATCTCGAGAAATACAAGGCCACCATCAAGGGGCTGACGCAATTCGGTGATCGCCGCCAGGGCACCGATCGCAATCGGGCCGCCGTGGATTGGATCGAGGCCAAGCTCAAGAGTTACGGTTGCGCCAACATCTCGCGGGTCAAGTACACCTATTCTCCCTCGGATGCGCAGCGCCCCAGCGGGCCGCCCATAGCGCAAAGCAGCGATGCGGCGGTCGGCGGCGGACGCTACCGAGGCGTGCGCGCACACACCGGCGTCAACACCGACCCACTCCTGCAGACGGATGAAAAGCTGCGCGCGCTCAATTCCCAGCCGACCCAGCCGGGAGCCCGGGAGGAGGTGTACTGCACGAAGGTCGGCACCACGCATCCGGAGGAAATGTACATCGTGGGCGCTCATATGGACGGTCACGGCTGGGGCGAGGCGGCCAATGATGATGGCTCGGGTACGGCGCTGGTCATGGAATTGGCGCGCATCTTCTCGGCGCCCGACGTCAAGACCGAGCGTTCAATTCGCTTCGCACTCTGGAACAACGAGGAAACCGGCTTGAATGGGGCGCGCGCGTACGTTGATCAGCGCGCAGCCCTTCAGGGCAAGGAAGACCCGGCTGGATCGGGGCGTTACCCGGAACCCAAGTGGCTGGGAATGATCCAGCACGACATGATGCTCTTCGATCATGGCATGCCGCGGCCGGACGGAAGCCTGCCGAAGGATCAGCGCCCGGAAGCGGACGTGAACATCGAATTCCAATCGCGAGCCAAGGAGGCCGAGGGCGCGCAGAAGCTGGCTTGGGTTTTGTACACGGCGAACGAAGCCTATGCCGCCGACTATCCCGCTTCCGTGGGGCCGCACATGACGAATACGGATAGCACGCCGTTCATGGACTTGGTTCCCGCAATCAGCGTTCGCGAAAACGAACGCGGCCGGGAGATCGGCGCCGGGTGGGACCCGCAGTGGCATCAACCCTCGGATGTCTACGCAACGTACTCCGACGCCGACTTTCGCTTGGGGCTGAATGCGGCCCAGACCACGCTCGGCGCCCTCGGCCGTTTGAGCGGTGCGTCGCTCAAGCCCTAAGCCTGTACGATGGCGCTTTCGGCAAGCACTGCCGCAAAGGTGGCCGCAAACACATGCGCATCTCCGGGCCAGCGCGCCGAGACGTAACGGCCGTCGCGAACCACCCACGCGGGGCGCGGGTCCTTCGTGCTATCGCGAAATAGACCGCTCGCCTTTCTGAAATAATCCGGCACGCGTCGCGGAACATCCAGGAAATCCTCGGGCGATGCCAGAGCCCGGCTGACCTCGGCCTGGACGCTGCGGAAGCCCGGGGGCTCGGAGTCCGTTTCGAGGTAGGTGCGGTAATAATTCGGGTCCCAGACACGTCCGAAAAACTTCATCATCGACCAGGCCGCCTTTTCGAGCTTCCAGGTGAGCGCCGTGGTCTTCTTGCCATGAAGAATCGACTTGCCGGTTCGCTTGGAGATGCTGCGCGCGGCAAGCACCACGCCGTGGCATATCGCGCCCACCGGTCTGCCGGCGTCGAAGAAATCGGCCACGAAGCCCTGAAGATGGGCATCCTCGAGGTACTGGCGCATGCCGCGCGCCCAGTGCCCGCCGGGGAGCATCAGACCATCATAGTCGCCGACGCGTAAATCGAGATACTTGATCGGCCCCAGAAACGCCGCGTCCATCTGCATTTTCATGTAGGCGGCACGAGCGTGGGCATCGGCGCGCAACAGCAAGCCTAAGAACTTTATGTGGCGCAGAGCGGCGACTCGGCTCCAGAAATCAAGACCGTCACCGCTTAGCATCAAGGGATCGCCCGCGGCGACGTGTCCATCAGGCGTCGCGAAGACCACGCGGCAACCTGCCTCGGTGAGAACCTTCCAGGTGACCGCCGCCTCGCTGGGGTCGAAGTCTCTGTCGGGAAGCGGAATCACCACCCTTGGAGCGCGTGCGGTATTCACAAGTCAGCGATGTGTCTGTTCATCGCTAAAAATACTAGCAGATCGCCTGGGGCGCATCGCCTCGGACAGAACGTCTCGGGGGTCGTCGCCTACCCGCAGCGCAGCGGTACGTATTGGCGGCGCAATCGATGGTCGATGGCTTCGCGGGCGCGAAATACCCGGGACCGCACGGTGCCGATGGGACAGGCCATGGCGCATGCCACCTGCGCGTAGGAAAGACCGTCGAGCTCGCGCAACTCAATGGCGATGCGTTGCTCGACGCACAGCGAGTCGATGGCGGCGTTGACAGCCACGCAGATCTGGTCGGTCGAAGCGAGGTCCTCCGGCGTGTCCAGATCCTGCATGCGCGCGGGAATCGCCCCATATTCATGGAGTTCCTCCGGATTGGGCACTGCCGAACGCCTGCGCGATTGCAGCGCCGATTTCGCCGCGTTGATCGCGATCCGGTGCAGCCAGGAATAGAACTCGGCTTGGCCGCGAAAGTGGGACAAGCCGCCGTAGGCCCTGATGAAGATCTCTTGAACGGTGTCTTCCGCGTCTTCGTGATTGTGCATGTAGCGCATCGCCAGTTTCATGATGCGCGTGCGATACTTGCCTACCAGCCGGCCGAACGCGGCTCGATCGCCCGCCTGCGCGCGTCGTACCAGCGCTTGATCTGCACCTTCCGTTCCTGAGCCCATTCCTCCATCCATGGCCAGTAGATTGGCTCGATTACATTAGAATCCCGTGCATCGAAAATTAGAATCCCTTCATGAGGCTGTGGGGGCGGCCACGGATTGGTCGGCCGGTGCCTCCTTGGCCTTCTGCCCGGTATCCTCCATGGGCGTGCTCGCGAGCCGGCGCGGAAACCTCACTCGAAAGCAGCTGCCGCGTCGCGGCTGACTGGTCACGTCGATCTCGGCGCCGTGCATCGAGCACACCGATTTAACAATCGACAATCCCAGTCCGGCGCCGCCGTCCTCGCGCGAGCGGCCCTCGTCGACACGAAAGAACCGATCGAACACCCGCGGAATGGCGGATGCCGGGATGCCGATGCCGGTATCGATGACCTCGAGGATGCTGCCTGCATCGCCTTCCCGCGTCCGTAAAATGACGCTGCCACCCGAGGGCGTGAATCGAATGGCGTTGTCCAGCAGGTTGACGATGATTTGCTTGAGGCGCGCCGGATCGCCGCGCACGATGGCCGTGTTCAATCCAAACAGGTCGATGGCAATGCCCCGATCCTCCGCCATCAGACGCATCTGTTCGGCGGTATTGAGCGCAAGATGCGCCAGATTCACGTCCGTGGATTCGCGCTGCGTCTCGCCCGCATCGAGCCTCGAGATAACCAAGAGACCCGAGACCAAGTGCTCGAGCCGCGCCACTTCCTCGAGCACGCTGCCGACCCGCTCGCGCATTTCATTGTCGTTCAAGTGGGCGTCGCCGGACAGCTCCTGCAGCTCGCCCTTGATGACCGTCAGGGGGGTGCGCAGCTCGTGCGAGGCATCCGCCAAAAATCGGCGCGACGATTGCACCGAGTCGCGCAGCCGGCCGAGTAGATTGTTCAGCGAGATTGCGAGCCGTTCGAGGGCGTCGCCGCTCTGCACCACCGGCAGGCGCAGCGCCAGATTCTGCAGGCTCATCTGCTCGGCGGTTTGCGACAAGCGATCGACCGGCCGCAGCGCCCAGGTCACCAGAAAATAACCTCCGGCGGCTGCGCAGGCGATGAGCAGCGGCAGCAGTATCGCGAGCAGATCGACCAGACGCTCGAGCGTGGTTTCGATGGACAGAGTCGAGGAACCCAGCTCGACCACATAGCGTCCGGAGACGGTGTCGATGGCGGAAGCGCCGATGAGCAGATGTTGGTCGGGAAGAATGGTGGTGGCGGTGGAATCGGCCGCCGGGGCCGGGAGCACTGAGCCCACCGTGAAGCGGTTGAAGCTGCCGTTCGCCGGCGGCCCGGACAGAAACACCACTTGATCCGGCATGCGCGTCACGCGAATGAAGCGATTGTTGGGTGCGGGCGCCAGGTGCAGCTCGATGTCCGCGGCGATGGCCTCGTTCGAGGGACTGGCAGGCATGCGCAGCAGAATCTGCTCGACCTCGGTGGTGCGGCGCATCACCGAGCCCCGCAAGTTCGCGCGCAAATAGTGCTGCAGGCCGTAGAAAACGACGAAGCTGACCAGCAGAAAGGTGGCGCCCAGCAGCAGGGCGTACCACGCCGCCAGCCGGAAGGGGAGCGAGCGCGTGTTCATTCCAGCGCCACTTCCCGGTTCGCCTCGACTTCTCGGATGCAGTAGCCCACGCCGCGCACGGTGTGAATGAGCTTGATGGGATGGGGCTCGTCGATCTTCTTGCGCAAATAGCGCACATACACGTCGACGATATTGGTCACTCCCTCGAAACTTTGGTCCCAGACGTGGTTGAGAATCATGGTGCGCGAAAACACGCGGCCCGGAGAGCACAGCAGGTATTCGAGCAGTGCATATTCCTTGGCGGTCAGATCGATCCGGTGCCCGTGACGCTTGACCTGCTGCGTGAGGCGATTGAGCTCGAGATCCGCGAGGCGCAGCACATCGACGCGTTCCGCAGGCGTGCGGCGCAGCAGCGCCTTGATGCGCACCAGCAGTTCGGCGAAATCGAAAGGCTTGGTCAGATAATCATCGGCGCCGGCCTCGAAATGCGTCACCTTGTCTTCGACGGCGTCCCGGGCCGTCAGCACCAGCACGGGCAGCGACGGACGGGACTTGCGTATGCGTTGCAGGAGTTCCGTGCCGCTCAATTGCGGAAGCATCAAATCGAGAATGATCAGATCGTACTCGTAGCTGTGAATATAGTTCTCCCCTTCCCGGCCGCTCGACGCGGTATCGACCGCGAATCGTTCGGCACGTAATCCGCGTGCAACAAATTCGGCGACTTTCCGATCGTCTTCGACTATCAGTATTCGCATGATGCCTCCTGATGTTGATCTGATAGCCTGAGAATTAGAACCGCATTAGATCATCATTAAGAATCGATTCTTGGGCATCGGGAACTACGCGACTTATTCCCAGTCCGATAGATGATCCGACCTCATCAGCCGGGTAGAGTTTTGGCGGCCGCAAGCGAAGGTGGTTATGTCCGCGAGTCCATTCCCCACCCATTCCTTCCCCACGCTCTCGACCAGGCGATTTCGATTCCGGGCATTCGTGTTTGCCGACATCGCGCGGCTGGTGGCCCTTGCGAACGAGCATCGCATCGCCGACACCGCCATCGGCGTGCCTCATCCGTTCACGGCCGAGTTCGCGCGAATGTGGATTTCCATGCACCCGTCGCAATGGCAGGAACAGCGCGCGATCCATTGGGCGGTGCATGCGCTCGGCGACGACCAAATGGCGGGTTACGCCGGATTGAATCAGATCGACGTCGTGCGCAGCCAAGGCGAAATGCGTTTCTGGGTGGGCTGCGGCACGGAGCGCTTCGGCCATGCGGTGGAATGGTCCGAGGCGCTTGCGAGCTACGCGCTGTCGGAACTGAATCTGACACGCGTCTACGCCTTGCAGCTCGCCCGCCATACCCTGGCAGGCAGAGTGCTGCGCGCGATCGGCATGCAGGAGGAGGGATTGCTGCGCAAACGCATCGAGAAGGGGGGCTTGATGGAGGACCTGTGTTGCTGGGGCCTGTCCAAGCATGAAGCGCCGCGCGCATCTCAAGGCGCCGAGCTGGTCAAAGTGCGGCGAAACATCGCGATGATGGCCGGCTGCGGCGTGCGGATGGCGGGCACGTCCTGATAATTCTGCCAGCCGCCCCCGAGACTCTTGTATAGCTGCACGAACTGTTCGCCCTGTGCCACCTGCGCCGCGGCATACTGTTCCTGAAGCTCGTAGAACAGTCGCTGCGCATCGACGACATTGAGAAAGTCGGTCAAACCCCGATTGTATCTCTCCGTCGCCAGATCGACCGCGCGCTGCGCCGCGACCATGGCGTCGCCCAGATTCTTCAAGCGGTCCTGCTGCGCGCTGTAGCCATCGAGCGCGGCATCTACTTGGCTGACGGCGCTCAAAATGGTTTTTCGATAATTCACCAGGCTCGCATGCGCTTGTAGCTGGGCGATGTCCACTTGCGCATCGAGTGCGCCGAAGTCCAGCAGCGGCCACACGGCACCGGGGCCGAAGGACCAGATGTGCTTGGCGACATTCGGCACCGTGCCCCAGCCTTGCGATTGAGAACCGATCGATCCCACCAGCGCGACCTGGGGAAAAAGATCCGCGGTGGCGACGCCGATGCGCGCCGTGGCCGAGGCCAGCTGGCGCTCCGCCTGCTGAATGTCCGGCCGGCGCTTCAGAAGATCGACGGGCGCGCCGGCCGCGACCGGCGCCGGCATGGTGGGAATGAGATCGGCAACCGAGAGTTCGCGAATCAGGGTCTCGGGATACTCACCCAGCAGCACGGCGAGCGCGTACTGCGCCGCGCCGACCGCGGCATCCACGGGCGCGATCTGCGCCTCGAGCGTGGCGAGCTCGCGGGTGGCGAGCGCGACATCCAGCTCGTTGGTGATTCCCCGCTCGTAGCGGATTTTCACGATGCGCAACGACTCGCGCAAGACGTCGCCGGCGCTGCGCAGAATGCCGGCTTGATTTTGCAGCCCGCGAAGATCCACATAGGCGCGAACCACGTCGGCAATGACGGTGGTGATCACGGCATAGCGGGCCGCCGCGGCTCCTTCAGCATCGTAGCGCGCCGCTTCGAACTCGCGGCGGTACTTGCCGAAGATATCGAGTTCCCACACCGCGTCGAATCCGGCGATGGTGTTGATGTGCTGCAAGCCGCTGCCATTGTCCGCGGATACCAGGCTCGAGGGAGCGCGGCCGCGCGTCAAATCGGATCCGGTGCCGCGGCCCGCCGCGGCGGCGGCGTCGACCTCGGGCAGCGCATGTCCCAGCACCACGGCCTCGTAGGTGCGTGCCTGTTGCAGCCGGCTGAGGGCAATTTCCACATCCGGATTGGATTTCACGGCGCGCTCGACCAGGGAGTTCAGTTCCGAATCATTGAGCGCGCGCCACCAGGCGGCGGGGTCCGGCGCGCCGGCGCCCGGCGCAGCGGCGCCCGGCGCTGAAGGCGCGGCGTTGACAGCGGCAGTTGCCACGAAAGCCGCCGGCGTGTCGGGCTTCGGCGCATGGTAATTGGGACCCGCCGCGCAGCCTGCCAGAGCGGCGAGCAATCCCGCCATCAGCGATGCGGCAGCTTTCGCTTCAGCGCACCGCATTGCTTTTCGCCTGGGCGCTTCCGCCGGTGGCGCCGCTGGTCGTCGACGTGACCCTTTGCCCCGGAGCAATCTGGCTGCTGATGTTGAGCACCAGGCGATCGCCCGGATTCACGCCCGATCCTAATTCCACCAGGCTGCCGTTGTCGCGCATGATGGTGACAAATTGAAAATCGACCTTGCCGTCCGCGCCGACTCGCGCCACCTGCGTGCCCTGCGGACGGAACACCAGCGCGGCGGCGGGCACTTCGACCAGCCCCCTGGGCTGAAGCTTGAACGCCACGTTGACATAGGTGCCCGGCAGCAAGGCATGCTGGGCATTGGGCATGTCGACTTCGACCCGCATGGTCCGCGCCTGCGCATCGATCGATTCCGCCGAGCGGGCGATGGTGCCCGCGAACACGCCGGCGGATCCGCTTGCGCGTATCTCCGCGGGCACCCCGGCCTTCATCAGTTCTCCGGCGGCGCTCTGCGGCACATCCACGAACACCCTTAAAGGGTCGGTTTGCGCCATGCGGTACAGCGGCGTGGTCGTCGACGCGCTGCCGGCGGTGACCAGGTTGCCGATGTCGATCTTGCGCTCGGTGATGGTGCCGTCAAACGGCGCTGTGACCTGCTTGAATTGAGCCAGGGCGGCATACTGATCGACCTTGGATTTATCGAGAGTCACTTGCGCGTTGGCGGAATAGAGGCGCGCGACCGAGCTTTCGTAATCCGCCTTCTTTTGCTCTCGTTCCTGATCGGAGACGACGCCCTTGGGCGAGTCGCGCCAGCGTTCGTTGGTGGTCTTGCTGAACTCGGCCTCGGCCGCGCGCGCGGCGACTTGAGCCTCGGAGGATTTCAGCTGCGCCCTGGCGGCGGCGAGCTCGGCGTCGAGCTCGGGCGTCTCGATGACGGCGAGCACCTGCCCCTTCTTCACGTGATCGCCGATGTCCACCAGCCACTTCGCGACGTAACCATTGACGCGCGCATAAATGGTGGTTTCAAACCAGGCCGCGGTTTGTCCGGGCAGAACCAGATCCTGGCCCACTTGTGCCGGAACGGCGGTGATCACATCGACCGGCGGTGCCGCGGAATAGGCGGCGTCGGCTCCCTTCCTCAAGGAGTGCGCTTCGACCAGGCGAATCAATGTCACCACGATGAAACTGATAGCCAAGACGGCGGCGACGATCATCGCGCCCTTCTTCAGCGTCTTGTCCGTGCCCGGCGCAAATTCCGTGGAGACGCTGCCTTGTTCGGTGAGCGAGGTGTCGTCGGGGATCTCCGGGGGCGATGCAGGGTGCTTTAAGTCAGGCGGTGGCATTGGCTCTACCTATCAATTGCGAATCGGGTGACCGGTAAGGAGCCCGGTACGGGGACGCCGCTCGGTCGCACTCGTCTCAGCAACCGATACATGGTGGGTACGAAGATCAGGGTTGCGAACGTCGCGAACAGCAGCCCGCCGATCACGGCACGTCCCAAGGGCGCGTTCTGTTCTCCGCCCTCGCCGATGCCTAACGCCATGGGCACCATACCCAAGATCATGGCGCCGGCGGTCATCAGGACCGGGCGCAGCCGCGTGTAGCCGGCGGCGGCCGCGGCGCGCAAGGGGTCATCTCCCGCGGCCATGCGCTGGTTGGCGAAGGTCACCACCAGAATGCTGTTGGCCGTGGTCAATCCGATGCACATGAGCGTGCCCATGAGCGCGGGCACGCTCATCGGCGTTTGCGACAGAAACAGCATCCACAGCACGCCGCCCAAGGCGAATGGCACTGCCATCAGCACGATCAGGGGATCGATCCAGCTCTGAAAATTCATGACCAGGAACAGGTACACCAGGACGATGGCCAGCGCGATGCCGGTGAAAAGACCCGTATAGCTCTCGCGCATGGTCTCGACCTGGCCGCTCAAGGTGACTTTCAAGGCCTTGGCGGCATCCGGCCGATGCGCCGCCAGTACCTTATCGATATCCTGCGCCGCCGAGTACAGATCGCGCCCCTGCACGTCGGCGTGCACATCGAACACCGGCCGAATGTTCAGCTGGGAGCTGACCAAGGGGACGGCCTCGCGGCCGAATGAGGCGAGATTCGCAAGAAGCTGGCCCTGTCCACTTTGACCGCCGGACGTGATCGGCATGGTTTGCAGGTCCTGCGAGCTGCCGATGCGGTAGGTGGGAACTTGCACGGCCAGGGTGTAGCTCACGCTGTTGCGCGGGTCCACCCAGAAATTCGGCGCACTCTGCGCGCTGGAATTGGTGGCGACCAGAATGTTGTTGGCCGCTTCCTGCTGCGTCACCCCGGTTTCATTCGCCAGCGCCCGGTCCAGATCCACGGTGAGCGCCGGCGCGTTCGGCACCTGGAATACATGCGAATCCACGACACCCGGCACTTGCCGCAGCGAGCCCGCAATGGTCGATGCCAGGCTGAAGGCCTCGCCCTGATCCGGCCCCGACACCCGCACATCGATGGGCGCGGGCTGGCCGAAATTCAAGACCTGGTCCACGATGTCGGCGGGCTGAAAGAAAAATTGCAATTGCGCGAAACGGGCCGGCAACACCTCGCGCAGCTTGGCGATCAGCTTGGCGGTGGGCGCGTGCTTTTCGTTCAAGGAGATCAATATTTCTCCGTCCATCGGCCCCACCGTGGCCGAGTCGCTCAAGGCAATGTTGATGCCGCTGTAAGGGAGGCCCAAATTGTCCAGCATCACATTGATCTGATCGGCGCCGATGGTGCGCCGGATCTCTCCTTCCACCGCGGCGAAATATTCCTGGGTCTTCTCGAGGCGCGTTCCCGCGGGCGCGCGCACATGCAGGCGCATCTGGCCGGCGTCCACCTGGGGAAAAAAATCCCGTCCCAGCTGTGGGAAGAGACAGAGGGAGGCGAGCATCAGGATGCCGAACGCCGCCACGATCATCTTGGGTTCGGACAGGGTCCAGGCCAGGGCATTGCGGTACTTCTCGCGAAAAGCCTCGAAGCCGCGCTCGAAGCCGGCTTGCAGGCGCACCAGCGGATTGGCCGAAACCACATGCTGTCCCACGGCGCGGTGCGGCGACTGTGCTTCGTAGGCGCCGACCGATTTGCGCATGAGCATGTTGAAAAGAACCGGCACCATGGTGAAGGACAGCACCAGGCTCGCGAGCAACGCTCCGATCACCGACAGCGACAGCGGCGAGAATAAGTACTTCGCCGTGCCTTGCAGCAGGAACACGGGAACGAAGACGATGCAAATGCACAGGGTGGACAGGAAAGTCGGCACACCCACCTCGCCGGCGCCGGCCACGATGGCTTTGAGCAGCGGCTCGTTCATGGCGACATGGCGCTCGATGTTCTCGATCACCACGGTACCGTTGTCCACCAGAATGCCGATGGCCAGCGCGAACCCGCCCAAGGTCATGGTGTTCAGCGTTTGTCCGGTGAGGTAGATGAACAGCACGGCGGTGATGATGGACAGCGGGATGGCCGCCAGAATGATCAGCGACAGGCGCATGTTGCCGAGGAACAGGATGATCACGAGCGCGGTCAGGGCGGCGGCCATGCAGGCGCTCAAGGCCACGCTGTTGAGCGCCGCCTTCACGAACACGGATTGATCGAACAGCGGCTTGATGTCGACGTCCGGCGGCAGCACCTTCTTGATGTCCTCGATCGCCGCGCGGACTCCATTGATGACCGCCAGCGTCGAGACGCCGCCGGTCTTGCGGATGGTCATCAACGCCCCGGGGGTGCCGTTGACAGCGACGGAGTTGGTCTGAACTTGAAACCCATCGTGCACATGAGCCACATCGCGCATGAACACCGTGCGTCCGTCCACCTGCTTGATGGGAAAAGCGTTGATGGATTCGATGACGTTCGGCGAGTTGTTCATCGCCAGGGAGTAATCCTTGTCGCCGATCTTGACGTCGCCGGAGGGCAGAATGACATTCTGCCGCTGCAGCGCCGTGCTCACGTCCGAAGCGGACAGGCCGCGTGCCTGCAAGGCCTGCGAATCCAGATCCGCCATGATCACGCGCGGCTTGCCGCCGTAGGGGTAGGGAACTTCCGCGCCGTGCACCACGGCCAACGCCGGACGGATGATGTTCTGCCCCAGATCGTTGAGCTTGGTATCCGGCAACGCCTTGCTGGAGAGGCTCAGCTGAATGATGGGCACGTCCGTGGCACCGTAGCGCAGCACCAGCGGCGGAGTGATGTTCGGCGGCATGTACTTGAGCACCACCAGCGCGCTCGAGGCCAGCTGCGAGATCGCGCGCGTCACATCCGCGCCCTCGTGAAGATAGACCTTCTCCACGCCCACACCCTGATAGCTCACCGCCTCGATGCGTGAAATGTCATCGACCAACGAGGCGAGCTGGCGCTCGTGCAGCGTCAGGATGCGGTTCTGCATGTCCTGGGCGCTGATGCCGTTGTAGGTCCACACCACGGCCACCACCGGGATGTCGATTTCCGGGAAGATATCCACGGGCATGCGCAGTGCCGCGCCGATCCCGGCGAGACTGATCAATATCAGCATGGCCACAACGGTGTAGGGGCGCTTCAGTGCTATTTCGACGACGGACATTCAAGGTCCCTGAAGTTGCCGCTGCCTGGCGGTGAGCATCGCCAACTCGGTCCGGGTATTGGCATGAAGTTTCGCCATGATGCGGCTGACGTAGTTCTTCACCGTCCCCTCGGCAAGGAACAACGCGGCGCCGATTTGCCGATTGCTCATGCCCTGCGCGATCAGCTCGAGCACCTTTTCTTCCTTTTCGTTCAGAGGCTCGGTGGCGAGCCGGCGAAACTGATCCATCACCTTGCGCGCGATCTGCGGCGTCAAGCGCGACTCGCCGCGTTTCAGGGCACGGATGGTCTCGAGCAGTTCACCCTCCTCGGCATCCTTCAGCAGGTAGGCATGCGCGCCGGCGCGCACCGCCTCGAACACCGTTTCATCATCGTCCAGCGTGGTCAGCACCAAAACCTGGGTTTGCGGATGCACGCGGGTGATTTCGCGGGTGGCGAGCACGCCGTTCTTCACCGGCATGTGCAAATCCATCAGGACGACATCCGGATGCAGGCTGTGCACCAGCTCGACGGCCTCGACGCCGTTGCAGGCCTGGCCCACGACTTCCATGTCCGGTTCCATGGACAGGAGCAGCGCGGCGCCGCGGCGGACCAGGGCCTGATCGTCCGCGATGACGATTCGGATGGGCGCAAATTTCGGTGTTTTCGCGCTATTCACGCCAGGAATCATGCGACGGGCGCGGCGCCGATGGGAAGTGACTTTAGTCACTATCGCGCGCACGACCCGTGAGGCGATCGAGGCTCGTGGAAGTGCGATGCGAACGGTGCATCGGCGTACGATTCATTTTCTGATCCTAAGCAAGCGCTGCAGATCCCTTGGGTTATTAGAGCCGCGTTAGAGAATAATTAAGTTCGATTGCGACCTGCGTTTAGGTGTTAGTACCGGAACCTTCGATCCGCGCGTCCGTCATTCAAAGTAGGTGTTTGATGAAAAGGACGGGAAGGAGGAAGTATGTTCAAGAATCCAACAATCGCTCTTAGGATGCGTTACGCCTTGAGCGCCGTGCTGCTCGCGGCCGCTGCGGGATGTGCGACTTATCGCGCCAGTGATGCGCAGGTCACCGCCGCGGTCGAGGAATCGCTCGCGAGTCATCCGGAGCTAGGGGCCCCCGGCGCCTTACAGGTGGAGACGCTCAATCATGTGGTGTACTTGAACGGCATGGTGTACACCGACCTGCAACGCGATATCGCCAACTCGGCGGCGTTGATCGCGAGCAACAATGCGACCATCGTCAACTCCATTGCGGTCAACGACAAGTAGAGCGTTTGCCCTTCTGATTGCGGGCATCGCGGCGGCGGGTTGCGCCGGCACTCGGCAGCTGGGAAGTACCGACGTACCCCGTTATTGCTATATCGAATCCGGATGGCTGGATGCGAGCAATGGTTGCTCGGCCCGCGCTGGGTATCCGGACTGCTACCGGGTGTGCCCGGATCGCCGGGAACGGCTCTGATGCGCAGCCATTTTCAGCGCTTTGCGGTCTCCTCGGCCTGGTAGGCCGCGGACAGCGTGCCCTTCGCCTTGGCGATGGGCAGCAGCGTGGGATAGAACTGCACGAAGGTGGTGTCGACCGCGGCGTGCTCGGCGTGGCAGGAATAGCAGGAGGCTGAGCGAGGCGTCATTTTGGCCGGTTTCGCATCCTCGAATCCGAAGAATGCCCACCCACCGTCGAAACGCGCGACATCCTTGACGTGAACCTCGCGCCCCATGACATCGGCGCTTTGATAATTTCCACCCTTGTTGATCGAGCCGCGATCCAAAGCTCCGCGCGCCTCCAGCACCAGCATGGTCTTGTCGGGCCAGGTGCCGGTTTCGATGAACACCTTGTAAGCGCCGGGTTCGACGAACACATTGTCGAACATATGATGGCCCATCGGCATCAGCGGGCTGTAGCTCATGTCGAATCCTGAGCTCAAGTAAACCCAGGTCCGGTAGTCCTCCGGCAGCACGAGGTGACCCTCCTGGGTGTACACCGGGGCGCGCACCGTGGTGCCGGCCGATTGGCACAGCGCCGCGGTAGAGAAGAGTGAAAGTCCTAAGGTCAGCGCAACGAATTTGATGTTCATGGATGAAGTATGGCCTCGCGGGCGGCCGCACGGCCAGTCCGTCGGCTGCAGCGGCACGGGTGTTCGCTGCATTCGCAGGGTTCAGGACGATGGGGTGGGGTACGATCCCATGGATGGAATTCGATCGGGATAACAATCCGCCGCGCTGGCTCTGGATCGCCTGCATCTGGGCGACCCTGGGTGTCTTCGGCGCCACGGAGAACATCTTCGCCATGCGTGAACAGGGCATGCACCACGCCTGGGTGAAGATGTTCATCTCGGAGTCGCTGACCTGGGTGCCCTGGGCCCTCGCGACGCCCTTCGTGATTCGCCTGGGCCGCCGCTATCCGCCCGCGGCCTTGAACCCCAAGGCGTGGTGCGTGCATGTGGGCGTGATCATCGCCCTGGCCATCGTGACGGCCGCCTGGTCCGCGCTCCTCGAGCAGTTGCTGCAACCGTGGAAGCCCGATTTTGCAACCGGCCCGTACCTTCAGGTGATGTTCTCCAAGACCGGGGGCGGTCTGGTGTCGGCGCTCATTCTGTACGCCTTCATTGTCGCGGCCAGCTTCGTGCTCGATTCGCGGGCGCGCCTCGCCGCGCAGCGAACCGATACCGCGAGGCTCAACGAGCAACTGTCGGCGGCACGCTTGGGCGCCCTGCAGCGCCAGATCGAACCGCATTTCATTTTCAATACCTTGAATGCCGTCGCGGGCCTGGTGCGCGAGCGCAAGAGCGACGCCGCGGTGAGCATGATCGCCAACTTGAGCGATTTTCTACGCGGGGTCGCGACGGAATTTACCGGTCACGAAACCGCTCTGGAGCAGGAAGCACAGACACTGGAGAGGTATCTTAAGATCCAGGAGGCGCGCTTCGCGGGCCGGTTGAAATTGCAGCTGCACATTCCGCCGGAGCTGGCCCAGGCGAGAATTCCCAGCTTGACCCTGCAGCCCTTGGTGGAAAATGCCATCAAGCATGGAATTGCGAAGCGCGTGCAGGGAGGCCTGCTGCGCGTCGAGGCCGCGCGCTCGGACCACAAGCTCAACTTGAGTGTCTACAACGAGGGTCCGCCGCTCGATGACACTCATGAACGTACCGCGAAGTCCGGCATCGGGCTCTCCAATCTGCGCAGCCGCCTCGAGCTCTTGTACGGTGTCCATTTCCAACTGCGGCTGGAAAATCACGGCGACGGCGTGATGGCATCGGTGACTCTGCCGTACCACACCGCATGAGCGATGCCGCGCTTTCCAAATTCCGGGTGCTCATCGTCGACGATGAACCCCTGGCGCGCAGCAATCTTTTGGTCCTGCTTCGAGACGACAGCCAAATCCTCTCGGTGCAGGAATGCGGCTCGGGGGCCGAGGCCGTGGAGCAGATTCGATCCAGCCGGCCGGATTTGGTGTTTCTCGATGTACAGATGCCGGAGTGCGGCGGCTTCGAGGTACTCGAGCTTCTCAAGAACGATGCCGCATTGCCCGTCATCGTTTTCGTGACCGCGTACGATGAGTACGCGCTGCGCGCCTTCGACGCCGGCGCGCTCGATTATCTACTGAAGCCCTTCGATGATGCGCGCTTCGCGCTCGCGATGCAGCGGGCGAAGGATAAGATCCTGAGCCGCCAAGCCCCGCAGCCCAAAGAGGCCAGGCGCTTGACGGTGCGCAGCGCGGGCCGGGTGGCCTATGTGCCGATACCGGACATCGACTGGGTGGAAGCCGCAGATTACTACGTGTGCCTTCACGTGGGGGCCAAGTCGCACCTGTTGAGGCGCAGCATCGCTGAGCTGACAAGGGATCTCGATCCCGATCTTTTTTGCCGCATCCATCGGTCGACCATCGTCAATCTTCGCAAGGTGCTCAAGCTGGAGCTGGGCCGCGCGGGCGAATACGACGTCGTCTTGAAGGGCGGCGAGAGGCTGCGTCTGAGCCGCCGCTTCCGCAAGGATCTGCAGACCCGCATGGCGGAATTCGGCTAGGATCCTTCAGAACGCGGCCGGATACGCACCGCCGTCGAGCAAAATATTCTGGCCGGTGATGAAGCCGGCATGCACGCTGCACAGGAACGCGCAAGTCTGTCCGAACTCCGCCGGCGTGCCGAAACGCTTCGCCGGTATGTTCGCCATCGAGCGCGCCGCCGCCTCGGCCTCGCTCACGGAGGTGCGCTTGGCGGCGAGACTCAAGTTGCTGCGCAGGCGCGCGGTGTCGAAGCTGCCCGGCAACAGGTTGTTGATGGTGACGTTCTTGTCGGCAACGCTGCGCGCGACGCCCGCGACGAACGCGGTGAGACCGGCCCGCGCGCCGCTCGAGAGGTCCAACCCCGCAATCGGCGCCTTGACGCTCGATGAGGTGATGTTGACGATGCGGCCGAAGCCGCGCGCGGTCATGGAATCGATGACCTGCTGAATGAGCTCGATGGGCGTGACCATGTTGTTCGTCACCCCATCCAGCATGGCCTGGCGCGAAAGCTCGCGAAAATTTCGCAGCGGCGGTCCGCCGTTGTTGTTGATCAGGATGTCCGGTGTAGGACAAGCGGCCAGCAGCGCCGCCTGTCCTTCCGCCGTGCCGACATCGGCGATGACCGGGGTCACCTGCACGCCCCAATTCTCGCGAATCTCGGCGGCGGTTTGCTCGAGCAGGGCCTGGTGGCGGCCGTTCACCACCAGGTCCACACCGGCTTCCGCCAGCGCCAGGGCACAACCCTTGCCGAGGCCCTGGCTCGAGGCACAGACAATGGCGCGGCGTCCGCGCAGACCTAAATCCATGACACCCCCGGGGTGAGATTTGCGATGATCGCAATGAATCGTAAAGCCCTGTGTAGTATGAACGCAATGGCTTGCAAGGAGCGCCCATGCTGAGCTTCATCACTGCGCCCGAATTGATGCCCATACTCGAGGAGTTGCAGCGGCACGAGCCCATTTTCCATCATCCGGAATTCGGCACGAGGCGCAGCGACTACGAGGCCATGACGCATCCTGATTTCTGGGAGGTGGGCGCCTCCGGCCGGCGCTATAGCCGGAAGTTCGTGCTCGACACCCTGGAAAGCAGGCTGCCCGATCCCGCGGAGGACCAATGGGTGACCAGCGATTTCCAGTGCCGCGAGATCGCGCTCGGCAATTACCTCATCACCTACACGCTGGCCCAAGGGCCGCGCATCACGCGCCGCGCCACGCTATGGCGCCTCACCCGGACGGGCTGGCAGGCGCTGTATCACCAGGGCACCATTGTGGAAGGAAGCCCCGAAGGGAACCCCGAAGGGAACCCCTAAGGGAACCCCTAAAAGTTCGCCATGCTCGAGCTACAAAACATCTACAAGACTTTCCAGGATCGCCAGGTGCTCACCGATGTGAACCTGAAAGTACCCACCGGTGCCACGCACGCGTTGATCGGTGCCAGCGGTTCGGGAAAAACCACGTTGCTAAGAGTGACCCTGGGGCTGATTCCCTTCGACAAGGGCTATGTGAAAATAAACGACCAGGCGTTGCTCTCGTTCAGCCCGTCGGCCTGGGCCGACCGGATCGGCTATGTGCCCCAGGAGGGCGGATTGTTTCCGCATTTGAGCGCCAGCGACAATGTATCGCTGGTGCCGAGGCTGCGCGGCTGGAAGAAACCTAAAATCGCCGAGCGTATCGAGCAATTGCGCGAGCTGGTGGAACTGACGACCCGGGCTCTCGGCCGATTCCCGCAGGAATTGAGCGGTGGCCAGAAGCAGCGCGTGGCCATCATGCGCGCGGCGATGATGGATCCTCAGTTGATGCTGCTCGATGAGCCCATGGCCGCTCTCGATCCCCTCATCCGGCGCAGCCTGCAGACGGAACTGAAGTCCATTTTCCAGCGTCTGGGCAAAACCGTGTTGATCGTCACCCATGACCTGGGCGAAGCGGCATTTCTCGCCGAGCAGATCACGCTCCTGCACCTGGGCCGGGTCATTCAAAGCGGCACCTACCGGCAGCTGCTGGATCATCCCGCGGATCCGCTGGTGACCGCATTCATCAACGCGCAGCGCACGCTGGCCGATGCGGTGCAGGTGGCGTGATGCGGTTTCGCGCCCCGTGGCTGATGCCGGCGCTGCTGATGCCGACGTTGCTGTTGCCGGCGCTGGGCCACGCCGCCGATCGCATCGTGGTCGGTTCAAAGGTGTTCACGGAGGGCTTCGTGCTGGGAGAGATCGCGGCGCAGGCCATCGAAGCGGACTCGACGGCGACGGTGGAGCGCAAGCTCGGCATGGGCAACACCGGCATTTTGTTCGAGGCCTTGAGCAGCGGGGCGATCGATGTGTACTCGGACTATACCGGCACCTTGAGCGAAGCGATTTTGAAACAGCCCGACTTGAAATCCATCGCGGATATCCGCGCGGCGCTTGAGAAAATGGATCTGGTGATGTCGGAGCCCCTGGGATTCAACGACACCTATGCCCTCGCGGTGAAGGAGTCATTCGCGGAAAAAAATGATCTGCATACCATCAGCGATCTGGCCCGGATCGAAACCAGCATCAGCGCCGGATTTTCCTATGAGTTCATGGATCGCAAGGACGGATATGCGGGCTTGACCGAGCGCTATCGTCTGCATTTCGATCCGCAGCGGGTCAACCGCATGGAACACAGCCTGTCGTTTCAGGCCATCGATGACGGCGCCGTGAACTTGATCGATCTTTATTCCACCGATGCCAAGATCGAGAAATCTAAGTTAAGGGTGCTGAAGGACAACCGCGGATATTTTCCGGTGTACCAGGCGGTTTGGGTGGCGCGAAGGGAATTCACGCAATCGCATCCCAGGGAATGGCAGACGCTGCGCAAGCTGGAGGGCTCGATCAGCGAGCAGGCCATGGTGGCCATGAACGCCCAGGCCGATATCGAGCACCAAAGCTACGCCAAGATCGCCTCGCAATTCTTAGGCTCCGACGCGCCGCGTGCGCAGAGCTGGCAGGCCGGCATCCTGCAGCGCACGCGCGAGCACCTGTGGCTGGTCGGCTTGTCGCTGCTGTTCTCGGTACTGGTCGGCATTCCTCTGGGATTGGCCGCGGTACGCTTTCCGACCGCGGGCCAGGCCATCCTCATCATCAGTGCCGTGATTCAAACCGTGCCCTCGCTCGCGCTGCTGTGCGTGCTCATCCCGGTGTTCGGCGTGGGCACGAAGCCGGCCCTGGCGGCGCTCTGTCTGTACAGCCTGTTGCCGGTGGTGCTCAACACCTTCACCGGCGTGCGCACGGTGGATCCGTCGCATCTGGAAAATGCGCGTGCGTTCGGTCTGACCCGCCCGCAAATCCTGTTTCGCATCGTGTTGCCCCTGGCGAGTCCCACGGTGCTCGCGGGCATCAAAAATGCCACCATCGTCAGCATCGGCACGGCGACGCTGGCGGCCTTGGTGGGAGCAGGGGGTTATGGCGCGCCCATCGTCTCCGGCCTGTCCTTGAACGATGTCCCCACCATTCTGACCGGCGCGATTCCTGCCGCCCTCATGGCACTCATCGCCTATGGATTGTTCGAACTGCTTGGGCGGCTGCTTATCCCTAAGGGTCTTCGCGAGCAATCCAAGATCGCCCAGCCCGGTCCGCGCTGACTTAAGATTTAGCGGCTTTCAGAAGACCCACCAGCGGGTTCGGGGTGGGCGCCGCGATGCGCCGCAAGGTGTTGGTGTCGCGGTGATCGAACGGCGGTACGACACCCCGGACCGCCAGGTCGGTGCGCGTCACATAGCTCCAGGAATCCTCGCCATGGAAGGTGATGTCGATGCGGTAGTAGTCGGTGCGAAAGGCTTCCTCGAGAAAGGTCGTCGAACAAATGCCGAAGCGGGTATCGCCGCGCCGTGCCTCCACCGAAATGCGCTCGTCCTCCGGCTTCGCGGTACCGCCCGCCAGCACCACCTGCCCGCGGGGAATGGCAATGGTCTGCATGATGAGCCCGGTGGCCGGCTCCCACAGCCAGTACCCCACCTGATCGTGAAAGGTGATCAGTTCCTCCGGCGTGTTGATGTGGGTGTGATAGCGCAGCCCGTACAGCAGTTGCGGACCGTTGGTCTGCGCATCGATCGGATCCATCTGCGTACGTTCCCGAAACACGCGCCGTTCGGGCCCATCCTCCTTGGGATTAAGGTCCACTCCCAGATCGGACTCCCACACACCGGCCAGACGGCGCAGCGGTCCCAAGTTGGCCAAGGTATCCGGCGAGGAATCGGGCTCAGTGAATACGTCGGCGGGGATGTTGGGCATGGCTAGCGCTCGCCGGCGCGCAGCACGGTGAAGGGAACGTCCATTCCTTCCAGCGCGAATCCCAGCACGCCGGTGTAAAAATCCACGCTGGCTTTGAGGTCATTCACCTTCAGGATGATGTGATCAATCGCGGCCATGGCCAGTCTCCAGCGGCGGTATTCATGCGGACACGCTAGGGTTGCGCGGGCGGGTATCGAGAATATTCGGGTAGATGATCATCGAGCTTGATCCACGGCACCCGGCTTAAGGTCCAGATGTGATCCTTCGGCGCCGCGGCACCGGGATCATCGAGACTGCAGGTGGTGATGTCGATGAAATCGGCGCGATCCTCGTGTTCGAAGGTCAGCTGCGTGGCGCAGTGAGAACAAAAGGTCCGGGTGGCCTTCGGGGTGGACTTGAAAGACTTAGGCTCGCCCAGCACGAACTTGAACCGCGTGCGCGGCACGCTGAACCAGGCGACGAACGGAGCGCCTGTGGTCTTGCGGCAGATGGAGCAATGACAGATCGATTCCTGAGAAATCGGACCCGCCGCCTCGTAGCGGATCCGCCCGCAATAGCACCCGCCGAGACTAGCCACTGCGCAGCTGCCACAGCAAAAATGCGTAGGTGTCGGCGGCCTCGCGATCCTGTTGCGCGCGCGTGGAGCCGATGCCGTGACCGGCGTCGAAGTCGACTCGCAGCAGAATGGGCTTGCCGGAGTTGCTGGCCGCCTGCAGTCGCGCCGTCATTTTCCCCAGATGAAAAGGCGCGACGCGCGGGTCGGTGACGCCGGTGGTCAGGAGCACGGCCGGGTAGGGCGTGCCGTCCTTCACCGATTGATAGCTGTCGATGAGCTTCAAGGCTTCGTAGCCCTGCGGGTCCGAGATGGCGCCCCACTCGGGCTCCTCCGCATAACCATCCTGCTCCACCACGTAGCGCAGCGGGTTCGACCAGCCGACGCCGTCGATCACCGCCGCGAAGAGATCGGGCCGCTCGGTCAGCGCCCGACCCACCGTGATGCCGCCGGCGGACCGGCCGCCGATGGCCAGATGCCGGGACGAGGTGTATTTCTTGGCGATGAGCTCCTCGCACACCGCAATCAGATCGCGCCAGGTGTTGGGTTTGTTGAAAAGCTGTCCCGCCTTGTGCCACTCGCGGCCATACTCGCCGCCGCCGCGCACGTTGGCGTAGCCGACGATGGCGCCGGCATCGACCAGCGCCAGGGTCTTTCCGGCGAACGTGGGCGTATAGGCGGCCAGTCCATAGGACCCGTAAGCCTAGATCCAGGTGGGATTGCTGCCGTCGAGCTTCAGGCCCTTGCGATAAATCAAGGTGTACGGAATCTTGACACCATCCTTGGCGGTGGCGAAGAAGCGCTTCGCCTCGTAGGCGCTCACATCAATGGCGGGCTTGGGCGTGATGCCGGTGTCCATGACATGCCCGGCACTGTCCACGGAATAAATACCTGCCGGCGTGAGCCAGCCCTGCAGCGACAGCAGGGCGCCCTCTTCATCGGGCACGGCAAACACCGCGCCGATGGTGCCGTCGAAGGGCAGTGCGATGTCGGCGAGCTTGCCATCGTGATTCAGGCGCGCCAGGCGGCTGATGCCGCCATCCATGATTTTCAGGTAAAAGCCGTCGTGCGCGCGCACCAGGCTCTCGATGACGAAGCTGGCATGCTGCGGCACCACCACTGTGCCCGCCGCGATGCTGGGAGCGGCGGCGAAAGTTTTGACGATGCGCCCGCGCGGTGTGCCCTTGTTGACCAGCAGGTACAGATCATCACCGTCGAGCTCGAAGTCGGTGACCTCATCGTCAAAACCGGCAAAGGCCTTCCACTGCGCTTTGCCGGCAAGGACATCGCTCAAGGGCGCGATGAAACCGCGAAACTCAGGTCGTACGTCGGAAAGCTGCAGCACCGCCCAGCGCGAACCGCGCGAGGCAATGATGGCCGGAGATTGGATCTTGTCGTAATCGATTCCCGGCACGAGCCCGCGCTTCATCAGGATGGGATCGGACTGAGGATCCGACCCTAACCGATGAAAGCGGGCCTGGCTGTCCAGGTAACGCTCGGGCGTGGCCACGGGCGCGGTGAGCTGGTTGTAGAAAAATCCGCTGCCGTCCTCGAGCCAGACCGGATTCGCGCCCTCGGTGTTGGGAATGGTTTCGGGCAGATCCTTGCCGTCGGCCACCGTGAGAACGTGCAGCAACGAATCCTCGCTGCCATCTTTCGATAATCCGTACACCACGTGCTTGCCGTCGGGCGAGGCGCGCCACCAATCGAGCGACATGTGACTCTTTGCGCTACTCAAGGCGGTGGGATCCACCAGCACCGTGGGCTCGCCGCCGGGTCTTCCGCGTACGAACAGCTTGTAGTTATCCGCGCCCAAGGGGCGCTGCTGGAAGAACAGCAATCCCCCGGCGCGCTGCACGCGGCTCGTGGCCACGGTCTCGCCGGACAGCTGCTGGATGCGCTTCAAGAGCGCCGGACGCGTGGGCAGCGCATCAAGTACCGCGCGCGTGTGGGCGTTCTGATCTTTCAAGAAGGGCAGCCAGTCCGGATCCTTGGCATTTTCCATCCAGCGATAAGGATCACTCACGGTCTCACCGAAGTAGGTGTCGCGCACCACCTCGATTCGCGCAACGGGGGCGGCGGGCGCCGTGGCGGGTGCTGCGGCGGGTGCTGCGGCGGCGAGCAGGCTCTTCGGCAGCAAGGACATCGACAGCGCACAGGCGCTGCCCGAGATGAATTGGCGGCGATCGAATTCCATCGTCATTTTAGGCCGTACTCTTTATGTTTGTGCGCTAGGTGGGCGGCTTAAGTCGCCGTGCTGTTGAACAGCAGTGTACTCAAAAGTTCAGCGGCGCCGTTCCACAGGATTTGAATACCGATGCAGAACAGAAGAAACGCGGACAGGCGCACGACGATGGTGGTGCCCGTGGGGCCGATCCATTTGGCGACGCGCGCCGAGTATCGATAGAAAGAATAGATGATCGAGCACAGCAGCGCGGTGGCGGCCAGGGTCTCGAGGAAGAAGGACAGCGTGGAGACGTGCAGGCCGGTGGGCCGTCCGGCGCCCAAGGAAACCGCGACCGAGATGGTTCCCGGTCCCGTGGTCAGAGGCAGGGTGAGCGGGTAGAAGGCCAGGCGGCTGGGCGGCGCCGCCATGTACTGCGTGTTCGGGGTTTCGCTGCGCCGCTGCTCGGTGGCGTCGGGCGCATTGAGCATGCGCCATCCGGCGGCTGCGACGATGATGCCGCCCGCCACCCGCAGCACGGGGATGGACACGCCGAAGAACCCCAGGACATAGGCGCCGAGATACAGCGAGAGCGCCACGATGGCGAAGGAATAAATCGCCACCCAGCGCGCCATGAGCGCGCGCACCTCGGGCTCGAGATCGCGCGTGACACCGTAGAAGATGAACGTGCCGGAGAGCGGGTTGACGATCGAGAACAACGCCGTGAAGGTGAGCAGGAAGGTGGTGAAATGCGGGATCATGGATGTTCGCGCTCAGCGCTGCGCTTGCGCCTCGAGCACGGCTTTGAGCAAGGGCTGCGGCGAATAATGATCGGCAACGGGCGTGAGCCCCATACGCACCACCACGAGCTGGCGCGAACGGATGATGGCGATGCTTTGACCGTCATGGCCCATCATATAAAAGGTATCCGGAGGAATGTTGAACTCGGTGTCCGGATTCTCGCCGGCAGTCTTGGCATCCGATCCCCACAGCCAGACCAGGCCCTGGCCATATTCTCCGCCGGAGGCCTTCGCCGGCGTCGCCATCATGGACACATAGCCTACGGGAAGCAGCGCCTGTCCATGCCATACACCGTCCTGCAGCAGAAATTGGGCATAGCGCGCCCAATCGCGCGCGCTGGCATATATATAAGAAGAGCCGACCAGCGTGCCGCTCTCGTCTTGTTCCATCGTGGCGGTGGTGATGCCCAGCGGCTTGAACAGACGCTCATCGATGTATGCCGGAGCGCTCAAGCCCAACGCGTCCTGCACGATGCGCGACAAGATCAACGCGGTGCCGCTGGAGTAGCTCCATACCTCGCCGGGGCGATTGATCATCGGCTGAGCGCGCGCGAAGCCGGCCATATCCGGTTCGAGGTAGAGCATGGTGGTGAGATCCGACACCAGTCCCTGGTTCTCGTTGAAGTAAAGGCCGCTCGACATCGCGAGCAGGTCGGCAATGCGAATGCGTTCCCGGCCATCGCTGGCGGGCCATAGATTGGCTTGGGCGAGCTTGAGCTTGCCGTCCTTGACCAAGAGACCGACGATGCCGGCGGTCACGGTTTTGGTCATGGACCAGCCGAGCAGCGGCGTGGTGGGATCGAAACCCTTGCCGTAGCGTTCGGCCACGATGCGGCCATGATCGACCACCACCAACGCGCGCGCGCCGGGACCGGCGAGAGCATCGTTGGCGAGCAGGCGATCGAGCGCAGGATTGGTTTGCACGGCGGCGCCGTCCGGCCAGAGGCCGCTTTCGGAGGCGGAACTTGCGGGTGTGGGTTGTGGCGCCCGGCGCGCGGGCTCGATGGCGGTGAAGTTGAGCTTGCCGTCCGGCAGGACGGTGCAGCCCTTGCCCGGCCGCGCCACGGCCAGCCCGCCGCCGATGAAGCCTAAGAATCCGGCGTGCACCACGCCGTGCTCGCGATCCACGCGCACGCGGATGTAATGCAAGATCCAGACGCCCGGCGCCTGCACATCCAGAATCACGACCTCGTTGGGGTCGCGGTCCGCGAGAAACACGTTGGAGCAGACGATCTTGGCTGCGTAATTGGCGCCCACGCGCAGCAGCGCGGGGGGCTTGAGCCACAGATAGCCGAGGGCCGCAAGCAGCACAAGGACGATCGCGGCAAGAATGCGGCGTAGAATTTTCATGGAAACAACCTCAAACCTTTCCCGGCCCTGGGCATGAATCACATCCCTTGAATCAGGCGAGCTTCAGTATCTTAGCAAGCTCTTTGCGATCTTGACTTAAGACGCTTTGACTTAAAATCGGCGACCCTCGTTCAAGCGGCCGCTTCGGCGATTTGCGGGTCTTTAAGCAAAATCCTGTGTCGCTGCGCAGTTACGTCGTTTCCCGGCGACATGCCGCGCGCTGAAGCGCCGACATACCATTGTCGCAGGCCAAATTTCCCCCGGAAGCACTAGGTGACGACCAACATACGAATTGACGCAAAGACCTCCCCGAGCAAGACCTTGGAAGCATTGGCGCAGGTCATTCGCGCGCTCGCGCCCGAGGTGTCGGGCGTGTCCTTTCATGACTTCGCCGCCGACACGCTATGGCTGAGCGAGGATTTTCTGCTGCCGGAGGATCACCAACTGGTGGAGGATTCACTGTCCATCGATACCGGCGGAAATCTGGAGATGACGTACGCCGCGCGCGAGGATGGCAATTATTCTCTTGCCATACCGGTGCGTGATAGCGGCGGCGCCATCAACGGCGCCGTGCGTTTGAGCATCGATGCCAAGATCACCGATTCGCGCACCGCCGAGCCCCTGGAGAAAAGATTGGAACCGGTGTTCGTCTGCCTGGCGGCGGAGTTCGACCGCCGCAAGACTCTACCGGTCGTGGAGCGGGACATGCAGGTCAATGGCCAGATCGAAACCGCGATGCAGGCGGAGCGCTTCGAGCTGTTCCTGCAGCCCATCTATTCGCTGCAGGACAACGTGAGCCTGGCGCATTACGAGGTATTGCTGCGCCTGCGCACCGCCGACGGCGCCCTGGTCGAACCCGCTGATTTTCTGGCGCGGGCGGCACAGCAACGGCTGATGCCGAACATCGACCGCTGGGTGGTTCGCACCCTGCTGGCGTGGCTGACCAACAATCGCAAACTGTGGGCGCGCGTGCCCTCGGTGTTCTCCATCAACTTGTCGGCACAGTCCATGACCGACGACAACTTCCTCAGTTACGTTGAGTCCTGCGTGATCAAGAGCGGCCTGCCGCCGCAGGCGCTGTGCTTCGACGTCACGGAGCGCTTCGCTTCCTCGGGCAACATCAGCGTGAGCGAATCCTTGAAAAGGCTCGAGGCCTTGGGCTGCGAGGTGGCGTTGGATGATTTCGGCGCCAACGCACCCTCGTACGGCTATCTGCGATCGGTGCCGGCGCACTACTTCAAGATCGACAGTTCCTTGGTCGGCGCGGCACCCACCGACAAGGTGGCGCGGGCCATGATTTCGGGCATCGTGCGCATGGCCGGCGATCTCGGGGTGCAAACCGTCGCCGAATCGGTCGAGCTGGATGTAGAGCTGCAGGCGGTGAGGTCCTTGGGGGTCGACTATGCGCAGGGCTATCTCTTGGGCAGACCCTCGGCGCTTGCCGCCTATGATTTTGGAAATCAGCTACCCAACTGATCAGTCGATCTAAGGACTCACCCATTCGGGATTCGGCAGCTCGCTGAAGACTTCCTGCAGAGCCTGACCCCAGCGGTCGCGGATCATGGTGAAGTAGCGATTATCCATCTCGATACTGATGTGGGTCGCGAGCCTGAACTCGCCGCGCTTCATGATCGCCAGATCCAAGGGCGGTCCCACCGATATATTCGAACGGATGGTCGAATCCATGGAGACGAGCGCGCATTTCGCCGCTGTGCCTAAGCTGCTCGAGCGCGTGATCACACGATCGATGATGGGCTTGCCGTACTTCGATTCGCCGATCTGAAAGTAAGGCGTCTCGATCGAGGACTCGATGAAGTTGCCCGCGGAATAGATGTGAAACAGGCGCGGCTCCTCGCCTTTGATCTGTCCGCCCAGGATGAAAGTGCCGTTGAATTCATGGCCATGTTCCTTCAAGTCCTCGGCGTCGCGCTGATGGATGACGCGCAGCGCCTCGCCGACCACGCGCGCTGCGTTGAACATGTTGCTCGCGCTCAAGAAAGCCGTCGGCTTACCCGCGTCCTCGGGCGTTTCCAGAAGATTCACCACCGCCTGGGTGATGGCGAGATTGCCCGCCGACATCAGCACCAGCACGCGATCGGCGGCGTGTGGGAAAATGGTCATCTTGCGGAAAGTGTTGATCTGATCGACGCCGGCGTTGGTTCGCGAGTCCGATAACATCACGAGTCCGGTGTCGACGGCCAAGCCGACGCAGTAGGTCATGTCGTCTCCCTACTGTTGCTGCAAGGCCGATTCGGCCACGAGCACGTTGGCTTCCATTTTCTCGCCGCCGCCGCCGTGACGCACACCGCGCACCGGCGCCGCATCCAGGTAGTCGCGGCCCACGGCGAGCCGGCAGTAGGTGCGCACGGCGGGACGCTGGTGGGTCACGTCCATGCTTTGCCAGCCCAGCTCGGGCCCCAGCCAGATATCGACCCAGGCGTGGCTGGCCGCGTCATTGGAGTCGCCGGTATAGATGTAGCCGCTGACGTAGCGTGCCGGCATGCCCACCGCGCGCGCCGACGCGATGTACACATGCGCATGATCCTGGCACACGCCCTCGCCGCTCTCGAAGGCGAGGGCCGCACTGTCCTTGACGTCGCTTGCGCCGGATTTGTAGCGCACGGCGCCGAATACGGCTTCCGCCAGGGCCTGCGCCCGCCCCTTGGGATCCGTGATTTTTCTGAGCGCATCCTCCGCGAAAGTCTTCAACTCCTCGTTGGGCTGGGTGAGCTTGGTGGGTGCCAGGTAGGCTAAGGGCGAGAGCGGCCCATCGTCCTGGCGCGCCTCGGCTTCCGCGGTTTCCACGATGCCGTGCACGATGATGCGGATTTCGCGGTGCGGCTCCTCGACGGTGAGCAGGTGCGAGATGTTGCCGTGGGCATCGATCTGCTCCAGGCGCCGGCCGGGGGCGATGATGTTCCAGGCGAGCGCGCGCTGGCTCAAATCGCGGCGCGGGGTGAGGTGCAGGCTTTGAACGCTGTATTTCACCGGCCGCTCGTAGCGGTAGCGCGTCTCATGTCGGATGTGCAATTGCATTACGCCTCCGCCGGGGGAACCAAGAAATCCGATGCGATGCGCACCCCCAGATCCTGCAGTCTGCTCAAAAATTGCTCGAGAAAGCGCGGCAGGCCCAGCCCTAAGATCTCCTCCATGCGCGTGAAGTGCAGCATGGCATGCATTTCGCCGGCGCGCCGCTCGGTCTCGGCCGATTGCGCGTTCGATACGGACTTCAAGTTGGCGTACACCTCTTTGCAGCAGCGCAGCAGGGAGCGTGGCATATCGTCGCGCAGGATCAGAAGCTGCGCCACGCGAAACGGCGTGATCACATCGCGATAGGCACGACGATACACCTCGAAGGCGGAGAGCGCGCGCAAGAGCACGCTCCATTCATACGGGTCGGGCACCACGCTGGCATCGGCACCGGGTTCGAAGTCGCTTTGATGCGCGGTGAGGATGCGGGCGGTGGAATCGGCGCGCTCGAGAAAGGTGCCGATGCGGGTGAAGTGAAAGGCCTCATCGTGCATCATGGTGCCGACCGTCACGCCGCGCGTTAGGTGCGAGCGCTCCTTCACCCACTCGACGAATTCACCGATATCCACCTGGGCGCCGCGCCGCATCACCTGGGAGCGGGCATCGAGCCAGGTGGAGTTCAAGGTCTCCCACAGCTCGGAGGTGAGGGAGCCGCGCACCGCGCGCGCATTCTCGCGCGCCACTTTCAGGCAATTGAAAATACTGCCGCCGTATTCGCGGTCCAGGCTCACGAACTCGAACACGGATTTGGGCGTGACGCGCTCGTGGCGCGCAAGATAGGCCTGCTGCATGTGCAGCGCCGTCATGGTGGCGCTCAAGGATTGGGCCAGCACTTCGGGGGAATGGGGCAGCAGCGACATGCGGTAGTGCGCATCCACCAAGCGCGCCAGGCTCTCGGCGCGCTCGATATAGCGCGACATCCAGTACAGGTGATCGGCGGTGCGGCTCAGCATCCGGTTCCTAAGACTCCAGCACCCAGGTGTCCTTGGTGCCGCCCCCCTGCGAGGAATTGACCACCAGGGACCCGTAGATCAAGGCCACGCGGGTTAAGCCCCCGGGAACGATGCTCACATCGCTCCCCGACAGCACGAAGGGGCGCAGGTCGATGTGACGGGGCGCGAGTCCCGCCTCGGCAAAGGTCGGACAGGTGGAGAGGGCGAGGGTGGGCTGAGCGATGTAGCGCTCGGGATTGCTCTTGATCAGCCGGCGGAAGGTTTCGATCTCGCTCTTGGTGGCGGCGGGACCGATCAACATGCCGTAGCCGCCGGCGCCGTGCACTTCCTTGACCACGAGCTCGGGCAGATGCGCCAGCACGTACTCCAGATCCTCCTTTTTGCGCAGCATCCAGGTATGTACATTGCCGATGATGGGCGCTGACCCTAGGTAAAAGCGGATCATTTCCGGGACATAGGGGTAGATGGATTTGTCGTCCGCCACCCCGGTGCCGATGGCGTTGGCGATGGTGATGCGCCCGGCACGATAGGCCGTGAGCAGACCCGGGACCCCGAGCATGGAGTCGGGCCGGAAAACCAGGGGGTCCAGAAAATCATCGTCGATGCGCCGGTAGATGACATCCACCCGCTGCGGGCCTTGAGTGGTGCGCATGAAGACCGCCTCGTCGCGCACAAAGAGATCCTGGCCTTCAACGAGCTCGATGCCCATTTGCTGCGCCAGGAAGGCATGCTCGAAGTAGGCGCTGTTGTGTGCCCCGGCGGTCAGCAGCACCACCGTGGGATCGGCAACGCCGGTGGGGGCGACGCTGCGCAAGTTATCCAGCAGCACGTCGGGGTAGTGATCCACCGGGGCCACCCGATGCTCGGAGAAGAGCTCGGGAAAGAGCCGCATCATCATCTTGCGGTTCTCGAGCATGTAGGAGACGCCCGAGGGCACCCGCAGGTTGTCTTCCAACACCTTGAACTCGCCGGCGCCATCGCGAACGATGTCGATGCCGGCGATGTGCGCGTAGATGCCGCCGGGCACATCGATGCCCTGCATCTCAGGGCGGTACTGCGAGTTGCACAGAATTTGCTCCGGGGGAATCACCCCCGCCTTCAAGATCTGCTGGTCGTGGTAGATATCGTGAATGAACGCATTCAAGGCGCGCACGCGCTGCTTCAATCCGGCCTCGAGCCGGACCCATTCCTCGCGGGGCAGCACCCGGGGAACGATGTCGAAGGGAATCAACCGCTCCGCTCCTTCGTCCTGGCCGTACACGGCAAAGGTGATGCCCACGCGGTGGAAGAGAGCATCGGCCTCGGCGCGCTTCTGCGCCAGGCGCTCCGCCGGCTGCTCGAGAAGCCAGCGGGTATAGCGCTGGTAGTGGGGCCGCCCGGCACCCTCGTTGACGTACATTTCGTTGTACGGTGTTGCGCTCAAATATCCTCCGGGAAAATCGTCGTCGTATCGACGGCCTTGCTCAATCTTTACCTCAAGGACCGGTGCGCCGCAATGCCGCACCAACGCGGTGCAAACTGACTAAGCGGCGCCCAGATTGTGGGCGAGTGCTTGCGCAACCGGAACCAGCGGATCGTCGGCAAAGCGGGCGGCGAAATCCGACAGCAGCGCTCGAGCCAAGGCGCGTTTTCCGCCGTGAGAGGCGAGCCGGGCCAATTCCAAGGTGTTCGCCGCCGACTTGGGGCGAAAGGTGTCATCCAGAGCAAAGCGCTGCGCGAGGGTATCCAAGGCCTCGCCGTTGCGCTTGAGCGTCAGCAGCCGTTCCAGGTAATCCTGGGCCAAGCGGCTCACATAGCGAGGATCCTCCCAACTGGCCACCCGCTCGCAGAGCCAGCGATAATCCTCAGGGGCATTGCCCCGGGATTTGAGCCAATCATTCAAGGTCTGCCAGCACTTGATGTGCGAGTCCACGCGCATGAGACCGTAGGCCTCCATCACGAGCTTGTCGTCTTGCTTGCGTTCCTCCTGGCGCCGAAGCTCCTCGGTGCGCTCGGGCGACACCCAGGTTTCCAGGCCCAGCTCGTGACGCCGCTCGTAGAGCGCGCCGCCCAAGAAGCTGAAGAACGAGAGGATGGCGAACATGCCGATCGCCACTTGCAACGGCAGCCAAAGATCCAAGCTCCAAAGGGCCTCCAAACCCACCCCATAGCCCAAAACGATCAAAAGGACCAGCCCGTAGAGAGGTCCCAAAGCGACCACGATGCGCAACCACGCCAGCGGATTGGCAGCTTTCAGGATGTTGCTCTCCAGGCCCAATTCCGCGATCGAGGCGGGCAAGGTCAAAGCCACGAACACCGTCAGAGTGCCGGCGGCGATAGGTCCAAACCGGTCCTCGACCAGTTTCACGGCGGCGAAAATCAAGCCTAAGATAATGAGCTGCCCCAGGGGGCGTTGCTCGTCCACGGGGTTCATCATTTGAATGTCGAGGGTGGGCGGCTCATCGAATCCGCGCACCGTATGATCGAAGAGGATGTAGGCGTACTTGAAAAACCAGGAGATGAGCAGCAACGCGAGGGGAATACCGATCCAGCCCGCCTTTGCAGCCACGTCGAGAAGCAGGGCAAAAACGATCAGGACACCCGCAGCACCCCCGCGAGTCGGTCGAATCAGGTGACGAAATAGCCTCTGGTGTGTGGCGAGCGATTGCATGGAGGAGGTCGAGCAACTTTTCAACTTTATGGAACCGCAAAACAAGCTGAGAGAGCAATTTGACCAAGCATACTCCGCGCGCCAGTAGAACTGGGCGACGGGAAAGGACATCTGGGAAAGATGTGCAACTCGCAGCGAGGATGACACTCGGGCGATTGTTGTTGCCGCTGTCGGCCTTCGCGCTTGATGCGGGTGTGAGCGTCTCGGATATGAATTCTCTATTCCGAGAGGCCGCTGTTTTGAGCGCAGCCTCGGGACAGATTAATTTCGGTGGCCGCATAAATATTTCTGGCATTGCTGCAACAACAGGAATGCCTCGGGGAGAAATTTCGCGCATCCTAAAATCCTCCAGGAGTGCTATGAGTAAAGTCAGCGACGCTCAACTGCAGCCGGTGAATCGGGTGCTATTGGCTTGGCGCCGCGATCCGAGATTCTTAAATCCGAATGGCCGGCCGTCAGATTTGGCGATATACGGCCGCGGCAAATCCTTTGATTCCTTGGTGCGCGCTTATGGGCACGGGATTCCTACTAGAGCGATGGCGGACGAATTGACGAGAACGGGCGCAATTGAGGTGGCGGCCTCTATGAAAATTCGCATGAATTCATCGGTGTCAACAAATCCAGGCCTTACACCGCATCAAATCAAATCATTGGGGGATCGTGTAGTCGACATCCTTTCGAATTTTCTGATTCTTAACCCAATCCAACAGCGCGGCAGCCGACGACGAAACTTTCGACGTACAAAATAGCAGGTGCCGAGTTGAACTTCTGTGGGCGATTCGGCGACTAGTGCGTAAGGATTTGCAAGGTTTTGGAAGGTATCCGGTCAAGGGGATTTGGTCTGACGCCGAAAACGTAAGGTTTCACGAGCCTCTTTGAAACATAGAAGTAGAGAGGTATTACCGGGTAATCAGCGAGCATCACTCGTTCTGCATTCTCAAGTAGATTACGTCGAGTTTCGGGATTCGCACTTCGATCGGCCTCACCGAGAATTGTGTCGAAGATGGGGTTGGTGTAGCCGGTGTCATTGCTTGACGAATTCGCCCGGAAAATATCTAGGAAATTGCTTGCGTCGTTAAAGTCTGCGTTCCAAGCCAACCTTACGACGTCCCATCTGTTTCTGTCGCGCCGAGACTGCAAAAACACTCGAAATTCTTCGTCGACGATTTCGGTTTCAATCCCGAGCTCTTGCTTCCACATTGCTGCAATCATAATTGCCGTTTGCTTAATCGCAGGGTTTGAATTTAAGAGCAGTCGCAAACGAAGTGGTTCGCGTGTCGAATATCCAGCCTCGGTGTAAAGGCGCTTTGCCTCTGCTATGCGATCACTAGCCCCAAGCATTTCCCAGTCCACGTGTTGGAATTCGTAATTCCACGTTCCGGGTGGCACAAAAGCGTACGCGGCTGCTTGGCCCAACGCCAAAGCATCAACGATTCGCTTCCGGTCGATTGCCATAGATAACGCTTTACGAAGCTTGGGGTTTCCCTTGAAAGGCGGTGCGGCTGTGTTTATTCCGTAGTAGGAGATCCCGAGGTAAGGCGCAATCACAATCTCCTTAGAATGGTCTCTGCGAAGTGACGCGATTGCATTCGGGGGCACCGTATCGGTCATGTCGAGTTGTCCAGCTCGGTACGCTGCATACTGAACATTCTGGTCGGGATCGATCAGATATTCGACACGTTTTATACGGACGCTTTCTCGGTCCCAATAGGCGATGTTTCGACTGAGTTCTAATTTCGTGCCTGGTTGCCAGCTAGAAAGGACGTAGGCTCCGTCTGATACCCACTCCTGGGGGTCATGACTGCGAACGCTGGAATCGGAATAAATGGGAAAGGCGGCGGAGTGAGTCAGCAGCTGCGGAAAATAAGGCGCAGGTTCTTCAAGATTTACAATTAGCAAATCGTCACTTGGCGCCGTCACACCCAAGGACGAAGGTGGCGATTGACCGGACATTATTGCTGCCGCGCCGACGATAATTCTCAAATCATTTGCGATGGGAGACCCTTGCTTCGGGTCCAATACTCGCTGCCAAGCTGCAACAAATTCTTGGGCACGCACCGGTTTACCGTTGGACCAACGAGCATTCGAGCGAAGTTTAAATGTATATTTTTTTCCTACCGAGTCGACGGTCCAACTAGAGGCGATACCAGGTACGACTTCGCCATTCGGCGATTCGCTTGTTAATCCCTCAAACAGATCTTGTAGTACCTGAGTGGAGAAAGTGTCGGCCGCAGCTGCTGGATCCAAGGAAGCTGGATCACCACCAAGCCCTCGTCTTAGCGTCCCCGAGTCGTCTGATGACTGAGTACATGCGGCCAGCATGCCCAGCAACCCGAGTTGAAACGTCGCAATTAGTGGTCGCCACAGCCCAGTTCGAAATCCAAAAATCAACGACTTATACCTTTGCAAAACTTAACATAGTTCGCATAGTTAGCGTTATATAACACCAACACACGTATGTATGGGTAGCGGATAACGTGAAGTAGAGCACATAAATAGTTGTATTATGTCGTTCGGTGGAGCAATCTGTTAAAGGCAATCTGCTAGCGGCGATTAGGCATGTGCTTGGGCCGCTTTGCCGCATTGCGATACGAAATGGAATTGGTTTTGACGACCTTTCCTTGGCGCTCCAGAGCGCGCTGATAAATGGTGCGCGTGCTGAGCGCGCTGCGAGTGGGACGAAAGAACTTACGGAAGAAGAGGTGGGATTGATGACCGGGATGACGGTGCATCAGGTTCGCGGGGCTCGCGGATCGGAAACCCATGCAAGTCCAGCTCTTAACTATTCGGTGGCTGCATCCGAGGTTTTGGCGGGGTGGCATTCTGACGCGCTCTATCTTGGGCCCTATGGTCTCGTATTAGATATTCCGATTACGCCCGACAGCACTACCCGCGCGGCCGAGTCCAGAAGCTTTGAATCGCTAGTACAAAAATACGCTGGGCCGAAAGTCCCTTCCGAAATTGTGCTTGAAGCTCTGTTGAAGTCCGGCGTCGTTCAAGACCTTGGAAATGGGACCGTGCGCTGCGTAGCGCGAACATATATCCCTGAGCGCCTCAGTCCGGAAAACATCCGCGCATTCGCGGAAGCCAGTCACAACGTTATCGAAACGATGTCCGTAAACCTGAAGCGCACAGTGCGCGGCACCGGATTGCTGCAGAGAACAGTTTTTGCGGACTACGGTTTGTCGGTCGAAGACTTGGCGAAGTTCAACAGCTTTATTCGAAGAACCGGGGAGAAATTCACCGACGAAGTGGATACCTGGTTTGCAAAGCATTCTACCAAAGAGAATCCGGGCTCAATTAAGACAGGGATTGGACTGTATCACTATGTTGAAAATGACGAAGACCGCGAGGAATACCTCGCGCTGCTGCAACAGCAAGAAGGGGCGAAAGATGCGCACTAATAATGCAAGGAACGCAAGCTACATAGCGTCGATGACGCTCTGTGCATTTGGGTTTGGGATTAATTTCTCGAGCGCTGCAGAATCCCGAGACATACTTCGCAACACCAGCGGTGTCATCGGTACCGACGGTGTGATAGGCACCGACATACTTCGCAATACCCGTGGTGT
>DASXNX010000195.1:0-2081 GCA_036494725.1 Steroidobacteraceae bacterium
CCAGCCGAACAGCGAAATCATGACCGCCGCCACGCTCGACCAGTATTGGTGAAAAGCGATGATCAGCAGGCCGCCGAACAGCAGCAGCGCGCCCGCAAACCACACGAACAGGTCGCTTTTGAAGAAATCGGACGCGAGCGCTCCCATCGCGGGCGCGCGCAGCGTGATGATGCCGGGGACGATTGCCAGCCAAGGCCCCAGGACGCGCGCGAACGCACGGGTCCGGGCTTGCGATTCTCGTGATGCGGGCACGAAACTGTCACCCCACTAGGAGAACAGGGAACTCGTGAACAACAGTGGTCGGCCAATTACTATCAACAACTTTTTAGCGCGGGTATCGACCAGCGGCCAGAGCATTGAGGCCCAGGTGCGCCAGCTTCGCGCCGCTGGCGCCGGCAAAATGTTCCGCGAAGTGGCGAGCAGCCCCAAGACCGAACGCGCGCAGCTTCCGCGACCGCTGTGGCGCGCGACGGCAATTGGCCGCGCGTTTTACGTAAATTTGCAACCGCGCCCTCCGGGTTGAGTGCCAATCGCCCGCACCGGTCAAGGAATGGCGCTGCTGAAATTGCCACAATCGCATGGTATGTTGCGGGCGAACCGGAGTGGGGTTCAGTGCAACGTGACGGCGAGACCTGCAAGTTTTAGCGAGGCGCATGCCAACCTACCTGCACCCATTCCGGGAATCCGGCCTGATCTTCTTCTGATAAAACAGACCGATCAGGCCAGCGCGCTCAACGGTAGGTTGCGGCCGGCCGGCGGGCCGACTGAACCCTCACCGCATCGTCGCCATGACGTATTCGGCGCCGGCGCGGATGCCGGTGGGCCGGCGGGCGGTTACGGTTTTGAGGCGGGAGCAGAAGCGCACGCCTTCCATGCCGTGGACGGCCCTGTCGCCGAACAAGGAGCGCTTCCAGCCGCCAAAGCTGTGAACGCCATCGGCACATTGACGGCAACCATGCCGATCTGGATGCGGTTGGCGAATTCGCGCGCGGCATCGCCGCCGCGGGTGAAGATCGCGACCCCGTTGCCGTCTTCGTGGTCGTTGACGAGTTTGGTCGCTGTATCGGAATCGGAGCTGCGCACGACCGGCAGCACCTGCCTGAAGATCTCCTTCTTGCAGATGCGCACCTCGGACATCAGCGCGAATCAAAATAGCACACCGCCTCGGGGTTTCTACTGCAACGCTCTATCGGTATATTCCGGCCGCGCGAATAGCAAACACCTCAGGCCCTTCAGTAGAGACCAGCAAACGTTAAGAGATGCTGCAGGAGGTACAAAATGGTAAACCTAGGTGGAGTGAGGGGAACGAATTCGACTTGTTGTGCCCTGATTTAGCACCCGTGTTGTCTCAAGCGGATTTAATTGTCGAAATGCATGACAATTACCGCCCGGGTGTCACGGAGGCGCTGGTGCGCCGGTTTGTGCCGAGCCACCAGATTGAAATCGTGTACCACGGTGCCAAATATCCGGTGGAGTTTCCGGTGCTGAAAGCGGTTCCCGCAAAGGAACACGCATGGTTACTGCAGAAAGGGCGCGCGCGCGATCAGCACTGGATGCGCCTTCTGGCAAATCGGCCCGGGGCCATTGAGCCGGGTAAGCCGTATTTTCTGACGCCATCCTTGTCGCTGTAGAACGTGACATGCTCGCGCTGCTTCAGCAAATTGTTCAGCATTTCTGAAATTTAAAGCTGCGATAAGCTTCTGTCCATCGTCGCTGTGACCTTTGCGGTCGGGGGAAACCAAGATGTACAAAGTCAAATATCTGTGGTGATGCTCGTTGAGGCCGATCGCGTCGAAGCCGAGCTCGTCGGCATAGACGAGCGCGTCGATGTGGCGGGCGTATTCCTCGGCACCCTTGACCGGGTCGTAGAGCCGGTTCGGCAACACCACCCAGGGCGAGCGGTGCTTAGCCGCCTCTTCGAGATCGAGCGGCCGGTACGGCATCAGATGGAAGGAGACGAGTTTCATGACGCGCCTCCCTCCAGGAATGCGCGGACATGGTGCGCGACAAGAGCAGCGTGCTCGACATGCGGGAGGTGGCCGCATGCCTCTACCATGACGAGCCGCGCATCCGGCAGGCGC
>DASXNX010000196.1:0-21128 GCA_036494725.1 Steroidobacteraceae bacterium
TCCGGTAAGCCTGGGCGGCGGAGGAACCATTCCATTCTTGAGGATGCTCGGCGAGCGGTTCCCGAAGACGCAATTTTTGGTCACCGGCGTGCTTGGGCCGCATTCCAACGCGCACGGACCCAATGAATTCCTGCACATCGATTACGCGATACGCCTGACCGAGTGCGTGAGTCTCATCCTCGCCGATTGCGCCGAACAGTACTCATAGTTATTGGCGCACGTTTCCACGCGCCGCCTGACGGTCGCGGCGCCATCGACCCACGTTAGCGCTTGCTAAATCGCCCGCGGATGTTGCGATTCGCTCCGAGCCGCGCGCGGATTATGTCAATTTTGCGGCATGCCTGCGCCCGACGTCTCCCGTTATTGGCTGTCATCTTTGCGGACGCAGCCTTATCATTCGGCTCAAGTCTTGAGCGAGTCGCGGGCGAGCCTCTGGCAAGTCTCTGGCGAGTCTCTGGCGAGTGGTAGTTGGATCGGGATCTAATTATAGGGGAAGGTAAATGAATACAAACAGTTTGGTGAGGGCCGGCGTTGCGCTGGCTCTGGGACTGGGCGCCTATACGGCGGCGGCCGCGCCGCAGCTGGGAAGCGCGGCGGCAGCGCCGGCGGTGATGCAAGCCGCATCGCCCACCGCCACGGTGCAATTCTCGGTGTATCTGCCGTTGCGGCATCAGGAGGAACTCGAATCACTGCTTGCCGAGCTCCACGATAAAAATTCGTCCAAGTACCAGCAGTGGCTGCAGCCATCCGATTTCATGCAGCGTTTCGGCCCGAGTGCCGCCGATCTGGCGGCGCTGAAAAACTCGTTGGCCGATCACGGATTCACGATACTGCAAAGCAATGCGCACGGCGTGATCGTGCAAGGATCAGCCAGTGCCGTATCCAGCACTTTCAGCGCGGCGGTTCACAGCCGCACGCAGAACGGGCACACACGTTACATGACGAAGGGAAATCTCTCGCTTCCCAATGAACTGGCCTCGCTCAACGCACGGGTCATAGGACTGGATTCTTTGCCGGAGCGCCATGTGCATTCGCGCGTATTAGGCCGTGCGACCCCCGAAGCCATCATCGACAATCGGTACACGGCAACGGGATCGTATTGGTTTGACGATTTGAAGCAAGCCTACGACTATCCGGCGTACAGTGCCAAGACCGACGGCAGCGGCGTCAGCGTGGCCATTCTCATGTCCGACTTGATCTTCCCGGGTGATGAGCCGGCCGCTTTCGCTCACGAGAAGTTCACCACCATAACAGGCAAGCCGGCTCCAACCATCACCACGGTGAAAATCGATGGCGGCGGCGTCTTTAATGGCCCCGGCTCGTTCGAGGCAAGCCTTGATACGCAACAAGTGACCGGCGGCGCTCCGGGATCGGCTGTCACGCTGGTCAGTATTCCCGACTTGTCGAATCAAAGTATTGCTGACGGCTACAGCTATATCGTGGACTCCAACGCCTACGATATCGTCAACTCGTCTTTCGGCGGTTGCGAGCTCGAGTACTTTCCGGTTGATAACCAAGGTCAGGATTTCAGGTTCGTGTTGCAGCAGCTGCACGAGATCTTCGCTCAAGGAAATGCGCAGGGCATCACTTTCGTGGCCAGCAGCGGCGATGAGGGCGGCCCCGCATGTCCGAGCGCGGATTACGGCTTCCCGGCCGGTGCTGCCGGCAACACCTTCGGCCCGGGCATCAGCAGCCCGTCGGACGATCCCGATGTCACGGCGGTCGGCGGCGGCAATCTGATCACCGCCTCGGATGGAACCACGCTCAACTCCGCCTATGTCAGAGAGAGCGCTTTCGGCGATCCGGAATTACCGTACAACATCTACGGAGTGGTGCCGGCACAGGTGGTTTCCGGCGGTTACTGGGGCGCGGGCGGCGGCGTCAGTTCGTACTTCAAGAAGCCTCTGTACCAATTCCTGGCTGATACCGGCACGTTCTCCTGGCGCACCAATCCCGATGTGGGCATGCAGGTCGGCGGCCTCGGCTTCAGCGAGCTTAACGGCACAGCGCCGGGCTTTTGCAACGGCAATGCCATCAGCTGCAGTCCGGACGATAGCTCGGTGCTGACCGCTTTTGGCGTCGGCATAGGCGGCGGGTTCTACTTCACGATCGGCACCTCGGTGTCGTCGCCGGAGTTTGTAGGTGCGCTGGCGATATATGAGCAGCAGTTCGGCAAGCATCATCGCCAGGGGAACGTGAACTACTTCCTCTATGCGCAGGGTGCGATTCAGAGCCTGTTCGGCGGACCCCACGCTCCTGCCGCCTTGCAGTTCTACCATCGGGACATTCCTGGATTTGACGGCCTCTACAATGGCGGATTCCCAAGCCGCAACTACGACTACATCTACGGCAACGGCAGCCCGGATGTACGCAAGCTGTTTGGTCTGGAGAAATATAAGCCGGCTGGCTTGCCGCAGACGCCCAGCAATCCGTAAGACTTGAGCTGAGCTTGAGTTCGGGCGGCAGGGGAAACCCTGCCGCCCTTTCTTTTTCGCGAGATCCCGATCCTAGGCCGTGGCGCTCGGGCGCGCCGACACGCGCACATGCCAGGCACGCAGGTTCGCCAGTTCTTCCCGCATCTTGACGCCGATGAAATCGGCAAAATCAATGGTGGTCAGAGTCACGATGTCCGCCATCGAGTAACGGTCGAGCGCGATGAACTCGCGGCCAGTGAGCTCGTCGTTCAGCCAGTGCATGGACTTGATCGCGCGCTCGCGGCTGGCTTCGCCGAAGTCCTTGTACTGTGTCCCCAAGTGTGCGGTGAACTGATGCGTGTTGATCCATACGGCGCCGAGCCGGCTCATCAACCCGAACTCGATGCGTCGTGTCCACATATCGACTTGCGCGCGCTGCCAGGGGTCGTCTCCGAACAGCGCGGGCGCGGGATGTAACTCCTCCAGGTAGCGGCAAATGGCGATGCTTTCCGAGAGGGCCCTGCCATCATCGAGCTCCAGCACCGGTACTTGTCCGAGCGAGTTCTTGGCGACAAACTCGGCGCTCTTGTGCGCGCCTTGACGCATGGGCACGTGCACCAGCGGAATCGCAATGCCCTTCTCGGCGAGAAAAATTCGGACCCGGCGCGGGTTGGGCGCAGGATTGTGTTCGTTGTATAGCTTCATGAATACCTTTCAAAGTAACCAGCGGCCCGCTCAATTATAATGCCGCGACGAACGTAAACGATCCAGGACATTTCATGAATTCAAAAGCCTTGCCGCCGGCAAACCCTTCCGACATCGGGCTCTCTGACTCAAGATTGGCGCGTCTTGGCGAGGTTATGCGCGGCGAGATTGATCGCGGACGCGTTCCCGGCGCCGTGGCGCTGATCGCCCGTCGCGGGCGCGTGGGCTATTTCGAGAGTTTCGGCCAACGCGACCCGGTGAGCGGCGCACCGATGGCGAAGGACAGTATTTTCCGAATATATTCCATGACCAAGCCCATGGTGTCGGTGGCGGCCATGATGTTGTGGGAGGAGGGACGCTTTCTGCTGAGCGATCCCATCGGCAAATTTCTGCCCGAACTCAAGGACCGCAAGGTGGCGGTCGATCGCGACGGGCAGATTGAACTGCTGCCCGAAGCACGCCCCATCACCATTCAGGACCTGTTGCGTCATACCTCGGGGCTGACCTACGAGTTCCGCGGCAACGGGCCGATTCACAAGATGTACATGTCGGCCAGGATTTACAGCCGCGATCAGAGCAACGCCGAGCAGGTGAGCGCCCTGGCCAAGATGCCGCTTGTGCATCAACCGGGAACCGTGTGGGAATACAGCCGCTCCACCGACGTGCTCGGCCGCCTCATTGAAGTGCTGTCGGGGCAGACTCTGGGAGAATTTCTCGAACGCCGCATCCTTGCGCCTCTTGGCATGGTCGATACCGCGTTCCACGTGCCGCAACCCCGGCACGATCGCCTTGCCGAAGCCTTCGCGCAGGATCCGGAAAGCGGCGGAACGGTGCAGTTGCTGAAAGTCAAAGACCCGCCGAGATTCGAATCCGGCGGCGGTGGATTGGTATCTACCGCGAGCGACTATGCGAATTTCCTGCAGATGATGCTCAATCGCGGCACTTTCGCCGGCCTGCGATTCTTGAGCCGTAAAACAATCGAACTCATGACTGCGGATCATCTTGGATCGATCACGGGAGCGCCTGATCTACTGCTGCCCGGTTATGGCTTTGGTCTGGGATTCGCGATCCGGATGCAGCCCGGAATCTCTCACGTGCCGGGTTCGGTCGGCCAGTATTTTTGGGGAGGCTTGGCCGGCACCACCTTCTGGGTCGATCCGGCCGAGGAGTTGTTCGCAATCATGCTGATCCAGGCGCCGGGCCAGCGCGACTACTACCGGACGCTATTTCGAGATCTGGTCTATGCGGCGTTTGACGATTGACGCGCTGATTCCGGCGCCAGCCGCGCGTGGGTGCGCCACCACGCCGCTGTCAGCAGGCAGGCATGATGACGGATAAACACTTCGCTCAAAGCGGGGGGTATGGACAGGAACGGCAGCCACTGCTCGGGAAACACGTCGTGCGGCCCGCAGTGAAACCAGGGTTCGGCGCTGCTTTCCTCTTCCTCGTTGCGGGCGCGCGGCAAATCGCGAAACACACAATCCGATACCAGGCATAGTTCGTCATAGTCGTAGAAGATGACTCGCCCGTGGCTGGTGACGCCGAAGTTTTTGAGCAGCAGATCGCCGGGAAACACGTTGCTCGCCGCGAGATCGCGCAAGGCGTTGCCGTAATCGATGATGGCTGATTCGGCTGCGGCGGGCTCCGCTTCGCGCAAGAACAGATTCAACGGCCTCAGGCGCCGCTCGACGTAGCAGTGTTCGACGATGAAGTCCTCGCCCTCGACCCGGCAACTCTCGCTGGCCTCGCGTAGAAGTTCTTCTGCCAGTTCCGGCATGAAGCGTGCGCGCGGCAGGCGTAGCCGCTTGAATTCCTGGGCGTCCACCAAGCGTCCGGCGCGGTCGTGCCGGAAAACAAAATGATAGCGCTCGATGACCTCGCTCCGCGTCGTGGTCTTCGGCGCGCCGAAATGGTCGCGGATCACCTTGAACACCAGATCATGGGAGGGCAGCGTAAATACGATCATGACCAGACCGCGGTCGCCGGGCGCATGAACAAAGCTGTCGATCGATTTATCGAGATGCCGCTGCAACGCGAAGTAGCGTTCGGTTTTGCCCTGCTTGGCGCGGCCGAGCACGGTGTACAGTTCATCGACCGGCTTGCGCGGCAAGAAGGAGCGAAGCAGCGTGATCGCAGCGCTGACGACGGGAAGGTCGACGTGAAAGTAAGATCGCGTGTAGCCGAACAGCGATGAGACGTCGGCGCGCGACAACAGCACCGCGTCGACCTGCACGCTTTTCTGATGGCTGGTAAAGGCCACCACCAAGGGCGTGATGGCGCCGTCGCCGATCAGGCGGCCAACCACGAATGCCTGCATGCCGCGATAAAACACCGGTTCAATGAGCTCGATGGATTCGGGCGCGCCGCTGTGCCGCCCGGTTGCAAAATACCGGCCGATTTCCGCGCTGATGCGGTGTACCGCCGAATCGGTGTCGGCCAATCCTGCGGCAAACGGCAAATCGGTGAGAATTTCCCGCACCGCGGTGGGCAGCGATCCGCTGACGCGGTAGACGCGAATCGGCACGGATCCGGAGGCCCGGCCCGCATTGGTGGCGCAAAACTCGACGTCCTGATTCACCCCGACGGTGCCGAACAGATCGCGCGTGACCGAATTGAAAAAAGTGTTGTAGAAATCACCGTCGGGCCGCCGCGCGACGAGTGCCGCATAGCAGTGTTTGATTTCGCTCCACAGGGCGACATCGTTCCACAGCGTCTTAAGCTCGCTGTCGACCGCGGTTACGCAGCGCGCCACGCGGTTTTCATATAACTCGATGCGTTCGATGGCATCACGCTGCGACGAGTGCCAATCCTCGGCGAGGAAGTTTCGCGCCGCGCGCCGTGTAATGCGCCCGAACTCCTCGTTGTAGGAGCGGAAATGATCGGCTATCGCCGCCGCCGTGGCGGCGGCGATGGTGGTCGCCATGGGCTCCGCGGCCATTCGCCCTCTATGCCACGACGCGTTGCGGCGCCGCTGCAGCGTGGAACTGCTCGGCCTCGGTGCTGCCGGCCATTGCGACGGTCGAGCTCTTCGCGCTGATCGCAGTTTGCACCGCATCGAAGTAGCCGGTGCCGACGAATGCCTGATGCTTGGTGGCCCGATAACCTGCAGCCTCCTGGCCGAACTCGCGCTGCTGCAATTGCGAATAGCCCAACATGCCGTCCGCGCTGTAGGCCGATGCCAGCTCGAACATCGACAGATTGAGCGCGTGCCAGCCCGCCAACGTGATGAATTGGAAGCGATAGCCGAGCGACGCCAGCTCCTCGCGCCACTTTTTCATCGCCGAGGCATTGAGTTTCGCCGCCCAGTTGAAGGATGGCGAGCAGTTGTAGGCCAGCATTTTGCCGGGATATTTTGCGTGAATGGCGGCCGCGAAGCGCCGCGCCTCGCCCATGTCGGGCTTGGAGGTTTCGCACCAGATCAGGTCGCAGTAGGGCGCATAGGCCAAGCCGCGGGCGATCGCCTGCTCGATGCCCGGCTTCACGTAAAAGAATCCCTCGCTCGAGCGTGCGCCGGTGAGGAATGGCTTGTCGCGCGCATCATGATCGGTCAGTAACAGGTCCGCCGCATCGGCATCGGTGCGCGCGATGATGACGGTGGGTACTCCCATGACGTCGGCCGCCAGGCGCGCGGCCACCAGTTTGTTGATGGCCTCGGCGGTCGAGACCAGTACCTTGCCGCCAAGGTGACCACACTTCTTGGCGGACGACAGCTGATCCTCGAAATGCACGGCGGCAGCGCCGGCTTTGATCAGCGCCTTGGTCAGCTCAAAGGCGTTGAGATTGCCGCCGAAGCCGGCCTCCGCGTCCGCAATGATGGGTGCCATCCAGTCGATCTCGGAGTTACCCTCCATGTGATGAATCTGGTCGGTGCGCAGCAACGCATTGTTGATGCGATCGACCATTTTCGGCACCGAGTCAACCGGGTAGAGGCTCTGGTCGGGATAAACCTCGCCGGCGGAATTAGCGTCGCCCGCGACCTGCCAGCCAGAGCAGTAGATGGCTTTGAGGCCCGCTTGCACGGTTTGAATCGCTTGATTGCCGGTCATGCAGCCCAAGCCCGCCACGACGGGCTCGGTGTGCAGCAGCCGCCAAAATTTATCGGCGCCGAGGCGCGCCAATGAATATTCGATGGCGACGGAACCGCGCAGGCGGGCGACATCGGCCTCGCTGTAAGGACGTTCAACTCCACGCCACCGGTCGCTCATATGTTCGCTCAAGTCAATTCTCCTTCGGGTTCGATGCAAGCTTGCTTCTCATCATGCCCCAAGCTTAAAGTGTGCCAATCGAGTATTTACACATTAGAAATTTCACAGTGTGAATTTCACTGGGACGCCGATGGCAGGATTGATCCGACAGGGACACTTTCTCGGGGCCAAGCTGCGCTCGCTGCGCAAGCGTAACGGCTTGACTCTGGATGAACTCTCGGCCCGCTGCGTTCAAGTCGACGCCGTCGGAGCCCCTTCGGTGTCCTATCTCAGCATGGTGGAGACCGGCAAACGCATGCCCTCGCCGGAAATGCTGGAAATGCTGGCGGGTATTTTCAGCAAGGACGCGCGCTGGTTCCTGGATGAGAATACCGACGTCGAGGCGGCGCCCGCGGTCCGCCAGCGCGGCGGCCTGGAGGCCATGCCTCTAGAGCCGGCATTTCTCTTTTCGCATGAATTGCTGCAAAACGCGCTGCCCGAGCTGCTGTCCCAGACGGGCACCACCGGCCGCCAATTCGCGCAACTGTTGATTCGGGTCTGGCAGGAGACCCGGCACAATAATTTTCCCGACATCGAGCGGGCGGCGGAGGAGTGCGGCAACCGTCAGATGCCGCTGAATCTCGACGCAGTGCTGGCTATCTGCAAGCAACACGCCCTCGAGGTGAAGTGGTTCGACGGCGACGGACGCAAGTCCGGCGGTGCAGCGGTGCGTTCCCGATTCGAGGCGCCTGCCACGGTGTGGATCAACAAGCGCTTGCGTGCTCAGGAAGAACGGCTGAAATATGAACTGGCGTTCTTCATCGGCCACAAAATTCTGCACAACGGCGACGGCATGATATCTCCGCACAGCGCGGCGCATTCGGGGGAGGGCGAACAGCCCGGCTCTGCGGGCGGGATGGGCGCGCAAGACGTGCTGTATGCATGGCGGGATTTCGAATGCAGTTTTTTTGCCGGCGCTTTGCTCTGCCCCCGAATTCCATTTCGCCGCTTTCTGATACGCGAAGCGCATAGCGTAACGGCGTGCCGCAAGGTGGGGGTCACACCCGCCCTGGTCATGCGCCGCATGACTGCGGTGTCGCCCTATAGACATTGGCATTTTTTCGATGCCTATCCGCCCGGCTACCTGCGGGCGGTCTACCGGGGCAATGGCATCCCGCTACCCTGGGGCAACATGAGCCTGGTATCGGATCCCTGTCCCCGGTGGGCGGTGTTTCGCCTCCTGCATCGCACGCCCGACGCACCATCGGTACAGAAGCCGAAGTCGCAGATCTCCGTCATGCAGGATGGCAAGCGGGCGCGTCTGTATTGCTGCCACTCATTCCTGACGCGCGATGCCCTGGATGAACTGCATGTGCTGTCGGTGGGCGTAGACCTCTTGCCGGCACTCGACGCGCAAGGATTTGACGGCGAGAATATCGTCGCGTCAGTGGCCGAATCCTGCCGCCGCGGCGGCGGCGATGGCACTATTTCGGCCGAGGCGGGCGGCGCCATTCGGGCGGCTTCGCAGGTGCTCAATATTTCATGGATCGCCGATGCATTGGATTCGAAGGCCAGCGTCATTTGTCCGCGAAGCGGTGCCTGTCCGAGGCATCCGACCTGTGCTTAGCACAGTCGATACGATGAACAGCGGCATACACGATGAACAGTGGCATACAAGGTAAATGGAATATCACGATCAAGACGCCGATGGGCGAGAGGAGCGGCGTGCTCGAGCTAAATGTCGACGGCGCCGCCTTGACGGGGTCGATGTCGCATGCCGATCACAAGGTTGCCATCAATGACGGCAAGATCGAGGGCAACCGTTTGAGCTGGACCGCCAAAATTACCAAGCCCATGCGCCTGAGCTTCAAATTCACGGCGACCGTCGAGGGCAATCTCATCAACGGCGCCGCCCGCAACCTGTTAGGCAACGCGAGCTTCACGGGCACGCGCGCTTAAGCGTCGCTACTCGATCGGCGCGTAAATCTCCGTCCGCAGCTTGTCAACCGGCGTATTGCCCGGATCATCGACGTACCAAGAAATGGTTGCGCCCTTCAGGACGTAGCCGTGCGCGGCGATATAGGCCATCAGCTTGTCATGGGTCTTGCCCAATCCCTCGTAAGGGCCGACGTGAGTGGTTTTCAACGCCGTGCCGGCATAACTTTGCATCACGCGCACGCCATCGGCACCCACCCCGTCCGCGCGATCGACGGGAATGGCAGCATCAAAGGTGTAGCTGTTGGCGGTGGAATCCCCGTCTATGCCCAGGGGGGCGCCGGCCTGATGCAGCTTGTTCTTGGCCATGTACTTTGCAATTTGCGTGTAGCCTTCGGCATAGGCTTTTGCGATGGCATCGGGGGCGGCGGTTTCGGTTACCACTAAAATGGTCGCCGCCTGCATCTGCACGGGCTGGGCGACGAATCCCGCGATGTCCGCGTTCGGCATGCTCTCGACCAGCGTTTTCAGCTTGGCCAGCCCGCCGGCAAAATCCTTGCCCAGCATGTTATCCATGGTCAGCCCGATGTAGTGGCCGATGGGATTGGCGCCCATGTCCATGTCGACGTCCCAAGTCGCGCGAGTGCCGGAACCCTCGGGCGTCAAGGTTACCGTCGACTTTGCCGTGCCCATGCCTCCGAAGTCCAAATCGCTGGCCACGGATTGATCCGGCTTCGAGGCCGTGATCACCTGGGTACCCGAGCCGACCTTGTCATTGCCCGACCAAACGAGCTTGGCTCCCACCCCGTCGCGCGGCCCTTCCGCGTTCTGATGCATGGTGGGGTCGAGGTCCTGCCACGGCGACCACTTCGGAAATAATCGAAAGGAGTTCACCACCGCATAAACCATGCTCGGGGGCCGATTGATCAAAACAGAGCGTTCGACGCGCACCTGGCGCGGCAGCAACAGGCCCACGACGACCGCCAGCACCAACACCACCACGAGGGTGATGAGTATCTTTTTAAGCATCAGGTCTCCCCTTTTATTGTTTGTGCCTCCGCATCAGGCGGAGCCGCTTTCCTCTAGCTCGCCGGTGGCGCTTTGCACGTAGTTCGGCAATCCCATCTTGTCGATCAGCCCCAGTTGTTCTTCGATGAAATCGATGTGTTCTTCTTCGCTCTTTTGGATGTGAACCAGCAGATCGCGAGTGACAAAATCCTTGGCCGTTTCGCAATAGGCGATGGCCGCGCTATACATGGGGTGCGCTTCCATTTCCCGCCGCAGGTCGCACTGCAGGATCTCCTTCACATCCTCGCCGATGAACAATTTGCCCAGATCTTGCAGATTCGGCAGCCCGTCCAGAAAAAGAATGCGTTTGACCAGGCGGTCCGCATGCTTCATCTCGTCGATGGATTCGTCGTACTCGATCTTGCCGAGCCGCTTCATGCCCCAGTTGTCGAGCATGCGCGCGTGCAAGAAATACTGATTGATGGAAGTGAGTTCGTTCTTTAGCGCTTGGTTGAGGAACTCTAAGACCTTGGCATCGCCTTGCACGGTAGCCCCCTGTGAAACGCTTCAGAACTCGAGGCCGGATTGTATCCGAAGCCGGGTTTTGGGGAGTCAATCGCCTCTAGACGGCGAATTCGGGGGTGGCTGGAGAGAAAAGAGGGCTTCTTGAGGATCCGCCGCCATCAAGGGCCGCGCATAGCGCCGCCTTGGCCTCGGGCAGACATTTGCCGCAGCAGGTACCGACCCCTAGGTCGCGGGTGAGGTCGCGCAGGGAGTTCGCGCCATCCTTGACGGCGGCCCGGATGTGCCTATCGCTAACAGCTTTGCATACGCAAACGATCATGGCGCTATTGTGAACGCGAATGCGAATGATTGTCAATACCGCAGGCAAATCCATCCCATAATTGTTAAGCCATTGTGAAGTTATGTTAGGGTTGATTGGCGTGCTTACCACACGCTCGGTGCCGGCGAGGGTGATCGGTACTGCGGGATTTTGATTACAAAATACGGGAGGGGATGATATGTCTCATTCATTTGAGAAATGGGCCACCGCGCGCGTCGCGGCGGCGCTACTGTTTGCATTCGTCACTGAAGCCAGCTTTGCGCAGACGGCAGCGCCTGCTGACCAGAGCCAGTTGACTGAAGTCGTCGTCACCGGATCTCGTATCGCCCAGCAAGGCGCGCAGGGCTCGCAGCCCATGACGATTCTCGACCGGGATGAGATCGATAAGACCGGTTTACAGAGTGTCGGCGACCTCTTGGGCCAGTTGACGGCATCCGGATCAACTCTCAATACGAAATTCAACTCGTCAGGAAACTTCGGTTATCCCCCGGACGGCGGCGGTATCGGCGCCGGATCCTCGGAAGTGGACTTGCGGAGCTTGGGTTCGAAGCGCGTGCTGGTGCTGGTCGACGGAATCCGCTGGGTGAATGAGTCCTCGGCTTCGGGCGTCAGCGGCAGCGCGGATTTGAACACCATCCCGCTGGCCATCGTTGACCACATCGAAGTCCTCGAAGATGGCGCCTCGGCCATCTATGGGTCGGATGCGATCGCCGGCGTGGTCAACGTCATTACGCGCAAGAAGCTCGATGGCGTGCAGGTCGACGGCTATGTCGGCGACTACAACTTGGGCGGACGCACCACATCGGCCAATGTGACGCTGGGTGGCTCCTCCGACAAATTCTCCGGCATGTTCACGGCGAGCTACTTCAACCAGAACGCTATCAGCTCCGGCGATTGGTGGCAGTCTGCCACCCCCGAGCCCTATGCCGGCAATGCCGCCGGCAGCTCAGCAACGCCGCAGGGCCGGTACACGTTTTGCGACCCGCGGGTCGTTGTGCCGAACTATGGTTCCTGCACCCCGGATCAGAGCAATTTCTACGACGTGACCTTGAACAACGGGACCACGACGCCGAATTGGAATTACCTCGATCCGACCGGAGCCGGGAGCACGTATCACAACTGGAGCAACGCGGATCGTTTCAATTACGCGCCCTACAATTTGCTGCTGACGCCCAATGAGCGCAAGTCGATGTTCACGAATCTGACGTACAACATCAACGATGACGTCCAGATTCACGCCAAAGGGCTGTTCAACAACCGTACCTCGGAAAACCAAGCCGCGCCGGAGCCCATTTTTGTGGGTCCCTATGCTGGAACCGGAGGCATAGCCGATACCATCACGGTGGCTGCGAACAATCCTTACAACCCATTCGGCATCACGCTGGACCCGGCTACTAATTTTGGTTGGGTCACGCGCCGGCCGCTCGAGGTCGCGCCGCGCGTCTTCACACAGGACGTCGACACCTACTACTTCAACATTGGGCTGAATGGCACCCTGCATTTTGGCGACGGGCTGAACTGGGACATCAATTACGCCAATTCGGACAACAAGGCGAGTCAGAAATTCACCGGCGGCTACAACATCGGGAAAGTCGCGATTGCCCTGGGCGATGTCAACGTGTGCAACGCCACGCCCGGCTGCGTGCCGCTCGATTTGTTCGGCGGCCAAGGCCGGCCGATGACCCCCGCGATGATCAACTACATCGAAGCCACGCAAATCGATTCGAGCGATCAGCAACTGCAAGTCTTCTCGGGAAATATCACCGGCAATATGTTCCGCATCCAGGATCGCGCCGCCGGATTTGCCGCCGGCATTGAACATCGAAAGTATGCGGGACAGTTCGAGCCCGATCCGCTGCGCCAAACGGGCGAGTCGCAGGACTCTCTCGCTTTTCCGGTATCTTCGTCCTATGACGTCACCGAGGGTTATGCGGAATTCAACTTCCCGCTGCTCAAAACCCTCGATGCGAACGCCGCGGTTCGCTATTCGGACTACTCAACCTTCGGCAGCGATACCACCTACAAATTGGGCGCTCGCTGGCAGCCCATTCGCGACCTCGCGGTACGAGGCACTTATTCCACCGGCTTTCGCGCACCGAATCTCGGCGAGCTGTATGGTCTCACGCAGTTCGGCGCAACCCTGGTCGACCCCTGCGGTCCCACCAGCGGCACGGTTCTGCCGCAGTACGTGGCAGGCTGCACGGCGCAAGGCGTATCGGTGGGCCATTTCACGCAGGCCAACACCCAGATCACCACCTTCACCGGCGGCAATCCGGATCTTCAGCCCGAAAAGTCGAAGAGCTATACCGTGGGCGTGGTGTATGACGCCGGCTGGGCTCAGAATTCGATCACCCACCGGCTGTCGCTCGAAACCACCTACTACCATCACAAGATTACCGGCGCGATCCAAGCAGCCGATTTGCAGTCGTTGCTCAACAACTGCTTGGCATCCGGAGGCGTCGATCCCGTGATTTGCGCACCGTTCACCCGCATGCCGGGCGGCAATCTCAATCCGCCGAAGAACTTCCTGCAGAACTTCGGCGACGTCGAGACCGGCGGTGCCGACATCAAGCTGAATTGGGCCGGCGAGCCTCAGCCCTGGGGCCAGCTCACCGCCGCCGTGCAAGCGACCGTCGTGACCAGTTATAAAGCAGTCGATGACTACGGCAACGTGTCGCAGCAGGCCGTGGGAATCGAGGTGAGTAACAGCGCCATACCGAAGTGGCGAGCCAACGCGCAACTGGGTTGGAACCTTCAAAGTTGGACGGTCAGTTGGATCTTCCGCTATATCGACTCGGTCAACGAGGCTTGCGCCAACGCGACGATCACCGCCGTGCCCGGTTGCTCGAACGGCGAGACCTACCACAAACTTGACTCGGTTCTGTACAACGACATCAACGTGCTGTACACGGACGCGTTCTCATTGAAGGGGTTGGAATTGTCGGCCGGCGTCAACAATCTGTTTGGCGTGGATCCGCCGGTTTGCTACACCTGTACTTTGAACGGCTATGACGCGGGCACCTATGATCTGCCCGGTGCCTTCTGGAACGTTCGATTCAAATACAAGTTCTAAAGATCGGGACCCCCTCGCGCCCATGGGCGCGAGGGGGTTTGCGAGCGTCGCGGCCGCGCATTGGGCTATCATAGCGGCGTGAGAAATTCGCCTTGAAGATCTATTCATGGAACGTGAACGGCATTCGCGCCGTGCACAAGAAAGGGCTGTTCCTGTCGTTCATCGACAAATACAAGCCCGATATTCTCTGCCTGCAGGAGACCAAGGCGGAGCGAGGACAGGTTGAGATCGATCTGCCGGACTACCGCGAGCACTGGAATTCGGCCGTCAAGAAGGGCTATTCCGGGACGGCGATTTTCTCCAAGCACGAGCCGCTCACCGTCATTGACGGCTTTCCGACCGACTTCGCCAAACGCTTCAGCTTTGCCGACGAATTGAAACGCGATAGCGCCGATGAAGGGCGGGTCATCACGGCCGAGTTCCCGAAATTCTTCGTCGTGACGGTGTACACGCCCAACGCCAAGGATGATCTAAGCCGAGTTCAATTGCGCTTCAAGCATTGGGATCCGGCGTTTCTCGCCTATTGCAAGCAGCTGGAAAAGACCAAACCGGTCATTTTTTGCGGCGACCTCAATGTCGCGCATACCGAGCTTGACCTTGCGAACCCCAAGCCAAATCGGGGCAAGAAGGGGTTTACAGATGAGGAGCGCGCCGGATTCCAGGCATTTGTCGATGCCGGATTCGTCGATACCTTCCGCTTGTTCACGCAAGGCAACGGTCACTATTCGTGGTGGAGCCACTTCGCGAATTCGCGGGCCCGAAACGTCGGATGGAGAATCGACTATGTCTTGGTGTCGCCGCAGTTGCGCGGTGCCGTCAAGAGCGCGCAGATTCACGCCGACGTGCTGGGCAGCGATCACTGCCCGGTCAGCATTACTCTCGACGAATCGTTCTAGGTCAGAGCGCCTGCATGACGGTGGCGATGCCCTGACCGCCCCCGATGCACTGGGTCGCGAGCGCGTAGCGGCCCTTGTTGCGGACCAGCAGGGACGCCGCCTTACCGGTGATGCGCGCGCCGGTCGCACCCAGCGGATGACCGAGCGCCATCCCGCCGCCGTCGAGATTGATGGTGGCCGGATCAAGGCCCAGCTCGCGAATACAGGCGAGCGACTGCGAGGCGAAGGCTTCATTGATTTCGACCACATCGAGTGCCGAGGCGCCGAGGCCGGCACGCCCCATCGCCTTGCGGGTGGCGGGAATCGGTCCGATGCCCATCACTGCCGGATCGCAACCCACGGTGGCGACTGCCCGGATTCGCGCCAGAGGCTGCAACCCATGACGAGCGGCGAATTCCTCGCTGCAGATCAGCACGACTGAGGCGCCGTCCGTCAGGGGCGACGATGTACCCGCCGTCACGACGCCATCGGCTGCGAACGCCGGTTTGAGCGCCGCCAGTGCCTCGAGCGACGTGGCGGGACGGATACAGCCGTCCTCACTCACCATTTCTCCGGACTCGAGACGAATCGGCACGATCTCATCGCGTAGCCGCCCCTGCTCGCGCGCCTGCGCCGCCTTACGGTGTGATTCGACCGCCATGACCTCTTGATCGTGACGCGATATGTTGTAGCGCCGTGCGACGTTCTCGGCGGTTTGACCCATGCTGATGTACGCGTCCGGCGAGCGTTCCAGCAACTCGGGATTCGGCGATCGATTGAAACCGCCCTGCGGCACCATGCTCATCGATTCGACGCCGACGCAGAGATATGCCTCGCCGATACCGGCTTCAACCTGCGCGGCGGCGATTTGTATCGACGACATCGATGACCCGCAAAAGCGATTCACTGTCATGCCGCCGACTTCCAACGGAAGACCCGCCAGCAATGCCACGATACGCGCGAGGTTGGATCCTTGCGGCCCTTCCGGATACGCACACCCCAGGATGACATCTTCGATCAGCGCTGGGTCGAGCTTGGTGCGTTCGAGAAGACCTTGGACAACTTGGGCTGCCATGGTATCCGGCCGAACTTGCGCCAGAGCACCCTTGCGTGCGAAGTGCTGGGGCGAGCGCGCGTAAGCGGCAATTAGAGCCTTCATCAGTTACTCCTTGGAATCCTGTGGCTATTATGAGGTGCAATTGCGCAATTAAAAGCGCCGAGGCGAATACCGCGCTGCAGAATTACCCTACTTCAATTCGGTGATAACGGCGTGCGCGTGGCCTCGAACCAGCAGCTCGGTGTGCGTTCGATCGCGGCGATTGAAGCGAATATCGCCGAAGCTGTATTCATTGATCAAGCTCTTGCCGTCGGGTGTGGTGGATTGCAATGCCCCGTTGGCCTCGTACACCACCATCGCGTCCTTGTCATGGAAGTGCATGGGCGTCGGCTGGCCCGCACGCCAGACATAGTCCCAAACGACAACTTTGTCGTTCTCCAGAAGCTTTGTCACATGCGGACGCGGAAATGCGGGCGGATAGCCTGAAGTATTCGCAATGGGCGCCACCGGATGATCCTTGAGAAAAATCACAATGGTGCGTGCGCCATTCTTGGCCGGCCTGTCGCCCACATGGCCGAATCTGGCGGTGCCTTTGTGAGTCAACGATACGGCGACGAAGTCGTGCTGGGCGGGGGGCAACGCCACCGTCGTATCCCAGACGCTGATGCGCGCGTTATCGATTACCGGCTCCGCGCCGTGGGCCAGCGCCGCAAAGCTCAAAGCGAGCAGGGAAATGGCTGTCTTTAGCATGACCTCGATTGTACCTATGCCGTCAAGGCACGATGGTGGTAAACAGATAAACAACAAATATCACGAGCAGCACGATCCCGTGCAGGACGATGGTGCGTCCGGTACGCAGGGCGATGGCGGTGATCCACAGCGTGAGCACCAGCAGCGCGGTGGACTCCGTATCGATGCCCAGCGCGAGTTGCCGGCCCAAGAAAAGCGAGACGACGCTGACTGCCGGGATGGTCAGTCCTATGCTGGCGAGCGCCGAGCCCAGCGCCAGATTGAGGCTGGTTTGCAAACGATTGGCGTACGCTGCGCGCAGCGCTGCAAACCCCTCCGGCAGGAGCACGATGCCCGCGATGATCACGCCGACCAAGGCCTGAGGTGCGCCGGCTCGCGACACCGCGGTTTCGAGACCGGGCGCCAGCTTTTTCGCGAGCAGTACCACGGCCGCCAGGCAGGCCAGCAGCAGAACGCTGCTCAGCCACGCCGCGGCATTGCCGGGCGCGGCCGAGTGTGGCGACGTCTCCTCCGCGGCGGCCACCACGAAGTACCCTCGATGCTCGAAGGTCTGCGTAAAAATGAATGCCGCGTAGATGATCAATGAGACGACGGCGATCAATATCAACTGGCTCGGAGAGTAGTAAGGGCCTGGAATGGCGAGGGTGTAGTTGGGAAACACCAGCGTCAAGATGACGATAGCGCCCAACGCCACGAGTGCGGCGCTGACGCCGTCGAGGCTGAAGGTTTGCTCGCGATGCTTCAGGCCGCCGACCAGCAGGCACAACCCGATGATGCCATTCAGGATGATCATCACGGTCGCGAATATGGTGTCGCGGGCCAGCGCCGCGGTCTGTGCGCCGCCGGCAAGCATCAGCGACACGATCAGCGATACCTCGATGAGCGTTACCGCCAAGGCCAGTACCAACGTGCCAAGGGGTTCGCCGATTCGATGCGCAACGACTTCGGCATGATGCACAGCCGCGAACACGCTGCCCGCCAAGCTCAACGCAATGACGGCCATGAGAATCTTGCCCAACCCCAAATCGAGACCGGCGCCGATGAGGACCATCAACGCGATAACCGGCGCGATGATGGTCCACAGCGGAAGCGCCGGGACTCTGGGGCGCTCCGTAACGGGAGTGTCTGATGCCATGTGTTTGGGTTATTCTGGAGCCGGGTAATACTGGCCTATTTATAACTCGTCGAGGCAAATAGGTGAAGCTCGAGCAAGATTGGCGCACCGCGGGGGTGCGCGTCATCAAAAGCCACCGGCTGGATGCCAACACGCCGCAGACGCCCGGGATGCTGCGCGCAGCGGCAGTGAACTTCGCGCGCGTCGGTTCACAAAAGCTGTGGGCCGGGACGGTGATTATTCAACCGAATGCCAAGACCGGCGCTCATCATCACGGCGCGCTGGAAAGCGTCATCTACGTGGTGCGCGGCGCGGCGCGCATGCGCTGGGGCGAGCGCCTCGAATTCTCGGCGCAAGCCGAAGCCGGTGACTTTATTTTCGTACCGCCCTACGTGCCGCACCAGGAAATCAATGCACTGAGCAGTGCGCCGCTGGAATGCGTGCTGGTGCGCAGCGACAATGAATCCGTCGTGGTCAATTTAAATATCGATGCCGCGGAACGGTTCGAAGAGGTTTATTGGATCGATCCGATTCATCCTGCACCCCGCTAGGGGGGCGCTACAGCGTGCGCAGATCGTCGGTCTCGCGCCGCAGATTCTCCAGGAATTTTTCGAGCTCGGCCTTTCTTTCCGGAACCCGGGCGCGGCCGGCAGGCGACAAAACTCGCGTCGGCACCTTGCGCAGATTATCCTCGAGCATGGCGACGGCCTTGGGTGCATCGGGATTGCCGCCATGCGGATCGACCAATGCCATGATGCGCGCGATGCCAATATCACCCAGCCAATCCAGCGCGTCGGCGTCGTGCAGATAGAGTGCTTCGGGTCCCACCGGATCACGATAATACATATGCGTGCGAACGGCGCCGCGAACCGCATCGATTTTTGCCATGGGAAATCCAGTACCCTTCAACACCGAGTCGACCACTCGTGCGCCGACATCCGAATGATCTAATTTGGTGTCTTCCCACGGTGCGAATGCGGCGATGTCGTGGAGAAACGCGGCGGCGTACAGGACATCGTCATCAAGCGCGGCATTGTCCGCCGCAGCGAGCTCTCGTGCCAGTGCATAGTCGCGCAGGCAATGCGAATACCCCCAGGCAGGATTCTTGAAGTGGTTTGCGGCAAATTCCCGCACGGTCGCGCGCCAGTCCTGTGCGGGTGATGTCGTCGCGGGCGATGCGGCGGCGGGGGTTGCCGTTGGGGCCGCAATAGCGGTCGTTGCGGCCGCAATTGCGAGCAGCAAATTGAAACAGACAATGGCCGGAGTCTTCATCGCTCCCACGCTACCCCAGAGCCTCGTGAACCAGGCGAATTTGCGCTTCGGCCTGCTTGAGGATGCCGTCGCAATCGGCCGGGGTGACTCCGATGCTCAAAAAGGCGTTGATGCCGTCGGTGCCAAGGGTCCGCCGCTCGGGCATCCTCAAGGCGTCTGCAAGCACCAGGCTGGCGATCAATATGTCGGCGTGCGTCGGCTGGTGCTTCCATTTTCGGTCGAAATCGGATTGATCGCCGATCGCGTCGCAGATCTCATCCGCAAACCCCCAGCTTTGCAGCACCGCTTTGCCGATCGAGGCCTGCCAGCCGCCGATCAGATCCAACCACGGATGATCATTCTGCAGACCGTCGGCGAATGTAGCGGCTCGCGCCATGATGTACAGGCTGCCGATGCCGTGCAGCAAGCCGGTCAAGAATGCTTCGTCAGCGTTGACTTTGGTGCGTCCTGCAACCAGCTTGCTGATCGATGCCACGGCGATGCTGCGGCTCCAGAGCTCCGCGAGCGGCTTGGCAATGGACCGCATCGACGCCTCGTTCTTCATGTGTTGCATGGCGTACGACATCGCCGTTCCTTGCACCATTTGCTGTCCGAGCCGGGTGATTGCCGCACGTAGGTCGGTCAGCGGCTTCCCCGAACTATTGAATGCAGCTGAATTGGCGGTCTGGAGAATGCGCGCCGCCAATCGCGGCTCGGCGCCGACCACGGTGACGATGCGGTCGGAAGTGGTATTCGGGTCAGCCAAGGCGTGACTGATCCTGACGACGACGTCCGGAAAGCAGGGCAGATCGATGGTGCCTTGCGACACCTCGGTTGCCAGGTTCTTCAGAAAGGCGAGGGCCGCCGTCCGCTCTTGCGGCGTCATTGCGGCGGGCGGCGTCCCCGCATTGGTCATAGTGAGCTCACCGGTCGTACCCCAGAGCCCAGAAATTCGGCAGCGACGGTGCGGCCGGCGAGCCAGGCATGGATCTGACTGACGATTGCCAGTGCGATTCCTTCCGGCGTCGTTGCGCCGATGTCGATCCCGACGGGTCCGTGCAGTCGAGATTTGAGCCCGTCCGCAGATGGTCCCAGTTCTTCCGCGATGCGCCGCCGACGCGCTGCCGGTCCCAAGAGTCCGACGTAAGCCGGTACCTCCGCATCGGCAAGCTCCCGCAGATATGCCTGGTCGGACGCCAAATGATGGCTCATCACAACGGCCGCATGGCAGCGCGTTAGATCTATTTCTGCTCGCAGCGAACTCGCTTTGGCGAGCCGCACGGCGGCGTCCGGAAAACGTGCCGCCGTCGCGAATGCAGGCCGATGATCGACCACAGACACCCGCCAGCCGAGCGTCCGCGCCGCACTGACCACGCATTGTGCATCGGGCCCCGCTCCGCAGATCAGCAAATGCGGCGGGGGTGGCAGATATTGCGCGAAGGCGCGTATGCGCTTCGCGTCGGATTGCAATTCAACCGCCCGAGAACTGCGATCAGCGAGGGACTGATTTGCCGCGGTGATCAATGCCTTGGGCAGCGGCGCCGCTGCAAAATAGGTGCCCAAGCTTAACTCGGTTGAGTCGTGCACCATCACCAAGGAGGTCGCCATACCCTCGCGTGTGGCGCGTCCCGCCGCGGCAAGCGCCATCGCGGCTGGACTGCCTGAACCTGCCGGTTCCAACAGCACCCGCATGGCACCCTCACATCCGGCCCCGGTGCCGAACAGGGCGTCGTCGGGTCCCCGGATGTCGTATTCCACCGCGCGGGATACGCCGCTTTCCAATACCTGTTGTGCATGAATACTGAGGTCTGATTCGAAGCATCCGCCGGTGAGCAACCCGATGTAACTGCCGTCGGCCATTATCAGCATCCGCGCCCCCGGCTTGCGGTAAGTGGATCCGGCAGTGGCCACCACGGTG
>DASXNX010000197.1:0-28479 GCA_036494725.1 Steroidobacteraceae bacterium
TGCGGACGCGCCGACCCATACATGCTTCCGGTGAGGGTTTTCTCGCTGGTCGCCACCTGCTGAGCGCTTAAGCTGATTTGATCCTTGGGGTTTGAGATGCCGACGATCACCGCCGTTCCCCCGCGGCGCAGAACTCCCCACGCCATTTCGGAGATCTTGCCCGACCCCACGCAATCGAACGCATAGTCCGCGCCGCCGCCGGTCAGCTTGTACAAATCCTTGGCGGCGTTGGCCTGGTCGGTGATATTGAAACCGTGCGTGGCGCCGAATTGTTTCGCCAGCTCGAGCTTGTTGTCGCTGGTATCGACGGCAACTATCATTCCCGCGCCGGCGATAGCGCAGCCCTGAATGGCATTGAGGCCCACGCCGCCGCAGCCGAAGACCACCGCAATGGATCCCGCCTCGACTTTGGCGGTGTTGGTCGCCGCGCCCACGCCCGTCATGACGCCGCAACTGATCAGGGCGGCGCGATCCAGCGGCATCTCCTTGTCGATCTTCACGACATTGCCCATATGCACCGTCGCCAGTTCGGCCATGACGCCGCAGCCGCAAAACACATTGAGGTTCTGACCCGCGGAGTCGCGCGTGCGCACGGTGCCGTCAGGCAGGGTGAAGAGAGACTTGAGCGACTGCACGCACAGCTGCGGCCGGCCGGTCTGACAATAGTGGCAATGCCCGCACATGCAGACGAACGATGAGATCACGTGATCGCCGACGGCGAAATTGTCCACGCCATCGCCGATCGCGGTGATGACGCCGGCGCCTTCGTGTCCCAGCACCAAGGGCAAGGGATAGGGAATCGTGCCGTTGGTGGCCGACAGATCGCTGTGGCAGACGCCGCAGGCCGCCAAGCGTACGGTCACCTCGCCATGACGCGGCGCTGCAACTTCGATCTGCTCCACCGTGACGGGCTTGCCGAGCTCGCGCACCACCACCGCTTTCGCCAATTGAGTCATGGATTTTGTCCTAAGTTAAGCACGGGCAGTGAGCGCGGCATAGCGCTGCAAGTGAGTCTCAGTGTCGCCGAACATCAATTCCGCGGCGGTGAGGCGCTTGAACCAATGGCTCACCACCAACTCATCGGTCATGCCCATGCCGCCATGCAATTGCACCGCCTGCTGACCGATGAAGCGGCAGGCCTGGCCGATGACCGCTTTGGCCGCCGACAGAGCACGGCGCCTCGCATCGACGTTCTCGTCGGTGCAGCGCAGCGCCGCCAGGTAGCTCATGGAGCGGGCTTGTTCCAAATGGATCAGCATGTCGGCAATGCGATGCTGCAGTGCCTGGAAACTGCCTATGGCCACGCCGAACTGCTGGCGTGTTTGCACATAGGCAACGGTCGCGTCCACCAGCGCTTGCATGACGCCAACCGCTTCGGCGCACAGCGCCGCAAGACCGATGTCCAACGCGGCTTCGATGACCGGCAAAGCAGCGCCTTCCGCTCCCAGCCGGCTGGTTGAGGGGACCTCGACCCCTTTCAAGTACACATCGGCGGCGCGCTGGCCGTCGATGGTGGGGTATGCGTCCAGCCTCAATCCTTTGGCCTCTTTGGGAACGCGGAACAGCGACACGCCTTGAGCTTCCCCCGGCTCACCGGCGGTGCGCGCCGAAATCAGCAGCACGTCGGCGGCCGGCGCGTGCATGACGACCGCCTTTTGCCCCTCGAGGCGGTAGGTTTCGCCCTGGCGCCTGGCAATCGTGCTCACCCATTGAGTCTCGAAGCGCGAATCGCGCTCGAAATGCGCCGGCACCGCGATCACGGCCCCCTCGGCCATCCGCGCCAGCAACTCCGCGGCGCCTGCATCGGAGGCGAAGGCGCGCAGCGCGGCGGTGGCGATGACGGCACTGCTCAGGAAAGGCTCGAGCAGCAGACTGCGCCCGCAGGCGCCCATCATGGCGAGAGTCTCCGGCGGACCGAATCCCAGCCCGCCGGCAGCGGCAGGCACGTTGAGGGCCAGTACACCCAGCTCCGCGAGCCCGGCCCAGGCTGCCTTGTCCCAGCCCGCCGGCGAGGCCTTGATGGCACGAAACCTGTCGAACGGGTATTTCTCGGTCAGATAGCGGTCTACTGTTTCATGCAGCTGGCGCTGCTCGTCGGTGAATTCGAAGTTCATGTCGCGGCTCTTACAAACCAACAATCATCTTGGAAATAATATTCTTTTGAATTTCAGTGCTGCCGCCGAAGATCGACAGTTTCCTCAGATTGAGATAGGCCGCAGCCAGAGTGGACGCATAACGTGGTCCCGCCGCCTCGAGAGCCGGGTCGGACTGCCAGCCTGCTTCCATGGCCTCGCGCCGCAGCGGCAGCGCGTACGGACCGACCGCCCGCATCAACAATTCAGAGATGCGCTGTGCGATCTCGGTGCCCCTGATTTTTAGGATGGAGGCCTCGGGGCCGGGCGCGCGCGCGCCGCGGTCGGCCGACAACATGCGCAAGTTGGTGATTTCCAAAGCCCAGAGATCGATCTCCACCTGGGCAATGCTCGCGGCGAACAGCGGATCCTCGATCAAGGGCCGGCCGTTCTTGCGCTCGAGCGCCGCGATGCGCTTGAGCCGTTGCAGTTCCCGCTTCGCGCCCCCGACGCCCGCGATATTGGCGCGCTCATGTCCGAGCAGGAACTTGGCATACGTCCAGCCCTTGTTCTCATCGCCGATTCGATTTTGAATCGGCACTTTCACGTCCTCGAACCAGACCTCGTTGACCTCGTGGCCGCCATCGAGGAGCGTGATGGGACGCACGCTGATCCCCGGACTCTTCATGTCGATCAATAGAAAACTGATGCCGGATTGTTGCTTGGCCTTAGGATCGGTGCGCACCAGGCAGAAGATCCAATCGGCGTATTGCCCCAAGGTATTCCAGGTTTTCTGGCCGTTGACCACGTAATGATCGCCATCCAGCACCGCACGCGTTTTCAATGAAGCCAGGTCCGAACCCGCCCCCGGCTCGGAGTAGCCTTGGCACCACCACTCGGCACCCGAGCTGATGGCGGGCAGGAAGCGCTGCTGCTGGGCCGCGTTGCCGAAGGCCATGATGACCGGCGCCACCATTTTTGTGCCGAAGGGAATCAATCGGGGCGCGCCGGCGAGGGCCGACTCTTCGTCAAATATGTACTGCTGCACGGCATTCCAGCCCGGACCGCCGAATTCCTTCGGCCAGCTCAAGCCGCCCCAGCCCCGCTCATGCAGGGTCCGCTGCCATAGCACGTGATCGGCCCGGCTCAGCTCGAACCCGCTCATGACTTTTTCACGGATTCCGGCCGGCAGCTTGGTACTCAGGAAGGCACGCACTTCCTCGCGGAATGCCTGCTCCTCCGGGGTGAATTCTAGGTCCATAGGGAAATCCGCTGAATTCTGTTCTGCAGAACAGAATTTCGTTCTGAAATAGTGCAAAATTATGCGGATTACGGTCAGGGGTTGTCAATGAAACCGATGAGAAAGCCGAGCATTTCGGCAGTGGCGGCGGCGGCCAAGGCAGACCGCCATTTCGTTAACGCGTTGGGCCGAGGTCTGGAAGTACTGGCCTGTTTCCGCCACGGTGATCGCATGCTCGGCAATCAAGAGCTGGCGCGCGCCTGCGGTCTGCCGAAGTCAACGGTATCGCGATTGACCAACACACTGACCAAGCTGGGCTACCTGGTGTATGTCGAGGACCGAGCCAAGTACAGCCTCGGCGTCGCGACCTTGAGCTTGGGTAGCGCAATGCTGGCGCGCCTGGACATCCGCAAGCTCGCGCATCCGCGCATGCAGGAACTGGCCGAGTTCGGTCAGTGCATGGTTAGCCTGGGTACCCGCGACCGGCTATCGATGTTGTACATCGATGTGGCGCGCGGCCCGGCCGCGGTGACCCTGAGCCTGGACATGGGCGCGCGTATTCAAATTGCGACTTCGGCCATGGGTCGCGCCTATATCACCGCCGTCTCGGAAAGCGAGAGAAACGAAATCATGGAACGCGTGCGCGAATTGGCGCCCGAGGATCGCTGGCCGGAACTGAAGCAAGGCGTCGAGCAGGCCCTGCGCGACATTCGCGATCTCGGGGTGTGCTGTTCCTTCGGAGAATGGCAAAAAGACGTCAATGCGATTGCGGTGCCGGTAAGGCCGGGCGGCGGACTGCCGCCGATGCCGATCAATTGCGGCGCACCTGCCTACATGGTCTCGAAGGACTTCCTGCTCGAGAAAGTGAGGCCGCGTCTCATTGCGCTTGCCAATGAATTGGAAACCTCGCTCGGGACTTTGAACTAGGAAGAATTCGCGCGCGCGCGCCAGTCGGAGGGCGATTGCCCCGTCCAGCGCCGAAACGCTCTCGTGAAGCAGCTGCCGGCGGAGAAACCGAGCAGATACGTCACCTCGCTGACGCTATGGCGCGGCACGCTCAAATAGGCCAAAGCCAGCGCGCGCCGCGTGTCGTCCAGTATCTCCTTGTAGGTGGTGCCGGCCTCACCCAGTTTCCGCTGCAGCGTGCGGGCGCTCATATTCAGCAGCTCCGCGATGTCTTCCTGAGAGGGTTCGCCCCGCGCCAGCCTTTGCGTCAAGACCTCGCGAACCCGCGCTTGGACGTTTTGGCGGTCGATTTGCGATAGGTATTGCAGGGCGATGGCATCGTTGTGGCGCGCCAGTTCCGGATTGCCGCCGTCCAGAGGCCGCTCGATGCTGTCGCGGTCGAAAATCAATCGCGTCTGCGGCTGATCGAACAGCAACGGAGCACGCAGCAGCCTTAGGAAATCATCGATTTTTGCCGGCCGCGAGCGGCGAAATTCAACGCGCAACGGCGAATACTCGCGCCCGATGAGCGAGCGGCACATGCGTAGGTACAGCCCGACCACGGCATCAATCGGCGCATCGCCCAGTTCAGCGGAAGTCGAAATGACGAAGTGGTATTCGGATCCGCTCAGGTAGAACTCGTAATCCACGGCGTCGCTGACGATGTGGCAATAACGCTGCGCCCGCTCGAAGGCTTCCTTGAGAGTGGAACTGGCCGACATGCCATAGCTCATGGCGTGAAAGCTGGTGGGTCTGATGTGGCTCGCGACCTTGAGACCGAACGCCGGGTCTCCGGTGGCTTCCAGGGCGACCTTCCATAGGCGCAAGCTGCTGGGGAGGGGACACCGCGAAGTCGGTCCGTCGAGTTCCTTTGCCTCCAGGCCGGCGGCGGCGAGCAAAGCCGCGCTGTCGCAACCCGCCGCGTCGGCGGCACGGCATATGGCCTTGACCCAGGAGCAGAGCGTGGTTTTGCCGCTGTCCGATCGCGCCGCTGTGCTATGCGATACCTGTACGTCCACTCGGCCCCCGGCGATCAGAACGGGATGTCGTCGTCGAATTCCTCTTTTCCACCGGCCGGTGCCGGGGATTGATCATAATCATCGCGGGGCGGTGCGCTTGCTCCGGATCCGCGCTCGCCGCTCACGGCAGCTCCGCCGCCGCCCGCGCGAGCGCCGAGCATTTGCATGTTATCGGCGATGATCTCGGTGGTAAATCGATCATTGCCCTGCTTATCTTGCCATTTGCGCGTGCGCAGTTTCCCCTCGACATAGACTTGGGATCCCTTGCGAAGGTATTCGGCGGAGATTTCTCCCAAGCGGCCGAACAGGGCAATGCTGTGCCATTCGGTGCGTTCTTGTTGGGCCCCCGAAGCCTTGTCCTTCCAAGATTCGCTGGTCGCAATCCTGATGTTCGTAACCGTCATGCCGCTCGGCATGGAGCGGGTCTCCGGGTCGGCACCCAGATTCCCGACCAGAATGACTTTGTTTACGCCGCGCGCCATGTCCTACCCCCGCCTCGAATTCAATGGCGCGTATTGTACACGCCGGATTTAGTCCCCATTAAGCCCTTGGACCCCTGCGTAATGGCAGAAATCCGCTCCTTGAAATCAGCCGCGCGGGCGAGCCCCCGGGGCGATATACCCACACTTGACGCGACGCGTATAGTAATCGGTTAGATGCAAAATATCCGAATCCGGGGTGCCCGGACCCACAACCTGAAGAATATCGATCTCGACCTGCCCCGCGATCGGCTGATCGTCTTGACCGGCTTGTCGGGCTCCGGGAAGTCCTCGCTGGCCTTTGACACGATTTATGCGGAAGGCCAGCGCCGCTACGTGGAATCGCTGTCGACCTACGCCCGGCAGTTCCTATCGATGATGGAGAAGCCCGACATCGACACGATCGAGGGGCTGTCTCCGGCCATTTCCATCGAGCAAAAATCGACCTCGCACAACCCGCGTTCCACCGTGGGCACGGTCACGGAGATCTACGACTATCTTCGATTGCTGTACGCTCGCGCCGGCACGCCGCGCTGCCCGGATCACCATATCGACCTTGCCGCGCAGACCGTGAGCCAGATGGTGGATGCGGTGCTCGCGCATCCGGAAGGCACCGCGATGATGCTGCTCGCGCCTGCTATTGCCGAGCGAAAGGGCGAACACGCCGAACTGCTCGATGAACTGCAGGCGGGCGGCTTCGTGCGCGCTCGGATCGACGGCAAAGTGGTTGAGTTGGATCAAGCACCGAAGCTCGACGTGCGCCGCAAGCACACCGTCGAAGCCATCGTCGATCGTTTCAAAGTGCGCCCTGATTTAAGCCAGCGGCTGGCTGAATCCTTTGAAACCGCCTTGCGCTTAGGGTCGGGAGTCGCCCGCATCGCCTACATGGACGATCCGGCGCGTGCGGAACTGGTGTTCTCCGACAAATTCGCCTGCCCGATCTGCAACTACTCCCTGAGCGAACTCGAGCCGCGGCTATTCTCGTTCAACAGCCCCATCGGCGCCTGCCCCACCTGCGACGGTCTGGGAACGCAGGAATTCTTCGATCCGGGAAAAATCGTGGCCAATTCGCATCTATCCCTCGCCGGCGGCGCGGTGCGCGGCTGGGACCGGCGCAACGCCTATTATTTCCAGTTGATTCAATCCCTGGCGCGCTATGCGAAGTTCGACATCGAGGCGCCCTTTGAGAATCTGCCGCGGGAAATCAAGAACCTGGTGTTATTCGGCAGCGCCGACAAGGAGATCGAGTTCAAGTACTTGGACGGCAAGGGCGGCACAACCTCGCGCCGGCACACCTTTGAGGGCATCGTCAGGAATCTCGAACGCCGCTACAACGAAACGGAATCGGTGGCCGTGCGCGAAGAGCTTGCCAAGTATCGTTCCTCGCGCGCCTGCCCGGATTGCGAGGGAACAAGACTCAATCGCGCAGCCCGGAACGTATTTATCGATGGCAGAAGCGTGCCCGAGGTGTCGTCGCTGTCGGTGGCCGGCGCGTTGCAGTTCTTCGGCGGGCTCAAGCTCGCCGGCTGGCGCGGAGAAATCGCCCTCAAGATCGTCAAGGAAATCGGCGATCGCCTGGGCTTTCTCGGCAACGTGGGCTTGGGTTACCTGACGTTGAACCGCAGTGCCGACACCTTGTCGGGAGGCGAGGCGCAGCGTATTCGTCTCGCCAGCCAGATCGGTTCCGGATTGGTCGGCGTCATGTACATCCTCGACGAGCCGTCGATCGGCCTGCATCAACGCGACAATCAACGTCTGCTCGACACGCTGGTGAACTTGCGCAACCTCGGCAATACCGTGATCGTCGTCGAGCACGATGAGGAAGCCATCCGCCAGGCCGATCACGTCGTCGATTTGGGTCCTGGCGCAGGCGTGCACGGCGGCAGGATCGTGGCGCAGGGAACGGCTGCCGAAGTTGCGGCTCATCCCGATTCGGTCACGGGGCAGTACTTGAGCGGCCGACGTCGCATCGAGATTCCGACGCTCAGGCACAGTCCGGATCCCAAACGCATGCTGCGCGTGATTGGCGCGACCGCCAACAATCTACAGAATGTCACCGCGGAGTTTCCGCTCGGCCTTCTGACCTGCGTTACCGGCGTCTCGGGATCCGGAAAATCGACGCTCGTCAACGACACCCTGTTCCGGGCGGTGGCGACCCAGCTGAATCATGCTGCGGCCGGTACGGCGCATTTCGATCGTATCGAAGGATTGGATTTCATCGACCGCGTCATCGAAATCGATCAGAGCCCCATCGGACGCACCCCGCGCTCCAACCCGGCCACCTATACCGGGCTGTTCGCGCCGATTCGCGAGATTTTCGCGGCGGTGCCGGAAGCACGCGCGCGCGGCTACGAGGCAGGCCGATTCAGCTTCAACGTCAAGGGCGGCCGCTGCGAGGCTTGTCAGGGCGACGGCGTGATCAAGGTCGAAATGCATTTTCTGCCCGATGTCTATGTTCCCTGCGACGTCTGCAAGGGTAAGCGCTACAACCGCGAGACCTTGGAAATTCGCTTCAAGGGCAAAAATATTCATGAGATTCTCGATTTGACCGTCGAGGACGCATTGCCGTTTTTTTCCGCCGTGCCGACCGTTGCGCCGAAACTGCAGACCCTGCTGGACGTCGGACTCTCGTATGTCCGGCTCGGCCAGAGCGCGACCACGTTGTCCGGAGGCGAGGCGCAACGGGTCAAGCTGGCCAAGGAGTTGTCGAAACGCGCGACGGGTCGGACCTTGTATATTCTGGATGAGCCGACCAGCGGTCTGCACTTCGCCGACATTGCACAGCTTCTGGCTGTTTTGCAGCGTCTTCGCGACGAGGGCAACACCATCATCGTCATCGAGCACAATCTCGATGTCATCAAGACCGCCGATTGGGTCGTGGACATGGGACCGGAAGGCGGCGACGGCGGCGGCCGAATCATCGCGGTCGGGACGCCGGAAGATGTCGCGGCCAGCAAATCCTCGTACACCGGACATTACTTGCGCGCCACGCTGGCGGCGGCGCGCGGGCTCGAGCGTAAAAGGGCGTGAGCGCCGAGCGCCCCGCGCTACTTGCACCCTTGGTCGGTGCGTTGATCGGAGCGCTGGGCGGCGCCGCCTACTGGCTGGCAGTGCAGATCTGGCCCTCGAGCGTCGCGGTGATTCTGTGCATGGCGCTGACCGCCTGGCTGGTTTCGAGAAGGCTCAGCGTCTTGCCCGTCATCTCGCCCGTCGCCGGCTTTGACTTCACTTGCCGTTTCTTTTGCCTGCTCATCAAGTACAACGCGCTGATGGCGCTCTCGGCGGCCAAGCTGCCATTCGCCGTACCCGCGAATGTCCCTCTCGGGTTGATCATGTTATGCGCGTATGCGGCCAGCTTTACGCTCATGGTGGCCTCGAAATTAGGCGGCGGGACATTGAGCATCGCGTTGCTGCTGGGACTCGCGCCTGCCGCGATACTGGGAATTCCCGGACTGAGCGGGCTCGTGGCCGCCATTGCCGTCAGCTTGGGTGTAAGCGCCTTCCTCAAGCTCAAAGGTGCAAAAACAGCGGACGACATGCGCGGCTTGGCGCAGCTGCTCGCCGAGACCGGTTTTTACCTGGGCGCCCTCGCGACTTGGAGCTACGTATGAAGCGCGCCTTGCGCAATGCCGCCCAGGCTGCACTGCCGCTGCTCAGGAGATTGGACCCGGAGTTCGCGCACGATGTCGGACTGGCAGCTTTGAGCTGGTTCGAGCCTTTGTGGCTCCCGCCAAAGGTGGCTTCGGGACTCGCCGTCCAATGCTTGGGGCTGCGCTTCGAGCATCCCCTCGGATTGGCCGCCGGTTTCGATAAGAACGGCGACTATCTGGATGCCCTGGGCGCGCTGGGCTTTAGCCACATCGAGCTCGGAACCGTGACGCCGCGGCCGCAACCCGGGAACCCCAAGCCGCGCATGTTCAGAATCCCGGAACAGTGCGCGCTGATCAATCGTATGGGTTTCAATAACAAGGGCGTCGATCATTTGGTCGCACGTTTGGGAGTCAGCCGCTACCGCGGAATTCGCGGCATCAGCATCGGCAAGAATTTCGATACCTCGCTCGAGCGGGCCCATGAGGACTATCTGGCCTGCCTGCGCAAGGTTTATCCGCACGCGGACTACGTCGCGGTGAACGTCTCCTCGCCCAACACGGAGCGTCTGCGCGAGCTTCAAGCCCCGGACGGTTTGCAACGCATTTGCGGGACGCTGCTCGAGGAGCGGCTGACCTTGACTGAACGTCACGGCAAACGCGTGCCTCTTCTGGTCAAGATCGCCCCGGACTTGAGCGAGATGCAAATCTCGGCAATGGCGAGGGAAATCCGCTCGCTCAAGCTGGACGGGGTGATTGCCACGAATACATCCACCGATCTGAGCGTTTTGCCGCCCTCGCCCGCGGCGCAGCAGCGCGGAGGTTTGAGCGGCGCCCCGCTGCACGCGTTATCGGTGAAGGTCATATCGCAGCTGCGCGCCGAGCTGGGCGCCGCCTTTCCCATCATCGGGGTCGGCGGAATCGTCAGCGGCCAGCATGGCCGCGAAGCCATAAGCGCCGGCGCGACTCTGCTGCAAATCTACACGGGGTTCGCCTATCGGGGTGCGGCATTACTCGAGGAAATCATCGGTGCGTTGCCCTCATGATCGACACCGAAACAATTGAACGCTTTCAGCGCGACGGCGCCGTGTGCGTTCGTCAATTGTTTACGCCCGAGGAAATCGCGACCCTGCGCGCCGGCATCGACGCCAATCTCGCCAACTTGAGCCCGCGCGCAAAAGTGGCCAGCACACCCGATGATCCGGGTCGTTTCGTGGAAGACTTCTGCACCTGGCAGGACAATCCTCGCTATCGGCGCTTCATCTTCGATTCTTCTCTCGCGCAGGCCGCCGGCCTGTTGATGCGAAGCTCGACCGCTCGTCTTTATCACGACCACATGCTCACCAAGGAACCCGGCACGCGATCCGCGACGCCGTGGCATCAGGATCAGCCCTACTACAACATCGAGGGCCGCCAGAACGTGAGCTTCTGGATCCCGGTCGACCCGGTGGCCCGTGAATCAACGCTGGAATTCGTGGCCGGATCGCACCTGGGCCCCTGGCTGATGCCGCGCACCTTCATGGACGCACAAGCCAAGTGGTTTCCGGAGGGATCGCTTGCCGACCTGCCGGATATCGAGGGCGCACGCGACAAATTCCCCATCCTGGGTTGGGAATTGCAGCCGGGAGACGCCGTTTGTTTTCATATGCTCATGCTGCACGCCGCGCGCGGCGTGGGCGGCACCCACCGGCGGCGCGTCTTCTCGGTGCGGTTTCTCGGCGATGACATTCGGCACGCGCCGCGCGGCTGGAAGACATCTCCGGAATTCCCGGGTCTGACCGTGGAATTACCCGCCGGCGCGCCGATGAATCACCCGCTTTTCCCGTTGCTGTGGAGAGCATAGTGACAACAGGCAAACTCCCCTGGGTCGTCTTTATTCTGTTGCTCGCGTTCGCAATCGCTTACGTGACGAGCACCGCATCGCAATTGCCGCCGATGGTGGCGTCGCACTTCGATATGTCAGGCTATCCCAACGCCTTCATGACGCGCAGCCACTACACGCGATTCATTCTGGGTTTTGCTATCGGCCTGCCCGTCGCAATCGTGGCGCTATTGACCTGGGTCTATTCGGGCGCCCGCGATTTCAAATTGCCCAATCGCGATTACTGGCTGGCGCCCGAGCGCCTGCCCAGGACACGTTCGATCCTGATTGCGCATGGCGTTTGGTTCGGATCGCTGCTGGTGGCAATGATTTGTTTCGTGCATTGGCTCGAACTGGAAGCGAACCGCCAAGCGTCGCCGCAACTATCCAATCATTGGGTCAGCGTCGGGCTGCTGGTCTTCTTCCTGATCACTGCCGGCTGGATCATCATCTTGCTCGGCGCTTTTCGCCTGCCCCGCGGACGGTAAGGTTGCGACCGCGCTCGGTTGTCAGCGCAGCAGCGCCGTCAGCGTGATTTGCGGGACGCTCGCCAGCGCTTTGGAAAGCGGGCAATCCTGCTTCGCCTTGGCGGCGATTTTTTGAAAGGTCGCCTCATCCATGCCGGAAACACTGGCCTCGAGCCGCAGGTCGATGTGCTCGATGGAGAAGCCGCCGCCTTTGAAAACCAGGCTGACCGCGGCCTTGGTGTCGAGCGCAGTGGTCGCGAATCCTGCCGCATCGCACGCAAAGGAAAACGCCATCGTGAAGCAAGCGGCATGCGAAGCGGCGAGCAGTTCCTCGGGATTCGTGCCGCGCTTGTCGTCTTCGAAACGGCTTGCATAGCCATACGGGTAGGATCGCAACGCTTCGGTTTGCGTGCTGATTTTGCCGACACCCTGTTTGCCTCGGCCCTCCCAGTGCACGGTCGCGGTTTTGTCGCTCATGGCATATCTCTCCTCATTGATGCGGCAGCGGAATGAACTCGGTTTCGCCCGGCACCGGCGCGAATTGGCGATTTGCCCAACGCTCCTTGGCTGCGTCGATCCGATCGGGGGTGGACGCCACGAAATTCCACCAGATATGCCGTGGCGCGGCGAAGCGCGCGCCGCCCAATAGCATTGCCTGCATGGGTTCAAGAGCGCGCAAGGTGGGTTCGCTACCGGGAGCGAGCACAACCAGCTGACCCTCGGCGATCGAGGTACCGTCGACAAGCAGATTGCCTTGCACGATGTAAACGGCACGTTCCTCATGCTCGGCCGGCACCTTTAGGTTGGCGCCCGCGGCTAGTTTTGCGTGCACATACAAAGTCGGCCACAACGTGTGAACGGGAGAACGCCGTGCGAACGCCTCTCCCGCAATCACCGTCAGGTCCGCTCCATCGAGTGTGCGCCGCGGAAGTACCGTGACCGGGTAGTGCGTGAATTCGGGCTCGACGTCCTCTTGGCCGTCGGGCAATGCCACCCAGCTCTGAATGCCGTGGATTCTCTCGCCGGCGGCGCGAGCGAGCCGCGGCGTCCGCTCCGAGTGCGCGATGCCGCGTCCCGCGGTCATCCAATTCACATCGCCGGGGCGAATTTCGCGCACATTGCCGAGACTATCGCGATGTTCGAGGGAGCCCGAAAATAGATACGTGACCGTGGCCAGCGCAATGTGCGGATGGGGCCGAACATCGATGCCCTGGCCGGGTTCGAACTGGGTGGGCCCCAAATGGTCGAAAAAAATGAAGGGTCCCACCATCTGGCGACTCTCCGCGGGCAACACTCGGCGGACCGTGAAGCCGCCCAAATCACGTTGCCGGCCCCCAATTACTTGATTTGATGCCATCACGCGCTCGCAGGGAATCCCGTTGGGCCATTATGGCCCCGTAAATGGCATTGTCGTCAAAACCTGACACTCGCGCGTTCTTTTCTAAACACTCTAGGGTGTATGTTGGATGGCCGTATGGGAGAACCCATGACCGAGACCGAGATCTGGGCAAAGTGGGAAAGCCAAAGTGTCAACGAAACCTACCCCCTGCGCCGCTTTCTGGGCCGATCGAGCCACAGCGTGGTATTCCTCACGGAACACCGGGCGCTGGGACTGGCCGACGCCGCCATCAAGCTCATGCCGGAAAATCCCGCGCTGACCGAATCGCAGCTCGCCCGCTGGCGAACGGTTGCCGATCTCTCCCATCCTCACTTGCTCCGCCTGTTCGAAACGGGCCGCTGCGAGCTGGGCGGGCATCCTTTTTTCTTCGTGGTGATGGAATACGCGGAGCAAACGCTGGCCCAACTTCTTCCTCGCCGGGCCTTGAGTCCCGACGAGGTGCGCGAGTTGCTGCCCCCCACTCTTGATGCGTTGGGCTTCCTGCACGGCAAGGAGCTGGCGCAAGGTCAGCTCAAGCCGCCAAACATCTTGGTGGTCAACGATCAGCTCAAGCTGGCGAGCGATACCATCCGCGCGGCCGAAGGCGAGAATGGCGCGGCCGGCGATATCTTCAGTCTTGGTCTCACCATGGCGGAGGCACTCACGCAGCGGCCTCCCTCCTGGCTTGACGGCGAATCCGTAATCGCTTCACTGCCGGCGAACCTTCCCAAAGATATCGTGGACATGGTTCGGCAATGCTTGAATCAGAATTCAGCTGAGCGGCCGACCGTAGCTGAGCTCAAGTCGCGGCTCACTCCGGCTCAACAGCCGCCTGCACCCGCACCCAGACCTGGGGTGGTCGCACCCGCAACACCTGCGGCAACGCGTGCGCCCTCGCCCAGAGGCGCGCCGAAGGCGGTTTCCAGGCCGGCGATCTTCCAAGTGCCGGCCCCTACCGGCCTGTTGATTCCGCTAATCGCGACGGCGGTGATCGTGCTCGCCGCAACTTGGAGCGCCGCGCACTTCATGCGCAGCGATTCCGATTCGCAGCTCCCTGCTACCGGTGCGTCGCAGGATCTCTTGCCGCATTCCGCGGTCGCCGCGGCGGCTCCTGAAATTCCAAGAGATCCGAATTTGCCCGTTTTCGTGCTGCATCAGGAATTGCCGAACATATCCGCCGGTGCGCGCCAGTCGATTCAAGGCACGATCAAGGTCACTGTTCGCGTAACCGTTGATGCCTCGGGAAATGTCATTGCGGAAGCGCTCGAAAATCAGGGGCCCAGCCGATATTTCGCGCGCACGGCAACGGAAGCGGCGAGAAAATGGATTTTTGTTCCGGCGGACAATCAGAGCGCCCGCAAGTGGCTGTTGCAGTTCGAATTCACCCGCGGCGGCGCGAGCGGGCACATCGTCGGCTCGCGCTCCTAAGTCGCCGGCCGCGGATTTGTAGTCCACGGCGGGCTCGCCGTCGCGCGCCAGGAGTCCAATTCATCCATATCCGAGTACCAGCGCGAGAGGGCGGGGAAATCGTCCAGGGGAAATCCTGCGGACCCGAAGTAAGTCGTCATCCCCGCAACCGAGAAATCCGCGATGGTGAGTTCGGGTCCCGTCAGGAAACGCCGGGAACTCAGCGCTGCTTCGAGAGTCTTGAGCAACGGCTGAAGCGAAGCGCTGCTCCAATCCGGCGCGGCACGCGGACGGGCAATGCGCTGCGGCAGCAAGCAATGACCAACCCATTCAGCCAGGTGGGCACTCAAAACAGGCTGCCAGTGCGCCGACTCCCAAAAAAGCCACTGCGCGATACGGCCTCTCGCCTGCGCCTCATCCGACCATAGCCCGCAGCCGCCGTGCGCCCCTCGCCTTGGTAGACGTTGATAAGGTGAATTTCCGCGTCCACCTCAAGCTGGCGGCAGACCGCAAGCACCTTGCGCCCATTGGCGGACAGAGGCGTCGCGTAGATTATCACTTCGTCGTTAGAGCCTTTAGAAACTGGTAATAGAATTCCACGCCGGTGTAGTACGCGTCGATCTTGACGCGCTCGTCTCTGCCGTGAGCACGATCGTCGTCGCGCGCGATTGCCACGCCGCAAATGCCGTAGCTCGGTATCCCGGCGTTCATGGTGTAAATGCTGTCGGACGCGCCCGCCTCCATGATCGGCAACACAGTGGCCTCAGGCCAGAGCTTGGCGGCAACGCTGCGCAACGAGGTCATGACATCGTCGCGCAACGGCGGCGGAACCATGGCTTTGCGATCCGAGCCGTGATCAAAAAGCGCGCCGCCGTCGTCGCGATAGCGCACGGTCAATTCAGGATCGTTGAACAACTTGACCAAGCCCAAGCGGATCTCTTCCTGAGAGTGTCCCGGCAAAATGCGGCAATTCACATTGGCCTCGGCACGCCCGGGAAGGGCATTCGGCGCATGGCCGCCGCTCAGCATCGTCGCCACGCAGGTGGTGCGCATGATGGAATTGGAGTGCGCATCCATGGACAAGCGCTCGATCGCCTGGCGGTCGGGTGGAGTCGCCAGGATGGCGCGAATATCCGCCGCCTTCTGCCCGCTCTCGATCTTGGCCATCTGGCTGAAGTATTCGCGGGTGACCGGATTCAATTCGAACGGGAACGGCGATTTCTGCAGGACCGTGAGAGCATCCGCCACGTGGTAAATCGCGTTGTCGGGAACCGGCAGCGAGCTGTGGCCGCCGGGATTGGTCGCGAGCACCTGATAGTCCGCGTAAAGTTTCTCCGTCGCCTCGAACCCCACCACCACCGGCTTATCCGGCCTGACCTGGCCCGCATCCGGGTTCAGGGCATATTCGGCGTCGATCCGATCGCGGTGATTCTTGAGGAGCCAATCGACGCCGTTTGATTTGCCGCCTTCCTCGTCCGCGGTGAGCGCCAAGATGATGTCGCGGTCCGGAACGAAGCCCTCCTTGTGCATGCGGATGAAATCGGTGACCGCAATGGCATCGCTCTCCTTCATGTCCTGTGTGCCGCGGCCATAGTAGTACCCGTCCTTTTCAACGAACTGGAAGGGGTCGGTGGTCCAGTCGCGGCGCTGAGCTTCCACCACATCCAGATGGCCGATGATCAGAATCGGCTTCAGCTTCGATCCGGGCCGGCCGCGATAGCGTGCGACCATGTTGCCCTTGCGGTCGTTGGGGCCGAGCACCACGACGTCGGCTTTGGGAAATCCCGCATCCCACAGCCTCTGCGCCATGGCCTGCGCGGCCACAGTGGTGCTGCCGATGGAATCGGTGGTATTGATTTCAATGAGCTGCTTGAAGATATCGTGCGCGTCCTTGCGCGTGGCGGCATCGCTTTCATCGGCCGCGCACCAGCCTGGCAACATAAGCTCGGCGCATAAAAAGGCGGCAACCGAGAAGAATCCGGCGCAATTTTTCAATGAAATATTCTCCCGCTTGGACGAGGCAATCGGCTCTGAAGGATCGTCATGGTATGGTATCGCAATGCCGAAAAAGAAAACGCGCAAGGTGAGCCGGGCGGCGGCGCAAGCGGCCGTGCAGACGTTGTTGCGTTGGGCCGGCGAAGACCCGTTGCGCGAGGGCTTGCGCGAAACGCCCCAGCGCGTGGTCAACGCCTACCGTGACTGGTTCTCAGGCTATTCCATCGACCCCGGAGCATATTTGCGCCGCACCTTCGAGGAGGTCGAGGGCTACGATGAAATGGTGGTGCTGCGCGATATTTCGTTCGAATCGTTTTGCGAGCATCACATGGCGCCCATCATCGGACGGGCGCATGTCGGCTACTTGCCGAGCGATCGGGTGGTGGGCATCAGCAAGCTGGCACGAGTGGTCGACGGCTACGCCCGGCGCTTTCAGGTGCAGGAGAAGCTCACGGCGCAAATCGCCGGCTGCATCAACGAGGTGTTAAAGCCGCGCGGCGTGGGCGTCGTCATCGATGCCGTTCACCAATGCATGACGACGCGCGGCGTACATAAGCGCGGCGTCTCCATGGTCACCAGCAAGATGCTCGGCACTTTTCGCGCGGATGCCAGCACGCGCGCCGAATTTTTGCGATTCATCGGGATAGAAGGCAGCGGCGCGCAGTAATTAGGAGCGCGGCACCTTCGGCGCGCGCACCGGCATCAGTTCCACCGAAAAGCTGTATTGATGTCGCTCGCCGGGCTGCAGTGCGCCAACGCCCACCACATTGCGCGCAATTTTTTCGCCCTTCTCGTTGGTGATCGACACCACCACGCAGTACTCGCACTGCTCGCCGCGCTCGGCGTGCGCAATGGTGCCCTCGATGCGCATGGCGGACAACGCCTGCGCCTGCGGCTCCGTGTTGACGATATTGAAGCGCAGATGATGCTGGCAGCCCGGACAGACGTTGGCGCTCTGCAAGACCACCGCCTTGCAGTGCGGACAAACGCGAGTTGCGCCAATGGCACCCTGGCGAGCGACGCTCATCAGCCGTTCACCTAGCTGCCGTTGCTGAACGAGCCTGACTTAGCTTTCCCTTTTTCCTCGTCCCAGCCGAATTCGACGTGTCCGCGCATGCGCGAACCGGCGGCGACGGTGATCGATCCCGCCTTCACGTCGCCGACGATGACGCCGCCTTCGAGCACATCGACGCGCTTGGCCGACTCGATATTGCCTTGCAACTCCCCGCCGACTACTACGATTCCCGCCAGGACCTGTCCGGTCAAGTGGGCTCCGCTGTCCATGGTGAAGTTGCCGTCGATGCGCACGTCGCCTTTGAAGCGGCCGCCCAAACGCACATTTCCCGAGCCCTCGATCTTGCCTTCGATCGACAGATTCGCGGCGATCACGGACTCGCCTCCCTCCACGGCGGTTTTCGGGGTGGGACGGCGCGGCGAAACGGCCAGTCCGGGATCGTTCGTGCTGCGTTCCGGTACGGCCCTTTCAGGCGCCGCCGGCGAGGCTGGCATTCCCGAGCCTAAGGGGGTTGATGTGGGGTTTTCTTTCCAGAGCGCCATATGATTTCTCTCCGCTGTAGTAGATAAAGCGTACACGCTAATGCCGGTAAATGTCATCGGACCACTGTCTTCTATTGGAGACGGTCAGCCCCGGCCAAAAGCCAAGCGTGCCTATAATGGGCTCAACTTCAAGAAAGGAGCGTTAACTTTTGTTTCAGCAACTCGAACGTTTGAGCTCCGATTCGATACTGGGTTTGATGGCGAAATATCGAGCAGATACGTTTGCGCAGAAAGTCGACCTCGGCGTGGGCGTGTTCCGCGACCTTTCGGGCAACACCCCGATTCTCGACTGCGTGCGCAAAGCCGAAAAGGAGGTTCTGGCAGCCCAAACGACCAAGTCCTATGTGGCGGCGGGCGGGCGGGAGGAGTTCAATAGCGCGGTGGAGGCGTTGGTGCTGGGCCCGGAGCACGGCACCAGACGCGACGGACGCGCCAGAACCACCCAGACCCCGGGCGGATGCGGTGCCCTGCGAGTGGGAGCCGAACTGATCAAGGCAGCGTCGCCGACCGCCGCGGTGCACTTGAGCGATCCGACCTGGGGCAACCATGCGCCGCTGCTGGGGGGCTGCGGCCTGAAGCTGCAGCGCTACCCCTACTACGACCCAAAAACTCACGAGCTGCAGTTTGAATCCATGCTGCAGCGCCTACAAAGCGCATCGGCGGGCGACGTGGTTCTGATTCATGCCTGCTGCCACAACCCAACCGGCGCCGATCTCGACGCCGCGCAGTGGCAAGCGCTCGCGGACTTGCTCGAAGCGCGCCGGCTGATCCCATTCCTGGATCTGGCCTATCAGGGATTCGCGGCCTCGCTCGACAGCGATGCGGCCGCGGTGCGCATGATCGCGCAACGCGTTCCTGAGTTGTTGATTGCGGCGTCTTTCTCCAAGAACCTGGGGTTATATCGCGAGCGCGTCGGCAGCCTGACCGTGGTGAGCGAAAACAAAAACCGCGCCGATGTGGTGCATAGCCACATGCTGCAAATCGCACGCAGCATCTATTCCATGCCGCCCGATCATGGTGCGGCGATCGCGGCAAGAATCTTCGCCGATGTCGAGCTCAGGCGGGATTGGGTTCTGGAGCTCGATGCCATGCGCAAAAGGATTCAGGAAATGCGCAACCTGCTGGCGGACCGGCTCAAGGAGGTGACGGGAGATGGCTCCTTCGATTTCATTCGGGCTCAGCACGGCATGTTTTCTCTTCTGGGCGTCTCACCGAAAGCCGTGGAGCGCCTGCGCGAGCAACACCACATTTACATGACCGCGGACAGCCGCATGAATCTCGCCGGCATCATGCCGCACAACGTGACTTATGTGGCCGAGGCGTTCGCGGCGGAACGCCATACTTGAGCAGCTAGCCGGCGAGAGCCTGGCTCAGGGCGGTGACTTCGGCGGCCGAGTCTTGCATGATGGCCAGCGTTTGCGATTCGTACATGCCAAGGCGCGTCGCCGCCGGCTCCTCCTTCAGCGACTTTTCCAGGCCGGCAATGTCCGTGCCGGCCGACACCATCAAAATGGCGATGCCGACGACATCGGATAGATCCGGTTCCTCGAGATCGACGCGCCCGAAATCTTCCTGCCCGACGGCACGCGCCATCTTCTCCGAGAAATTCCAATTCTCCAGGATTGCCTTGCCGATGGATGGATACCATTGGTTGATGATGTCGTTCAAGACGGTTTCGCCGGCGAACAACTCCGGATGCCCGACGGCACGCGTCAAGATGTAAAGCTTGCCGATACCGTGCATCATTCCGGTCAACATCGCTTCATCCGCGTTTACCTTGGTGCAGGTACGCGCTAGCACGAAGGAGTATGCCGCCACATAAGTGCTGCGCTCCCAGAGATCGTTCAGATGCGGCGCCAGGGTTGCCAGCTTATTGGCGCTGCGTATTTGATTCATCGCGAAGGATATCGCGGCGCTGCGCACCATATTATGTCCGATGCGATTGATCGCGGTGCGCAGATCCGTGACCGAATGTCCGCTGCGATTGATCGAAGCGGAATTCGCGATCCGCAACAGGCGAGCCGCCAGGGCCGGCTCAGAACCGACCACGCGGACGACTTTTTCAAGCGTCGCATCAGGATCGGCGAGCACGCGCCTCACTCGAAGCGCTATTTCGGGAAACGACGGCAGATCGACCTGGCCATTCGATAACTCGGAGGCCAGGCTGCGGACGAAATCAAAGGCTACGTTGGTTGAAGCTTGCACGCGACCCGATTAGTCGACCGGATTCGCCCAATCTTGAGTTATTGGACTCGCCGCGCCGAAATCGTACGGGCAACCCCCGGCATCGAGATCTGATAGGACCCCATCGGAAGTCGCGAAATCGTGATCACGTCGCTGGATTTGAACTGCAAGGTCCAGTCAGCCTCGTGGGTCTCCCAGACCTGCCCGTTATCCAGGGTCAGCCGGTACAGGCCCTTTCCCAAGCTCGTGGCCTGGGTAACCTTGACCTCGATCATTTTGGGCAGGACGACCTTGGGCGCGCGCTGCTGCTGCAAAGCCACGTTGTCGCCAAAAGTGGCTGCCGGCGGCGCGGGCGCTACCGCGAACGCAGCGTCGAAGCATGCCAACCGCGCGGTGGGATCGCTGATGGCCGAGCACTTGCGGGCCGCCGCGATATCCTCCGCCGAGGCCGGCGCTCCCAGCCAGGCGCTGATCACGATCACGCAACTTAGCGCAGCGGCGCGCATCAGCGAAACGCCGAGGGCCGGCTGGCGAAACGTTGCTGAACTTCGCCGTCTTGCAGTCGTTCAGTGAATTTGCCGGCGCTATAGGCCGCGACCACATGGCGCCAAAATGCCACCGAGCCAGGGTGGCGCATGTACTCGACAATTTCCCAGTCGCCCGCGAATCGGTCGAAAATCAGGGTTGCGGCGTCGCGCCCGATACCCGCTCGACGGTGCTCCTTGCGCACAAAGAATTCCGACATTCGATAGTCTGCGGCCTTCTCGCCCGCCTTCGGAATGCGCGGACGGGTAACCAGCGCAAATCCCACGGAATCGCGGCCCTTTAGAATCAGCAGCTGGTGGCTTTGATCGTTGGAAAACCAGTTGGCGAAGATCTCGTCTTGGTGCGGGTTGCCGGCACCGATGACGGAAAACAGGCCGGTATTTAAATCAGCCAGTGAATCCAGGTACTCGCCGTAAACACCCTGGATCCACTGGCGATCCTGTTTGGAATGTCTAACATCGCGAATGCTGACGGGCACCGACACTTCATCCTAAAGCTTTAAAAAGACACAGCCCGGACGAACGTGCCTTGATGGCAGCCCGCCCGGGCATGTGGGATCAGCTAGATGCGAAGCGTACTACGGCTTCGCCGCCGACGCTGCGCTGGAGGCTGCATCGGCAGCGGCACTCGCGGCGGCAGCTGCATCAGCCGCGGCAGTGGAAGCTGCATCCGCAGCCGGCGCGGCGGCCGGAGGAGGAGTCGTTGCGGCCGGGGCAGGTGCCTCGGTCTTACTGCCGCAGGCACTCAGCATGAATGCAGCGACAAAGGCGCTTAAAGCAAGTTTGGTCTTCATCTATCGATACCCCAGAAATATTAGGATAAAAAATTTAGGCCGAGCGTGTTGTTTTTGGGCCTATACCCAAATGTCCACAGTGATTTTAGAGTGTTTTACCTCAATTTCATATCTCTTTCGCGAACACTCTAGGTCCTTTAACGGCCGAAATCGCCGCCAGGGTTAAAATCTATAGCTTCGCTCGACTCTGGCGCATAATTTAACGCAACCCAAGATGGAGGGTATTGTGAGCGACTTAAGTCTCGATCAGCTTTATCCGGCGCATTTGTCGACTCTCATGCAACGAGCCGATCGCAGCCTTGCGCGCTGCGGCTTCGATGCGTTGGTCATTCATGCCGGGCGGCCGCCGGTGCAGTTTCTCGACGACCAAGATTATCCCTTCAAGGTCAATCCGCAATTCAAGGCTTGGGTGCCGATTCTCGACAATCCGCGTTGCTTTCTCGTGTATTCGCCGGGAAAACCTCCCCTGGTCCTGTTTCACCAGCCCAACGATTTTTGGCACAAACCCGCCAGACTGCCGAGCGCGGCCTGGACCGGCGCCGTCGAACTGATTGCCATGCAGGACGAGAGTTTGGCGAGCGCTCATTGGTCGAAACTCGGCCGAGTTGCCTTCATTGGGCCCGAGACACACGCTGCGGATTTCGATCCGGCCAGCCTCAATCCCAAGGACCTCTTGACGCTTCTTGACTTCGACCGAGCCGTTAAGACCCCCTACGAACTGGAATGCATGCGCAGGGCGAGCGATTTGGGCGCGCGCGGCCATGCGGCGGCGCTCGCGGTATTTCGCCGGGGAGGAGCCGAATACGACGCCCATATGCACTATTTGGAAGCTTGCCGGCAGCGCGAGGAGGAAATGCCGTACAACAGCATCGTGGCCTACAACGAGAATGCGGCGGTGCTGCATTACCAGCTTTTGGAGCGCACGGCGCCCGCTATCCTACGGTCCTTTCTGATCGATGCCGGAGCGCAATATCGCGGCTATTCGGCCGACATTACGCGCACCTATGCTCGCAGTGCGGGCCGGTTTGCGGACCTCGTGCGCGCCATGGATGAGGCGCAATTGGCGCTGTGCGCGGAGATTCAGCCCGGCCGCGACTATCGCGAGGTTCATCTCTCGGCGCACCGGATTTTGGGCGATGTCATGCAAAGGACGGGTCTGACGAAATTGCCGGGCCAGGCGGCGCTGGAATCGGGCGTCACCAGCGTGTTCTTTCCACACGGAATCGGTCATTTGCTGGGCCTTCAGGTTCACGATGTCGGCGGCGTGATGGGCGACTCGTCAGGCAACGAGCGGGAACGCCCCAAAGGGCATCCGTACCTGCGCCTCACCCGCATGCTCGAGCCGGGAGTCGTGGTGACGGTCGAGCCCGGCATTTACCTGATCGATTCGTTGCTATCGGCGGCGCACGCGGATTCGCGGCGCTCGCACATCGATTGGAAGGTGGTCGAGGAACTCAAACCATTCGGGGGAGTTCGCATCGAGGACAACGTCGCGACGACGGCGGGAAAGCCGGAGAACATGACCCGGGACGCGTTTGCGCGAATCGCGGCCGCCTCGGACGCGGCCGCTTAATCCTCAAGCTGCGGCTTTCTTCGCCTTGCGCCGCTTGGGCTTTGCGGCAGGCTCCGACTCATCAGCTGCTGCGGCTTTCTTCGATTTCTTCGGCGCCGCCTTTGTCTCTTTCTCTTTGGCTGCCTTGGGTGCCTTGGCGGCTTTCTTGTCGTCGTTCTTCTCGGCAGCAACCGGCGCCGATTCGACCAACTGGACCAACGCCATGTCGGCGGAGTCGCCCGGACGCGGCTCCATCTTGAGTATTCTCATGTAGCCGCCGGGGCGCGCCTTGAAACGCGGCCCCAAGTCATCGAACAGCTTCTCGACCACGTTCTCATCGCGCAAACGCGCGTATGCCAAACGGCGCAGGCCGATCGAGTCCACCTTGGCGAGAGTGATCAAAGGCTCGACCACGCGCCGCAATTCCTTGGCCTTGGGGACCGTGGTGCGGATGGTTTCGTGCCGCAGCAGCGAGGTCGCCATGTTGCGCAACATCGCGTGACGATGGGAGGCATTTCGCGATAGCTGTCGCCCGCTGTTTCTGTGACGCATGGTCTTCTCTTAACTTACGCTTGAATTAGATGCCGTCGCGCTCATCGTCGCGCTTCAATCCCGGCGGGGGCCAATTGTCGATGCGCATGCCGAGCGTCAAGCCGTGGCTTTCCAGAACTTCTTTGATCTCGGTCAAGGACTTCTTGCCGAGGTTCGGCGTGCGCAGCAGTTCGACTTCCGTGCGTTGCACCAGATCGCCGATGTAGTGGATGTTCTCCGCCTTGAGGCAATTGGCGGAACGCACCGTGAGCTCCAGTTCATCGACCGGACGCAACAGTATGGGATCGAACTGCGTTTCGGTGGCCTTCGTGGTCGACTCGTCCTGACCCTGCAGGTCCACGAATACCGACAGCTGGTCCTTCAAGATGCCGCCGGCGCGGCGGATCGCCTCTTCAGGGTCGATCGTGCCATTGGTCTCGATGTCCAGAATGAGCTTGTCCAAGTCGGTGCGCTGCTCGACGCGCGCGCTCTCGACGTTGTAGGTCACTTTGCGCACCGGGCTGAAAGATGCGTCCAGCTGCAGCCGGCCGATGGCGCGGGTCTGCTCCTCGAACGCCATGCGTTGTGCCGCCGGACGATAGCCGCGTCCGCGTTCGACCTTCAGCGACATGGACAACTCGCCGGCCTTCGTCAGGTTCGCGATCACCAGATCCGGGTTGAGGATCTCGATGTCATGGTCGCCGGCAATGTCACCGGCCGTCACCGGTCCCGGACCCTTCTTGTGCAGGCGCACCTCGGCGACATCACGCGTATGCATGCGAATGGCCACCGCCTTCAAGTTCAGCAAAATGTCGACGACGTCCTCTTGAACGCCCTCGATCGCGGTGTACTCGTGCAGCACGCCCTCGATCTCGATCTCGGTGATCGCGGCTCCCGGCAGGGAGGACAGCAGCACTCGCCGCAGGGCGTTGCCCAGCGTGTGGCCAAAACCGCGTTCGAACGGTTCGATCACGATACGGGCATGGCGCGGCGACACGGGCTGTACCTTGACGACCCGCGGCTTCAAGAATTCATTGATCGATCCCTGCATGGAAGACCTCGCTAACTAACTTGAGACAACGCAGCCGTCGGCCACGGCGCGTAACGTGCTAATCCCCGATTGCCAATTGCTACTTGGAATACAACTCGACGACCAAGCTCTCGTTGATATCCGGCAGAATCTCCTGCCGATCGGGAATCGACTTCAATATTCCCGAAAACTTCTTGTCGTCCACTTCGACCCAGTCGGGAAAGCCGACCTGAGTGGCGATGGTGAGAGCGGCCGTCACGCGAGTCTGCTTCTTGGCGCGCTCACGCAGATTGATCACATCGCCCGCCTTGCATTGGTAGGACGCGATGTTCACCAGCTTGTCGTTCACCGACACGCCCTTATGGCTCACCAGCTGACGGGCCTCGGCGCGAGTGGCGGCGAAACCCATGCGATAGACCACGTTGTCCAGGCGGCACTCCAGGAACTGCAACAGTGTCTCGCCGGTGGCACCGGGACGGCCCGCGGCCTTCTGATAATAATTGCGGAACTGCCGCTCCAGAACGCCGTACATGCGGCGCAGCTTCTGCTTCTCGCGCAGCTGCAGGCCGTATTCCGACAGGCGCTGCTTGCGCTCGCTCTTCACGCCGCCCGGAGGCACTTCGAGCTTGCACTTCGACTCGAGAGGCTTCACGCCGCTCTTCAGGAACAGATCTGTTCCCTCGCGACGGGAAAGCTTGCACTTCGGACCGGTATATTTTGCCATTGCGTACCTTTGAGTGAAAAACGCGGCTTAAACGCGGCGCTTCTTGGGCGGACGGCAGCCGTTATGCGGAATCGGCGTGACGTCTTCGATATTGGTGATCTTCAGGCCGCAACCGTTCAAGGCGCGCACCGCGGATTCGCGGCCGGGGCCGGGACCCATGACCCGCACCTCGACATTCTTCACGCCATGTTCCTGAGCGGCGGTACCGGCGCGTTCGGCGGCAACCTGCGCCGCGAACGGCGTCGACTTGCGCGAGCCGCGATAACCGCAGCCGCCGGAAGTCGCCCACGACAGCGTGTTGCCCTGCCGATCGGTAATGGTAATGATGGTGTTGTTGAACGATGCATGCACGTGAGCAATCGCATCGAGCACGTTCTTGCGCACCTTCTTGCGCGCAGGTTTACCACCGGCTTGAGCGGCCGCGGCGGCTTGCTGTGTATTTTGTTTCGGATCAGCCATTAATGGTTACCTTGTTTAAACCTTGCCCGGCGGCGCGTTCATCTTCACCGCCTGCTTGCGCGGTCCCTTGCGGGTGCGCGCGTTGGTGCGCGTGCGCTGGCCGCGCATCGGCAGACCCTTGCGGTGCCGGATGCCCCGGTAGCAGCCCAAATCCATCAGGCGCTTGATATTCATCGACACTTCGCGGCGCAGATCGCCCTCGACCGCGAACTTCGCGACCTGGGAACGCAGCGACGCGACTTCCGCGTCGGTCAGATCCTTCACCTTGACGTGATACTTGACGCCCGCAGCGTCGCAAATGCGCGCCGCACGGCTGTTGCCGATGCCGAAGATGTGGGTCAGGCCGATGACCACATGCTTGTTCATCGGTATGTTGATGCCGGCGATACGCGCCATCTATTTCTCCACCCGCGCCCTCGAAAAAAAGCGCGTTAGTATATTAGAAAACTCAATAAAGATCAATTAGCTAGCCTCAGCCCTGTCTCTGCTTGTGCCGGGCATCCGAGGAACAAATGATGTACACGATGCCGCGGCGCCGCACGACTTTGCAGTTCTTGCAGATCTTTTTTACTGAAGGACGAACTTTCATTTCTTAGCTCCAATGCCTCGAAGGCTGGCCTTTTTCATCAGGCCCTCATATTGTTGCGACATCATGTGCGATGAAGCCTGCGCGACGAAATCCATGACGCCGACCACGATGATCAACAGCGAGGTGCCCCCGAACTGAAACGGAATGGCGGGATTGACCATGCGGATGATTTCCGGCAGCAAGCACACCAGCATGATGTACAGGCCGCCCCACAGAGTCAGTCGAGTCAGCACCTTGTCCAAATAGTCGCCGGTCTGCTGGCCGGGGCGGATGCCCGGGATGAAGGCGCCCGCCTTCTTCAAGTTCTCGGCGGTGTCGCGGGCGTCGTAAACCAGCGCGACATAGAAAAAGGCGAAGCCGATGACCAGAAGGCCAAACAGCACAACATGCAGCGGCTGACCATAATTGAGGATGGCAGCGACCTTTTGCAAGGTCCTCTGGATGGCATTGGGGTTCGGGCTATTGCCGAAAAACTGTGCGATCGTAGCCGGAAACACCAGCAAGCTGGAAGCGAAAATCGGCGGGATGACACCGGCCATGTTCAGCTTGAACGGCAGGTGGGTGCTCTGCCCCTGCATCATGCGCCTGCCCACCTGGCGTTTGGCGTAGTTCACCTGAATCTTGCGCTGCGCGCGCTCCACGAACACGCAGAACAAGGTCACCAAGACCACGACCACAGCGATCAGCGCCACGACAATGGAGTTCATTTCGCCGGAGCGCACCATTTCCAGGGTATTGCCGATGGCCCGAGGCAGGCCCGCAATGATGCCGGCGACGATGATCATGGTGATGCCGTTGCCGATGCCGCGTTCGGTGATCTGCTCGCCCAGCCACATGACGAACAAGGTGCCCGTGGCGATCGAGATCGTTGCAACGAACAAAAACTGCGGGCCGGGGTTCGGCACCAGATTGCCGCCCGCATTCTGAATGGCGAGCGCCGCGCCAAAGCCCTGAAAGGCCGCCAGCCCCACGGTACCGTAGCGGGTGTACTGCATCAGTCTGCGCCGGCCCGATTCGCCGTCCTTGCGAATCTGGTTCCATGGCGGATACACCATGGAGGCCATCTGCACGATGATGGATGAGGTGATGTAGGGCATCACGTTCAGCGCGAGAATGCTGAAACGCTGCAGCGCGCCGCCCGAGAACATGTTGAACATGCCCAGCAGCGTGCCGTTCTGTTGCGAGAAAAACGCCGCGAATTTGGCCGCATCGATGCCGGGCACCGGAATGAAGGTGCCGATCCGGTAGACGACCAGCGCGCCCAACAAAAACAGCAGCCGCTTTCGCATCTCGGCGAAGCGGGTGATGTCCCCGAGCGCGGCGGCTGGATTGGTGCTGGTTGCGGCCACGGTTTCCTCTTAGACCTCGAATCGCCCGCCGGCCGACTCAACGGCGCTTTTGGCGCCCTTGGTCGCGGTGATGACCTTGTCCTTGATGGTGAACGGCTTGCTGACCTTGCCCGACAGGATGATCTTCACGACTTCGGTGTATTCGGGCACCAAGTTCGCGGCGATCAGCCCGGCCAGGGTGACTTCCGGGCCGGTAACCCGCATCAGATCGGTCAGAGTGAGCTCGGCTCGCGAGGCCTTCATCGCGGAACGAAAGCCGGTCTTCGGCAAGCGCCGCTGCAAGGGCATCTGGCCGCCTTCGAAGCCGACCTTGTGATAGCCGCCTTTACGGGCGCGCTGTCCCTTGACGCCGCGGCCGCAGGTCTTACCCTGGCCGGCGGAGGCTCCGCGTCCCACGCGCAAGCGCGTGCGTTTCGAGCCTAAGCCCGGCTTGATGGTATTCAGTCTCATTGCACTTTCCCGGAGCCCGATGCCGGCTCCACTTTGAGCATGTGGCTGGCGGCGTTCATCATGCCGCGATTGGACGGCGTGTCCGCCACCACCACGCTATGGCCGATGCGGCGCAGCCCCAAGCCCTTCACCGAGTTGCGGATACTCGCGAGTTGCCCGAAAACGCTCTTGGTCAGCGTGACTTTGACTTTCGATTGAACCTTCTTGTCGGTCATGGCCTTTAACCTACGAGCTCTTCGACGCTCTTGCCGCGCTTCGCGGCGAT
>DASXNX010000198.1:0-10636 GCA_036494725.1 Steroidobacteraceae bacterium
CAGACCGAATTGCTCAACGGACGCATCGACTCCGCCAAGGTACGCGAGCTCGCACGGCAATTGCCGGACATCGCCGCCGCAGACGAGTACCTGATCTGCGGCCCCGGCACCATGGTCGATGAGCTTCGCGGCATCATCAAAGAACTCAACGGTTCCGCCACGATTCGCTTCGAGCGCTTTGCCGCCGCGGAGCCACGCGCGCTGCAGGTGCCTTCCCCGCCGCAAGAGACCCCGGCCGCGCCGCGCGAGGTCATGGCAATGATCACCGTGGTCATGGATGGCCGGCGCCGCAGCTTTCCCATGGCACCGAGCGACGCCTCGGTGCTCGAGGCGGCGGAACGAGCGGGGCTCGAATTGCCCTTCTCCTGCCGTTCCGGCATTTGCGCGACGTGCCGCGCGCGTGCCACCGAAGGTGCTGCGGTGTTGACTCACAACATCGCCTTGCAACCCTGGGAGCTCGAGGCGGGGTTCATTCTGTGCTGTCAGGCGCGGCCCACCACCGCAACGCTGGAAGTGAGCTACGATCACAAATAATCGCCGCCCAAGGCGATGGGGGAATCATGTCATTCGAGACCATTCTTTTCGAGATCGAGGGCGCAATCGCCCGGCTGACTCTGAACCGGCCGGACAAGCTCAATAGCTTCAATATCCAGATGCACGCGGACATCAAGCGGGCGCTTGCACAGCTATCCGCAAGCGAGGCCCGCGCCTTGGTGCTGACCGGCGCCGGCCGCGGCTTCTGCGCGGGACAGGACCTGGCAGATCGCGCTCCGGGTTCCGCGGCCTTCGATGCCGGCGAGTCGCTCGATAAGAACTACAACCCGCTGGTGCTCGCATTGCAGAGGCTGCCGATGCCCGTCATCGCGGCGGTCAATGGCGTTGCCGCCGGAGCCGGCGCCAATATCGCGCTCGCCTGCGACATCGTCATCGCCGCGCGCTCAGCGAGCTTCATCCAGGCATTCTGCAAGCTGGGACTGGTGCCGGACTGCGGCGGGACCTGGAGCTTGCCGCGGCTGGTGGGCGATGCGCGGGCAATGGGTCTTTCGTTGCTGGGCGATAAAGTATCCGCGGAACAAGCCGCCGCCTGGGGCATGATTTGGCAATGCGTGGAGGACAGCGCACTGGCCTCCACCGTGGATAATCTCGCCAAGCACTTCGCCGGAGCACCGACGCGCGGTCTCGCCGCGACCAAGGCCGCGATCCGGCAAACCTGGCAGCACTCGCTCGCGCAGCAGCTGGATCTGGAGCGGGACATGCAGCGCGATCTTGGACGCTCGGCGGATTTCACGGAGGGCGTGACGGCATTCGCCGAGAAGCGCGCGCCGCATTTCACCGGCAAGTAACCCGAGGTCACCATGATCTTGCAAAGTTACGTATGCGGAGTCTGGCGCAGCGGCACAGGATCCACCGTTGCACTGCGCGATGCCAGCACCGGCGAGGTCGTCGCCGAGGCTTCTTCCGCCGGCATCGATTTTGGCGCGGTGCTGGAGCACGCCAGAGAGATTGGCGGACCGGCGCTGCGCGCGCTGACCTTTCACGAGCGGGCGGCTCTCTTGCGATCTTTGGCTAAACGCCTGTCGGAACTCAAGGAAGAATTTTATGTGCTCTCGTATCGCACCGGCGCGACCAAGGCCGATTCGATCATCGATATCGACGGCGGGATCGGCACGGTGTTCGCCTTCGCCGCCAAGGGTGCCCGCGAATTGCCCAACGCGCGGGTGCTGGTGGACGGCGATATGGAGCCCCTGTCCAAGGGGGGCAGTTTCGCGGGCCAGCATCTCTTCGTCTCCCGCGAAGGTGCCGCGGTGCAGATCAATGCATTCAACTTTCCGGTGTGGGGGATGCTCGAAAAGCTGGCGCCGGCGCTGCTGGCGGGCATGCCGGTCATCGTCAAGCCGGCGACCGCCACCGCCTACCTCACCGAACTGGTGGTTCGGCGCATCATCGATGCGAAGATCTTGCCCGAGGGCGCACTGCAGCTGGTGTGCGGCAGCCTCGGGAAATTGTTTGAACATTTGAATTGCCAGGATGTGGTTTCATTCACCGGATCGGCGCAGACCGCGGCGCAGCTGCGCGTTCACCCCACCATCGTCCGGCACGCGGTTCCCTTCATTGCGGAAACGGATTCGTTGAACTCCAGTATTTTGGGAGCGGACGCGGTCGCCGGAACGCCGGAGTTCGATCTGTTCGTCAAAGAGGTCGTGCGGGAGATGACGGTCAAGGCGGGACAGAAGTGCACGGCCATCCGCAAGGCGCTGGTGCCGGCAGCGGAGGTCGGTGCCGTTGCCGCCGCCATGCACGACGCGTTGCAAAACATCGTGGTCGGCGATCCTCGTGCCGAAGGCGTTCGCATGGGACCCTTGGTCAGCCAGGAGCAACGCAAGGAGGTCCTGGCGCGGGTTGCGGAACTGATGCGCGAAGCCGATCTGATCGCGGGTGCCGTGAGCGAATTTCAGATCAAGGGCGCCGACCGCGTGCGCGGCGCCTTTGTTGCCCCGCTGCTGTTGCGCAGCCGAAACTCGCGCACGGCGCGCGCCGTTCACGAAGTGGAGGCGTTCGGCCCGGTGACGACGTTGATGCCGTACGAGGACACCGCCGAAGCCATCCTGCTTGCCCGCCGCGGCGGCGGCAGCCTGGCGGCATCGGTGTTTTCGGCCGACGATGCGCTGGCCAGCCAGATCGTCTTGGGATTGGCTCCCTATCACGGGCGAATCTTGGTGGTGAATCGCGACTGCGCCAAGGAATCGACGGGACATGGATCGCCGCTGGCGCCCCTCATCCATGGCGGACCGGGCCGCGCCGGCGGCGGAGAGGAAATGGGCGGCATTCGCGGCGTGCTGCACTACATGCACCGGGTCGCGGTGCAAGGATCACCCAATACACTGACGGCGGTCAGCGGACGCTGGCTGCGAGGCAGCCGGGTGCAAGACCCCAAGCGGCACCCGTTTCGCATCCCCTTCAATGAGCTGCAACTGGGCGATACATTGAAGTCGCAGGAGCGCGAGGTCACGGTCGAGGATATCGAAAAGTTTGCGGCGCTGACCGGCGACAACTTCTATGCGCACATGAGCGAGACGGAAGCCGCGCGCAACCCGCTGTTCGGCGGGCGAGTGGCGCACGGCTATTTCTTGATCTCGGCGGCGGCGGGCCTGTTCGTCGATCCGGACTACGGTCCGGTGCTCGGCAACTATGGCATCGATGAGCTGCGGTTCGTGAAGCCGGTGAAACCGGGAGATCGGATCAAGGTACGGCTCACTTGCTCGCGCAAAAGCCTGCGCGCAGAAAGAGGCTGGGGCGAGGTGGCGTGGGACACGGAGATCACCAACCAGAACGATGAGACCGTGGCTTCTTACAATGTGCTCACCATGGTCAGCATTCACGCGATTCCCGACGCCGTCAAGAACTAGATGTCTGCGGCGACGAGGTCGAGTATCGAGGATCTGTTTGCGGCCGAACCGATTCTGAAAGCCACGCGCGATCAACTGGAATCCCTGCAGCTCGAGCGTCTGCGCTCGACGCTGCATCACGCTTACAACCACAACGAGAATTATCGGCGAAAATTTGCGGCGGCCGGCGTTCACCCCGAGGACCTGCGCACGCTTGCCGATCTGGCGCATTTTCCCTTCACCACCAAGGCGGACTTGCGGGCTGCTTATCCGTTCGGATTTTTCTGCGTGCCCATGAATCAGGTCGCGCGTGTTCACGCCTCTTCGGGTACGACGGGAAAGGCCACGGTCGTGGGATATACCCGGAATGACATCGCCGCGTGGAGCGCTCTGGTGGCTCGCTCCATCCGCGCCGCCGGGGGCAGGCCGGGGATGAAGGTGCACGTGGCGTACGGGTACGGGCTGTTCACCGGCGGCCTCGGCGCACACTACGGCGCGGAAGCGGCCGGATGCACCGTCATCCCGATGTCCGGCGGGCAGACCGAGAGGCAGGTGCAACTGATCCGCGACTTCGAGCCCGACATCATCATGGTCACGCCCAGCTACATGCTGGCCATCCTCGATGAGTTCAAAAACCAAGGGGTGGATCCGCGCTCCACCTCCCTGAAAATCGGCATCTTCGGCGCCGAGCCCTGGGGCGAGGGCCTGCGTGCGGAAATCGAGAGCGCCTTCGGCATCGACGCCTGCGATATCTACGGGCTGTCCGAGGTGATGGGACCCGGCGTCGCGCAAGAATTCGGGTGCGCCAAGGACGGGCCGACCATTTGGGAAGATCACTTCGTCGCCGAGATCGTCGAGGATGCTACCGGAAAGGTGTGCGCCGATGGCGAACAAGGCGAACTGGTATTCACCTCCTTGTGCAAGGAGGCCATGCCCGTCATACGATACCGAACGCGCGATCTGACGCGGCTGCTCCCCGGCACCACGACGGCGATGCGGCGCATGGCCAGGATCAGCGGCCGATCCGACGACATGCTCATCGTGCGCGGTGTGAATGTGTTCCCTGGACAAGTGGAGGAATTGATCCTGCGCTGCGAGGGCTTGGCGCCGCACTTCGAGATCGAACTCAGCCGGCCGAAGCGCCTCGATGAGATGCGCATTCGGGTCGAAGCGCGGGCCGATACGGCGAGCGACGCGTTTTTGGGGCAAGCTGGGCGCCTTGCCGCGATGCTCAAGGACAATATCGGGATATCTGCTGAAATCAGCGTCGTACCGTGCGGTTCGCTGCCACGATCATCCGGCAAGGCCAAGCATGTGCGCGATCGCCGCTAGGCGCGTCCCTTCGGGGCTCGTCCAACCAAGTGAGAGGCAAAGCTGACATCGTTGCCGATGTGTGAATCTGAGCCCTGACGCAGTCGGAGCCACTCCTTGTCGTCAGCGGTCGTGACCGGCCGGATCTGCACCTCGGTTAACGCTTTGGCGGTATCGAGTAGGTACCGACGGCGTGCGCCACCATGTCTTCAATGCCCTTCGAATACATTGCGACCTCGCCGATCGCCAGGATGCGGCCCACTTTCAGCAGGCGGCATATGGCAACGATCGAGCGGTCGGCCGACGGCTTGCGCAGGAAATTGATGTTGAGGCTGGTGGTCACCGCCAGCGGAACGATGCCGATGGTAGCCAGCACGGCGACGTAGATCGCCACATCGGCAACCGACATGAGCACGGGGCCGGAGACCGTGCCGCCGGGCCGCAGCTGATCGGGGCCTATGGGATAAGACACCGTGGCAGAGCGGTCGCCGACTTCCTCGATGACGACTTTGCCTTGCGGAAATTCGCGGATGAGGAAATCGGCGATTTCTGCCTTGGTTGGCTGCGGCATAGAGCCCCAAAATAGCCTATCTTGGGAGCGCCGTGTAGCCGCGCGGCTTCTTCGGCGGAAATGCCTTCAAGGTGCAGCGCTTCTTGCCGCACTTCGAGCAACGCATGCGCTTCGCGATATCTTCTATTCTCGCGTCCCAGCCGCAAAGGCGGCCCAGTGTCCGCGGTTCGGCCTTGCGTTCATGGCCGCATTCGGCGCATTTCAGCACCAGCGTGTACTGGCCGAACTCGTCGCTCAACTTGTCGATTTGAAAACCGGCGGACATGCGCCGGATTGTTACGGTTCCCGAGCGCTCGCGTCCATCCAGTTGCGGCGCAAGTCGAACACTGTATGGGTCAGCCGCCCCCCTCAACGAGGTCGAGGCGTTTGCGCAGTTCGCTGGCCCAGCTTTGCATCATGCGCTCGGCCGCCGCGCGGTTGCCGACGCTGCTGGCGCGCTGCCGGTACCGATCGGGATCCACGCTGGCATCGATGACGCGCGCCAGCAGAGTATCGGACGCTGAGTCCAGGAGCTCGAGATAGATCGTCATCGATCCAGCCGATTGAATATACGTGGCGCTGCGGCTGGCCGACATGAGATCCGGAGCGCTGACTTGGATGTTGATCAGTCCCGGCCGCAGGACCAAAACGTCCGGGCCGCCGGAGTCGACGACCTTGTAGCGCCCGCCTTTCTCGAGCTCCTCTGTGAAGATCTTCTTGAAAGCACTCTGCAGCCCGGTCTTCGCGCGCTCCAGATCGCTGTCCTTGATCTTGCGCGATAGATCGCGTTGATCGCGGTTGTACGACTTCACCCAGTCCTTCGAGAACTCGATGTAGCAGTCGAGGATTGCCACCTGCTTGTATTGCGTGAAGGTTGCACCGGGCTTTATGTATACGACCCGATCTCGGGTCTGCTTGTAGAGGTGCAGGCCATCCTGGGTGACCGCAGGCAACGTTTCAGCCGCGGCGAGTGCCGTTGAACTTCCCAGCGCCAAGCCGGCAAGCATCACGGCGATTACAGCGATAGATCGTGCCGTCATCATCAGAGGCGCGTCCCGAATTGCAGGCGTACCACGCCGAATCCCGGCGTACCGTTCGCGTTGGAGAAGTGAATCCAGTCTTGCTCGTAACCGAAGCGCACGAAAAAGCTGTGTTGCGAGTCCCAGCGCAGGCCGGCGCCCACACCGTACTCCAAAGCGTGGCTGCTGATGGTCGACTGCCAGGTCGAGCAGATATAGCCGAACCAGGGATCCCACCAGCAACCGGTCTGCGGCGGACCATTCGGGATGTTGCTGTCGGCGTACACATAGCCGAGGTTGGCAATGACGTACGGGGTCAGCGCACGCTCCAAGATGTTGTAAGTGAAACTGCCCCCGAAGCGACTGAGCTGGGCCGTACCGCTGACCAATGCGGACGCAAGCGGCGGTGTGTTCGCCGAAGCAATCGTGGCATCGTAGGTCATCTCGTTGTAGGAGAAATCGAAGCCGACCAGGAAGTGCTCATTGATGTTGTAGCCAAAGCCCAGGCCAAACCCCACATCGTCGTCCGTCTTGAGCGAGGAACCGTGATCGAAGTCGACGGTCTTGCCGGACAGGAAGCGGGTTTCTGCCCATATCTCCCAGGTCTGCCCGCGATCCTCATTTGCCAAGGCAGCGCCGCCATAGAGCGCCCCCAGCGCGACGAAGGCCAGTAAAGCGAGGATGTTGCCCGTAAATCGCGTCATAAAACCCCTTGTATTTACGTGGTGCGCCGAGGCATTCGGAGGCCGACTCTACTATGTCCCGTCGAGGGCAACTATAGGTCCTGAGGACGAGTTGCGCGTTTGGCTGCAGCATGCAAGAGCATGCGCGAGTACAGCACGTGAAAGCGCAACATCACGCGAAATCCTCCGCTGCGATGCGGGGTGCCGCGCCCCGCATCGCGCGTCGCGGCCACGGCCGATCCGAATTGCAGCCGCGTGCGATTGCCGGAAATCCGCACCACGCCAAACCAGGACCGGGTGCGCTCGTAGCGGTCGCACATCAGCAGTTGCGTGGCGGTGCGCTCCCCGACATACCAGGCCGCAAATTGCGATGCCGATCCGTCTGCCAGCGCGCGCGCGTCCGATTGACTCGATGGCGCCCCGATGAAGACGCGCAGCAAGCAGCGTTCGACTCGAAACAGCGGAGATGTATAGAAAGCAAATACGAATTCGGCGAGCGTAACGATCCGGTCGACCGTCACTTCGAAGCAATCGGCATACCCGCCCCACCGTTCCGGATGCGCGCCTCCGCCAAAGGTCTTCAGCAGCGAATCGTCGGGGACGGCTTCTCGTGTCACTGAGGACATGGTGGCGCTAGAGGTTCGTGTTGCGAAACTGCGGATGACTCAGAACGGCGTCGTGCCAGGCGTCATCTTGCTGAACGCTGCCGAAAGGCGCCTGCGCATCGCTGCGCCGCCACTTCGACAGCCATTCGGCGCCCAGCAATTCATGACGATGCGGCGCAGCCGCCGCGAGCGGCGACAAGGCTATCGTAGTCTCGGATTTTGGTCCGGTGGCGCGTCCTTTCGCGACGTAAAAGCCGGCTGCCAGCATGGCGGCGCGAACGCTCGTGGAATAAGTGTAGGTATAAAGCTCCGCGGGCTTTTGCAAGCACAGCGCGGCAAGGTCGCGAAATGCATCAAGCGTCCAAAGCGCGCCGTCGGTCCTGAATGAGAACGGATCGAAGAAAATGATTTCGGGCGCGGGCGCGTCGTGCTTGCGCTGCGCAAAGTCGCCCGGCAGAAGCAGCCATTCGATGGTCGCGGCGTCGTTGCTCCAGCGGTTCTCGGCCAGAAGCGCCCGCGGCGCTGCGTGGCGCAAGTGTTTGAACCAGCGCATATGATCCAGGGCAAGCTTCAGGGAATCCAGATCATCCTCGAAGCTCACCACGACGAGGCGCCGCGCGTGCGATGCGGGCGGCGCTGCTTCGACGGCGAGGATTGCCGCCATGACGTTGGCTGCGGCTCCGAGACCCACGTCCCATACCACCAACGGATCGTCCGAGGAGGATCGCAGGCGCTCGAGCAGACGCGACTGCTCCACGTACAGCGAGCGTGCTTCTTGCGCCGGATCAGCACCGGGGTGCATCACCTCGCCGGAGGTCATATCGCGAATGAAACCCACCTCATCTCGCACGATCACTTCGTACCGTCCGCGCCGCATCTTCAGCTTACGTTTCGCGGCCCGCGTGACGTGGGTTGCGGGACTGCCGTAGCTGTCCCGGGCGTCGAGGACTTCGCGTTGCGCGCGGTAAAAAGGAAGCCAGGTATCGGCCAGTATGTGCTCGCGCATGGTGCGCATCAGCTGCATGTAGAAGTGAATGTTGTGCAGGCTGAGCAACTGCCACCCGGCCGTCTCGTGAACCCGCTGCAGATGAAACAAGTAGGCGATCGAGTACGTCCTGCAGGTGTAGCAACGGCACGCGGGATCGATCGGGCCCTCCATGCCTCGATAGGCCGCGCGCCGCAGATCGCGCCTGCCTAAGCTGGTGAATGCCACGCCCTGCCGCGCCAGCGAGGTGGGCAGAATGCAATCGAACATGTCGACGCCGCGATGCACGGCTTCAAGCAAATCCCGGGTGGTGCCGACGCCCATCAAGTAGCGCGGCCGATCCCTCGGCAATAGTTCCGTCACCGTGGCGGTGCAGTCCTCGCGCTGCGCCCGGCTCTCGCCCACCGCCAGGCCGCCGATGGCGTAGCCGTCGAAGGGCATCTCGCCGATGACACGCGCGCTCTCGATCCGAAGATCCTGATAGCTCGCGCCCTGCACGATACCGAACAGCGCCTGCTCCGAAGCGCCGCGCGCCGCCAGGCTGCGAAGCGCCCAGCGGTGCGTCAACTGCATCGCGCTGCGCGCTGCGCCATGCTCCACGGTCGCCGGCACGCATTGATCCAGCGCCATCATGATATCGGCGCCGATCACGATTTGCGCTTGCACGCTGCTTTCCGGACTCAGGCGAATCAACTGGTTGTCCACGTAGCTCTTGAATTCGGCATGCTCCTCGCACAGCGTGCGGCTGCCGGGCAGCGAAAATATTTGATAGCCGCCGGAATCCGTCAACACCGAACGCGGCCAGTTCATGAAGCCGTGGATGCCGCCGAACTTCTCGAATATTTCGAGCCCCGGCCTCAGCATCAAATGATAGGTATTGGCGAGCAGCACCTGCGCGCCGCTCTCGAGCAAATCCTCGCGGCGCTGCGAGCGGACGGCCGCATGGGTTCCCACCGGCATGAAAGTGGGCGTGAGCACTTCGTTGTGCCGGGTCGTAAAACGCGCGGCGCGGGCGTTCGAGCCCGAGCATGAGGCTTCGAGTTTGAATTCCAGCCGCCTCATGGCGGCCGCTTCACTTGGAGGCTAGCTTCGCGGATGAAATGACGCTTTTGGCATGCGCAAGTTCGGGCCGCGCTGAGCCGGTGCCGTTGTCCGTGATCTTGAGCAATGCAGCGTAATACCCTTGGGCTTGCGCACCATCCCCGGAAGCTTCCGCGGCCATTCCGGCGTTGAACAGTCCGTTGAACCGATTGGGGCTCAAGACCAAGGCTCGTTTATATTCGACCAGCGCTGCTTGCGGCTTGTTGAGCTCCAGCAGCATGTCGGCGAGCATTTCGCGGGCGGGAATATCGACTTCGCCCTGTCCGACCTGATCTTGCAAATCCGCACTTTCGCGCATGGACTTGAGCGCCGCGTCCGAATCGCCCGCGGCGTACGCGACCCAGGCCTGCATCTCGCCGTGCTCGACGCGCGTACGGGTCGAATCGGCAACGTACGCATTCTTGCTCTGCGCGAGGCGCGCATCGTACTCGGCGAGACTGGCCTCTGCCTGTTGCGGTTGACGCAAATGTCCCTGCGCCACGGCGCGCGCCCAGTAAGTCAGGATTTGCGTATCGGGAGGCGCGTCCTTGACCGGTTCGCGCGCCGCCGCGGATTTCCAATCGCGCATCTCGAGATCGTAAATGACCGGCATCTCGGTGCGGTACCAAGGAAACATGCCGGCCATGTAGTGCTCGCCCATCTCGGACATGGACTCGAAGTGAGCCATGGCGGCCGCTGAATCCGTCAGCACCGCTTTGGCCTTGGCGTCTTGACCCGTCTGCAGGTAGGCGTACAGCAGGAAGTCATTCGAATGGAATTGATCCAGGGCACCGCTCTGATGCCGCGCCTCGGCCGCACGCGACGCCGCCACCGACGCCACATTGGCGTCGATATCCTCAGGCCACATCCCCAGGCGGGCGAATATGTGGCCCGGCATATGCACTGCGTGCGGTCCGGAGGCGGCAATCTCGCCATAGTGCCTGGCCGCAGCCAGACCCTCGGGGGCGAGCGAGGGCGTGTCGCAGGCGTGAATGACGTAATGCACCACTCCCGGAT
>DASXNX010000199.1:0-7529 GCA_036494725.1 Steroidobacteraceae bacterium
AGCTTTCACCTGTTTGAATTCCGCCAGTGCGTTGTATTGGTCGACTTTGGATTTATCCAGATTGACTTGCGCATTGGCCGCATAGAGGCGCGCTTCGGAGCTTTCGTAGTCCGCCTTCTTGGACTCCCGCTCCTGCTCGGACACCACTCCTTTCGGCGAATCGCGCCAGCGCTCGTTGGTTGTTTTGCTGAATTCCGCTTCGGCCTTTCGCGCCCCCACTTGCGCCTCCGACGCCTTGAGCTGCGCCCGAGCAGCCTGCAACTCGGCGTCGAGCTCGGGAGTCTCGATGATTGCGAGCACCTGGCCCTTCTTCACGTGATCGCCGATATCCACCTGCCACTTCGCCACATAACCGTTGACTCGCGCGTATATCGTCGTTTCGTACCACGCCGCGGTCTCCCCCGGAAGGACCAGATCCTGTCCGTCGGTCGCCGGTCGAGCAATGACGACATCCACCGGCGGGGGCGTCGAATAGGCGGTCTCCCCGGCCGCGGCGATGCTGTGGGCATGGAAATAGCGGACCAAGATCACGGCAACAAAACAAACCAGGAAAACTGCAGCCGCGATGCCTACGCCGGTCTTCGTGCGCCGGCCCGTCTCGGGAGCAAAGCTGGTCGACACCTGGTCGTGTTCCCCGCGCGATATATCGTCGGGATGCTTGCCGTGCGACGGATCCTCGCTCAGAAGCGGTGTGGCGGGATTTTGCGGGTCATGCGGTTGCATTGGCTCTACCTGTAATGTCCGAGTCAGTAACGGCGGCCGGCTTGCGGCGCAGCAATTTGTACATGGTAGGCACGAAGATCAGCGTCGCGAACGTCGCGAACAGCAAGCCGCCGATCACCGCCCTTCCCAACGGCGCGTTCTGCTCGCCGCCTTCGCCTATTCCTAAAGCCATCGGCACCATGCCGAGAATCATCGCGCCGGCCGTCATGAGCACTGGCCGCAAACGCGTGTAGCCGGCGCTGGTCGCCGCGTGCAGAGGGTCGTCGCCCGCCGCCATCCGTTGATTGGCGAAGCTGACCACCAAAATACTATTCGCGGTCGTCAAGCCGATGCACATGAGCGTGCCCATGAGCGCCGGCACACTCATGGGGGTTTGAGACAGGAACAACATCCACAGTACTCCGCCCAAGGCAAACGGAACCGCCATCAACACGATGAGCGGATCGATCCAACTCTGGAAATTCATCACCAGGAACAGGTACACCAGAATGATGGCGAGGGCGATGCCGGTGAACAACCCCGTGTAGCTCTCCCGCATGGTCTCCACCTGGCCGCTCAAGGTCACCGTCAGGGCCTTGGACGCATCCGGCCGATGCTCTTTCAAGACCTCATCGATATCGTGAGCCGCGCCATAGAGGTCTCGACCCTGAACGTCCGCGTGCACGTCGAACACCGGGCGGATATTCAACTGCGAGGTCACCATCGGGACTGCCTCGCGGCCAAAGGACGCCAGATTCAGCAGCAACTGCCCGGACGCCGCGCCGGCTGCCGAGGTGACGGGCATGGTCTGCAGATCCTGCGACGAGCGGATTCGGTACGGGGGAATCTGCACCACCAGCGGATAGCTCACGCTGTTGCGCGGATCCACCCAGAAGTTCGGCGCCGTTTGCGCGCTCGAATTGGTGGCCACCAGCACGTTATTGGCCGCCTCCTGCTGGGTCACGCCCGTCTGCGTCGCCAGCGCGCGATCCATGTCGACGGTCAGCGCCGGCGCGTTCGGGACTTGAAATACATGCGAGTCCACCACACCCGCAACGCGCGTCAAGGCGCGCGCGATTTGCGAGGCCAGAGCAAAGGCGGCGTCCTGATCAGGCCCCGAAACTCTCACATCGATGGGCGCCGGTTGGCCGAAATTGAGGACCTGGTCGACGATGTCCGCCGGTTGAAAGAAGAATTGAAGTTCCGCGAACCGCGCCGGCAACTCGCGGCGCAGCTTGGCGACAATGGCCGCCGTCGGTGTATGCTTCTTATTCAGGGAGATCAGTATCTCGCCATCCATCGGACCCACGGTGGCGGAGTCGCTCAGCGCAATGTTGATGCCGCTGTACGGTAATCCAATGTTGTCGAGCATCACATCAATCTGGTCATTGCCGATCAGTTTCCGGATTTGCGCCTCGACCTCGGCAAAGTACTGCTGGGTCCTCTCCAGTCTCGTTCCCGCCGGCGCCCTGACGTGCAGGCGCATCTGCCCCGCGTCCACCTGCGGAAAGAAATCCCGACCCAACAACGGAAAGAGCAGCACCGACACCACGATCAATCCAATAAATGCGGCAACCGTCAGCCGCGCCTGCGACAGAGCCCATGACAGCGTATTGCGGTAGCTCTCCCGGAATTTCTCGAATCCCCGTTCGAACCCCGCTTGAAATCTGACGAGCACGTTCTTGGAACCGACATGCGCCTTGGCCGGCGTGTGCGCGGATTCCGCGGCGAATTCATGCACGGCGCGACGCATCAGGTAATTGAACAGCACAGGGACCATCGTGAATGAGAGTGCGAGACTCGCCAGCAAAGATCCGATGACGGAGAGCGACAGCGGGGAAAAGAGATATTTTGCCGTGCCTTGCAGCAGGAACACCGGAACGAAGACGATACAAATGCAAAGAGTCGACAAGAATGTGGGTACCGCGACTTCATTGGCTCCCACGACGATGGATTGATGGAGCGGTTCACGCATGGCCACGTGGCGTTCGATGTTTTCGATGACGACGGTGCCATTGTCGACGAGAATGCCGATCGCCAGGGCAAATCCGCCCAACGTCATGGTATTCAACGTCTGGCCGGCGAGATTGATGAATAGGACGGCGGTGATGATGGACAGAGGGATGGCCGCGAGAATGATCACCGACAGCCGGACATTGCCCAGAAACAGAATGATGACCAGCGCGGTCAACCCCGCCGCCATACACGCGCTGAGCAGCACGCTATTGAGCGCCGCTTTCACGAACACCGACTGGTCGAACAAGGCCTTGACGGTAACGTCTTTCGGCAGCACCTTCTTGATGTCCAGCATCGCTGCGCGTACGCCGTCGATAACCGCGAGGGTCGACACGCCGCCGGTCTTGCGAATCGTCATCAACGCGCCGGGAGTCCCATTGACCGACACCGAATTGGTCTGCACTTGAAAGCCGTCGTGCACGTGCGCGACGTCCCGCATGAATACCGTGCGTCCATCGATTTGCTTGATGGGAAAGGCATTGATGCTGTCGATGACACTCGGCGAGTTGTTCATGGCCAAGGTGTAATCCTTGTCCCCGATCTTCACGTCGCCGGCCGGCAGAATGACATTTTGACGCTCTAAGGCGGTGCTGACATCCGACGCGGATAGGCCGCGTGCCTGCAGCGCCTCGGAGTCCAGATCGGCCATGATGACGCGGGGCTTGCCGCCGTAAGGGTAGGGAACCTCGGCACCGTGCACCACGGCCAGGGCGGGCCGAATGATGTTCTGGCCCAGATCGTTGAGCTTGGTGTCGGGCAGCGACTTGCTGGACAGGCTCAGTTGAATGATCGGCACATCGGTGGCGCCATAGCGCAATACCAGCGGCGGCGTGATGTTGCGCGGCATGTACTTGAGCACCACGAGCGCGCTGCTGGCAAGCTGCGAGACGGCGCGGGTCACATCAGCGCCCTCGTGGAGGTAGATCTTCTCCACTCCGACCCCTTCGTAGCTGATGGCTTCTATTCGCGAGATGTCGTCCACGAGGGAAGCGAGCTGCCGTTCGTGCAGGGTTAAAATGCGGTTCTGGATGTCCTGTGCGCTCATCCCGTTGTAGGTCCAGACCACGGCCACCACCGGGATGTCGATTTCCGGGAAGATGTCGATGGGCATGCGCATGGCCGCTCCGAAGCCCATCAAGGTGATCAGAACCAGCGAAGCCGCAACCGTGTAAGGCCGCTTGAGCGCTACTTCGACAACGGACATGCAAGCTCCTCTATTGCAATGCGGACAATCTAGACCAGGCGAGACAGGGTGTCAGGAGCCAAAAGTCATGACACGGCATGACTAAAGTCACTTTTTCATGGTGACTAATGTCACCTCTTTCGATTCTGTCGCTGCGGGCCGCTCATTACTCGGCGCTGCGCGCCTCGCCCCTACGGGGCCGCCTTCGCGTTCAAAGTCGGCCAGACGGCCGAATTAGTCCGGCCGCGGCTGCTTCTTCGACAGGAGGGCCAGTTCGGTCCTCGTGTTGGCGTGCAGTTTTTCCATGATCCGGCTGACATAATTCTTCACCGTTCCTTCGGCAAGAAACAGAGTATTGGCGATCTGCCGATTGCTCATGCTCTCGGAAATGAGTTGCAAAATTCTCTCCTCCTTCTCGCTCAACGGCTCGGTGCCGAGTGTTTCTCGTGGCGCGGAGGCGCGGGCCTCGGATGAAGGAGTATTGGAAGCGTCCTCGCGCACAGGCGCTGCGACGGGCATTGGCGCGAGACGCCGAAATTGGTCCATCACTTTTCGCGCAATCTGAGGGGTCAATCGAGACTCGCCGCGTCTCAAAGCACGAATGGTCTCGAGCAATTCGTCTTCGGCGGCATCCTTGAGCAGATACGCGTGGGCGCCGGCGCGCACCGCTTCGAACACCGTTTCATCGTCATGAAGCGTCGTCAAAACCAGGACTTGCGTATTCGGAAGAGCTCGCGTGATCTCGCGCGTGGCGGCCACCCCCCCTTTGAGGGGCATGTGCAAATCCATCAAGATCACGTCGGGGTGCAGCAATTGCGCAAGCTCGACGGCTTCGACGCCATTGCGGGCCTGGCCTACCACCTCCATGTCGGGCTCCATCGACAGCAACATGGCGGCGCCCCGACGGACGAGCGCCTGATCTTCCGCAATGACGATTCGGATCGCCGGATGATGGATGCTCTCATCGGGTGTCACGAGCCAGCCCTCATGTAAGCTCCCTTGCAGCGGGCGCCCAACTGTAGAATTCCTAGAGCCCAATCATGCCGCCGGTAGTGCGCAGTTTGGAAGTGACTTTAGTCACCTGTTGACGCGGCACCGAGGCGAGCGCGATTGCGTTCAATCGAACCGACGACGCGACCGCGTCGTCGTAGGTGTGAAATCTCAACAGGCGGCTGCTGCTGAGTCTTCTAGCGCGCGAGCAACAGCTCCAAGGTACGCCGATAGACGTGATGCAGCCGATCGATGTCCGCGACGCGCACGCATTCGTTCACTTTGTGAATGGTCGCGTTGATCACGCCGATCTCGATCACCTGTGCGCCCAGGGGGGCGATGAACCGTCCGTCCGAAGTTCCGCCGCTCGTCGACAGCTTCGGAGTGATCTGCAATTGCTCCTGCACGGCGCGGATCGCGGCCTCCGACAGTTCGCCGGGAACGGTCAGGAAAGGGTATCCGGAAACGAACCATTCCAATGAGTAGTTGACTCGATGGCGCCGCAACAGCTCCTCGACCACAGTTTTGAGTCCGTCGACGGTTTGCTCTGTGGAGAAACGCAGATTGAAGCGCGCCTTCAGTTCTCCGGGGATGACGTTCGGCGCACCCGTTCCAGCCGAGATATTCGACACCTGGAAACTGGTGGGCTGAAAGTGCTCGTTGCCAGGGTCCCAGGTTCGCGCCGCGAGTTCCGCGAGCGCCGGCGCCACGGCATGCACCGGGTTGTCGGCGAATTGCGGATACGCGATGTGCCCTTGGATTCCGTGCACCGTGAGCCGTCCGCTCAAGCTGCCGCGCCGGCCGATCTTGATGGTGTCGCCGAGGGCGCTCTCGCTCGACGGCTCGCCGACCAGACACCAGTCGATGGGCTGCCCGCGCTCGCGCAGCACTTCGACCACCCGGCGCGTGCCGTCGACCGACGGCCCTTCTTCGTCGCTGGTGATCAAGAATGCAATCGTGCCTCGATGGGCCGGATACTCTCCCACGAATTCCTCGCAGGCCGTCACCATGGCCGCAAGGCCGCTTTTCATGTCGGCGGCACCGCGCCCATACAGGACACCGTCCTTGACGACCGGAACGAAGGGATCGGTGCCCCACTCATCCAGCGGGCCCGGCGGCACCACGTCGGTATGGCCGGCGAAGCAGAACACCGGCCCGCCGCGGCCGCGGCTCGCCCAGAAATTATCCACCGGACCGAAACGCATGCGTTCCACCGTGAATCCGATGGCCTCGAGCCGTTCGATCATCATCGCCTGGCAACCGCCGTCCGTGGGACTGACCGAGGCGTGCGCGATCAGCTCCTCCGTCAATTTCAGGGTGTGGGACTTCGGCGCCGGATTCGACATCAGAAGCGCAATATCGGGGCCTGGCGCTTGAGATTGACCCATACGCCGAAAGCGCCGAGCGCAATCGCCGCAATCAGCACCCAGGCCGGCATGGCGAGTCCCAGGAACGCCCAGGTCACCTTGGCGCATTCTCCGGAGCCGGTCAGGACTTTGACCAGCACCTCGCTCAAGGAAAACACCTTGAGCATGAAATCGAGCGAGGCCCCGCATGACGGGACGCTGCCTTCGGGCAGACTCTGAATGTACAGGTGCCGGACCGCAACGCCGATCGTGGCGAGGGCGGCCAGCGCGAGCAGCGACGCATACACGCGCCGGCCCCAGCCGACCGGGTCGTGCAGCGCCGCGATCAGGAATACGACACCCACCGCAAATACGCCGACGCGCTGAAAAATGCACAGCGGACAGGGCTCGAGATGCAGGACGAGCTGGGCGTAGTAGGCATAGGCCAGCAACCCGGCGCAAACCGCAAACCCGAGAAGATTTCCTTGGCGCGACGTCATCAACTGCGCAGGATAGCGTGCGCAGCGTCGATTTGCTTGGCGACGTCCTCGAGCGAGGTGTGCCGAATGTCCTTGCCGTGAACCATATATATCACGTACTCGCAGATATTCTTGGCGTGATCGCCGATGCGCTCCAGCGCGCGCACGATCCACATGATTTCGAGCGCGCGCCGAATGGTGCGCGGGTCCTCCATCATGAAAGTGATGCACTGGCGGTGAATCGATTCATATTCTTCGTCCACCATCTTGTCCTCCCGCGCGGTCTTGAGCGCGGCCTGCGAATCCATGCGCGCGAAGGCATCGAGCGCGTCGTGCACCATTTGCGCGACCTGCCTCCCTAGGTGCTTTACTTCGCGGTATTTGTCCGCGGGCCGCTCCATGGTGGCGAGCCGCGAGGCGATGTAGCCGATCTTTTCACCCTCATCGCCGATCCGCTCGAGGTCGGTAATCGTCTTGATGATGGCAACGATGACCCGCAGATCGCCGGCGGCCGGCGCGCGGATCGCGAGAATCCGGCTGCACTCCTCGTCTATCGACACTTCCATGCCGTTGACCTTGTAGTCATCGGTGGCGACCGATTCGCCCAACTGGCTGTCGCCCTCGACCAGGGCGGTGATTGCCTTGTGCAGCTGCTGTTCCACGAACCCACCCATCTGCAGCACTTGGTTGCGGACCTTCTCCAGATCTTCGTTGAAGCGGCGGGAGATGTGGTGGGTGAGGTCGGCCGTTTCCATAAAAAATTACCTTAGAGCTCAAACCTTTCAGAACATTCGCGACCGCCGCGCGCGGCTG
>DASXNX010000200.1:0-4202 GCA_036494725.1 Steroidobacteraceae bacterium
ACCGGTTTGCCTGGCGGCCATAGCGAGTGGGAACCACCCGATCCCTTTTCGAACTCGGAAGTGAAAACGCTCTGCGCCGATGCTAGTGTCGACTTTGTCGATGTGAAAGTAGGTCACTGCCAGGCTCTTAATTTGATGAAATGAAACCCTCACCGACGAAAGTTGGTGAGGGTTTTTTCGTTTTCGTGCCCGGCTTCTATTTGCCCTCAAGCGGCTGCCACAGCTCCACCTTGTTTCCCTCCGGGTCCATCACCCAGCCGAATTTTCCGAATTCCGAATCGACCGTCTTGTCGAGCACCTCGCAGCCTTCTTCGCGAAGCGCCTTCAATAGTCCGCTTAGATCCGCCACCCTGTAATTGACCATGAACGAGGCGTTGCTCGGAGCGAAATCGGAACCATTGGTGATCACCCATGCTGTGCTGCCATGTGCAGGCGCACCGGAAGCGTCGACCCAGTGAAAGGCTGCTCCACCCCACACCTGAACATCGATACCCAAATGGATCTTGTACCACTCGCGTAGTTTGGCGGGATCCTTCGCGCGGATGGATATGCCGCCAATTCCGGTCACGCGCCCTAAAGCCGCTTTTCCCGCTTTATCCTGGTTCGCGCCCGAGGTTGCCGTAGGACTCTGCGCCGGCGCCGTTGCATCAGAGGCCAGCACCCGATCCGGGGATTGGATACCGCAGATGAGAAGAGCGACCATTGCAGCGGCGGTCGCCGCCCCCGCCGGACGCGCGGGCAAGAACCGGCTATTGCGCAATAGCGCGGCCGACGCCAACGACACCAACACACCGACCGGGAAGATCTCCGCAAAGGTCATGGGTAGCCGGTACAGCGGATTCGCGTATTGAATTTTGAATTGCTCCATTTCCGCGGTGAGCTTCGCCAGCGCCTCGGCGCTGGCGCCCCTGGCTTCCTGCTGCGCAATCATGGCCTTGGCGTAGCTGCCGGCGAAATCCAGATGTGCGATGGCGCAGGCCGCCTCCCACGACAGCACGTAGAGAATCCCTGCAACGAAACTGATCCCTATACCTAAGCCAAACGCTGGCCAAAATTTGATGACCCCGCCCAAATCCGCGTCGCGCTGCCGCTTGATGGCCACAAACACGGTGCTCAGGGCAATCAGCATGATCAAGTACCCGATGACCATGCCGTAACGCATCATCGTCTGGCCGCTCATTGAAATGGTAATCCATGACAGCGGCACACCGACCATCAGCCCTGCAACCACGCCGTACGACAGTATTTTCTTGAGCATCGATCTCTCCCAAATTGAATTCAAGGGGATGGCCATCGAGCCCCAATCAACCGCGCAAAGCCATCGTACAAAAGGGTGATTCGCCCAAAATCACCCACTCGCGGCCGGACTTACGACACGATGCCCAACTCGCGAGCCTTCTTCACGGCATCGGTGCGTCGTTTCGCGCCGAGCTTTTCGAACAGCCTTGCCGCATGCGTCTTGACGGTGTTCGGAGAAATCTTGAGGCGCGCGGCGATTTCCTTATTCGAGCGTCCGGCGGCAATCTCCTGCAGCACCGTCATTTCGCTCGCACTGATCCCGAGCGCCGCCCGGGCCTTCGGGTTGCCGTCGAAATTCGCTGGCGGCGGGGCGGCGCCCAAGACCCGCGCCCCGACAAAGATGCCCAGCGCCAGAAAGGCCGCTGCAATCAGGAAGATGTAAATGTCGCCGGAATGCATGCGCGCCAAGCGCAGGTAATCCAGCCATTGCAGGCTCAAGGTTCCGGCCGCCAGCAGCGCGCCATAAATTGCTGCCCGTTTCCACATCGATCCTCCGACGCAGTTCTCGTGCTCTAGTCTCCAGTCGGGACGATGCCTGCGTTCTCAACCATCAAGATCACGCAACGCTGGGGTGCCCGGGTTCGGTGCACCACCGCCTTCGGCACGACAAAACCTTCCATGGGCTTGAGGCCGACGCTTCGACCTTCCAGATCAACGAAGAATTCTCCTTCCAGGCAGAAGAAGAATTCATCGTCATTATCGTGCTTGTGCCAGTGATATTCGCCCTGCATCACCCCGAGACGGACCACGGATCCGTTCACCTGACAAAGTGTCTGGTTAAACCATTGATCCTTTACCGACTCGATAACCGTGGGAACGTCAACCTTCGCCAGGTGCGGAAACAGGATATTGAGATACGTTGCGTAAGGGTACGTACGCGCGCTTTCTGGATTGGCTTCAATGGACATTCTTCGCCCCCAATTCTGAGTCGTCGAAATAGGTGATCTTGCACCGCCCAGCCCTCATAAATCCATGCCGTTCCAAGCCACGCCCTCGGGTCTCCCATTGCGGGAGCAATGCGCCTGGGTGGCGCCGCCGGCATGCGTAACCGTACAATTGCAGCGGCGTGCTTCCAGTGCGCGAAAAATGATCAAAAAGCTTGGGATTTCTCAGCGCGCGTTGGGAGTAAAGAAAAACTCATGCGATATCTGAAGATCGGCCTGGTCACGCTGGCGGTGCTAGTGCTCGTCGGCCTGCTGGCGGTGATCGCTCAGGACAGATTGAGCCAGCCGCCGGCACCGTCTCGTGCGAGCCTGATCGCTCAGGCGGATCGCTATCATGCACGCATCCAGCGCGACCATTTCGGCGTGCCGCACATCAGCGGCCCCACCGACCCGGACGTGGCGTTCGGTCTGGCCTTCGCGCATTCCGAGGACGATTTTCCCACCATTCAGGATGCGGCGCTGATCGCGCGCGGCCAGCTCGCCAGCGTCGAAGGTGCCAAGGGCGCCGTGCCGGACTATCTGATTCGGCTGCTGAAGGTGCGAGAGACCGTTGCGTCTCACTACGACGCCGATCTGCCGGCCGAAGTCCGCGCAGTGATGAGCGCGTATGCGGATGGAGTGAACTACTATGCGGCGCTTCATCCGGAGAAAGTGAAGCCCGGCTTGTTGCCGATGACCGGCCGGGACGTTGCCGCCGGGTTCGTGTTCCGCACACCCTTCTTCTATGGGCTCGATCATGTGTTCGGTAAAATCATGGCGCCCGCGCCCGCGCCAAAGACGAGTCGAGCCGAGACGACTGCCTCGTTGCTGACCGGGTACTTGCCGATCGGATCGAACGGCATCGCCGTGGCGCCCTCGAAGTCGGCCGATGGCGCCACCCGCTTGCTGGTCAATTCGCACCAGCCCTATGTCGGGCCGGTGGCCTGGTACGAAGCGGTGCTCGAATCCGGCGAGGGGTGGCACGTCGCCGGCGGCTTTTTCCCGGGCTCGCCCTTCATGCTTCACGGCCACAACGCGCACTTGGGCTGGGCCAACACGGTCAACGCGCCCAACCTGTCCACCGTGTATCGCTTGGAGGTGAATCCCGCCAATCCGGACCAGTACCGACTGGACGGCGCGTGGAAAAATTTCGAGAAGGCCGATGCCGCCATTCGCGTGAAAATCTGGGGCCCGCTGATCTGGACGGTGCACCGCCCGCTGCTGTGGTCGGTTCAGGGGCCGGTGTTCAAAACCGATCACGGAGTTTTCGCGGTGCGCTATGCCGGCATGGACGAGGTGCGCCAGTCGCTGCAGTACTATCGCCTCAACAAGGCGGCCGACCGGGCGCAATGGGTGGCCGCTATGAGCCTGCAGGCCCTGCCCAGCATCAACTATGTCTATGCCGACGAGAAAGGGAATATCGGTTACATCTACAACGGCGAGTTTCCGGTCCGCGCCGAAGGAAGGGATTGGACCCAGGTTCAGCCCGGCGATCGCTCCGACCTGGTCTGGCATGGCTATCTGCCTTTTGACCGCGTGCCTCAGCTCTGGAATCCCCAATCGGGCTATGTGTTCAACTCCAACAACACCCCGTTCGAGGCCACGGGAACTCAAGACGAGCTGAACCGGGCCAACTTCAGCCCGGCCATGGGCATCCAGAGCGACATGACCAACCGCGCCTATCGCGCCGAGGAGACATTCGGCGCGGATCCGGCCATCACCGCCGAAGCATTCCGCAGGTACAAATTTGATATCGCCTACAGCGAGCGCTCCGATATGGCCCGGGAGATCGCCGAAGTGGTCAAGATCGATCCAAGTTCCGACGCCGATTTCAGCGCGGCGCAGGCGCTGCTCAAGGCCTGGGATCGGCGCACCAATATCGGCAGCCGAGCCGCCGCGCTGGCAGTGCTGATGAGCACGGAAGCGGCACATTCGGACAGTCATCCCGACGTGCCGCCCGTCGATGCGCTGCGCCACGCC
>DASXNX010000201.1:0-3636 GCA_036494725.1 Steroidobacteraceae bacterium
ATCCTGTATCAATTCACGGCGCAGGACCCGACCGTTTGGGACCGTCCGTGGAGCGGCGAGTACGAATTCACCCCATCGAAAGGTCGAATCTTCGAGTACGCCTGTCACGAAGGCAACTACGCGCTGGAAGGTATTCTCTCCGGCATGCGTGCCGACGAAGCCGCCGCGGGCAAGACAGCCGAAGTGCCCACCGTACAGAGCGGCGGTAAGAAGCAGTAAGGTTACGCAAGGAGCCTTTAGACCATGAACACAAAGCAAATCACTTCCTTGATTCTCGGCGCGGCCATCTCGGCGCTAACTGTTCCTACCGTGTTTGCGGCCACGGCCGCACCGACGGCCGGCCCTTACAAGGCGCCGCTCAACACCTATGGTCAGCCGGATCTCGAAGGTACTTGGACCAACGCCACCCTGACCCCGCTCGAACGGCCGAAGGAATTCGGCGCGCGCAAGATCATGACCATCGAAGAGGTCAAGAAGATAGAAGGGGAGAGCGCGCAATTGTTTGCCGCCGATGCCAAACCCAGGGATCCCAAGGTAAAGACCACCGACTTGCCGCACGAATGCGGTCTCGGCTTCAGCGGCGCGGGTTGCGGTTATAACGCGGCCTGGATCGACCCCGGCAACAGCATCATGCGGGTAAACGGTGAACCGCGGACCTCGTTCATCACCGATCCTGCCGATGGACGGCTGCCGCCGACCAAGCCCGGCGTCGTGGTACCCAATCCCTACATGCGTGCGCACTACGGCGAGAATCCGGAGAATCAAACACTCGCGGAGCGCTGTTTAACCTCGTTCGGCTACAGCGCAGGTCCTGTGATGCTGCCGCTGTTGTACAACAACAATTACGAGATCGCGCAGAGCAAGGACACGGTGGCCATCGTGGTTGAAATGGTGCACGACGTGCGCATCATCCACATTGGTGGCAAGCATCGCACCGACGGCGAGCGGCCCTGGATGGGCGATTCCATCGGCTGGTACGAGGGCCCGACGCTGGTGGTGGAAACCACCAACTTCCCGGAGGCCACCGCATTGCGCGGCGCCTGGAAGGACCTGAAAGTCACGGAACGATTCACGCGCGTCGGCCCGACTCGCATCCTGTATCAATTCACGGCGCAGGACCCGACCGTTTGGGACCGTCCGTGGAGCGGCGAGTACGAATTCACCCCATCGAAAGGTCGAATCTTCGAGTACGCCTGTCACGAAGGCAACTACGCGCTGGAAGGTATTCTCTCAGGCGCGCGTGCCGACGAAGCCGCCGCGGCCGCGAAAGCGAAAGCCGCAGCTGCCAACAAGACCGCCGAGGCTCGGGCCACACCCAGTGGTACGAAGAAACAGTAGCTTACGAATTACCTTTAAGAGAGATGCCGCACCACGTGCGGCATTTTTTTAGGATTGATGACGGGAACTCACAACCGGGTGCGAGGACGATAGGCCGCCGTCCACCGCAATGGCTTGACCGTTGACGTAGGAGGCTGCATCGGACGCGAGAAACAAAGCAGCCTTGGCAATCTCCTCGGGTTCGCCGTAGCGTTGCAGGGGATTAAGCTGCCCTATTTTTCCCTGGGTGCCGCGGGCTCGGGCACGCTCGAACATCGGCCGCGTCATGCCGGTCTCGATCAATCCGGGGCAAATGGCGTTGATGCGCACGCCGCTACCTGTCAACTGATTGGCGACGGTCTGCACCAGGCTGATGACGCCGGCTTTGCTGGCGCTGTAAGGAACGCCGCCGGCGCCGGAACGGATGCCGGCGACCGACGCTGTGCAGATGATGGAGCCGTTTTTTCTCTTCACCATCTGAAGCGCCGCGTACTTGGCGAGAAGAAAAGTGCCGATCAAATTGATCTTGAGCACTTCGCTCCAGTGCTCGACCGTTTCCTCCAGAAAAGGCACCAGGCCACCGCTGATACCGGCATTCGCGTAGCACACATCGAGACCGCCATACTCCTGGATGGTCATCGCAACCGCAGCCGCGACATCGGCCTCCGCGGAGGAATCCTTGATCAGGGAGATGCAGCGGCCGCCCCGGGCTCGAATGGCATCTGCCGTCGCTTCGACTTCCGCGGCGCGGTCCAGCGCGACGACGCTCGCACCCTCGGCGGCGAACAATATGGCGCTGGCGCGTCCGATGCCGCTGGCCGCGCCGGTAACGATGGCCGTCTTGCCTTTGAGAATGTTCATGCTGGAATTTTCCCCCTTGCCGCAGTATCCCCTTAAGCACATCGCAGAGGCAACCTGATGCCAATTGACCCTCCCAACAAGTTCGCTGCATCGAGTCGATCGGTCTACAGGCACGCGGAGCTCGATCGGGTGCTCAACCCCGGGAGTGTTTGCATTGTCGGTGCCTCTCCCAAGGCCGGATCATTCGGTGAGCGTGTGCTCGCGGGTCTTGCCGATTACCCCGGCAATATCTACCTGGTGAATTCCCGATACGATTCGATCGGCGACCGGCGCTGTTATCCCTCGATCGAATCCTTGCCGCAGAACCCAGATTGCGTGGCGGTGGTGGCACCTCGCGACGCGGTGGAAGAAATCGTGTTGGAAGCCGCGCGCCTGCGCGTTGGCGGCGTCATTCTGTACGCGTCAGGTTACGCGGAGACCCAACGGGCCGATCGCATCGAGCTGCAGCGCCGCCTTTGCGATATCGGCCTGCGATCCGGATTGAAGATCATCGGTCCCAATTGTTTAGGCATCGCAAACTACGTGCGCCGAGCGCGTATCTCCTTCTCTGAATATCCGACGCCGCGCGAGCTGCGCGACGTGTCCATTGGCATCGCCAGTCAATCAGGCGCCCTCTCCCAATCCCTGGCGCAGGCGACGGAGTGCGGCGTCTCGGTGAGTCACGCCTTTTCCGCCGGAAATCAAGCCGATGTGGATGTTGCCGACCTCGTCGCCTATTTGGCGGATGAACCCTCCTGCCACGCCATCGCGTGCGTGTTCGAAGGCATGTCGCATCCGCATCGGCTGTTGCAGGCGGCGCAAATAGCCCGCCAGCGCGGCAAGCCATTGCTCATCAACAAGATTGCCACGGGATCCTTGGGTGCCGCCGCGGCGATTTCGCACACGGGCAGTCTCGCGGGCTCGGACGATGCCTACCGCGCGGCATTCGAGCGGGGGGGCGCCGTCCTGGTGGAGGAGTTCGAAGCGCTGATGGAGACCGCTGCCTTCTTTGCCAAAGCTCCACCGCCAAAAGCGCGCGGCGTGGCCGTGCTCGCCGCCTCGGGCGGCGCCGCGATCATGGCCGCCGACAAGGCGGAACAATATGGCATTCCCTTGCCGCAACCCGGGGATGCGGTGCGCCGTATTCTCGAAGCCAACATCCCCGATTTTGGATCGGCGCGAAATCCCTGCGATGTGACCGGCCAAGTGGTCAACAATCCGCTCTCGATGCCGGCCTGCAGCGATGCACTGCTTTCGGATCCGGTGTACGGCGCGCTGGTCGTGCCGCAAACGCTGGCGTTCGAGATGTACAAGATGCGCCTGGCTTCGCTGTCCAGTCAATCGCTACTGCATGGCAAGATCACTTGCAGCGTGCTCATATCCAATTGGCTGCAGGGTCCCGGCACACTGGACGCCGAAATGGACCCGCATGTCGCGCTGTTTCGATCGATCGACCGTTGTTTTCGCACTCTGGCTTCT
>DASXNX010000202.1:0-12168 GCA_036494725.1 Steroidobacteraceae bacterium
GGATCAGGCGTGCAGATTATGGATTCGCGCCCTAATTGGGATTTGCTCGCGCATGCGACTTCTCAGGATGAGGTGAAGAAGGATGGATTCTCTGCGATCTTCACGTCGATCTTTCAGGCCCACTTGCCGAACCCGGAGAAGCCGCCGCTCTATGTTGATCTGCCTGCGCATCGGGAGGGTGAAAGGTTGGTGATTGATTCAAAACTCACCGCTCGATTGAGAGATAGCTTCTTTCTGGAGTCGATGATCCCGCAGTATGCGGACAATCTGAAGACGCTGCGTGGCTTCAAGTTTGACTGGTCGCGCAACGATGCCATCTGGGACCACGTCTACTCGAACCAGGCGTTCACGCACAAGCTGAATGAGTTTGGCATTGTGCACGAAGCCGAGGAGTACAACGGGCTTTGGGACGCTAATCCCTACTGGGGAGCGGACGGTCGCGTGATTGCTGATGTGTTGCCGTTCTTCCAGCAACACTTGGAATTCTAGCCGGGATTTGCGCGGCCACAAGAGCTTGGCGGCCTAATGGATCTGCCCAAGGTTGCGATGGGTATTGCGTCCATCTCATCTGCGGTTTTTTGACTATGCGTTTCGACACGACTTGGTTGACTGCCGTCGAACTGCGAGCGATCCTTAGGTTGCGTGTCGGCTGCAACAAACCCTCGTTTGGAGCAGTCGGTGGCTGCAAGCGCCCAAGGATCCAAGCCCGACGCGCAGCCGGATCGCGTGCCTACAACAAGGGGAAATTGCATGCGTGAATACCTTGGCGGCGCGAGCAGATGCCAAGGCGAGCGCCGAGGTGGCCGTGCAGACGCAGTGATACAATACAGGCGCTTAACGAGATTGTTGAATTCCCGGAAAGACGCGCTGTGCTATTCGAATTGACGAGGTCGATCAGTCGACGGCGATAATCGGAATCGTTGAGTCTTAGAGCACCTTTGGGGCCACCGGTCGCGCTCTGTCATGCCCGCGACCTCGCCGACCATCGCAGGTGTCCTCATCCGAACGGCTGTAATCAATGGTTGTGTCGCGGTATACCCTTCGTGCTTGCGATCCTTGTGTATTTCACCGCAGATTCGAGTACCGCACCGTGTTCGAATTGCCCGATGGCTTCCCGCTGCATCTCCTGCCACGGCGTCTGGCTCTCGGGGTATTTGTAGCCACCTGCCGCCTTTAATGCCTCGAAACGCTCTTGGATTTCCGAGGCGCTCAATAGCACGTTCACCGTGCACTCTCTCAGGTCGACGCGTATGCGATCGCCCGTACGCAGCACCGCAAGGCCACCACTTACCGCAGCCTCCGGTGAGGCATTGAGGATGGACGGAGATCCGGATGTACCGGATTGTCGGCCGTCGCCGAGGCACGGCAGCACGCGCACGCCCCGCGCAAGCAGGTGGCGAGGAACCCGCATATTGACGACCTCCGCACCGCCCGGATAGCCAATCGGGCCTGCGCCACGCATGATAAGGATGCAGTGCTCATCGATCTGAAGATTCGGGTCATCAATTCTCGCGTGATAGTCCTCGGGGCCGTCGAATACGACGGCGCGACTCTCGAAAGCATCCGGATCCTTGGGATTCGATAGATAGCGCGCGCGGAATTCCGCGGAGATCACCGAAGTCTTCATGATGGCGGAGTCGAAAAGATTACCGCGCATCACCAAGAAGCCCGCCTTCGGTGTCAGTGGTTGAGTGAAGGGGCGGATAACGACTTCATCGAGAATCTTCGCGCCCCGACAGTTCTCGCCCAAGCTGCGACCATTGGCCGTAAGCGCGGCTTCATAAATGAGGCCCTGCTGCATCAGTTGCGCCACCACCGCCGGTACGCCACCCGCACGATAGAAATCCTCCCCGAGGTATTCACCGGCGGGCTGCAGGTTGACCAGCAGTGGGACTCCGTAGCCGTAGGTCTGCCAATCATCGATCGACAGTTGCACGCCGAGGTGGCGCGCGAGCGCGATCAGATGCAACGGTGCATTGGTCGAGCCGCCCAACGCGGAGTTCACGCGGATGGCGTTGATGAAGGAGTTGTGCGTCAGGATATCTGAAGGCTTGCGATCGGCGTGAATCATTTCCACAATGCGCCGCCCGGTCTCATAAGCGTTTTCCTGGCGGTCGCGATGCGGCGCCGGAATTGCCGCAGAGGCCGGCAGCGACATGCCTAGCACCTCGGTGAGGCTGTTCATGGTGGTCGCGGTACCCATCGTATTGCAATAGCCGGCGGAGGGTGCTGCCGAAGCCACCAACTTAATGAACTGGGCACGGTCGATTTCGCCCGAGGCAAATCGCTCTCGCGCCCTCCAAACCACCGTGCCCGAACCGATGCGTTTGCCGTCCGCCCAGGCGCTCATCATCGGGCCCACCGATAAGGCGATGCAGGGTATATCCACCGTAGCCGCGGCCATTAGACAGGCGGGCGTGGTTTTATCGCAGCCAATGGTCAGTACGGCGCCGTCGATGGGATAGCCGTAAAGCACTTCCACCAATCCGAGGTAGGCGAGATTGCGGTCGAGTCCCGCAGTCGGGCGCTTGCCGGTTTCCTGGATAGGGTGCACCGGAAACTCAACGGGAATGCCGCCGGCGTCGCGAATGCCCTCGCGCACCCGCGTGGCGAGCACCAGATGATGGCGGTTGCACGGCGAGAGATCCGAGCCGGTCTGTGCGATGCCGACGATGGGCCGTCCGGACTGTAGTTCCCCGAGCGTCAGACCAAAATTCATATATCGCTCGAGATAGAGCGCCGTCATGTCGGCATTCTCGGGATCGTCGAACCAGGCGCGGGAACGCAGCCGCGAGGCTTTCGGAGGAGAATTCACCTGGAATATCCGCTGTGTATGGCTTGGATCGAGATTCGGGCAACCATTCTATAATTGATCTTCATATTACTCAGACAAATTGCCATAGGACCTAGGCCTTGGCAAGATACCCGCGCAGCGGCAGATAGGCTGTCCCACGCTTACCTTGCACAGCTTCTCGTTCGCCGACAGGATATTTCGGACCAAATGGAGATGATCTTTATGTCCAGTGTCACGTTAGCCTCGCGCACCAGCTTTGCAGGCCTGGCGCTGACGGCATGCGTTCTTGGCGCCGCCTCTGCACGCAGCGACACCGCTGCTGAAGCTTTCGGGCGCGTTGGAGACGAAGCGGTACAGATCTACACGCTGAATAACATCCACGGCATCGAGGCGCGGATCATGACTTATGGTGCGACCATCGTATCGCTGCGCACACCGGACCGAGACGGTCGTCTACAAAATATTGTGCTGGGTTTCGACAATGTCGAGGCTTACGCCGCGGGCGTCCCCTATTACGGTGCCACCGTGGGTCGCTATGCCAACCGCATCGCCCACGGACGTTTCATCATTGACGGCAAAAATTATCAACTGTCGCTGAATAATGGGCCGAACAGCTTGCACGGGGGAACTCGAGGCTTTGATAAGCGTATTTGGCAGGCGGAAGCTGCAGGGGCGACTTCGCACCATCTAGTCCTAAGCTATGTGAGCGAGGCGGGCGAAGAAGGTTATCCGGGTACGCTCACGGCGCATGTCAGCTACGATCTCGACGACAACGACACCCTTCGGATTGAGTACGCGGCCACAACCACATCGCCGACGGTGGTCAACCTTGCCAATCATGCGTATTTCAACTTAAGCGGTGATCCTGGCAGAAGCATTCTCGATCACACCCTTGTGCTCAATGCCGAGCGCTTCACGCCGGTGGACGCCACATTGATTCCGACCGGCGAATTACGCTCCGTCGCAGGCACGCCCTTTGATTTTCGCCGCGCCACCCCGATCGGCAATCGTATCGAGGCGGACGATACGCAACTGAAACTCGGGCATGGATACGATCACAACTGGGTGTTGGATAACGCGCGCGGCAGGGCGAAGCTCATACTCGCCGCGGTGCTCACCGATCCAGGTAGCGGACGTGTGCTCGAAATACGCACTACGCAGCCCGGCGTGCAATTTTATTCCGGCAACTTCATGAACGGCAAGCCGCCGGGCCAAGGCAGCGGTTACCGCTATCGTACTGGCCTATGCCTGGAAACGCAGCACTTCCCCGACTCGCCTAATCAGGCGGCATTCCCCAACACGATCCTGCGACCGGGAGAAACCTACGTCGAGAAGACCGCGTGGCATTTCGCGACTCTTAAGCCGGCCAGGTGACGACGCCTATTTTAAGGTTAAGACCAGCACCGATTTTGGCGGCAATGACAGCGACAGCGCGCCGTCCTTGAGGCGCGCGCCGTTGAAGGCCTGCGGTTCCACTGAATGCGGCGAATCAAAGGTGTTATGCGAATCCATTAGCGTGCCGCTCAAAATCGTTCCCCTTGCAATCTTGGCATTTACGCCGGTGAGCGTTGCCGCAAGGTTCAGAGGGCGATGCGGATCTAGATTAACGAGTGCGACGACGATGCTGCCGTCCGGGCTGCGCGCGGCAGAGGCGCTCATGGCCGGCACCGCGATGCCACCGAGTTCATAATTGGGAGTTGTCACCTCGGTTGCCAAGGAGGTTGCGTCCTGAAATGGCTGAAACAGCGCGAACACGTGGTAGGTCGGTGTCAGCACCATTTTCGCGCCGTCGGTGAGAATCATCGCCTGCAACACGTTGACCATCTGGGCGATGTTCGCGAGGCGCACCCGGCCCGCGTGATGATGAAAGATGTTGAAATTGACGGCGGCCACCAAGGCGTCGCGAAGAGTATTCTGCTGGTAGAGAAAACCCGGCTCACGGCCGGGCTCCGTGTCATACCAGGTGCCCCATTCATCCACCGCGAGGGCGATCTTGTTATTGGGGTCATTTCGCTCGAGCGCACTGACGTTGTGCTCGATGTACTCATCCATGGTCAAGGTGTGCGCGAATGTGGAGATCCATTGATCCTCGCCGAATCCCACGGCCGCACCCTTGTGCGCCCAGGCATTGCCGGGGAGGGTATAGTAGTGGAACGAGATGGCATCGAGGCTTTCGGGAACCTTGGCGCTCAGGACATCACTCCAAGTCATGTCCGCGTCATGTCCTCCACTGGCGATTATTTGCGGGTGCGCGCCGGGGGGCGTCTTTAGGAAGGCGAGTGTTTGGCGCAGTAGATTCACATAGAAGTCCGGCGACATGTTGCCGCCGCAGCCCCAGGTCTCGTTGCCCACCGCGAAGTAGGCGACCTTCCACGGCTTCGGATGTCCATTGCGCGCGCGCTCGGCAGTAATGGTCGTAGCTTGATCGGAGGTCAGATATTGCAGCCATTCCGCCATCTCACGCGGTGAACCCGTGCCCAGGTTGCCGTTGATGTAGGCGTCGGCGCCGATCAGCTCGACGAAGTCCATGAACTCATGGGTGCCGAACTGATTGCTCTCCGGAACGCCGCCCCAATTGGTATTGACCGTGACCGGACGCTGATCGCGCGGGCCGATGCCGTCGCGCCAGTGATATTCGTCTGCGAAACAGCCTCCCGGCCAGCGCACCACCGGGACCTTGAGCGCCTTCAGCGCTGCTATCACATCGCTGCGAAAGCCGCGCTGGTTCGGGATACTGGAGTGCTCGCCCACCCATATACCCTCGTAAATGCCATGACCGAGATGCTCGGCAAACTGCCCATAGATGTGGCGGTCTATTTTGGCGCCGGGTTGGTCGGCATGAATAACGATGCTTGCCGTGGGACTGTCCGAGCGCGGCGTCGAGCCGCCGAAGGCTGCCGGAATTAGAAGGAGGGCGGCAAAAGCGGCACAAGTAGCGTGTCGCCTCGAGTAGCCTTGCAAGTTCATCGAATCCCCCTTTTTATAACCCGAGGCGATATTGGTCAATTATCTGCAGTGCCACTCGCATTGATAACTCAGACAATAATAGCAGGTTCTTCATGGCAATCTTCCTCGCAGCACCGAGGGGAGGCGGGGACCGCGCGGGACATTCCGTGTATCATTCGCCGCGGCGAGTCTTTGAAACCTCAACCTGATCGGCAGTGTGTCTAGAGACCTATCACAATCATGACCGGACGCGCCAAATCGGCCGGACCGACCGCCAAGATTCGCATCAAAGCGCTTCGACTGCATGGCACCATCGCGCGCAAGTTGGGAATACTCATCGTCTCGGGAAAGTACCGTCCGGGAGATTTGCTGAGCGGGGAAATCAGTTCCGCGGAGAAGCTGGCGGTGTCACGCACCGCCTACCGGGAGGCGGTACGGATTCTCGCCGCCAAGGGGCTGGTGGATGCGCGTCCCAAGGTGGGCACGCGCATCAATCCACAGATCATGTGGCACCTCTTGGACCCGGACATACTCGATTGGATCTTTGAATCCGAACCTGATTTAGCACTGCTAGACAGTCTGTTCGAGCTGCGCAACGTCGTGGAGTCAGCGGCCGCCGGTATGGCGGCGCTGCGCCGGAGCGCGGCGCATCTGCTGGGCATGCGGACCGCACTTCAGTGCATGGCGACCCACACCCTGGCGACCGAGCGCGGCCGTGAGGCGGACCTGGATTTTCATACGACCCTGCTGCTTGCCACCGGCAACCCGTTCATCATCTCGCTGGCGAACGGCGTACGCGCCGCGATTCGCACCACCACAATCTACAAGCAACGCAAGCGGCCGCTGCGCCGCGACCCGTTGCCCGACCACTTGCACGTGCTGGAAGCCATTGCCGCCAAAGATCCGGCCAGGGCGCAGAAGGCGATGAGCGCCCTGATTAAGCTGGCGCGCATCGACACCCCCAGCCGCAGGACCGAGGCCGCGAAGAGACGGCGCTACCAAAAGCTCACATAGAAAATCACCGTGGCGATCAGCACGATGCCGCTCAGCACCACGTCCGATGCCGTCCAGCTCGCGCGCGTCGCCGCTCGCTCCTCGGCCGTGGCGCCATACCAGGTGTATTTGATCGCCCCGCTGTCCGGTGGCCGCGTCATCAGGCTCACGATCAACATGATCAACGCCGTGCCGACTAGGGAGCCCTGCGCGAAGTAGAGCCAATTCAAATTCCAGAAATCAAATATCCACGGATGGCGCGCGCGAATCGGCGCGATAGCCGCGCCGTATTGTGATACACCAATGACGCCGTGGTAGAGCTGCTGCTTCAGAGCGCTGACCGCGGCCCCCTCATCGCGCATGGCCAAATCCGCCGCCAGGCGCGCAAGGCCCGCTAGCGTGCCGACGATGAAGGCCCACAAGGCCGCGGGCGCAGTCGCGCGTTTCCAGAAAACTCCGAACAAAAACAGGCTGGCGATCGCTGGAGATAGATAGCCTTGCACGCTCTGCAAATAGACGTACAAATCCGAGTGAAGGCTCTTGATCACGAGTACCCAGAAGATGCCGAGCAGCACGATGGCGCCGGTGGCAACGCGTCCCACGAGTACCTCGGTAGGTCCGGAGGCGTTTGGGTACCACTCCCGGAAAAAATCCATGGTGAACAGGGTCGCAGAGGCGTTGAATTTGGAGGCGAGCGAAGCCATGAGCGCGACGATCATGGAACAAGCCACCATGCCGCGAAGCCCGTGGGGTAGCACCTGCGCCACGAGTGAGGTGTAGGCAGCATCGCCGCTCGTCGTAAAAGTCGTCTGCGGGGCTCGCGTCAGCGCGAAGGCAATCATGCCGGGCACGAGAAAGATGAACACCGGCGTCAGCTTGAGGAAGGCAGCGAGAATGGCGCCGCGGCGCGCCTGCTGCTGATTGCGTCCGGCGAGCACTCGCTGCACGATGTACTGATCCGTGCACCAATACCAGAAGCCGATGATGGCCGAGCCCGGCAGCACGGCGGCCCAGGACCAGTCAGGATCCTTGAGCGGCCGGATCAAATGGATGTTCGCGCCGGCGGCAGCAACGGTGGCATGCCAGCCCGCGATGAGACTGCCATGGCCAAGCGATTGCAGACCGGAATACAAAATGCACAGTGAGCCGATGATGAGTACCGGGGCCTGCAGCACGGCGGTGTACATGATGACGCGCATGCCGCCGAGCGCCGTGTAAAGCCCGGTGGTAACGGCAAGCGACAACGCGATCACCCAGAAGATGTCGAGTTGAAATCCGAACACGGTCACGCGGTCGATGGCGAGCAGTGTGCGCACCACCACATCGCCCGCGTAAATCGTCACCGCAATCTTGGTGAGCACGAGACTGGCAATGCTGAGAATGCTCAAGACATTGCGCGTGGCGCGGCTGAACCTCAGTTCCAGGAATTCGGGCATGGTGAATACCCGCATACGCGCGTACAAGGGCACGAAGACCCAGCCCAACACCAAAATCAGCCAGGATTGTATTTCCCAATGAGCCATGGCCATGCCCGTGGCAAAACCGGCCCCAGCGAGTCCGACCAGGTGCTCCGAGCCGATATTCGAGGAGAATATTGAGGTGCCTATCTGCAGCCAATTGCTGTCGCGGCCCGACAGGAAATAGTCCTGTCCGGATCGCGCCTTGGCGCGCATGGCGTAGAGTGTGATGATGAGCATCGCCGCGGCAAATATCGCGACCACCAGCCAATCCTCGACGTTGAACACCGAAGTCGCACCGTCGTGGGTATCCGTTGAAGTCAAAGGTTGCGCACCGTTATGGGTGGTGCGGGCACGCAGAGAAGCGGGTTTCGTAGTGGCAATCCGAATGGTGGCGCCTCGATCTCGAAGACATCGCCGTTTTCGGCTTTGACACCGTCGCTGAACGAGAGCGTCGCGGTGCCGAAGAAATGCACGTGCACATCGCCCGGCCGGCGAAACATGCCGTATTTGAAATGATGATGCTCGAGATTACCGATGTAGTGGGTCATATTGTCTTCGCCGGCCAGGAAACTCTTCTCCCAGATGACTCGGCCGGCGCGGCGGATACGGGCCGTACCCTGGAAGTGGACAGGCAGCTCACCGAGCAGCAATTCCGGTCCAATGGCCGCAGGGCGCAATTTCGAATGCGCGAGATAGAGATAATTCTGTCGCTCCATCACGTGGTCCGAGAACTCGTTCGCAAGGGTGAAACCGAGACGGTATGGCGTGCCGTCGGCCGCGATCACATAGATGCCGGCAACCTCCGGCTCCTCCCCTCCATCCAATGCGAACTGCGGCGAACCAAGCGGGTGCTCGGGGGCAACCAAACTGCGGCCGTCGCCCTTGTAGAACCATTCGGGCTGCACGCCGGGGCCACCGCCCGAGGGCTTGCCTCCTTCAAGGCCCATGCGGAACATCTTCATGGAGTCGCTGGCGCCGGCTGACAGCGACTGGACATGCATGCGATCACGCGCGTCGGCGGAGCCCAAATGTGTGAGTCCCGTGCCCGTCAACCAAACGTGCGCGCTATCGTGGTGATCGATCGGCGCCAGGACCTGCCCTTCGGCAAGCTTCCTCGCAAGTTCGATTGGCTCCCCCAGGCCACACTGCCTGATTACCGTCGACAGAGTGATATTGGCATCAATCGCCTGCCGCGCAAGTTCATAGATAGAGGTCGCACCAATGATGCGGCGCGTCTCGGACTCTTGCGTCGCACCTACCAGACGTTCGCCGTTCGGTGCACGCATTTGTACCAGACGCATGCTCATGATCTTGCGTCGCGCTGAGTCAAAAATGCATTGAGAATCACATGCGGCCTTTCTAGATAACGGGGGAGCAGACCGGCAAAATAGGCTATAAAACATTTTATATTAACTCAGACAAAATGTCTGGCATCATTACCGCGCTGGTTCGATTGGGAGGCGCTCTATCATGCTCGAGATGTTCTCGCAGAGCCCGCAGATTGACTGCACTGTCGCTGCACTCCTAAGCGCCTCGCTGCCAGCGGCGAGCGCGGCCGACGGTTCGTTATGCTCGCGGCACGTTAACGATGTCGCGATTCGCTTCGAGGATCACGTGATCCCTTTATTCTGCAAGCATCTTAAATATGAATGAGGTCGATCCATGCGTGTGCTGCAATCGTCAAGACTCTGCTGCTTGGTGCTAATCGGCTCTGCGTTCAGTGCTTCGCCAGCACTGGCACAGCAGAATACCCCGGTATCCCAAGGAGGTGATCAGGCCGCCGCCATGGCCGCAGATCTGGTCGCAAAAATGACGACCGATGAAAAGCTGGGTCAGCTTCTGAACGTTGCGCCGCCGATCCCGCGCCTTGGGATTCCGGCATACAACTGGTGGACCGAGTCGCTTCATGGCGCTATCGGAACGATCCCGACCACCAACTTTCCCGAACCGATTGGCCTCGCGGCAACATTCGACGCGCCCTTGGTGCATGTGGTCGCTGCAACGATCAGCCTCGAGGTACGAGCGTTGCATACGCTCGCGCGGCAAACCGGCAGAACGGGGAGGATCGGTACGGGGCTGGACACCTGGTCGCCCAATATCAACATCTTCCGTGACCCACGCTGGGGTCGCGGTCAGGAGACCTATGGCGAGGACCCGTTCTTGACGGCAAGAATGGCCGTGGCCTTTGTCACGGGTATGCAGGGGCCAAATCCCGCACGTCCGAATGTGATCTCCACACCCAAGCACTTCGCAGTCCACAACGGCCCCGAGTCGACGCGCCATAACGCCAATGTCTACGTATCGCGCCATGACCTCGAAGATACCTATCTTCCCGCATTTCGAGCGGCGATCGTCGAGGGCAAGGCGGGTTCAATCATGTGCGCCTACAATCGCATCGATGGTCAGCCGGCGTGCGCCAGCGACATGCTGCTGAAGGAGTACCTACGTGGCGCTTGGGGGTTTAGTGGTTACGTCGTGTCCGACTGCGACGCCGTGAAGGATATCAGCGACCACCATCACTATGCGCCCGACGCGGCGGCTGCCGTGGCCGCTGCGTTGCGCGCCGGCGTGGATAATGAATGCAACACCGCCACGCTGAGCGATACGCCAGGCCTGCCCGATCGGTATCGCGAAGCGCTTCAACGCGGCCTGATATCAATGCGCGATCTGGACCGGGCGCTCGTCAGGTTGTTCTCGGCGCGTTATCGCAACGGCGATCTAACTGGCTTGTCCGGCGCTCCCGCTGAGGTAGCGCCGGCCACTGTGGGTGCGGCGACGCATGAGCAGCTTGCACTTCGCGCCGCCGAGAAAAGCATCGTGCTACTGAAAAACGACGGCATCCTGCCGCTGAAGCCGGACCTGAAGGTGGCGGTGATCGGTCCCCTGGGTGATGCGACCCGAGTGCTGCGCGGAAATTACTCCTCGCCATTGTCGGCTTCCTCCGTGTCGGTTGTCGATGGCCTGCGCCGGGCGATTCCGTCGGCCAAGATCACGCTGGTACCGTTCGGCCCGTCCCTCACCGACGGCGATCGCGTGCCAACATCGGCTCTGCGCACCGCGGACGGCAAGCCAGGTCTAGACGCGCGCTACTACAATGCCGTGCAACCTCCTTCCCCTGTCGGTGCGCCAAGCACTCTGAAGCTGTCCGATAATTTTGCCGAAACACCCGTCGTTGTCCGCACCGAGACGGACGTAGCATCCCGCAGCCTGGACCTCGCTCAGGTTTCGGATCACCACCGCGTGGTCTGGGTGGGATTCCTCGTCCCGCCGGAAAGCGGCACCTATCGGCTCGGCCTCTCAGGCAACAATGGCGCGTTGGAATTTGGCGGCAAGCCCTTTCTCGATCTGAGCAAGTCAGGGTACGGCGACCTGCCGACGTTTCGGACGGTTACTCTCTATAAAGGGCATCGGTACCCCATCACGGTCAGCTCCGAATCCCACGGGCAATCAAGCATTGATCTGATTTGGAAGCGCATATCAACATCGCCTGAATCCGACATGAAGCGCGCCGCAGCGCAAGCGGATGTACTGGTGGCCGTGGTCGGCCTTACATCCGATCTGGAAGCGGAAGAGACCAAGGTCGAGGTGCCGGGCTTCTCCGGGGGAGACAAGACCACCCTCGATCTGCCACTCGATCAGCAGGCATTGCTCTCCCAGGCACGACAAGCCGGCAAGCCGATCATTCTGGTGGTAATGAATGGCAGCCCGATCAACCTCAGTTGGGCCAAGGGCAACGCTGCCGCCATCATCGAGGCCTGGTATCCCGGGCAATCCGGCGGTCTCGCGGTCGGCAACGTGTTATCCGGCCGGACCAATCCGGCGGGGCGGCTGCCCCTGACATTTTACCGCGGCGTCGATGAGCTGCCTCCGTTCGGTGACTATGACATGAAGGGACGGACCTACCGCTATTTTCAGGGTGCACCGGTTTATGCCTTCGGCTTCGGGCTGAGCTACTCCCGCTTCGCTTACGGCCCG
>DASXNX010000203.1:0-14987 GCA_036494725.1 Steroidobacteraceae bacterium
AGTGCGCTGTCCTCCACGCATTGCCAAATCATGCCCCAGGCGGCGGCTTGTTCCGCCGGCAACTTATCCCCCAACAGCGTCAGGCCCAGCGCCCGGGCGTCGCCCACCAGCCGCGGCAGGCTCCAGGTCCCTCCGCAATCGGGAACCAATCCCAATTTGCAAAATGCCTGGATAAAGCTTGCCGAGCGCGCGGCGATGACGATGTCGCAGGCGAGCGCGATATTGGCGCCGGCTCCCGCGGCAACGCCGTTGACTGCCGCGATCACGGGCATCGGCAGGTTCTGCAAGGCGAGCACCAGCGGGTTGTAGTTCTTGTCGAGCGATTCGCCGGCATCGAAGGCCGCGGAACCGGAAGCGCGATCTGCCAGGTCCTGGCCGGCGCAGAAGCCGCGGCCGGCGCCGGTCAGCACCATGACGCGGGCGTCGCTTGCGGACAGTTGCGCAAGTGCCCGCTTGATCTCGGCGTGCATCTGAACATTGAAGCTATTGAGCTTGTCGGGCCGATTCAGAGTCAACCGCGCGATCGCGCCCTCGATCTCGAAAAGAATGGTCTCGAACGACATGACTCCCCCCAATTGCCTTGAGCGGCGATTATTTGTGATCGTAGCTTACTTCGAGCGTCGCAGTGGTCGGCCGAGCCTGGCAGCACAGGATGAATCCCGCCTCGATCTCCCATGGCTGCAAGGCGATGTTGTGAGTCAACACGGCGGCGCCTTCCGTGGCGCGCGCGCGGCACGTCGCGCAAATGCCGGAACGGCAGGAGAACGGCAATTCGAGCCCCGCTCGTTCCGCCGCCTCGAGTACCGATGCGTCGCTTAGGCTCATGGGAAAGCTGCGGCGCCGGCCATCCATGACCACGGTGACCATCGCCATGACCTCGCGCGGCGCGACCGGGGCCTCTTGCGGCGGGGAAGGTACCTGCAGCACGCGTGGCTCCGCGGCCGCAAAGCGCTCTAAGCGAATCGCAGCGGAACCGTTGAGTTCTTTGATGGCGCCGCGAAGCTCATCGACCATGGTGCCGGGGCCGCAGATCAGGTATTCGTCGGCGGCGGCGAGGTCCGGCAATTGCCGCGCCAACTCGCGCACCTTGGCGGCGTCGATGCGTCCATTCAGCAATTCGGTTTGCTGCGGCTCGCGGCTCATCACGAAGTGCAGGGCCACTCGATCCAGGTAGCGATTCTTGAGCGCCAGGATCTCCTCGAGGAACATGGTACTGGAGATGCTGCGGTTGCCGTAGACCAAGGTGAACCGGCTGTGGGGTTCCTTGGCGAGGATATCGGTCGCCAGCGACAACACGGGTGTGATGCCGCTGCCGGATGCGAACGCGACGTAGGAAAAACTGCGCGCCGAGTCAATGTCGGTGCGGAATCGGCCCAGCGGCGTACCGACATCGAGCAAGTCGCCGGCCTTGAGATTTCCTGCAAGTTCGCCGGACATCCGGCCGCCTTTCTGCAAGCGAATGCCTAATTTGAGCACGCCGCCGCCGGGCGCGGTGACGATGGAATAGGTCCTTTGTTCCGCCCGCTCATTAATCATGCGGCGCACCGTGACGTACTGCCCCGCGTGATGGGCGAATGCCTGGCGCAACTCGGCAGGCACCGCCAAGGTGACGCATGCCGCATCCTCCCCGGTGCGCTCCACCGCGGCGACTGCAAGCCGGTGAAAACTCAGCATGGTCGATTCAGATGCATTTGAAATACTCGAAAGGTTCGAGGCAGGTCCGGCAGCGGTGCAGCGCCTTGCACGGAGTCGAGCCGAACTCGCTCACGGTTTCGGTGTCGATGCTTTGGCAGCGGGGACAGGCCACGGGCCTGGACGCCGCGCGATCCGGCGGGACGATGCCGTAGTCGTGCAGCTTGCGCCGGCCCGTCTCGGTGATCCAGTCGCTGGTCCACGCCGGCGATAGTATCGAGGTCACTGCGAAGTTACCGATGCCGGCGTCGCTCAATGCGGTGCGAACGGCGGCGTGAATCACCTCCGTCGCCGGACAGCCGACGTAGGTCGGCGACAGGCCCACTTCGATGCTGCCGTCGCCCCGCAACTCGACGAAGCGGATCAAACCCAGATCCACGATGCTCAACGCGGGAATTTCCGGATCTTCGACCAAGGCCAGCGCCTGCCACGTGCGGTCGATACTCACCAGCGCGCTCCCGGGTAGCTGCGCTGCATATGCTGCATCTCAGCCAGCAAGTAGCCCAGATGCTCGCTGTGCTGCCCGCGCTTGCCGTGCCAGGCGTGCGGGCGGTGAGCAGGGCGCGGTAACGTTGCCTCGGCCAAAATGGCATCGATGCGCGCGCTCCACGCCGCGTGTACCTCCGACAATCGCGGCGCCATTCCCAGATCCGCCATGCGCCGATCCAGATCATCCTCGGCAAATAATTCCACGGTGTAGGGCCACAGCGCCTCGAGCGCCGAGACGACCCGCGCGCGGCTTTCAGGAGTTCCGTCGCCCAATCGCACCAGCCAGCCGCCGCTGTAGCGCAAATGGTAGCGGACCTCCTTGACCGACTTGGCCGCGATCGCCGCCAAGCGCTCATCGGCGGAGCAACTCATGCGCTCATACAGTTCAAGCTGGAAGGCATCGATCAAGACCTGGCGCACGATGGTCTGGCCAAAATCCCCGTTGGGTTGCTCCGCCAGGATCGCGTTGAAGTACGCGCCCTGTTCGCGCAAGAAGGCCAATTGATCCTCGTCGCGGCCGCGTCCCTCGACTTCGCCGGCGTAGGTGAGGAGCAGTCGCGCCTGGCCGATCAAATCCAGAGCGATATTGGCTAGCCCCAAGTCTTCCTCGAGCGCGGGCGCATGACCGACCCATTCGCCCAGGCGTTGACCCAGCACCAAGCTCAGGTCGCCCAAGCGCAGCACGTAGCGAAACAAGTCGCTCACAGCGTCTTTACCTCGTCGGGAATCTCGTAGAAGGTCGGATGCCGATAGATCTTGTAGCGGGCGGGCTCGAACAATGAGTCGGTTTCCGAAGGATCCGACGCCACGATTGCCGTGGACGGCACCACCCAGATGCTCACGCCTTCCTGGCGCCGCGTGTAAAGATCGCGGGCGTGATCGATGGCCATGCGCGCGTCGGTGGCGTGCAAGCTGCCCACGTGTTTATGGTCGAGGCCGCCGCGCGCACGAATGAACACTTCGTACAAAGGCCACTGGCGGTGATCTTGCATGTTTTTTACTCCTGCTAGGCCGCCGCACTCGCGGCGCGCCGGCTCTGTTTTTCGGCATAGGCGCTCGCGGCCTCTCGCACCCAGGCGCCGGCGGCATGCGCCTGGCGTCGCGCCGCCAACCGTTCCGCGTTGCAGGGGCCATTGCCCTTGAGAACCTGATCGAATTCGCTCCAGTCGATCGGCCCGAACTCGTAGCGCTGCTGAGTCTCATCCCAGCGCAGCGCAGGGTCAGGGACCGTCAGATCGAGATACTTCGCCTGCGGCACCGTGAAATCGACGAATTTCTGCCGCAGCTCGTCATTCGAAAATCGTTTGATCTTCCAGCGTTGCGATTCGCCGGTATGCGTCGAATTGGCATCCGAAGGACCGAACATCATGAGGGCCGGCCACCACCATCGGTCGAGGGCCTCCTGCGCCATGCGCTTCTGATCGGGCGTGCCGCGCGACAGATGCAGCATCAGGTCATAACCTTGCCGCTGATGAAAGCTCTCTTCGCGGCAGATGCGCACCATGGCGCGCGCGTAGGGTCCGTACGAGCAGCGGCATAGCGGAATCTGATTCATGATGGCGGCGCCGTCCACCAACCAGCCGATGGCACCCACATCGGCCCAGGTCGGCGTCGGGTAATTGAAGATGCTCGAATATTTCGCCTTGCCTGATAGCAATTGCTCGATCAAGGCATCGCGGCTCACGCCGAGAGTTTCAGCGGCGCTATACAGGTAAGCGCCATGGCCGCCCTCATCCTGCACCTTCGCGATCAATATCGCCTTGCGTTTGAGCGTGGGCGCGCGGGTGATCCAGTTTCCCTCCGGCAGCATGCCGACGATTTCGGAATGCGCGTGCTGCGAGATTTGGCGCACCAGCGTGTTGCGGTAGCGCAGCGGCATCCAATCCTTGGGCTCGATCTTGTCCTCGGCGTCGAGGCGCGCGAGAAAATGCTGCTCGAGTGCAGAATCATCCGCCGGCGCGGAGGCATCCGTTCCTTTCGCGTCCAAGGCTTGCGTGTACATGCCGGCTCCTCGAGGTTAGACACTTGCATAATTCTGATACATAAAATATGGTATTGCAATATTTTTTGTATCATAACTGACATGGCCCATAACCCATCCAACGCGGCTGCCGACCTGGTCGCGCGCTTCCGCCGCCAGCGTCCGATGCGCGGCGGCTCATTGATCGTGACCTTGCTCGGCGATTCCATCATGCCGCGCGGCGGTGCTGTGGCGCTTGGCAGCTTGATCGATTTGGCGCAGCCGTTCGGCCTGAACGAAAGACTGGTGCGCACCGCAACAACCCGCCTCAAGGAGGACGGGTGGCTGGAGCGGCGCCGCGCGGGAAAGCTCAGCGAGTACCGTTTGTCGAAGAACGGCCGCGAGCGCTTCGCAGAAGCCACCTTGCGCATCTACAGTGCGCCGCAGAGCCAGTGGTTGGGAAGCTGGACCCTGATCGTCGTGCCCGCGATGCGCGCGGCAATGCGGCGCGAGATTCGTGAGGAACTGATATGGCTGGGATTCGGAGAAATCTCGGCCAATGTATTCGCCCACCCGGAGTTCGATGCTCGGACGCTGCGCGCACAGCGCCACGCCTCGGGATTGCTGGCGAAGGTAGTCGCATTCGAGGCGGTATTGGCCGAGGACGCGCCGCAGCGTTTGGTCAACTTAGGCTGGGACCTTGACGATCTTGCGGCCCGCTATCAGCGCTTCGTCGATCGGTTTGCGCGGGTGCAGGCCGCATTGCGAGGCCGAACGACAATTGAAGAAAGTGACTGCTTCGTGGTGCGCACTTTGCTGATCCACGAATACCGGCGTCTGCATCTGCGCGATCCGATGCTACCCTCGCAATTGCTACGGCCGGATTGGCCGGGAGTGCAGGCGGCAGCCCTGTGCCGCGATATCTATGCGCGAGTGATGATGCGCTCCGAAGACTACCTGTCGCGAGTCGCGGCGCGGCTCGACGGCCCCTTGCCGCCGGCCGACTCATCGATCATGGAGCGCTTCGGAGGCCTTCGGCTTGAGGCCACTGTTCAAGAGCGGTGACCACCGATTTGAGAAAGGAGTTGGCCTGGAAAGCGTCCAGCGCCCGATGATCGATGGTCAACGTCACATAGCACATCGAGCGCACTGCAATGCTCTCTTCATCGCCCGTCTGCACCACGCAAACGCGGCGCTCCACCTTGCCGACCCCAAGTATGGCCACCTGCGGCTGATTGATCACGATCGGTGCAGCAAGCAGGCTGCCGCCCACACCATGATTTGAAATCGTGAAGGTTCCGCCGCGCACGTCCGCCGGCGACAGTCTGCCGGCGCGCGCCGCATCGACCAACCGATTCAAATGCTGCGCGATCTCGAAGAGACTCAAATTCTGCGCGCCGTGAATCACCGGTACGATCAAGCCCTGATCGCCGAGCGCCGTGCCGACGCCGATATTGATGTCGCCGTGCAGCTCCAGTGCGTCCTCGAGAAATGTCGCGTTGACCTGAGGATGAGCGCGCAACCCCTCAGCGCAGGCGCGGATGAAGTATGCCGTCAGCGTCAAGCGCGTGCCGCGCGATTCGTATTTCGGCGCGTGCATCGCGCGGTGCTTGAGCACCTGTGTCAGGTCCGCCTCGAACAAGGTGGTGACATGCGGCGCCTCGGCAAGACTGCGGACCATATGTTCCGCCACGCGCCGCCGCACCGCGCTGTGCGCAATTTTCGTGCGCGGCGTCGCGGCCCGTGACGGCGCGGCATGCGGTGCAGCGGCACGCGGTTGCGGAGTCTGCGCGCCGGCGGCGACATGCCGCGTCACGTCCTCCGCGGTCACGCGGCCGTCGCGACCCGTGCCCCCGATCGTGCCCGGGGCAATGGCATGCTCGCGCATCAGGCGGCGCACCGACGGACTCAAGCGTTCATCGCCCGGCTTCGCGGCCGCCGCCCGCGGTGACTCGCCGCTCAATTGCAGGCGCGCGAGCACCTCGTCCGGGCTGACCTCGGCATTCTCGGGCTTGAGAACCTCGATTAATGTGCCGCTTTCCGGCGCGGGAATCTCCACCGTGACCTTGTCGGTCTCGAGTTCCAACAGTGGTTCGTCCTTGAACACCGAATCTCCGACCCGCTTGCACCAACGCAAGACGGTCGCGCGAGTTCCCTCCTCGTTGGGCGGCGCCACGACATCGGCGATACTGCCCACTTTCAGATCTCGCACAAATCGATGATCGTGCGCGCAATAGTCTCGATGCTGGGCAACACAGCGTCGAGCAATACAGGACTGTGGGGACTCGGAACGTCCGGCATGGCGAGCCGTTCGATGGGCGCATCCAGGTCGAAGAATGCTTCCTTCGCAAGAACCGCGGCGATCTCGGCGCCAAAACCGGCAGTCATCGTATCTTCGTGTACGATGAGACAGCGCCGGGTTCTGCGCACCGACGCCAGCGTGGCGTCGCGGTCCCAAGGCGACAGGGTGCGCAAGTCCAAGAGATCGGCCGACTTGCCGCTGGCGTCGATCGCCTGCTCGCAGCGTTCCACCATGGCGCCCCAGCTGATCACGGTGAGAGCGTCGCCCTCGCGCAAAAGACTGGCCTTGCCGAAGGGCACCACAAATTCATCGCCCGGGTAGGGCCGGCGCGCCCAGGCGCCGTCGAGCAAGGATCGATGTTCGAAGAAAATCGTGGGATCGTTGCCACGCAGCGCACTGCGCAACAGTCCCACGGCATCTTGTGCGTTAGACGGCATCGCCAAGCGCCAACCGAGCCCGTGCACCCACTGCACCTCGTTCGATTGGCTGTGCCAAGGGTCGCCGCACTTAAAGAAGCCGCCGGGTATGCGCACCACCATCGGCGCGGCGAAACGATTCACGGTGCGCCAACGCATGGTGCCGCAGTCGTTCAACTGTTCGGCGGCAGGGTCTGCATACTTGCGGAATTGAATTTCCGGGACGGGCAGAAGTCCCGCGGCGGCCATGCCGACTGCCCGCCCGATGATGCCTTCCTCGGAGAGACTGGTATCGAATACTCGATCAACTCCAAACTTCTCCTGCAATCCCAGCGTCGCCGCGTGCACGCCACCCTTGCGGCCGACGTCTTCGCCGAAGACCAGCATTCGCGGATTGACGGCCAGCTCGTGTTCGAGCGTGCGGCGCACGGCCGTCACCAGGTTGATGCGCGGGCCATGAGGATCAGCCTCTAGAGTTCCCGGCGGCGGCACGAAGCCCCCGCGGAGTATTCCACCCTGCAGCTGCAAATCGATGGAACCATCGGCACAGGTTTCGGAGAAGACATAGCGACGCACGCGCCCAGGATCTGGAGCATCTTGGCGCTCGACGGCCTCGAGCGCTGCCGCGACGAGCCTGCGGCCCGCACTGATTTCCTGGTCCCACTCGGCGGCGGAAAGCGTGCCGGGTACCAATTGCTCGCGCAGTTTCGCGAGCGGGTCGCGGGCCTTTTCCGCGGAGATTTCGGCGGCGCTCTTGTAAGTCTGCGTATCCTGTCCGGAGTGCCCCGAAAGGCGCGGCACCACGAGCCTGATCAGGGCGGGGCCGTCGCCCGCGCGCACGCCGGCAACGGCATCCGTGATCAGTGCGGCGGCGGCCTTAGGGTCGGAGGCATCGCCGTCGAGAATCCGCAACCCGCGAAAACCCTGAAGATTTCGCGCGAAATTGCCGCCCGGAGTTTGCTGGCGCGCCGGGACCGAAATGCCGTAGCCATTGTCCTCGATGAAGAACAGGAACGGCAACTGCTCCGTGGTCACGATGTTGAGCGCGGCCCAAAATCCATTGGCGGCGGTTGAGGCCTCGCCGCCGTGTGCCACGGCGATGCTGTGCCTGCATTCTTCCTCGCGCAAGACGGCAAATCGATAGCGCAAGGATTGCGCCCAACCCACGGCCGGCGTGTACTGAGCGCCGACGCCGCCGCAGGCGGGTAGCACGCACGGACCTTCTTTCCGCGGCATGTTAAAGACCACACCGATATCTCGCCCCTCGCTCATGCCGCCGGCGCGCATCATCGTGGAAGCGAGCGCGTCTTCCAAGGGCAGTCCCAGCCCGAGCAGCAACGGCCGCGATCGGTAATAGCTGCCCACCCCATCGTGCAGCCCGGTGAGCTGCATGCTTAGCAACACCTGGGAAAGATCGTGGCCGCGCGCGGAGAATTGATACAGAACCTTGCGCTCGCGAAGCAGAGTCGATTCTTCGAGATCATCAAGCGCGCGTGAAATGGCGACCTGGTGCAGAACGGCCCGCCAATCGACGGAGCCGCTCTTCGGCGCAGGTTTCTGCATGGGCAGGGGGTTTGCCACCATTTGTGACAGACTATGCCAGTCTAAGCACCCTAATTCGCTAAAATAACCACCGATTTGGCAAGAAATTAGTGATAATCACTAATAAATACCGATATAGGGGCTGAAACGTGCAAGTCGACCGTTATGACGCCAGGATTCTTTCCGCGCTGCAGCGCGACGGCCGCCTATCCGTGGTGGATCTGGCGGAGGCCATCGGCCTATCACCGACGCCCTGCGCCCGTCGCATCAAAGCGCTGGAATCAGCGGGGGCCATCGAGGGATACGCCGCGGTCATCAATCCCGCGCGGGTGGGCCTCGCGGTGCTGGCCATCGTTCAGGTCAAGCTCACCGAACACACCGACGAAACGGTGGCGAGGTTCGAAAAGGAAATCGGTCTCATGGACGAGGTCACCAAGTGCTTTGCCATGACCGGAAGCTACGATTTTATATTGGAGGTGTATGGCAAGGACTTGGAGGCGCTGAGCAACGTGGTGCTCAAGAAGCTGATACGCGTTCCTAACGTCCGCGACATGCAATCAAGCGTGGTGCTGGCGACCTTGAAGCGCAGCAACCGCATCCCGCTGGGGCACTTGCCGGTTTAGCGCCGGTTCGGATCGTCCGGTGAGGGAGCAACGAGTTCCGCATCGTTGTTCTTCGGAGAATTGACGCGAGTGCCGACCGGCCAAGCGACCATGTGCTCATCGGGATAAGGTTTGAGCGTGGCCCACGCCTCGTCTCGCGATCCGGAAAGCCACGCTTCGCGATCCGACTTGGCGAGGATGGCCGGCATACGGCGCTGCGTGTTGTGAATCTCGCCCAGCAGGCTGTTCGCCGGCAAGGTAATGTGGGTAACCGACTCGATGCTGACGCCGGCGTCGGTCTTGGACGAGTCCCACAACCCAGCGAAAGCCATGATTTCTTGATCGTTCGCGTGGATGTAGTACGGGACCTTTGTCTTGCCATCCGCCTGCACCTGCCACTCGTAGAATCCGCACGCGGCAACCAAGCAGCGCTGGCCGCGATTCCAGGGTCCTCGATAGCTCGCGGCAGTCTGCACGGTCTCGATGCGCGCATTGATGGTGCTGTACTTGGGGGGAATGCCATGAGCAAAAAAAGGAATGAGTCCCCATCGCAGCAGTGATCCCTTGCACGCGCCTTCGACACTGCGTATCACCGGCACCGATTGAGTCGGCGCGACATTGAAGCTGGCCGGAAATTGCCATTCGCTGCGCACAAGATTGAACTCGCGTTCAAGCGAAGCCTCGTCCGGACTGACATAGCGGCCGCACATATGTTCACTATACCGGTTCGCTGCGAGCCCCCGCGTGCAGGGTGCTATGATCCCCTCGTTCGAAAGTTCAGGGAGGCAGGATGCTAAAAGAACTATTGCTGTTTGCCATGATAGTGGGTGCCGCGGGCAGTTCGGCAGCGCAGTCGCCGGCGCCAGCCTGCACACTCCCCGCCGCGCCCCAAGCCATCGCCGCTGCGATCGATGCCGCGATCAGCGGTCCGGCCGACAAGGACCGATCCTGCATGCAGCAGCTGTTCTTGCCTGAAGCGCATCTCACCATCGTCGCCGAGGGTGCCAATGGCGAGCTGAAGTATTCGGTGCTGACGCTCGACGATTGGATCGCGCGAGTGAAGGTGCGGGGCAGTGCGCTGCTCGAGGAAAAGCAGGTGAAGTTCAGCATCGATAGCTTCGGCGGCATCGCGCACTTATGGAGTACTTACGTCCTGCACAGCGACGGCAAGCAAGTGGCGCGGGGCATCAACAGCATTCAGGCAGTGAAAGTCGGAGGGGGTTGGAGAGTGTCGGGAATATTGTGGCAGGCCGAGTCGGCGACCTTGCCGCTGCCAAAAGAAGTCCTGCCCTGAAGCCATGAAACGCATGGGCCGGCGGAGATTCGCGGGGCGACCATTCGGGGGGCTGCCGCTGCTGCTGGCACTGACGACGTTGGCTGCTCATGCACAGACTGTATCCGGCGATTCGTCGGCGGTGCGCCTGCGCAGCTGGACGGTGGATGGATTGCGCGCGCCGGCTGACATCGTCATCGATCATTGGGGCGTCGCTCATATCTTTGCCGCCAGCGCGCGCGATGCATTTTTCCTTCAGGGGTACAACGCTGCGCGCGATCGGCTGTGGCAGATCGACCTGTGGCGTAAGCGCGGGCTTGGGCTGTTGTCCCGATCCTTCGGCTCCGCTTACGTAGATCAAGACCGGGCCGCGCGCTTGTTCCTCTATCGGGGCGATATGGACGACGAGTGGGCCTCGTACGCGCCGGAATCCAAGGAGTGGGTGCAGGCCTTCGTCAGCGGCGTGAATGCTTACGTTGCAGAAGTGCGCAGCGGTCATCAGCCGCTGCCGGTCGAATTCAAACTCACGGACAGCGCGCCCGACGTGTGGGAGGTGGACGACGTGCTGCGCATCCGCAGCCACGCACTGGTGTCGAATGTCACCTCGGAAGTGGCGCGCGCGCGTGTCGCTTGTGCCGCCGGGATTGGCGCGGACCGCCTGCGGCGCATGATCGAACCGAAGGGCCACAAGATGTCGGTCCCCCAGGGTTTGAATCCCTGCGACGTGCCGGCGGAAGTGCTGAAGGACTACGTGCTCGCGACCGAGGCGGTGAATTTCGACCCGCTTGCACACCAGGAACAGCCTCCAGGCTCTCGCGAACGCCAGCTAGCAGAGCTTATGGCCAACCAATCCGCGGAGGGCTCCAACAATTGGGTGATCGCGCCTTCGCGTACCCAAACCGGGCGGCCCATTCTGGCCAACGATCCGCATCGGCAACTCGGCGTGCCATCGCTGCGCTACGTCGTCGGCTTGAATGCGCCGGGTCTCGACATCATCGGCGCGGGCGAGCCGGCGTTGCCGGGCGTCTCCATTGGACACAACGCAGACATCGCGTTTGGCATCACCATCTTCTATATAGACCAAGAGGATCTCTATGTTTATGAATTGAAAAACGACGATCCGGACAGCTATCGCTACGGGTCTGGATGGGAGCAGATGAAAATCGTCCGCGACACCATCGAGGTAAAGGGCGGCGAGTCGCGCGAGGTGGTGCTTCGATTCACCCGTCACGGACCGGTGCTGGCCCAAGATGCGGCGGCGCATCGCGCGTTTGCCCTGCGCACCGCGTGGAACGAGCCCGGAGTTGCGGGGTATTTCGGTTCTTCGCGGTTGCTCAAAGCCAAGAATTGGACTGACTTCAAAGCCGCCAGTAGTGCGTGGGGTGCGCCGCCTTTGAATCTCGTCTATGCCGATATCCAAGGAAATATCGGATGGGCCGCGTCGGGGCGCGCGCCGGTGCGCAGGAACTGGGATGGCCTCATGCCCGTGCCCGGCGATGGCCGTTATGAATGGGCCGGCTTCCATGGCATGGATGTGCTGCCATCCAGCTTCAATCCGGTACAAGGGTTCTTTGCCACCGCCAATGAGATGAACCTGCCCTCAGGTTATCCGAACGAGCAGAATCGAATAGGGTTCGAGTGGGTCGATCGCTCGCGCATCGATCGCATCATGGAAATGCTTCGCGCCGATACGCGGGCTAGTCTCGCCGATTCAATGACGATCCAGACCGATACGGTCAGCACCCAGTCGCGCCGCGCCGTGGCGCTGCTCGCATCGCTGTCCTCGCAGGATTCCGAAGTGGCCTCCGCGCTGGCCTCGCTGAAGGCATGGGATCACAATGAAAGCACTTCCAGCGCTGCCGCCGCGATATACGAAGTGTGGGCAACTCAACAGTTGGGGAAGGCGACGGTGGCGCGGGTCACGCCGGCCGCGGCGCGCAAGCTCGTGGGCGACGGGCACCTCGAGGCGGTAATCTCTTATCTCGAGCATCCCGACGCTGCGCTTGGGCGAGATCCCTCCGCGGCACGCAGCGCAATCCTTCTGGAAAGCCTGAAGGCCGCGCTCGAAGAATTAAAACAACGCTTGGGAACCGATACGGCGACGTGGACCTGGGGCAGATTGCATCATGCCACCTTCGAGCCGGCTGTTGCAGCGCTGGCCGATCCGCAGCTGCGCGCCCAGATGTCGATGGGTCCCCTGCAGGTTCCGGGCTCGGCCTCCACACCGCGCGCGCAAACTTATCGCGCCGCCGATTTTGCCGTGACTGCCGGCGCTTCGGTGCGCATGGTGATGGATGTAGGCGCCTGGGACAATTCCGTGTTCATCAACACGCCGGGACAATCGGAAGATCCCATGAGCGCTCACTATCGCGATCTTTTTCCGCTCTGGGCGCAGGGCAGCTATGTGCCGCTGCGCTTCAGCCGCGCCGCGGTCGACCGCGACGCCGAGGAACTCATTCACCTCGTCGGCCGGTGACCAGCATGAAAAAACTCAAGCACGAGTCGGAGTTGTTCAAGGCGGCGCTGCTGGCCGGTGTCAAATACGCCGAGGGACGCAAGGCCGTGGAGTTCGAGGGTACTGATTCAGCCAGCCTCAAGGCGCTGTACGTCTATCGTCTGCTGGTGCATGACAAAGTCATTGCGCCGATGCCGGAAGATCAGGTCAGCGAGAAGACCGTCAGGCATCGACTCGCCACCTGGTACGCGCATCAATTGCCCAAAGGCCACCCGCTGACCGAATGACGCGCTAGATTTTGGTCCGCGTATTGCTCCAGACCACCTGGGCGATGCCGACCAATGCCAGGATCGCGCCATAGAGGGTCCAATGGCGGTCCCCGACCATGAAGCCCACTCGAAAAGCGAGGTTCAGACCCTGCAGCATCCAGACCGTGCCCATGAGGATCATCAGCACGCCAACCAGACTGCTGACGACCCGCATGATTTTATTGAATATCGGCCACATAAAGGGAGCATAGATGGCAAGGGGTTGGCGCCGCAACGCCGCGCGCTCTCGCAGCCGGGCCCACCGACCCCAGATCGCCGCCCGATCACACCGTCGCCAGCGTCCTTGCCATCTTTTTACATAATCCCCAAAAGGTCTAGCCCGGGCGGGTGTTCTCTCTATTTTCGACATACGGACATCATGATGTCATAATGTGCTCGTGGAAAGAGATACAGACTCCCGCCTGCCGCTGCACGTCCAAATCGAATCTGCTCTGGAGGCAACCATCGCGGAAGGGACTTGGCCACCAGGGGCTCGGCTTCCCTCCGAAGATAGCCTCATCGAGCGATTTACCGTCAGTCGAACGACCATTCGTACCGCAATTCAGAGTCTGATTGCGCGAGGGTTGGTCGAAATTCGTCGCGGCAGGGGGACGTTTGTCCTTCGGCCCCAGGTCGTACAAGAGCTGACCGAACTGACGGGATTTATCGAGGACATGGAGTCGATGGGCAGCGAATCCTCGGCACGACTCCTCGACCAAAGGATCGTTGCCGCCAGCGAGACCGTCGCGCGCCAACTTGGGCTCGTTCGTGGCGCGCCCCTGACGCGTATTCAACGGGTGCGATTAATTGATAGCGGCCCTCTGTCTTTTTGTGAGACCTATTTGCCGGAGGAATTGGGGCGCGAGATTTTGCCGGGCGATCCGCCAGAGCAGAGATACGCCGATCGATTGCTGGAAGCTGAATATCGGCTGGCGGCGGTGGCAGCGCACGGCACCGCTGCGAGAGCGCTCGGCATTGACTCAGGAAGTCCGATTTTTCTGATCGAGCGCACCACATACGCGGAAGACTTTCAGCCCGTCTATTACGAAAGACTGTACTACCGCGGCGATCACATCCGTTTCGTGACACGCCTCGCGCGGCGCCAGCCCGCCGGCTCGCGCGCCAAGGGCTAGGGATGCACCTGGGATTCGCGCTGTGGTTGTTCGCCGTCGCGCTCGGAACCAGCATGCTGGGCGGCGTGCTTGGCATGGCGAGCGGCATCTTCATCGTGCCGGTTCTGACGCTGTTCGGTTCAGTCGACATTCACACGGCCATCGGCGCCAGCCTCATTTCTGTCATCGTCTGTTCTTGCGCAAGCGCCGGACCCTTCCTGAAGGAGCGGCTGACCAATATCCGCCTCGCCCTCGTTCTCGAAATCGCCACACGCGGCCGGTCCGGTCGTCCCCGCAGCACAGGTCGATAGATGGGCCTCGCTGGATCTCGCCTCAGATTATCCCGACCCCTTACTTGGCCGCCGCGTTCACTACACTGTGCAACGTTTGCCGTTGGGCATGATGCTGATGTACGGAGCAGGACTGATTTCGGCATTGCTCGGCACCGGCAGTGGCGTGCTGAAAATACCGGCGATGGATACCGCGCTGCGCCTGCCCATCAAAGTGTCCTCGGCAACTTCCAATTTCATGATCGGCGTGACGGCGGCCGCCAGCGCCGGCGCGTACTTCGCGCGCGGCGAAATCGTCACCTCCGTCGCCGCGCCTGTGTCATTGGGATCAGTGCTCGGATCGGTGCTCGGTGCGCGGATCCTCATGGTCATGCCGAGCGCCAAGCTGCGTCTGCTGTTTGTCGGCATCCACAGTCGTTGCGGCGGGCATGGTCCTCACCTTGGCGTCCAATTCACTCGGTTTGCCCATCGCGGCGGCCGGAATTGCCCTCTTTATCCTGTTGCCCGTTGCGCGCGTCGCAACCATGCTGTTTTTTTTCTGGCGCG
>DASXNX010000204.1:0-16475 GCA_036494725.1 Steroidobacteraceae bacterium
GCGCCTGGATCCCAAGGCCAACCGGCTGGTCCTCGACACCAAGAACCTGATGATCATCGGGGTGAGCCAAAAGGCCACCGATATTCTGGGCGCGACTTCCAAGAGTGAAACGACCTGGGTCAGCCGGCCTTTCCGTCTGGAGAAGCCGGACCCCATTCTCGGCAGCGCGCTGATCATCGATCTGCCGCCGTCGAGCCGGCCGACCGAAACCTTGCGGATCGACTATGAAACCGCGCCGGATGCCTCGGCGTTGCAATGGCTGTCCGCGGAACAGACGGCACGGCACAAGCCGTTTCTCTACACCCAGTCCGAGCCCATCGGCGCACGCAGCTGGATCCCGACGCAAGATACGCCGCAGGTACGCGCCACCTACAAGGCCATTGTGCACACCTTCTCGCACGCACTCGCCCTCATGAGCGCTGAGAATGACCCCAACGCGAAGCACAACGGCGAATACGCCTTCAGCATGCCGCAGCCGGTTCCGTCCTACCTGATTGCATTGGCGGCGGGTGATCTGGAGTTCAAGGAAACCGGTCCGCGCACCGCCGTCTACGCGGAGAAATCCATCATCAAGGAGGCCGCCAAGGAGTTCGCGGATACCGAGTTGATGATTCAGACCTGCGAGAAATTGTTCGGTCCCTATCGCTGGGGCCGCTACGACATTCTGGTGATGCCGCCGAGCTTTCCGGAAGGCGGGATGGGAAATCCACGGCTATCCTTCATCACGCCTACCGTCATTGCCGGCGACAAGAGCTTGGTGTCGATCATCGCGCATGAGCTGGCGCGTTCGTGGGCCGGAAACTTGGTGGGCAACGCCACCTGGCGCGATTTGTGGCTCAACGAAGGCTTCACCAAATATATGGAGAGCCGCATCATGGCCGCGGTCTACGGCGAGCAGCGGGCGTCGATGGAGGCCGTGCTGGACCTGAAGACCCTGAAGGACGATCTGTCGAATCTCAAGCCCGCCGAGCAAGTGTTGGCGATCGATCTCCAGGATCGCGATCCCCACGAAGCGTTCAGCTCGATTCCCAGCGAGAAGGGCCGCCTGTTCCTAGACTATCTGGATGCGATGTTCGGCAGGGAACACTTTGATGCGTTTCTCAAGGCCTATTTCGATCATTTTGCATTCAAGAGCATCACCACTCAGCTGTTCTTGGCTTATCTGCAGGAGAATCTGCTCAATCGATATCCCGGTATCGTCACTCGCGATCAGGTCAATGCCTGGATCTTCGCGCCGGGATTGCCGGCGGACGCCATTCTGCCCGTGACCACGATGTTTGCGCCGGTGGATGAGGCGAGATCGGCGTGGCTTGGCGGCAAGCTGCAGCTCAAGAAGCTCGGCTCGGATTGGGTCGCTCAGCAATGGCTTTACTTCCTCGGTAACATGCCGGCCGCGCTCACGGCGACGCAGCTTGCGGATCTGGACAAGGCGTTCGGCTTCAACAAGACCGCCAACGCCGAGATCGCTCAAATGTGGCTCTTGCTGGTGATCGAGAACCTCTACCAGCCGGGCTTCCAGCGCCTCGAGGACTACCTGAAAACCGTCGGGCGCGGCAGGCTCGTCGTGCCCCTGTACGTGGCGCTGATGAAGACGCCTGCCGGCACGGAGTTTGCGAAGCGCGTGTTCGAAAAGGCGCGCACCGGATACCACCCGGAGACGCTCGAAGCGATCCAAGCCGTCGTCGAACCGGACAAGTCCAGCGAATGATCAGCGAGTGGATGAAAGTCATGCTCGAGGAGATTTCGCGCAAGAAAAGCGAAGCCGAGCAGGCGCGCGTCGAGGAGCAGGCGCGTCGCGGCACACAATCGGGTTGTGATACGATTCGAACGTGCGCCTAACGATAAAAATTTGGTGACGCCAAATCATTCAAGGCTGCAGCTCGACGAAGAACGCGGCCCTGATCAATCCATCTCGCGTCTCTGCACGGCGCGCACCGCCTTCGTCGGCCGCACATTACGAGGGCCGGTCAACCGGCCGGTATTCATCAAAAGCTTCGGCGAATTCCAACAGGTATTCGGCGGGTTGTGGCAACCCAGCCTGCTAGGCTATGCGGTCGAGCAGTTCTTCGATAACGGCGGACGCGAAGCCCTAATCGTGCGCGTCGTCAATGGCGCGCGCTCGGCGAGCCTCACGCTGAAGGCGGGTTCGCAGGCCCTGACGCTGCAGGCGTTGCGCCCCGGCACCCGCGAATACCTACGGGCCAGCGTCGACTTCGACAATATTCCGGGCGATGCCGCTTCTCTGTTCAACCTGACGATACAGCGCGTGCGCGCACAGGGTACCGGGCAGGTGGAGGATCAAGAGATTTTTCAGCGCGTCTCCGTTCTGCCATCGCACGAGCGCTATTTGCCGCTGGCGATCACGCAATCCGCGCTGATCCGGCTCGTCGGGGAAATGCCGCAGCAGCGGCCCGATCAAACCCTGGATCCTGCCAGCGGCCTTCCCACCGCCTACATCAATTCCAACTCCGACGGCGATGACGGCGCGCCGCTTACCGACTACGATCTGATCGGCTCCAGCCTGGACCATCGGGGGATATTCGCGCTGCATCACACCGAGCGGTTCAATTTTCTATGCGTTCCACCCTTGTCGCGCACCCAGGACGTCGGACCGAGCACGCTGCTGGTCGCGGCGCGTTTCTGCAAGGAGCGCAGGGCCATGTTGATCGTCGATCCGCCCTCTAGCTGGCTCACCGCCGACGATGCGATCCAAGGCTTGCGCAACTGGAATTTTTACAACGAAAACGCCTTGATGTACTTTCCCCGGGTTCTCGCACACGACAAGCTGCGCGGCCAATTCGAATCCTTTGCGCCCTGCGGAGCGGTCGCCGGGATGCTGGCCCGCCAGGATGAGGCGTCGCCGGTCTGGGCTCCGGGGCAGGGCGAGGATGCCATCCTGCGCCCGGGGTTCCGGCCGGCCTGCTTGGTCGGTGAAGATCGGCGTGCGCGGCTTGCGACCCTCGGTGTCAACACCATTCTCGGCATGCGTTCGAGCACGCGCGGCAGCGTGCTGGCGCGGACTCTTGCGGCCAGCAGCTCGGTCAACGGCGACTGGCGTTATCTGGCGGCGCGCCGCCTGGCTCTGTTCATCCTGAACTGCGTCGAGAGCGCCACCCGCTGGGTCACCGGTGCGACGCCGGGTTGGGCGGCCGCATCCGCCGCCACCCAGATCCGCCGTTTTTTTGAGGATTTACAAGAGGCCGGAACGTTCGGCGCGCGCCGCATGGACGACGCTTTCTTCGTCATTTGCGACGCGCGTGTCAACTCGCGGGCCGCCGCCAATGAATTTCATCTGCTGATCGGATTCGCGGCGATGCGCGAGCACGAGTTCAATTGCTTTCGAATCACGCACTCGCCCCTGGGCGCCAAGATTCAGCCCGTGAGCCTCAACCGCCTGGAGTTTTCCAAGTTCTCTCCCGCGGAACTCGAATGGGTCGATTCCATGGCCATGAGCCTGTCCGGGGAAAGCTAGCCCGCTGCAATCGTAGCGGCGATGCGTTTCTCCAATTCTTCAACCAGGGAATTTGCCCTGGCCGCGGCGATCGTGGCCTGCGAGAGGCGTGGCAGCGAAGCCTGCTCGGTGAGCGCCACGCGCGCATAGTCGTAGCCCAGCCGAATCGCGCGGTCGAAAGCCTTCCAGTCGAGCAGATCGATATTCGCCAGCGGCGGCTTCAGCAATACATCGGCCAGCTCGCGTTGCGCCCGCTCGCTCGAGGCGCTGTTCACGATACCGGCGTGCATCAAGATCTGGAAAATGTTGACGCGATGCTCGCCGAAGCTGCGGTCGGCGCCGACATCGCTGCCGATCACGATGCCGGGTGCATGTTGCTGCATGATGTCGACCGGCAGGTTGTTGATTGCGGCCCCGTCCACCAGCACGCCTTCCTCGTGAAACACGGGCGGCATCACGCCCGGGATGGCAACCGATGCGCGCAGTGCGTGCGCCAACCGGCCGGTGCGATGCTCGAGTAGCCGCCCGGTGGTGAGATTCGCGCTTACGCAGAAATAAGGGTGCGGCAAATCCTCGATGGCCACATCGCCGTAGGCCCGTTCTAGCAGGCGCGACACCTTTCGCCCGCGCGTCAAGGCGACCAGCGGAAAGGTATAATCGTTGACCGGATTGGTCTCGACAAAGCTTCTGCGATATCGCAGCTGCATCTCATCGTCGCTCCAGCCCAGAGCCACGCCCGCCGCGATGATGGCGCCGATGCTCGCGCCGCCGACAAAATCGATGGGCACCCGTGCTTCGCGCAGCGCGCGCACGATCCCCAAATGCGCGAAGCCGCGCGCCCCTCCGCCCGACAAGACCAATCCGACACCGCGGCGCGTGAGCAGCCGCGCGACTCTGCCGAGATCGGCCGACTCGACGATGTGATGATGCAGGGTCGCGGGCAGAGTCTTAAGCCAGGCCGCGGCCGATCCAGGTTCAATTTGCCGCCGGTGCAGCAGCGCCAGTTCGACGCGCGCCCCGCGCGCGATGGCTTCTTCGGCCAGCTTGTCGGGCCACGGAACGAACGCGCCGCCGGCGGGCGCGACCATCAGTATGACGTCGGCCTGGCGGCAGCACTGTCGCGTCCAGCCGGAGGCGGCCCAGTTCGCGACATACACGACATGATCGTTCGACTCTTCGATCCGATTGAACCAGGCGGCGGTGTGTGCGCTTGCCCGCGCATCCCAGACCAGTTCGGTGCGGCCCGACTTGCCAAGCTCGTCCACCAGGCGGGTCGCCAGGTCGGCTACGTCCACTTCAATGCTGTTGGGCACGACGACGAACACGCGCGCGCGCTTGGGCGCACGGTCCTGGCGGTTGCTGCTTCGTAAGCGCCGCGCGCATAGCCGCGCGAGGGCCAGCGAGAATCGAGTGGATTGCGCCGCGACGGCGTCCAACTGCGCATTGGGTATCAGCAAAAGCTCGCTGTCACGCAGCGCAACCACCGTGGCGCTGCGCCGTTGCCCCAGAAGCCAGCCGGCTTCGCCCACCAACTCGCCGTGCTCAATTTCGGCGACCAGCTTCGGGTGGTCCTGGGCTTTCACGCCTAGGCGGCCGCTCGCGACCAGATATACTCCGTCCGGATTGGAACCGGCCTCGAATAGCAGATGGCCGGCGGGAAGCGAGAAATGCACGGCAGCTGCCGCCAGTGCCTCCAGGGCGGCGCTGTCCGCCCCGTCCAGATCGGCGCATTCGCGCAGCCAGTCGATGGCTTGGCGCACTTCGGGAGTGTCGCTCGATCGTTCTTCATCCAATGCCATCTATTTGTAACGGCTGGGAATGGGTGTTTCTTGAGTCGAACCTTCGATACTGTGGTGTTCTCGCACGGCAAGGAAAGCGGCCCCTGGGGCAGCAAAATCACGGCTATGGCCGGGGTGGCGCGCGAGCTTGGCCTGAACGTGGAGTCGGTGGATTACCGTGGCATGGATGACCCCCGCGAACGGGTGCAAAAGCTCTTGAGCCAGGGGGCTGCACACGAAGGATCGCTGGTGCTGGTCGGTTCCAGCATGGGAGGCCATGTGTCGGCGGCAGCCGCGGCCCGCTTGCGGGCCCGTGCCCTATTCTTGCTGGCACCGGCGTTCTACATGCCGGGATTTGAGAGTCATACGCCGCAGGATGTGACCGCACCCACGGCCATCGTGCACGGCTGGCACGATACCGTCGTGCCCGTTGAAAACAGCATTCGCTGGGCGCGCGAGCATCGGGCAGCGTTGCACATACTCGATTCCGAGCACCGCCTGGAAGATCAAATCGGGACGATTTGCGGATTGCTGCGCGCTTTTTTGAGCGCTTACTTCTGATCCTTGGGCTTGGCACCGGCGCCTTCGGTGGCGAGCTGCGCGATTGCCAGCTCACGCAAGCTGTCGCCGAGCTGTTCACCGCAGCGTCTGCCCATGGCGTCGAATCCCGCGCCGATCGAGGCAATGTAGGCCGAAACGTAGCGCCTGCCGGCGGAGGATTGCAGATACTCCAACATATGCTTGAGATCGGCTTCGCTGAAATCCCGATAATCGTAGGCCATATAGCGGCGCATCGGCTCGCGCATGGATTTTTCCAAATCCGCGCGCGTAGCCTCAGCAGATTTACGGGCTCGTTCCTCCACCGGCCCCGGATCCAATCCGGAGCCAATCGCGACGCCCATCCCCACCGCCGTGCCCATGCTCAAGAATATCTGCACAGTGGATTCGGTTGAGCGCGACGCCGCCTCCAGCTTCACGAACAGGGCGTCGCGCTGCGGCGTCGAGGGCGCGGTGATTTCGCCTTTCATGATCTTGTCGAGTTTTTCCTCTTCGAGATTTGCGACCGCCACGTCGGCCGCGACCATCCGCTTTCCAACGTCGCCGGACAGAAACACCGCAGCCTTTTTTGCCGTGTCGCTGTCCAGGTTCGCGGCGAGGGCGCTCAGCGCGGGCGCCTCGAAGACGTCGATTCGAAATCCGCGCTTGGCGGCGGCAGTGATCGCGGCCAGCTGCGCATCGGAAAGCGAGCTGGAAGTGTAGCCCACGACCAACTGGCGAATGTGGTCGGGCATGGCGCCCAATGACGCGCGCACCTGTTCGCGAATCGCGGCATCCTGATAAATCTGCGCCGCGGTTTCGATATCGATGTTCGGCGCGGCCTGCACAGAGAAGGGCAGGATTGCCGCGGCAACCAGCAGGAATGAAAATCGGGACATGCCTGTATTGTACACTCTGGTTTCCTTGGAGGCGGCATTTGCGGGGGACTGAATGCGTTACGTTAAGTATTCCGTCTCACAACCGCCATAGCCTTGCATAGGACATGAATCCTCTAGCCGGGTTGAGCCGCGCATGGCGCTACAGCGTGCGCAAGATCCTGGGACTGTGGGTGCGGGTCACCATACGGCCGGACGATGCCGTCGCCGCGATCGCGGCGCGACCGCGACCGGTGTGTTACGTGCTCGAGCGCGAGAGCCAGACGGATTTCGCGGTCTTGAGCAACGTTTGCGCACGGCATAATTTGCCTCGGCCGGAACGGCGCCTGATGATCGGGAACAAGCGAGCTGATCGGGCCTATTTCGAATTGACCCGCCGACCGAGCCTGTTCGGCAGCCGCAACGCCGCGCGCGCACCCCGTTTTCTCGTGCAATTGATCGGCGCCGCCGCGCTCGGCCCGCAGTTCGATGTCGATCTGGTGCCGGTGGCAATTTTTTGGGGACGGGCACCGCATAAGGAAGTGAGCTGGTGGCGGCTGTGGTTTTCCGAAGATTGGATCTTGGTAGGCCGCTTCCGCAAATTCCTTGGCGTCATATTCAACGGCCGCAACACGTTGGTGTATTTCGGCGAGCCGATCCGCCTGCGTGAATGCCTGGATGAGGGTTTGGATGCGCCGCGCGGCGTGCGGCGCGCAGTGCGTTCACTTCGCATGGTGCTGCGGGCGCAACGCGCCTCGACCATCGGCCCGGATCTTTCCCACCGGCGCACCATGGTGCTGCAGATACTGAAGACCCAGGCGGTGCGCCAGGCAGTGCGCACCGAGATGCGGGTACGCCAATTGCAGCGGCGACCGGCGTTGCTGCTGGCGCGCAAGTACGCGCTGGAAATCGCCGCGAATTATTCTCAGGCGTTCGTCACGTTCATGGCGATGGCGCTCGGCCGACTCTGGAATTGGCTGTACGACGGCGTCGAATTCGAGCATGTGGAGAACTTGAGCGGGGTCGGCGATGGTTCGGAGATCATCTACGTTCCCTGCCATCGCAGCCACATGGATTATCTGTTGCTGTCCTATATCGTCTACCGCAAGGGATTTGCGGTTCCGCATGTCGCCGGCGGCGAAAATCTCAACCTGCCGGTGATAGGCCGATTTCTGCGCAAGGGCGGCGCGTTCTTCCTGCGCCGCAGCTTCAAGGGCGATGCGCTGTATCCGGTGGTGTTTGCCAAGTATCTGGCCTTCATGATGGCGCGCGGGCACTCGCTCGAGTATTTCGTCGAGGGCGGGCGCAGCCGAACCGGGCGTCTGCTCGCGCCGCGCGCCGGGATGCTGGCAATGACGGTTCGAAGTTATTTGCGAGAGGCGAGGCGCCCGGTGGTGTTCATGCCGGTGTACTTTGGCTATGAGCGCATCGTCGAGGGCAGGACCTATATCGGCGAGCTATCCGGCAAACCGAAGCAAAAGGAAAGCGTGCTCATGCTGCTCAGGTCCTTTGCCTCTGTTTTGCGCAGCAAGTTCGGAAAAGTGCACGTGAATCTGGGCAGCCCCATTGCGCTCGACGATCTATTGACCGCGCACAATCCGAACTGGCGCAAGGAATCGTTCGACGATGACGAGGCACGTGCCGGCTGGACGGTCGCCGCCATCGCCGATCTTGCGGTGCGGATCAACAAGGAAATCAACGGTGCCGCCGCCGTGACGCCGGTCAATTTGCTGGCGATGGCGATTCTGGCAACGCCGCGGCAGGCACTGGCCGAGGCCGATCTGGTGAGCCAGCTCGAGCTCTATCAACGCTTGCTGCGCGACGCCCCCTATTCGCCGATGGTCACGGTGACAGCCGACAGCGGCGAGCAAATGATTCGCTATGCCGAAGGCATGGGTGTGCTGCAAAGGCAAAAGCATCCGCTCGGCGACATCATGCGCATGAATTCCGAGAATGCCGTGCTCGCGACCTACTACCGCAACAACATCCTGCATCTATTTGCCATGCCCTCGCTTCTGGCCTGCGCGTTTATCGGCAATGCGCGCATGCGCACCGAGGATATCCAGCGGCTGGTATGGCGTGTCTATCCCTACATCGCCGCCGAGCTGTTCTTGCGCTGGGACGAAGCAGAGGTGAGCAGCGTCGTGGAGGGGCTGCTCGACACCTTCGAGCGCTTGAATCTATTGCAGGGGAACGCCGACCGCAGCGAGTGGCAGCGGCCGCCGCCGACATCGCCCAATGCGATCCGCCTCTCGCTGCTGGCCCAAGCAACCATTCAGACCATCGAGCGCTACTACCTGGCCATTGCGCTGTTGCTGCACTCGGGCAGCGGGGTGGTTACCGCGGAGGCTCTCGAGGAACGCTGCCACCTGACGGCGCAGCGCATGTCGGTACTCTATGGCCTGGAGTCTCCGGAATTCTTCGATAAAAGCTTGTTCCGCAACTTCATCGAGCTGCTGCGGCGGCGCGAGGTCATTCAAATTTCCGACGACAAGAGGCTGCTATTCGACGCTCCCTTGATCGGCGTCGCGGCCGACGCCCAACTGGTGCTGTCGGAACAAATCAGACATAGCATCCTGCAGGTAACGCTGGAGCAATAGTGCCTTTGAGTCCGCCGAGAATATTTTTGTCGCTTGCCGCTCTTGCGCTGGCCGCGTGCGCCACCGTCACCCCCGTCGACTCGTCCGCGACGCAACAGCGGCTGGACGTTGCAATGCGTTTGATCGCGGAGAGGAACCTCAATGAAGGCGAGCCGGCTTTGCGGGCGGTCATTGAGGAAAAGGCGTTCGGCGGCCTCCCCGCGGACGCCCGGTACGGCGCCCTGCTAGCGGCCGCAAAGGCGGCTGCTGCCCGACGAGACCTGACGCTCGAGTATCAATATCTAATTCGCGTCAATGCAATGCCCCAAGCCGGCTACCAGGAGGGCCTCGCACAGCTTCAGGCCGGGGTAAGACTGCATGAACAGCCAGACGCGAGTGTCGTCAGAGACTGGACTTGGTTTTTGGGGCGATGGCCCGAGCAAATCTCGCGCTTCGATCAACGCAATATCTACATGGTCATCAGAGCTTCAAAAAAATTGAACAACGAGTCGACACTGCCCCTGTTGCAGGCATTGTACGGTGCACATTGGAAACTGAAGTGGGACTTTGAACCCAGCTCTACGTGGCGAGGGTTGGCGACCCTTTTGATGGACAAGAAATTGACGGTCGAGGCGGTTGAAGTATCGAAGCACATCACGGATCCGGACGATTTCATCGTAATGCGTGCGGACCGTCGCTTCGATGCGCTGATCGCGGCAAATCCGGCGCAATATGACGTCGAAGCCGCGGCCAATCGACAGCTCAGAGCATTGGAGTTCGCGGTGCAAAACGCGCCGACATCCCTCGAGCTGAGGCGAATTGAAATCGACGCCCTCAGGCGCCGCCAGCATTATGGTGCCATGCTGGCCGCGGCCGACTCCATCGTTTCTCAGGTGCAGTCGACGAATTACCCTGAAAAGCTGTTCGAAGACTATGCCGAGAACTACATTTGGATTCTCAATGATCGCGCTGAGGCACTGACGCGGATCGGCAGATGGGATGACGGAGTTGCACAGTTGGAGGCGGCCAGCAGTGGTACCGAGCATGGTGCGGCCAACGTCAGTCAACGCCTCAACCTCGGAAATCTGTATTGCGAATTGGGACGGCCGCAGGATGCAATGGCGGCACTGAGCAAAGTTGGGGCAGGAGTCAGCCCGTACGGCAACATGCAGATTCAAGCGGTCAGGGTCGATGCGGGTACCCAGTTGGGGGATTTGAAGCAGGTTGCTGATTCGCTGCGCTTTCTCAGCGCAAATCGCTTGGAAGCGCCGTTTACGTATCAGTACGCTTTGATTGTCGCGGCCCAGCCTGATCGGGCGGCACAGTACTTGATCACGCGGCTGCTCGATTCCAACACGCGGCAAGACGCGCTGCAAAGCGTTCAGGGCTACATGCCAACGCCCACGACTCCTCTCGGAGAGGAACGGGATGCGCGCTGGCATAAGATAATGGCGCGCAAGGACGTGCAGGCGGCCATTGCGAAGGTCGGACGAATTGAGATGAATCGCTTCGAGGAGCCGGATCTGCCCTAGAGGCTATTCCCAGTTTTGCCGGCTGCGCCCCGATTTGGCGGCACCGTGCCGCTTCTTGGCGTCGATGCGCCGTTCCTGCGACCCTTTGGTCGGACGCGTCTTCTTGCGTATCTTCGGCTCGATCATGGCGGTCCGAATCAGCGCTGCCAGCCGTTCGAGCGCTGCCCGGCGATTCTGCTCCTGACTGCGCTCGCTGCGGGCGCTGAACAAGATGCTGCCGTCATCGACGAGCTTTTGTCCGGCGATGGCGCGCAATCTATTTCTGGCCGCGACGGGCAGAGTCGTATTGCGCGGCAGTATGAAGCGCAACTGTACGGCGCTCGATACCTTGTTGACGTTCTGGCCGCCGGGTCCGGAGGCGCGGATAAACTTCCATTCCAATTCATCGTCAGGAATGACGATGTTCGGCGCAATTTCAAGAGACACGCTAGTCGAGGTCCAAAGTGGCGCCGTGAACGATTATTTCGCGCTGCGCCATCGGAATGGTGATGTTGTGCTGCTTGAACAGCCGCCATATCGCGCGGTTGACCTCCGAGCGGACGTTGTTCACGCCCTCCTGAGGATCCGAGATCCAGAAGCGCAACTCGAGCTCTATGCCGCTGTCGCTGAAGTGCATGAGCCGCGACACCGGCGCCGGGTCGCATAGCACGCGTGCCTGACCCTCGCACGCCGTGAGCAGTATCTTGAGGGCGAGTTCCGGATCGTCGCGGTAGCTCACGCGAATCGGCAGCTTCAGGCGGATTCGGGGATCGGTGTAGCTCCAATTGATCACGGCGTTGGAGATCAGTTGCTGATTCGGCACCAGCATTTCCACGCCGTCGCGGTCCCGTACCACCACGTAGCGGCCGCGCAGTTCCTGTACCCAGCCGAAGTTTTCGGTGCTGGTCCCCGACTGACCCGAAAGGCTGATGACGTCGCCCGGCTTGATCGAGCGGTCCATGAGCAGTACGAAGCCGCTGACGAAATTGGCTGCGATGGATTGCAGTCCGAAACCCAATCCCAGACCGATGGCGCCCGTCAATACCGTCAGCGCCGTGAGATCCACGCCGGCGGCATTCAGGCCCAGGAGAATGCTCAAGGCGATCAAGACCGCGTTCGCGAACTTTGCAATGCCGATGCGCGTCGAAAGCGCGACATTGGTGAGTTTTTTCACCCGGCGCTCGACCCAGCGGCTGATCCACGCGGCCACGAGCATGAACAAGGTCAGCGTGAACAGAAGCTTGAGCACCGACCACACCGTGATGCGGCTCTTGCCGGCCACGATGCCGAAGCTGTCCAGGCCGCTGATGATGGGATCCAGCCAGCCCAGATATTCGGCGGCGATCGCCAGCCAGATCAGCAGCGCGATGCGCGTTTCCCAGTGCTGAACCCAGGATTTATTGCCGAGACTCGCGGCGAATAACAATACGGCCACGCGAACCACCATGTACGCGGCAATCAGGCGCGCCGCGGCCCCGAGCAGGGTGACGTCGAAGTGTGCCGCGAGCAAAGCACTGTGTGCCACGAGAACCAGCACGAGCGCCATGATGACCGGCATCACCACGACGGTGCCCTGTGTCGCGAAGTATGCCTTGGTCAACGCCAGCGGCGGGTGGGTCGCACGCTGCCGATAGCGCCGGCTCAGCTGCAGACCGACCGCGCCGCCCACGATCAGGCACAGGATGAGTGCCCCGACCTCGATCAGCACGTTGCGCGTGGACAAAATATCGAAGAATGCCTCGATGCGCGCCAAGATCTCAGTCATGCGTTCAGGTCCGGAATCAGTTGGCTCTCCAGTCTGGCGATTTGATCCTTGAGCAGCAGTTTGCGCCTCTTGAGGCGTTTCATCTGTAGTTCGTCCACTTTGAAGTCCATGCTGAGGCGGGAAATGACGTCGTCGAGGTCGCGATGCTCGATGCGCAGCTGACGCAGGCGCTCGATGTTCTTGAACAGGTCGGTGTTAACGTTGCTTTCTTCGTCACTCACGGCTAAAGACCGAAGCTGCGCCATACGGGCGTGACGCAATCCGGTAGCTTAAGGGAGCGGCCCAAAGGATTCCAAGCGGCTTGCGGATTGTGAAAGTCCGACCCCACCGACCCCAAGAAGCCGAAGGTCTGGGCGAGCACGGCGCAGCTATCGACATGCTGCGAAGCGTTACCGCCGCTGACCACCTCCAGCGCGGTGCCGCCCGCCGCGGCGAAGTCGGCCAGCAGACGGCGGCGCGCGCCGGAGGAAATTGCATAGCGTGCGGGATGGGCCAATACGGCCACTCCGCCGGCGGCGAGAATCCAGCCTACGACAATCTCGAGGGCCGGCCAGTCGCCCGCAATGTGCGCGGCCTTTCCCTTTCCGAGATATTTGCGGAAGGCCGCTTCGGCGCTCGTAACATGTCCGCCGGCCACCAGTGCCTTTGCCAGATGCGCGCGCGTCGGCAGGCCGGGATGCAGCTCTACTGCCGCCAGCAGCTCATTTCCGGGCAGCTTCAGCTTATCCAGACGCGCGCACATGGCACGCATGCGCGCGCGGCGCAGCTCAGCCTGAGATTCGAGCATGCTGCAAAGCGAGGCCGAGTGAGGATCGATCCATAGTCCCAGGACGTGCACCGCTTGAGCATGCCAGGAGGCTGAGATCTCCACGCCGGGCACCAGCTTGAGTCCGTGCTGTGCCGCGGCTTCAAGCGCCGCGCCCAACCCCGCGACCGTGTCGTGATCGGTGAGCGCCAGAACTTCCACGCCGGCTCCGGCCGCCAGCGCAACCAATTCCGCGGGGTTGAGCGCGCCGTCGGAGCAGGTGGAATGCGTGTGCAGGTCGATATTGAGGGCGGGCCTCACGACGGGCTTCCCGCGAGCCCCACGGCCTCGAGCCGCACGCCGGCGAGGACGATGAATCCCTGTGCGCGTTCGAAGCCATCGCTGGTGTAGTCAAAGGTGTAGGTACGCAGCAGCCGCCGCTTGCCCCCGGCATCGCGGCTCAGACGAAAACCCGCGAACGCCACGGTGCCATCGAGAAACTGAACCACGGCTCGCGAACAGGTATCCTTGGCGATGCGATTTGCCGCTTCGCGTGCATCCAGGGAGACCTCCCAGAACTTGTAAGCAGCCGCCAGAGCGGGCGCCGCCAGCAATAGTATGTAAAGACTGTCATCCATGTCGCGAAGCTTAACCTGTCGTACCGCCTACCCCTTGGTTTTTGCAGCTTTACCCCCAAAAAACGGCAATGGAAGCGAAGGTGAGCAATATGACCAATACCCCTGAATTGCCGTTGGCCGTGCGCGTCGACCCCAATGAGATGGTGCGCTACGTCCACGATTTGATGACGGTCCCGCGCGGCGCCGCAACGGCGCCGACGCCGACAGCCGTTGCGGAACGTCAATGGGGTGCGGACACACCGCTGGCACGTGCCGCGCAGCTTCGATGGAGTGCGCTCAATCGCGCCTTCGGCGATGCCCGAATCAGCCCGTGGACCGGTCTCAAACGGCAGGATCAGATTCATGTTCCGGCAGCGCTGATCGCCGCGGCCGGCGTGGCGAAATTGACCCTGGCGGAAGATGAAATCGTATTCGACATCCCGACGCTTCTCGAGGCCACACTGCAATTGTGCGAGCCGGCCGGCAACGCCTGAGGGATCAGCCGGATAGACTTTCTGCGGCGGGCAGCACCTTAGGGTCGGAGAACGCCACGAAGTCGCCGTTGATCAGGCTCTCGCGGCAGTTGTAGCGCAGCCGGTGCCCGTCCATACGCGTGACATGACCGCCCGCCGCCTCTAGCACGGCCTGTCCCGCGGCCGTGTCCCACTCTGATGTGGGGCCGAAACGCGGATACAAATCCGCATTGCCTTCCGCGATCTGACAGAATTTCAGGGAACTTCCCATCGCGCTCATGACGTGCGGGCCCAGGCGCTGCAAGTACGCCAGTGTCTCAGGACTCGCATGCGAACGGCTGCCCACCACTCGGGTCGGTTGCCGGGGCGGGGAGGTGTGCACGCGCTCGGGTTTGGCGCCTTGTTGGGTCAGGCGATAGGCGCCGAGACCCGCCGCGCCCCAGAAAGCCACTCCCCGGGCAGGGGCCGCCACCACGCCCAGAAGCGGTTCATGATCGACCACCAGCGCCACATTGACGGTGAATTCGCCGTTTCGTTTCACGAATTCACGCGTGCCGTCGAGCGGATCGACCACCCAGAGTTCGCGCCAGGTGCCGCGCACACTCCATGGTACCGCTGCCGATTCTTCGGCCAGAATGGGTATGTCGGGCGTGACCTGCTGCAAGCCCTCGATGATGATCCGCTGCGATTCCAGATCCGCCTGCGTCAGCGGCGAATCGTCATCCTTGTGCTGTACCGCGAATGCGCCGCCGTATACCCGCATGATGGCCGTCCCCGCGCGCGCGACGATGGGCAGCAACGCTTCGGCAAGGGCGGTCAAATCGCGCATCGAGGTATCATACGCAAATGCAAAGTTCCTCTACGATCGATTGGCGAGGCATCGATACGGTGTTGCTCGACATGGACGGGACCTTGCTCGACCTGCGATTCGACAATTGGTTCTGGGGATCGCTTATTCCCACCCGGTACGCCGCTGCTCATGGCTTGAGCGAACCGGCCGCGCACGCCTTGCTGGGCACCAAGTTCAAGGACGTCGCACATACCTTGCAGTGGTATTGCATCGAATACTGGACGCGAGAGCTCAAACTCGACATCGCGGGCATGAAGCGCGATGCGCTGGCGCGCGTGGAATTCCTGCCGGGCGCCGAAAACTTTTTGCAAAAGCTCAAGGCGCTCGGCAAACGTGTGGTGTTGGTCACCAACTCGCACCCCGAAACGCTGGCCATCAAAGATGAGCACGTGGCGCTCACGAAGTATTTCGATGCTTGCTACTCCTCCCATCCGTTCGAGGTGCCGAAAGAGAACGCGGCGTTCTGGCCGCGGCTGGCGAAACGCGAAGAGTTTGCGCCACCGCGCACGTTGTTCATCGACGATAGCTTGAGGGTGCTCGAAAGCGCGCGGAACTACGGGATCGCTCATTTGCGCGCGGTGCGCTGCCCCGACTCCGGCGCGCCGCCGCAGGCAACAGGCAGTTTTGTCTCGATCAACGGCGTGGCGGAACTCTTGTAGAAATCACTTCGCGGGTCCCGCCGCGCCGGGGCTGGGAGCGCCGCCGGCGGGTCCGCCGCCGCGCCCGCGCCGGCGTCTGCGACGACCTGGATTCTTGGGCGCGCCCTCCGCCGCGGCCGCCTGGGTTGCCGCGCCCGCGGCAGCAGGGACGTTCGAGGGCGAATTGCGCCGCGGCGGCGGTGCGTTCGACCGGCCGCCGCCGGAGCGGCCTCCCGATCTGCCTCCACCTGCCCGTCCCGCGCCCGAGTGACCGCCTCCCGAATGGCTGCCGCCCGGGCGGCCGCCGCCGCGAGATTTTCCGTGGAAGGGCGCGCGCTCGCGCCACACGGCCGGCGGCGGCGCGGTCACTTCCGCTAAATCCGCCGCTTCAATCGCCGCCCGTGGAATCTGGTGCCCGATGTAGCGCTCGATATCCGGCAGGGAGATGGCGTATTCCTCGCAGCCGAAGCTGATGGCATCGCCATCGGCGCCGGCGCGGGCGGTACGGCCGATACGATGAACGTAGTCCTCCGCGTCGTTCGGCAAGTCGAAATTGAACACATGGCTGACGTCCGGAATGTGCAGGCCGCGCGAGGCCACATCGGTCGCTATCAGCACAGCGATTTCGCCGCTGTGAAAGTCGCGCATCATTTTCA
>DASXNX010000205.1:0-25232 GCA_036494725.1 Steroidobacteraceae bacterium
TTCCTTCTCTTCCCAGCGCTGCGGGTCGCTGAACACGATCCGGAAAATGCTGCCATCGCCGCCGCCGCGCGGCTCGTACAGCAATATTGCGCGATTCAGCTGGCATAGTTCGCGCGCGATGAAGAGCCCTAGGCCTGTGCCTCCCTTTCGGCCCGTAAAAAAGGGCTCGAAGATGCGATCGGCCATCTTGAGTTCGATTCCGGGGCCGTGATCAGAGACTTCCAAATAGGGCCGATTGCTGGGGTTCAATCGGTTGACGCTGATCTCCACGCTGACGCCGTTGCGTGCTTCACCATACTTGACGGCGTTATCGCACAAGTTCCACACGACCTGGTGCAAATGACTGGGATCGAAGCGCACCTCCAGGTCCTCCGTTTCTTCGTACACGCTGATCTGCGTCTTTTTAACCTGCATCGTCGCGCAGAACTCCTCCACGAAGCCGTCAAGCCAATCGCCGAGGGAGAGACGTTCGGACTTGGTCGCTTCGCGCCGCGATAGCTGCAACACATTGTTGATGATGGTGCTGACACGTTCCGAGTTGCCTCGAATGATGTCGGTGAGGCGCCGCTCTTCGGGTCCGAATTTGGCGCTCTCCGCCAGCAATTGACCCGCGTGACTCATGGCGCCCACCGGATTGCGGATTTCGTGCGCGATGCTGGCGGACAGCCTGCCGAGTGCCGCGAGCTTGCTTTGCTGTACCCGCTCGGCCATCAGACTGGTGTCCTCGAGAAAGATCAACGTGGGTCCCGGGGTGTCTCCCAAGGGAGCGAAGTGGGGCTGAATCTGGCGCGCGCCATCGGCTGCCACGAAGGTCGAGGGGGAACTCTCGGCCCGCTCGCGCTGCCGCCAGGTCGACAGGGAGTACAGCAGCCGCGGCGATACTTCGCCGACCAGCGCGCCCGGCACGGCATGATCGTCGCCGAGAATTTCCGCCGCCGACTCATTGATGAGCCGGATCTTGTCGGAGGCATCGACCACCAGCAGACTCTCGCGCAGGTGCTGCACGATGTACTGGGACAACTCGGCCATGTTCGCAAGGTCGAGATCCTTTTGCCGAACCAAGGCTTCGCTTTCACGCACCCGGCTGGATGAATACGCAGCCCCGGCGGCGGCGGCGAATAACACAATGCCGAGCAGTCCGGCCGTGGCATACGAATTGATATCGGTAATACCGCCGAGCTGCTCCAAAATGGTGTCGGTGAGAATTGCGATTGCCGCCACAGCCGCCAGAAACAGAGCGCTGCGCGGCGGGAGCAGGAATGCCAGACCGCCGACGGGCACCAGGAACAGAATCCCCAGGCCGCTGCCCACGCCTCCGCAAGCATGCAGGAGGACAACCAGGACCAACATGTCCACCGTCGCCTGAAGGATGGTTTGCACGTTGGCACTCGCCAGGCGGCGGCGCACCAAAACCACACTGACCAGGCCGAAACACAGATAAAAAACCGTGGCACCAAAGAACAGCTGCGCGGAATAGACCGCAAATCCCCTCGCGCCGCCCAGGGAATACAGGCCAAGCAGCGCCAGCGGCACCAGAACCCGGTACAGATTGAGAACGCCGAGCACGCGCCAATTGAGTGCGGGATTGCGATCGATATTGCGGTCGAACGAGCGATTCAAGGGGGTGGTCTTCTCCGGCCGCTTTGCGCTGCTCTTAAGCTTAATTCAGAATAGCGCGCCTTACGCGACCAGTTCGACATCCAAGGGTAATTCATGAATCTGCACGAGTATCAGTCGAAAGCGCTCTTTGCCCAGTACGCCATCCCAATTCCGAAGGGCCAAGTAGCAGACTCTCCTGAGGGAGCCATTGCTGCTGCCAAGGGGTTGGGAGGGTCCTTGTGGGTGGTCAAGGCCCAGGTCCATGCCGGCGGACGGGGCAAGGCGGGCGGAGTCAAGGTTGCCAAGGACCTGGAAGCCGTGGGTGCGGCCGCCAAGGCAATGCTTGGCTCAACGCTGGTAACGCACCAGACCGGTCCGGAAGGGTTGCCGGTGCATCAGGTCTACGTGGAGCTCGGATCCAAGATCGCCCGGGAGATCTACTTGAGCTTGGTGCTCAACCGCGAAGCGGGAAGAATCGCCTTCGTCGCATCGGCGGCAGGCGGAATGGACATCGAGGAGGTGGCGGAGCATTCGCCCGAAAAAATCATTCGCATCAACGTCAATCCCACCGCCGGACTACAGGATTTCCAATGCCGCCAGCTGGCCTTCGGCTTAGGGCTGAAAGGAGCCCAGATCGCACAGTTCGGACGCATTGCGCACGCGCTATACCGGTTGTACTTGGAGCGCGATGCCAGCCTGGTTGAGGTCAATCCGCTCATCGTCACGGCCGAGGGCGATCTGTTGGCGCTCGACGCCAAGATCAACATCGAGGACAACGCGCTGTTTCGACACAAGGACTTGGCGGCACTGCGCGACGCCTCGCAAGAAGACCCCATGGAGCGGAAGGCCGCCGAGAGTGACTTGAACTATGTGTCGCTCGACGGAAATATTGCCTGCATGGTCAATGGCGCCGGCCTCGCCATGGCGACCATGGACTTGATTCAGCTGCATGGCGGTAAGCCGGCGAACTTCCTGGACGTGGGCGGCGGAGCGACCAAGGAGCGTGTTGCCACCGCGTTCAAGTTGATCCTGTCGAATAGCAAAGTCACGGCCATTCTGATCAATATTTTCGGCGGCATCGTCCGCTGCGACATCATCGCCGAGGGCATTATTTCCGCCGTCAAGGAGGTGGGTGTGAGCATGCCCGTCATCGTACGGCTCGAAGGCACCAACGCGCCGCTGGCGCGCGAATTGCTGGCGAGCAGCGGCCTTGCGATCACGGCGGCGAGCGATTTGACCGATGCCGCGGTCAAGGCCGTGCGCATGGCAAACGAAAGCCGGCCAGGAGCGAAGCGATGAGCATTCTCGTCGACAAAAGCACCAAGGTGATTTGCCAGGGCTTTACCGGCAAGCAAGGAACCTTTCATTCGGAGCAAGCCATCGCCTATGGCACCAAGCTCGTGGGCGGCGTCACCCCGGGACGGGGCGGCGAGAAGCATCTGGGGTTGCCCGTGTTCGACACGGCGCAAGAGGCAATACGCGAGACCGACGCCACGGTGAGCATGATTTATGTGCCGGCACCTTTTGCAGCGGATGCCATCCTGGAGGCGGCCGATGCGGGCGCGGAGCTGATCGTGTGCATTACCGAGGGCATACCGGTGAATGACATGGTGCGCGTGAAGGCAACGCTGGCCGGTTACAAAACGCGGCTCATCGGGCCGAACTGTCCGGGAATCATCACGCCGGGCGCCTGCAAAATCGGCATCATGCCGGGTTTCATCCACAAGAAGGGGCGGGTGGGCATCGTCTCACGCTCCGGCACCCTGACCTACGAGGCTGTGTTCCAGACCACCAACATCGGATTGGGACAAAGTACCTGCGTCGGTATCGGCGGCGATCCGGTGCGCGGCATGAATTTCATCGATGTGCTGGCATTGTTCGAGGAAGACCCGCAGACCGAAGGCATCGTCATGGTGGGTGAGATCGGCGGCAGCGACGAGGAAGCCGCAGCCAAGTTCATACGCAAGAATGTCACCAAGCCCGTGGTTGCCTATATCGCCGGCGTGGCGGCGCCGCCGGGAAAGCGCATGGGCCATGCCGGCGCCATCGTGGCGGGCGGCAAGGGTACGGCGGCCGCCAAGTTCGAAGCACTCGAGGCGGCCGGCATCACCACGGTGCATTCGCCCGCGGAGATGGGAACCGCCATCGCGAAGCGGCTTGCTAAGCCGAAGAAACGCGCGGCGAAAAAGAAATCGGTGAAACCGCGAGCGCGGCGCCCGGCCGCGCGTCACAAGTGAGGCGAGGCATTTGACGGGTTCACACCAGTTGCGCTGCGTGATGGCGCAGCTCAACTTGGTGGTCGGCGATGTCGACGGCAACACGTCGCGCATTGTCGCCGCCGCCGACGAAGCGCGGGATCGCTATCGAGCGGACATCGTCATGGTGCCGGAACTGGCCGTCTCGGGCTATCCGCCGGAGGATCTGCTGTTTCATTCCGGGATGCGCTTGCAGGTGGCGCGCTCGCTCGCTCGGCTCACGGAGGAAGTGCGCGGCATCACCTTGATCGCGGGCTATCCAGAATATGTGGGCGGGACGATTTTCAACTCGGCCATAGTGATTCGCGATGGCGCAGTGCTCGCGAATCACCGCAAGGCCTGCCTGCCCAACTACCGCGTCTTCGATGAAAAGCGCTATTTCACCCCCGGGACTGATGCAACCATCATCGAGTTGCACGGCATCAAGGCGGGCGTGCTGGTATGCGAGGACGCCTGGGAGCCGTCGCCGGCAGGCAGGGCACGCCGCGACGGGGCGCAGGTGCTGCTGGTGATCAACGCGTCGCCCTATGAGGTGGACAAGCAAACACAGCGTGAACAGCTGGTGGTGCGCGAGCGGGTGCGCGAAACCGGATTGCCGATGGTGTTCGTCAACTTGATCGGCGGACAGGACGAACTGGTGTTCGATGGCAATTCCTTCGTCATGGATGCGCAAGGAGCGGTGACGCAGCGCGCGCCGGCCTTTACGGAAGGCTTGTACGTAGTCGATTTGGCCTTGGACGCGTCCGGACAGGTGCACCCCATCCCCGCCGAGTTGGTGCCTCTGCAGTCGCAGGAGGAAAGCGTATACAGCGCGCTGGTGCAGGGCACGCGCGACTATGTCACCAAGCACCGATTCCCCGGTGTCGTGATGGGCTTGTCGGGGGGCATCGATTCTGCCCTGACTTTGGCGATCGCTGTCGACGCCTTGGGCGGCGATCACGTGCATTCGGTTTCCATGCCTTCGCGCTATACCTCGCAAATGAGCAAGGACGACGCCGCCCTGCAAGCGCGGCTGCTCGGCGTGCAGCACAGCGAGATCTCCATTGAAGGGATGTTTGAGGCGACGCTGGCGGCCCTGAGACACGAGTTCGCGGGGCGTGCTCCGGATACGGCGGAGGAGAATATTCAAGCACGCTGCCGCGGCGTGCTGCTGATGGGCATCTCCAACAAAACCGGCAAGATGTTGCTCACCACGGGCAACAAGAGCGAGATGGCGGTGGGCTACGCCACACTGTACGGCGACATGAACGGCGGATTCGCGCCGATCAAGGATTGCAGCAAGATGCTGGTCTACCGATTGAGCCGCTGGCGCAACGCCCAGTCGCCGGCCATACCGCCCCGCGTCATCGATCGGCCGCCGTCGGCCGAGTTGCGCTTCGACCAGAAGGACACCGACAGCCTGCCGCCCTACGAGATATTGGATCCCATTCTCGAGGCTTTCATCGAAGAGGATCTATCGGTGGATCAAATCACCGCGCGCGGATTCGATCGGGCGACGGTGGGGCGCATCTTGGACATGGTGAAACGCAACGAGTACAAGCGGCGTCAGGCACCGCCCGGCGTGCGCGTGAGCGGCCGCGCGTTCGGCCGCGATTGGCGCTATCCCATCACCAGCGGATACAAATCACACTAGGTTCAGCCGGATCGGCTACAGAATATTCTGGTACCAGTGCTTCTTGGGGAGGAGGTCCCGGTCGGAGCCCGGAAAGTTGTCCGCGTACACTTTTTCCGCGTTCTGCGCCAGATCCACCATGTGCAGATCGTAATAGGCATTGACGATGACCTTCATCGAGCCTTTCACGGCCGGCGCGCCGTCGTAGTTTTCGACGCAGTATTTGGCGCGGTTGAGGGCGCCGACATACGCGCCGCGCTTCATGTAGTAAAGCGCCACGTGCAATTCGAAGTCGGCCAGGCGATTGCGCAGGTAAATCATGCGCTGCCGGGCGTCGCCGACGTACTGGCTGTGCGGGTATTTCTCGATGAGCTGCTGAAACGAATCAAACGATTTCTTGGCATTGATCGGCGGGCGCTGCGATAGATCCGCCCGGAACAGACGTTCCAACCAATTGGATTGACGTTCGAAATACACCAGACCCTTCATGTAGTAGGCGTAGTCGATCCTGGGGTTGGTCGGGTTCTCGCGTATGAACTGATCGGCTGCGTCAACGGCGGGATCCACCTCGTGATTCTTGTAGTACGCGTAGATCAGATCGAGCTGTGCCTGGCGGGCAGGTTCGCTGAACGGAAATCTCGATTGCAACGCCTCGAGTTGCTTGACTGCTTCACCGTAGTTGGCGTTGCGAATGGCCTTCTGTGCCTTGGCGTAGATCTGCTCGGGGCCGGAATGAGCGTCCTCGGCGCGGTGGCTGCGGCAGCCGGCGGCCAGCATCACCACCCCCACGGCGAGGAGCAGCACTCGGCTGGAACGGACAAGATCACGCAGTCTCACAAGCGATTCCTTACAATGAGGGCCCTGCCGGGGCCGGAAAGCGCGGCAGTATACCCGGATGCCCCGCCGGTAGCTTCGAGTCCCCTATGACCGCAGAGTTCCAAGTGATCGACCTCGAGATACCCCCGGAATTGGCGGGTTCACGCCTGGACAGTGCCCTGGCCCGGCTGATGCCCGAGCATTCGCGCACTCGAATCAAGGGATGGATCGAGGAGGGTGCGGTGCAGGTGGGCCGGCGGCAATTGCGGCCCCGTGACCTGGTCGAAGCGGGGGCCCGCGTCCGCGTGCGAGTAACGGCCGAGGTTCGGCAACTCGAGGTTCTGCCGGAGGCGATTTCCCTGCGCGTCGTGCACCAAGATGCCGATGTCCTGGTCATCGACAAGCCGGCGGGGCTGGTCGTGCATCCAGGCGCCGGAAATCCGCGACACACCCTGCAAAATGCCTTGTTGGGATTGGATCCCTCACTGGCAACGCTGCCGCGAGCGGGTCTCATCCACCGGCTCGACAAGGACACCAGCGGCCTGCTGGTCGTCGCGCGGACGGCGGAGGCGCAAACCTCGCTGGCGCGGCAACTGATGGCTCGCACCATGTCACGCCAGTATCGGGCCGTGTGCGTCGGGGTGATGACCGGAGGGGGCACCATCGATGCGCCCATCGGGCGCAATCGCAAAGACCGGCTTCGCATGGCGGTACGCGAGAGTGGGCGGCCGGCGGTCACTCACTACCGGGTATTGGAGCGGTTTCGGGCCCATACATTCTTGTCCGTGCAGCTGGAAACCGGGCGTACGCATCAAATTCGCTTGCACCTGTCGCATGAGAAGTACCCCATCGTCGGCGACCCGGTGTACGGGGGCCGCTTCGCGCTGCCGCGCGGCGCGGCGCCGGCGCTCATCGATAGCCTGCGCACCTTCAAGCGACAGGCTCTGCACGCCGCGATGCTGGGATTCGATCATCCTCGAACTCTTGAGCGGCTGACCTTGAAAAGTCCGGTGCCGGAGGATTTCGAGCAACTGCTTCAGGCGCTACGCAAAGACGCGGATGCGACCCTAGCGGATGCGACCGTAGCCGCATCGCGAGGCCGCGGCCGGTGAACGGCAACTGGCTGGAGGCGGATTGGCCGGCACCTCCCGGGGTGCATGTGATCTCGACCTTTCGCGGCAACCCTTCCCTGGGAGTCAGCCAAGGGCCCTGGGCTTCGCTCAACCTGGGCGACCACGTCGGCGATGATCCTGCGGCGGTGGCGGAAAACCGCGGACGATTGCGCAAGGCGGCTGGATTAGCGTCGGAGCCCAAATGGCTGGCCCAAGTGCACGGTACCCGGGTCGCGGATCTCGATTCTGCGGAGCTTGCCGGGCCTGCGGATGCAGCATTGACGAGGCGCGAGGGCGTGGCGTGCGCCATTCTCACCGCCGACTGCTTGCCGATCGTCTTCGCGACCGAGTCGGGCGATGCCGTCGCGGCCGCGCACGCCGGCTGGCGGGGATTAGCCGCGGGGGTGATCGAATCGACGGTCAGGTCATTGGCAGCACCGCCGGAGAGCCTTTTGGCGTGGCTGGGCCCGGCGATTTCCATTGAGCACTTCGAGGTCGGATCGGAAGTGCGGGAAGCCTTTGTCCGGCGCGATTTGCGGGCCGGCGAGGCCTTTCAGGTGAACGCCAGGGGGCGTTTCATGGCGGATTTAGGCGTGCTCGCACGTCTGCAGCTCCAATCCCTCGGGGTGGAACGCGTCTATGGCGGCGGCGAGTGTACCTATGCGCGGACCGATCGATATTTTTCGTACCGCCGCGACGGGCCGACCGGCCGGCAGGCCACGCTCATCTGGCGGGAACATTGATCAAAACGGTTGAATGGCGGGGTTTTATCCCCATTTCTCGGGCATTCCTCGTTTCCTAGGGTATTCCGATGCGCATGGACAAGCTGACCACCAAATTCCAGCAGGCTCTGGCCGATGCCCAGTCCCTGGCCGTGGGCCGCGACAATCAATACATCGAGCCGACGCACCTGATGGCCGCACTGCTGGATCAACAGGGCGGTACCGCGAGGCCGCTGCTCGAGAAGGCGGGCGCACAAGTGCCCAAGCTGCGCTCGGATCTGGCCGGTGCCTTGGACCGGATCGCGAAGGTCGAGGGAGCCGGCGGCGAGGTCCTGCTGAGCAACGACTTGAACAAGCTCCTCAACGTAACCGACAAGCTGGCGCAGCAGCGCGGCGATCAGTTCATTTCCAGCGAACTCTTTGTGCTCGCGGCCTGTGAAGATCGCGGCGAGTTGGGACGCCTCCTGAAGGCCAACGGGGCCACCCGTGCGGCTCTGGAAAAAGCCATCGACGAAGTGCGCGGTGGCGCCAAGGTCGATGATGCGGGCGCCGAGGAGAATCGCCAGGCGCTGGAAAAATACAGTATCGATCTCACCGAGCGCGCAACCCAGGGCAAGCTCGATCCCGTGATCGGACGGGACGATGAGATCCGCCGCACGGTCCAGGTGCTGCAAAGGCGCACCAAGAACAATCCGGTGCTGATCGGCGAGCCCGGGGTCGGCAAGACCGCCATCGTCGAGGGGCTCGCGCAGCGCATCGTCAACGGCGAAGTACCTGAGGGCCTTCGTAACAAGCGCATCCTCGCGCTCGATATGGGCGCGCTGATCGCCGGCGCCAAGTTCAGGGGCGAATTCGAGGAGCGCCTAAAGGCGGTGCTCAATGATCTGGCAAAACAAGAAGGCCAGGTCATTCTGTTCATCGATGAGTTGCACACCATGGTCGGAGCCGGCAAGGCCGAAGGTGCCATGGACGCGGGCAACATGCTGAAGCCGGCGCTGGCGCGCGGCGAACTACACTGCGTTGGCGCCACCACTCTCGATGAGTATCGCAAGTACATTGAGAAGGATGCGGCCTTGGAACGCCGCTTCCAGAAAGTGCTGGTGGACGAGCCGTCGGTGGAAGACACCATTGCGATTCTGCGCGGCCTGAAGGAGCGCTACGAGGTGCACCACGGCGTCGAGATCACCGACCCGGCCATCGTCGCTGCGGCCACATTATCGCATCGCTATATCGCCGATCGGCAGCTGCCGGACAAGGCCATCGACTTGATCGACGAGGCCGGCTCGCTCATCCGCATGGAAATTGATTCAAAACCCGAGGCGCTCGACAAGCTCGATCGGCGCATCATCCAACTCAAAATCGAACGCGAGGCGCTCAAGAAGGAATCCGACGAGGCGTCGCGCAAGCGCTTGAGTGCGCTGGAAGATACGCTGAAGGCGCTGGAAAAGGACTACTCGGATCTCGAGGAGATCTGGAAGGCGGAGAAAGCCACGGTGCAAGGCGCCGCCCACATCAAAGAGGAATTGGAGCGGGCGCGCCAGGACATGGACACGGCGCGGCGTGCGCAGGATCTATCGCGCATGTCGGAGCTGCAGTACGGAAAAATTCCCGCGCTCGAGCAAAAGCTGGCGAAGGCGCTGGAAGTGGAGCAAAAGCCCAATCAGCTGGTCCGCAATTCGGTCACGGAAGCGGAAATCGCCGAGATCGTGTCGAAGTGGACCGGGATTCCGGTGTCGCGCATGCTCGAGGGAGAACGCGAGAAATTGCTGCGCATGGAAGAGGTCTTGGGCAAGCGCGTCGTCGGACAGCAGGAAGCCGTCAAAGCAGTGGCGGATGCGATCCGCCGTTCGCGCGCGGGACTTTCGGATCCGAATCGGCCCAGCGGTTCATTCATGTTCCTGGGTCCCACCGGCGTCGGAAAGACGGAACTGTGCAAAGCGCTGGCCGAATTCATGTTCGATACCGAGGACGCTTTGATTCGAATCGACATGTCGGAATTCATGGAGAAGCACTCGGTGGCGCGCATGATCGGCGCACCTCCGGGCTACGTCGGTTACGAGGAAGGCGGCTATCTGACCGAAGCGGTGCGCCGGCGGCCCTATTGCGTCATATTGCTCGATGAAATCGAGAAGGCGCATCCCGATGTGTTCAATGTGCTGCTGCAAGTGCTCGACGATGGGCGTCTCACCGACGGCCAGGGCAGAACGGTGGATTTCAGGAATTGCGTCGTGATCATGACTTCTAACTTAGGTTCCCAGGTCATTCAGGAACTGTCGGGCGAGGCCAATTACGCCAAGATGAAGGAGGCCGTCATGCAAGTGGTGACGCAGCACTTCCGGCCCGAGTTCATCAATCGCGTCGACGATATCGTGGTGTTTCACTCCCTGGGCCGCGAGGAGATCAGGTCCATTGTCGACATCCAACTGGCGCGGCTGCGGCAGCGGCTGGCGGAGCGCGATATCACTCTGCGCCTGGACGACGATGCGCGCGACAAGATCGGCGAGGCGGGATTCGATACGGTGTATGGCGCGCGGCCGTTGAAGCGCGCCATCCAGTCGCAAATCGAAAATCCGCTGGCGCAGCGGATCTTGAAGGGCGACTTTATCGCGGGCGATCGCGTGATCGCCAAGCTAAAACGGGACGCATTGGTGTTCGAGAAGGAACGCCTGCACTAGCGTCGCAGCGCTGCGTAGTAGGTGATTCGTTCGCTATACTTCGCGGCGTCGCTCCGTTTTTAGGAAATTCATGCCGTTTTACGAATATCTGTGCAAGAACTGCGGTCACGAACTTGAGGCCATGCAGAAAGTCAGCGATTCGCCGCTGAGGAAATGCCCGCATTGCGGAAGGTCTCAGCTGCAACGTTTGATGTCCGCGCCGGTATTTCGCCTGAAGGGCGGCGGTTGGTACGAGACCGATTTCAAGGGCGAAAAAGACAAGCAGCGCAATCTCGAGCGCCCCGAGCCGGAGGCGCCCAAGGATTCGAAGGACGCCAAAGATACCAAAGAGGCGAAGACAGCCGAAGCTAAGGTGCCGGATGCGGCGCCGGTGAAGGAGGCAGCCGCGAAGGATGCCGCGGTCAAGGATAAGCCGGCCGACAAGCCCAAGGAGAAGGCCTCTCGCTCCGCGGCAAAGCCCATAGCCAAGAAAAAGCCGCTCAAGGCGAAGCGGCGGCGCTAAGGAACCGCGGATTGCGCGTCTTTCCAGGTCAAACATTGCCACCTGCAGCTTCCTGACGCCCGGGCATTAGCGTGGTCGGACTTGCCCGACCGGGCCTTAAAGCCTTAGCATCGCGCGCTTCCCCTCCTGGGTTGATTGTTTATGCGGACTCACTATTGCGGCCGGGTCGATGAGACCCTGATCGGCGAGGTTGTCACCGTCGCGGGCTGGGCCCACCGACGGCGCGATCATGGCGGCGTCATTTTTGTCGATTTACGCGACCGAACCGGTCTCCTGCAAATCGTTTTCGACCCCGACAAGGCAGCCACATTCGCCACAGCCGAACGCGTGCGTAACGAATTCGTTCTCAATGTGACCGGATTGGTGCGGGCACGGCCTCCGGGCACCGCGAACGCCAACTTGAAGTCCGGGCAGATCGAGGTCCTGTGCCAGGATCTGCAGATTCTGAATCGCTCCGAACCGTTGCCGTTTCAACTCGACGAGACCGTCAGCGAGGAGGTGCGCCTGCGCTTCCGATACCTGGATTTGCGCCGCGAGGAGATGCGCGAGCGGCTGCTGCTGCGCCACCGCGTCACGCGCGCAATGCGCCAGTATCTGGACGACGCTGGCTTCGTCGATATCGAAACACCGATGCTGTCGAAAGCCACGCCGGAAGGGGCGCGCGACTACCTGGTGCCGAGCCGCACGCATGCCGGAAAATTTTTCGCGTTGCCTCAATCGCCGCAAATCTACAAGCAATTGCTGATGATTTCCGGGTTCGACCGCTACTACCAAATCGTTCGCTGCTTCCGCGACGAAGACTTGCGCGCCGATCGGCAGCCTGAATTCACCCAGCTGGACATCGAGACCTCCTTTCTCGATCAGGCGCAAATCCAGGAATTGATGGAAGGTTTGGTGCAGCACTTGTTCCGCGCTGTGCTCGGTGTGGAGCTGCCCAGCCCCATGCCGCGCATGAGCTATGCCGAGGCGATGCGCCGTTACGGTTCGGATAAACCCGATCTGCGCGTTCCCCTGGAATTGGTGGACGTCGCCGACCTGGTCAGGGGCTGCGACTTCAAGGTGTTCGCAGGTCCCGCGGCCGATCCTGCCGGCAGGGTCACGGCGCTGTGCGTGCCTCAGGGCGGAAAATTGTCGCGCAAGGAAATCGACGACTACACGGCCTACGTGGCGCGCTACGGCGCCAAGGGTCTCGCTTACGTCAAGGTCAACGAGCTGGCCAAGGGCCGCGAGGGTCTGGCGTCGCCGATCTTGAAATTCTTGAGCGACGCCGCCATCGGCGGAATCATGCAGCGCGTCGCGGCGAAGGATGGTGACCTGATTTTCTTCGGTGCGGACAGCGCCAAAGTGGTGAGCGATGCTTTGGGTGCGCTGCGCCTCAAGGTAGGCCAGGACTTGAAGATGGTGGCGGCCGGATGGCGGCCGCTTTGGGTGGTGGACTTCCCCATGTTCGAATGGGATTCGGAGGCGAAACGATGGCAGGCCATGCATCACCCCTTCACCAGTCCCGCCAACCTGGATCACGCGGCGCTGGCGGCGAGCCCCGGCAAAGCGATTGCCAAGGCTTATGACATGGTCCTCAATGGCTCCGAGGTCGGCGGCGGATCGGTGAGGATCCACAATCAAGAATTGCAATCGGCGGTATTCGATTTGTTGGGCATATCACCTGAAGAAGCTCGCTTGAAATTCGGATTCCTGCTCGATGCGCTCAAATTCGGGGCGCCGCCCCATGGGGGCATTGCCTTTGGTCTCGACCGGCTGACCATGCTGATGGCCGGAGCCGATAGCATTCGCGACGTGATCGCCTTTCCCAAGACTCAGACCGCGGCCGATCTGTTGATGGATGCGCCCACGGAAGTCAGCGAGGCACAGCTGCGAGAGCTGCATATTCGCATCCGCACTCCACCGAAGATCGATTAAGCCTTGACTCAATTTCGCCGGCCCGAGTCCGTCTTGATCGTGATCTACACGGACGGCGGCGAATTTCTGTTGCTCGAGCGGCGCCGGCCGCCGGGTTTCTGGCAGTCCGTGACGGGTAGTCTGGAGTGGGGCGAGCTTGCCGACTCGGCGGCGCGGCGCGAGCTGGTAGAGGAAACGGGCATCACCCAAGGCGTACTGGTCAACTTGCAGTGGACTCAGGTCTACGAAATTTTGCCCGCCTTCGGCAAGATTTATGCCCCTGGCGTAACCCGTAATCTCGAGCACGCTTTCTCGTTGCGCTTGCCGAAACGAGTTCCGGTGACATTGACGGAACATGTGCAGTACCGTTGGACTTCTCATGGCGAGGCGCTCGACATCGTTTCCTCGAATACCAATCGCGCCGTCATTGCTGAGCTGGGTGTTTGAGCACGCGACAAGAAACGGTGGTCGTGTTCGTGCACGGCCTGTGGCGCTCGGGGTTCGAGGGGAGTTTGCTGCTCAAGCGGCTCGGCGAGGATCTTGAGGCCGAGACGCGAACCTTTTCCTATGATTCCGTCTCTGCCGGCATTCCGGAGAATGCACGGGCTCTGGCTGACTACTTGACGGAGCTGCGCGCCGAGACTTTGCACCTGGTGGGGCACAGTCTGGGTGGGTTATTGATCCTGAAACTGTTCGAGAATGGGGCGGGCGCACAATTGCCCCCCGGACGAATCGTGCTCCTAGGTTCACCGGTCAATGGCAGCCGAGCCGCGCGCAATCTCGCGCATCTGCCCTTCGGCAGGGTTCTCATGGGCGGCGCTCGGGAGGAACTGCTGCGCGAGCACGACCGTAGTTGGCAGGACGGCCGGGACCTCGGCGTTATCGCGGGAAATTTGACTATAGGCTTGGGATTGCTGGTGGGCGCTTATGGCGCGCCCAGCGACGGTACCGTTTTTGTCGACGAAACCCGAATCGCCGGCTCTGCGCATCACGTGGTGATCAAAGTAAGCCATTTTGGATTGCCGTTTTCAGCGGAAGTCGGCCGGCAGACAGCCGCGTTCCTGCGCACCGGGCGTTTCTTGGCTTAGCGAGTAGCGTCGCGATCCAGATTCTTCAAGCGAAATAGCAGATCAAGAGCCTCTCGCGGGCTCAAGGCGTCCGGATCGGCAGCACGCAGCGCCATCAGCGCGGCAGAAATCTCGGGCGCGGCGGCGGTCCTTGAGAACAATGGCAACTCGGCCTGCGGCGAGTTGGTGTTTCGCAGTGCGTCGCGCTCGCGCTCCAGTTCCGTCAAATAGCGGCGCGCCTGTGCGGTCACAGACTTGGGGATTCCGGCCAATGCTGCCACCTGCAGACCATAGCTTTGATTCGCCGGTCCTTCCTTGACACTGTGCAGAAACACCAGGCGATCGCCATGCTCGACGGCCTGCACGTGAACATTCGCCACCCCCTGAGCTTCGCCCGCGAGGCTGGTGAGCTCGAAGTAGTGCGTGGCGAACAGGGTGAAGGCGCGGATCTCCTTGGCGATGAAGGCAGCGCATGCCCAAGCCAGCGAAAGTCCATCGAAGGTGCTGGTGCCGCGGCCCACTTCGTCCATCAGTACCAGGCTTTGATCGGTGGCGTTGTTGAGAATATTCGCCGTCTCGGTCATTTCGAGCATGAAGGTCGATCGACCCCCGGCAAGGTCGTCGGATGCGCCGATGCGCGTGAAGATGCGATCGATGGGCCCCAAGACCGCGCGGCGTGCCGGCACGAAGCAGCCGATATGCGCGAGAATCACGATGAGCGCCGTCTGACGCATGTAGGTGCTTTTGCCGCCCATGTTGGGCCCGGTGATGATCAGCATGCGGCGCGAATCGTCGAATCGCAGATCGTTGGGGATGAAGGGATCGCCGCTGGCACGCTCGACCACCGGGTGGCGGCCACCCTCTATCATGAGGAGCGGCTCTGACACCAACTCCGGCCGCGAGCACTGCAACGTCTCGGCGCGCTCGGCGAAGCAGCTCAAGACATCGATTTGGGCAATGGCGGCAGCCGTGGCCTGCAATGCCGGCAGAGTGGCGCACAATGTATCCAGCAGCGCTTCATAAAGAGCCCTCTCGCGCGCCAGCGCACGATCGCGTGCGCCCAGCACCTTCTCCTCGAAGGATTTGAGCTCGGGCGTGATAAATCGCTCGGCGGACTTCACGGTCTGGCGGCGCACGTACTCTGCCGGGACCTTCGCCGCCTGACTGCGGTTGACCTCGATAAAAAAGCCCTGCACCCGGTTGAAGCCCAGCTTCAGGCTGGAAAGCCCGCTGCGTTCACGCTCACGCGCCTCGAGATCAACCAGGAATTGCTCCGTGTTGCCGCCGAGGGCCCGCAGTTCGTCGAGCTCGGAATCGTAGGATCCGGCTATGACACCCCCGTCCCGGATGTGATGGGGAGGTGCTTCGATGAGGGCGCGCTGCAACAAGGCATGTTCCTCGCGATGCTCGCCCGTCTCTGCGGTCAACTGCTGCAGCAATGGCGACTCGGCTGCCGCGACCGCGACCGCGCGCCTCAGCGCGGGGAGTGCGGCAAATGCGTTCCGTAGCTGCACCAAGTCGCGTGGCCGCGCCGAGCGCAATGCAACCCGCGCCAAGACTCTTTCCAGATCGCCGACCGCGCGCAGTGTCTCGGCGATCTGCACATGCAGCGCGCCTTCGACGAGTGTGGAGACTGATTGGTAGCGTTCTCGCAGCATTTCGCGATCGCGCAGCGGCCGGTGCAGCCAGCGACGCAGCAGGCGGCCGCCCATGGCCGTCGCGGTGTGATCGAAGATAGCCGCCAAGGTCAATTCGGGCGAGCCCGAGATGCTTTCGTCCAGCTCGAGATTGCGGCGCGTTGCCGGGTCCATGATGAGGGCCGCATCGCGTTCTTCGGTCGTCATCGATAGCAGATGCGGCAGCGACGATTTCTGCGTTTCCCGCACGTACGCAAGCAAGGCGCCCGCGGCGGCTATGGCCAAGGGCTTGTCTGCGCAACCGAACCCGGCCAGGTCTTGGGTGCGAAACTGCTCGGTGAGCGCGCGCGTCGCGGAATCGAGGTCGAAATGCCAGGGTGCGCGGGTCCGCCAGGGGCGATCCGAAACATCAGACGATTGCTCCGGCGTGGACTGCTCTCCTTCTGCGATCAGGACCTCGGCCGGTCGCAGCCGCTCGAGCTCGGTCTCGAGCGCAGCCCGGCTCGCGAGTTCCATGACGTTAAATCGGCCTGCCGACAGGTCCAGCCAGGCCAGTCCATAGCGTCCGCCTCGGCCGTAAATGCTGGCCAGAAAATTATCGCGACGATCTTCCAGCAGCGCTTCGTCGGTAACCGTGCCCGGGGTGACGATGCGCACCACCTCGCGTTCCATGGGTCCTTTGCTTTTACCGGGATCGCCGCGCTGTTCGCAGATGGCCACCGATTCGCCTTTGCGTACCAACTTTGCGAGATAGCTATCGATAGTGGTTGCCGGTACGCCGGCCATCGGAATCGGCAACCCGGCGGACGCGCCGCGCTGAGTCAATGCGATGTCCAAGAGCCCGGCGGCACGCCGTGCGTCCTCGTAGAACATCTCGTAGAAATCGCCCATGCGATAAAAGAGCAGTACGTCGGGGTGCTGCGCCTTGATGCGCAGATACTGCTGCATCATCGGCGTGTGGTCGGCAATGTCCATGCGGGATTGTAAACTAGTAGACTTTGGGACATGACGAGCAGCAATAAGGATCTTAAACAACTCGCCGCGAGAGTCGGGCGCCGCTTGCTCGTTAGCCATCGCTACGTGGCGACGGCGGAGTCTTGCACCGGTGGCTGGATCGCCAAAGCGCTGACGGATATTGCCGGCAGTTCGCAATGGTTCAACGAGGGCTTCATCACTTACGGCAACGAATCCAAGGTGCAAAGGCTCGGTGTGCCCCGACGGGTGCTGGAAAAGCAGGGTGCGGTGAGCGAGCTGACAGTGCGGGCCATGGCCGCAGGCGCTCTTCGGCGCTCCCAGGCGCATATCGCCGTCGCGGTGACCGGTATCGCCGGTCCCGGGGGCGCGGTTCCCGGCAAACCGGTCGGAACAGTTTGGCTGGCCTGGGCTTATCGTCGCGCCGGGGCCATTCAGGTGGCGGCGCAGCTGCGGCACTTTCGCGGCGGCCGTGATTCTGTGCGACGCCAAACCGTGCGGGCGGCCCTATCGGGGCTCCTCAAGCGCTGATGCAGCGCTAGGCCGGCGGTGCGTCTATTTTTTGCGCTTTGGCCAGAATCCGACGTCGCAAGGCAGTTCGCCCACGCGGCATCACAATTGCAACAAAGCAGTCCCGCGCGTTTGGTGAACTTTCGGAACTATCATTTAACGCTGGCATTTTTGGGCGAGGTTAGCGCTGCAAATCTCGTTGTGTTGCAGCAGATCGGCGGGAGACAACGCGCGTCGTGCTGCAACATCGTTTTTGGTGGTTTGGAATACTGGCCGGATCCGAAAGTCGTTGTCAGCATCGCCCAGGTTTTTCCAACCGCGCTTTACGATCTCTCAGCTCAGTTGCGCGGGGCAGCTGACCAACATCGCCTCACAGCAACCTCGCCAGCCCCGCAGTTTCGAGCTCATGTAACGCTTGCGAGGAAAGTTGCGCAAGCGCCTGTGTTGCCGACGGTGCCGCCATTCAGTTGGTCCGTGAATAGCTTCAGCCTGGTGCGGTCCGATGCCTCCGGCGATGAGTCGGTTTATACAGTAGTCGATACCTGGCCACTACTGTATGAGAAGTAAATTTCCTGCGAAAACTCTGTGAATTCATTGCATATGGGATGAGCGTTGGGCGCCGAATATGAAATAATGGCGCCACACAAATTGAGGAATCCCAATGGAAGAGAATCGGAAGAAGGCTCTTGCTGCCGCGTTGAGCCAAATCGAAAAGCAGTTCGGCAAAGGCTCGGTCATGCGCCTGGGCGATGCGGGCGCGACTTACGAGGTGGACACGATCCCCACCGGTTCCTTAGGCCTTGATATCGCGCTGGGCGTCGGCGGAATTCCGCGTGGCCGCGTCATCGAAATCTTTGGTCCGGAATCATCGGGCAAGACCACCCTGACGCTTGCCATCATCGCGTCGGCTCAAGCCAATGGCGGCACCGCCGCGTTTGTCGACGCGGAGCACGCACTGGATCCGGTGTATGCGGAGAAACTCGGCGTGAAGGTCAACGACTTGCTGGTCTCGCAACCCGACACCGGCGAGCAGGCGTTGGAGATCACCGACATGCTGGTACGCTCCGGCGCGGTCGATGTGGTCGTGGTCGATTCAGTCGCTGCGCTGACCCCAAAGGCGGAAATCGAGGGCGAAATGGGCGACCAGCATATGGGCTTGCAGGCGCGCCTCATGTCGCAGGCTCTGCGCAAGCTGACCGGCAATATCAAGCGATCCAACACCATCGTCATTTTCATCAATCAGATCCGCATGAAGATCGGCGTTATGTTCGGCAATCCCGAGACAACGACCGGCGGCAATGCGTTGAAGTTCTATTCATCGGTGCGGATGGATATCCGGCGCATAGGCGCGATCAAGAACGGCGAGGAAGTCGTCGGTTCGATGACGCGCGTCAAGGTGGTCAAGAACAAAGTAGCGCCGCCATTTCGGGAAACCGAATTCGAGATCATGTACGGCACCGGAATATCCAAGGAGGGGGAACTCATTGAACTGGGTGTCCTACACAACATGGTGGAGAAGTCCGGTTCCTGGTACAGCTATAAGGGTGAACGAATCGGCCAGGGCAAGGATAATGCCCGTGTATTCTTGCAGCAGCATCCGGAGATCGCGAAAGACATCGAGGGGCAAATTCGCGTCAAGCTGATACCCGAAAAGGCGACCATGAATAGGGGCGGAGACCTCAAAGAGGCTTGAGCCCTGGCCCGCGGCTCCCTCGATCCTCTCGATGCGCGCGCGGCCCGGGTAGCCGCGCTGGGTGCGCTGGCGCGCCGCGATTACGCATCCGAGGATTTACGCCAAAAATTACTTAAGACCGGTTACGATGCCGGTGTCGTGGCAGCATTGCTGGATGATCTGCGCGACGAGAAACTACTTGACGATCGGCGCTACCTGGAAAACTTCGTGGCCTACCATGCTGCGAGGGGTCAAGGGCCGCTTCGCATTCGCTTTGAATTGCATCGTCACGGGTTGCAGGGACCGCTCGTTGAGGACTTTCTCGACGCCTACCCTGGATGGATTGAGCAGCTTGGGCGCGCACGGCAGAAGAAGTTTGGCGCGAAGCTGCCCAAGACTTACGCTGACAGGCAGCGGCAAGCGCGATTCCTGGGCTACCGAGGTTTCACGGGCGCGCAAATTCGAGTGGCTTTGGGCTTTGACGTGGACCTTGATTAAAGATTGGTAAACATGAAGCGTGACGTAAGACTGAAATCGATGACGACCTCGGAGATCCGTGGGAGCTTCCTGGAGTTCTTTCGCAAGAACGGCCATGCCGTTTTGCCCTCCAGCTCGCTTGTCCCGGTCAATGATCCGACGTTGCTATTCACCAACGCCGGCATGGTTCAATTCAAGGATTTGTTCCTCGGCAAGGAAGTGCGCAACTATGTGCGCGCGGCGACCGCACAGCGCTGCGTGCGTGCCGGCGGCAAGCACAACGATCTGGAGAACGTCGGATACACCGCGCGGCATCACACCTTCTTCGAAATGTTGGGCAACTTTAGCTTTGGCGATTACTTCAAGCGCGAAGCGATCCATTTCGCCTGGAACTTCATTACCGGAACCTTGGGAATTCCGAAGGATCGACTGTGGGTGACGGTGTTCAAGGAAGACGACGAAGCGGAGCGTATCTGGACCGAGGAAATCGGCGTTGATCCGACGCGCTGCACACGCATGGGCGAGGCATCCAATTTTTGGGCCATGGCCGACACGGGGCCGTGCGGCCCCTGTTCGGAAATCTTCTACGATCATGGCGCGGAAATTCCCGGCGGTCCGCCGGGAACCCCGGACGAGGACGGGGATCGCTACGTCGAAATCTGGAATCTAGTGTTCATGCAATTCGACCGTTCCGCGGACGGGGTGCTGGTGCCCTTACCTAAGCCTTCGGTGGACACGGGCATGGGTCTGGAGCGGGTCGCGGCCGTCATGCAAGGCGTGCACAGCAACTACGATATTGATCTGTTCAAGTCATTGATACGCGCGGCTGCGGAAGTGACGGGGTGCCGCGATCTGAACTCATCCAGTCTGCGGGTGATCGCCGACCATATTCGCGCTTGCACATTTCTCATCATAGACGGAGTGGTTCCGTCCAATGAGGGTCGCGGCTACGTTCTGCGGCGCATCATCCGGCGCGCAATCCGTCACGGCTACAAGTTGGGCGAGACACAGCCGTTCTTCCACAAGCTGGTGGCAAGCTTGGTGCGTGAAATGGGATCCTACTACGCGGAGCTGGCGGGCGGAGAGGTACGCGCCACGCAGGTCCTCCTACAGGAAGAGATCCGCTTTGCCGAAACGCTCGCCACCGGCATGGCATTGCTGGATGCAGAGGCGGCCAAGTTGACATCCTCGGTGATTCCCGGCGAGACGGTATTCCGGTTGTACGACACGTACGGATTTCCCGCAGACCTGACCGCTGATGTCGCGCGCGAGCGTGGCCTGACCATCGACCAGGCAGGTTTTGACGCAGCGATGGAAGCGCAGCGCGGTCGTGCGCGGGCGGCGAGCAAGTTCAGTGTAGATCCTCGTGGCTCGATCAAGTTGGCCGGAAAGACCGATTTTTCCGGTTATGACCGGCTCGCGGAGCAGGCCAGAGTCAGTGCGTTGATTTTCGACGGAAACACGGTTGATCCGTTGCGCGCGGGCCAAGAAGGCCAAGTGGTGCTGGACCACACCCCGTTTTATGCGGAAAGCGGCGGCCAGATAGGCGACGCCGGCGTGCTGATCGGCGAGAACGCGCGATTTGTCGTGCGCGATACGCAAAAAATTGGTGCATCCTTTGCGCATATCGGTGTACTTGAGAGCGGCGAGTTGCGCGTGGGCAACGTGCTCGACGCGCAAGTCGATGCTGAGCGCCGCCAGGCAATCGTCCTCAATCACACCGCCACGCACCTGCTGCACGCGGCACTACGACAGATCCTGGGTAAGCACGTCGAACAAAAAGGATCGCTGGTGGCGGCGGACCGGCTGCGTTTCGATTTTTCACACACCCAGGCGCTGTCGCCGGATGAATTGCGCCGGGTGGAGGACTTAGTCAACACGGTGATTCGTGAGAACAAGCCTGCGGAGACCCGCGTCATGGCGCTGGATGAGGCGAAGGCTGCGGGCGCGATGTCTTTATTCGGGGAGAAATACGAGAACGATGTGCGCGTCCTTTCGGTCGGTGATTTTTCGATGGAACTCTGCGGCGGAACGCACGTCCAACGAGCAGGCGATATTGGCTTGTTCAAGATTACAAACGAGTCAGGTGTCGCTGCCGGGATTCGCCGAGTGGAGGCCGTCACCGGTCATGCGGCCTACTAGTGGGTTGTGCGCACCGACCAGGTGTTGCGCGACATTGCCGCGCTGCTTCGAGGCAGCAGAGAAGATGTGGACGAGAAGGTCCGCGAGCTCGTCGAGCGCTCCCGCAGGCTGGAGAAAGAGGTGCAACAGCTCAAATCGAAGCTGGCCAGCGGGCATGGCGGTGATTTGTCCACCCAGGCGAAGGATGTTGGAGGCGTTAAGGTTTTAGCTGCAAAGATTGACGGGGCAGACGTAAGGTCATTGCGGGAAGCGATGGATCAGCTCAAGTCCAAGCTCGGCTCATGCGTCATTGTTCTCGCCAGCGTGCAAGAGGGTAAAGTTGTGCTGGTGGCAGGAGTTTCAAAGGATTTGCTGGCTCGCATGAAGGCCGGCGAGATTGCAGGCCTGGTGGCCGAGCAGGTAGGCGGCCGCGGGGGTGGCCGTGCGGATTTTGCTCAAGCGGGCGGCACACAGCCCGAGAATCTGGACGCAGCGCTGGCCGGTGTCGAATCGCTGGTTCGCAGCCGACTCGCTAATTGAACGGTTGTTTATTCTGATAACAAGATGCAACAATTGCGTTTAGTATTCTTGTATTCTTGCTGATTGACTGAAAAGTTTCCTGTGGCGATAGTGTAATTTCGTTCGAATAACGAACGAGTGGCGCGGAGTGCGACGAGCGCCAATCGAAGCCGCAGAGTCCGGGTTTGCAAGGAGTTGGATTATGTTGATATTGACGAGGCGTGTCGGCGAAACCGTAATGATCGGGAACGATGTTACGGTGACCGTGTTGGGCGTGAAGGGCAATCAAGTGCGAATCGGCGTGAACGCGCCCAAAGACATTGCCGTCCACCGGGAGGAAATCTACGAACGCATCAAGCGCGAGGAAGATCAGGATTCCAGATCCTCAGCACCCACCAGCAACCTTGTTGATGACGCCTGAACCGGGCGCAACGGCTTCGAATCCTCTTAGCTTTACCTAGACTGCTCCGGACGGGTATGATCCCGCGCTCCGCGATAGGCCGCATTGGTCTAGCCGGAGAGGTGGCCGAGTGGTCGAAGGCGCGCCCCTGCTAAGGGCGTAAGGGTCAAAAGCCCTTCGAGGGTTCGAATCCCTCCCTCTCCGCCAAATGCCCGCGCTAGCTTGTGGTCCCCACGCTGTGCGCGGCATCGAGCTGGCGCAGCAGAATTCGCACCCAGTCATCGACCGCGCGCTCGGCGGCGGCGGTATTGCTGACGCGCGTGGTCCAGCGGATCCACGTGGTATCGGGATCCTTTTTTCGGTCAATGACGCGGGCGATCAATGCGCCGCTTGGCGCGTCGCGAAGCTCGGCCACCAGCGTCATCTCGCCGGCGGAAAAGGCGTAGTTTCGGGTGATGCCGGTGGTGGGGATGTCAGGCGCGGTGATGTATAAATCGCGAATATCGGCCTTGATTCGCAGCACATGAGGGCCCGGGAGATCGACCAGCGCATAGCGGCTGGACGATTCGAGCGCTTTGGCTAGCCGCTCGCGGAGGACCCGGGCCACGCCTTCTCTAATCTTCTGCCTATCCTCAGCGGTCACTTCTCCGCCGGGAATGTCCGGGCGCCAATTCTTGCTGAACGCAACCTCGACCGGGTCGAGCATGATCTTGGTGTAGCCGGAGAGATCTGCACCGGGCTGGGCGTAGACCGCGTCCAACCCCTTGACCTTTACTTTCGCGAGTCCTTCCTCGCCGGCACTCGCATCATCGCCGACAGGTATTGCAGCTGCCGCCGAGACCCCGGCCACAATCATGACGGCCAATAGAATTCCGATAGTTTTCATAGAGCACCCGTTTGACCTGCCCCAGCGAATCTCAGAATAACCGCTTGGACGAATCCTGTCTCGGTACGGCGCCGACGGGCGGACGGAGGGTCCAAGGTATTGATTTGGAAGGATCGGCAATCCCTGTGGTAATATTCGCGCCCCCAAACGCGGGGTGTGTGCGCCCGTAGCTCAGCTGGATAGAGCGCCTGGCTACGAACCAGGAGGCCGGGGGTTCGAATCCCTCCGGGCGCACCAATTTCCCCCGGTCCTTTAGACGCGCGACCCGTTAGTGCGCAGTCCACGCTGAACCGTTGCAGTACACCGGAATTGAGGCTGAGCCGCCACCGGTCACGATGGCGTTATAGGCTGGCGCGGCGGCATCGGACACGGCCGCGATGCTGCCATTGAGTCCCGCGTTGCACGCCGGTAGCTCGGCCACCGAACTTACCGGCAGAGTGAGTACCGGCGCGATGATGGTCACTGCCGACGGCGACATGGTCGCGTATTGGCTCGACGCGCTCTCAAAGGAGATGGACGTTTTGCCAATGACGTGCAAAACCGCGTTGCTCCATAGGTGACCGTCCCCCGGCGCCCCCGGAATGGTTGTTCCCGCGCAATCGTTCTCGACAATATCGAGGCAAAGCTCCAATTGCTTCGAGAACGAACTGTTGGCCCATAGCGTGGCGACTTGCCCCGCATTGCTGGTGTTCAATAGTTCCGCGATCGTCGTCCCGCCGCATGCCTGCAGGTATTGCACTTGCCCCGTCTCAGACCCGGGCGCGGCACAGATCCCCAACAAGTCAGCCTGAATGTTTCCGTTCGACGCGCTTCCCGACGAGCCTGATCCGCCCGAGGATGAGATCATCGGCATCATGCCGATCTTTGTCACCTCCGTACCGTTCGAGCATGCCGAAACCGCTGCAATCACCGCCGCGAGAAAACCAAACTTTAAGCCTTTTATGTGCCTCTCCAATTTGCTGAACATTGCTGGCGCTTGTCTTGAAATCAGGCGCTGAAGCGCCCTTAATCGGCAGAAATTCCCCGGGCTTGAGCGGGGCAAATCTGCTATGTTTTCAAATGTATAAAGAGCCGGAGGGCCGCAGCCTGCGAACCAGGAAGTCGAGAGTTCGAATATCCTGCGTTGGCCATTGATTTTTTGTTTTTGGAACCGCATCTTTTCCCGATCCGCCTCAGCGCAGCGCGCCGCAGCTTATACAAAGGAGTAAGAAATGACCGCATCAAGCGAACGAGCCGTCCTTGCCGGTGGCTGCTTTTGGGGTGTGCAGGATTTGCTTCGCCGCTATCCCGGCGTCATTTCGACGCGGGTGGGATATTCGGGCGGCGATGTGCCGAACGCCACTTATCGCAATCACGGAACCCACGCCGAAGCCATCGAAGTCATTTTTGATCCGCGGGTATTGAGCTTCAGGCAACTGCTCGAATTCTTTTTCCAGATCCATGATCCGACGACTCTGAATCGCCAGGGAAATGACAAAGGGCTGAGCTATCGATCGGCGGTTTTTTACACGAGCGGTGAGCAGAAGCGGATCGCAGAGGAAACCATCGCCGATGTCGAAGAATCGGGATTGTGGCCCGGCAAGGTGGTCACCGAGCTCGCCCCCGCCGGCGATTTCTGGCAGGCGGAGCCGGAGCATCAGGATTACTTGGAGCGCTATCCCGATGGCTACACTTGTCACTTCATAAGGCCCGGTTGGAAGCTTCCGCATCGGCAAAAGATCGCGGCCTCATGAGCACCTTTGATCTGACTCCGCCTAGCGCTGCGCAGCGTGCGGCGATCAC
>DASXNX010000206.1:0-6873 GCA_036494725.1 Steroidobacteraceae bacterium
GCGCTTGAACGCCGGATCCGCGACGATGGAGGCGCGCAATTTGTTCTCGGGATTCAAGTACGCGCGACGCACGCCTTCATTGATCATCGCCGCAAGATCGAGCTTGGCATTCCAGGTGACGCCCATTCCCACCTTGACGAATACCACCACGATGCCGGTGTCCTGGCATATCGGCCGATGCCCTTCGGCGCACAGTCGCGAATTGGTCAGTATCTGCGCGATCGCATCGCGCGCCGCCGGACTCTGCTCCACCGCGTACGCCCGCCCCATGGCGCGGATGAAATCCGGCGTGTGGTAGTAGGAAATATATTGTAAAGCGTCGGCGACGCTCGCAATCACATCAGCTTCGTGAATTACGGCCATGGCAGGCGCTGGATTATCCCATACAATCGCGCATCGGAGGTGGGGCTGGATGGGCGGAGCGTTCCCGCGATTGTCTGCAAGCGTTTGCTTGAGTTCGGCGCTGTGCTGCTTTTCGGCGCAGTCCGCCGTCGCCGAGGATGGGCCCGCGCTGACTTTGACGGAGTGCCGGCTCGAACATCCATTGAATCTCTCGTCGGTCGCCGCACGCTGCGGGACCTTGCGCGTGCCGGAGAATCGCGAGGATCCGAAATCGCCCACCATCGATCTGAACGTGGCCGTCGTGCCCGCGCTCAACCGGCGCAGCGCCGCCGCACCGCTGTTTCTGTTGGCGGGCGGACCGGGGCAGAGCGCGGTGCAATCCTATGTGGCTCTGGCCGGCGCGTTCGCGCGCATCAACCGCGATCATGCCATTGTGCTCGTGGACCAGCGCGGCACCGGCAAGTCGAGCCCGCAGAGCTGCCCGTATCCGGAGGACTGGCAAGAGCCCGAGGATGCGATGCCGGCGGTGCGCCAGGCCACCGCGGAGTGTCTTGCGAAGCTCGGGCAACGCGTGCGTTTCTACACCACCAGCATCGCGGTGCGCGACCTGGACCAAGTGCGCCGGGCGTTGGGCTACGAGCAGATCGATCTGTACGCCGCGTCGTACGGCACGCGCGTGGCCGAACTTTACATGCGCCGTTATCCTGCGCGCGTGCATGCCGTCATTCTGGACGGCGTCACCTACCCGGCGCAGGCGATCGGCGTCGAAACGCCGCAGGACGGCGAACGCGCCTTGACCATGATCCTGGAGCGATGCCGGCAATCGCCGGATTGCGCCGCGGCCTATCCCGAATTGCAGCAGGACTTCGACGCCCTGTTGCGGCAATTCGGCCCGCAACGAGTCAAGGTCACCATCGATGACCCAAACAGCGGTTTGCCGCTGGAAATCGAATTCACCCACCGGATCTTGAGTGCCGCGCTGCGCTTCCTGTCTTACAGCGGTATGCAGGCGTCATTGCTGCCGGCGCTGATTCATCAGGCTGCGCATGGAAGTCTGCGGCCGCTCGCCTCCCAATCCGTCATGAACGCGCGGCAGATCGGCGACCAACTTGCCAACGGCATGCAATACAGCGTGATCTGCAGCGAGGACGAGCCTTACTTCGCGGCCGCCAACATCGATCGCGCGGCGCTGGCGAGGACTTACCAAGGCACCGAACAAATCGACACTTTGCGCGAGATCTGCAAGGTATGGCCGAAGGGCCCGGTGGACGACGATTTGCACAGCCCCCTGCACAGTGATATCCCGACGCTGCTCTTGTCGGGCGAGGCCGACCCCGTGACGCCGCCTGCGGACGCCGAACGCGCCGCGCTCGGCTTGAGCCGCCATCGGCACCTGGTGCTGAAGGGCGAAGGTCACGTCCAGTTGGCCGCAGGCTGCATGCCGCGGCTCATGGCGGAATTCCTGCAGAGTGGCGCACCCGAGAGCGTGGACGTGACATGCCTCGAGCATCATGCCCCCGAGCCGTTTTTCTTGAGCATGACGGGCCCGGCGCCGTGATCGAAGCCAAAGGCCTGAGCAAGCGCTTCGGCAGCATCGAGGCCGCCCGCCAAGTCTCCTTCGTGGCGCGCGACGGCGAAATCACCGGCCTGTTGGGGGCCAACGGCGCCGGCAAGTCGACGTGTTTGCGCATGCTGTACGGCGTCTTGACCCCGGATAGCGGCAGCGCTTGCATCGATGGCATCGACATACTTGGCGAGACCTCCAAGGCCCGCGCTCACTTAGGCGTGCTGCCGCACGCGGCCGGCCTCTACAACAATCTGACGGCGCGCGAGAACATCAACTACTTCGGCTCCCTGCATGGGATGAGCGCCGCCCGGCTCGCCGAGCGCACCGCCGAGCTGTCGCGTGCTCTGTCCATGGATGCCTTCATGGAGCGGCGCGCGAAGGGCTTCTCCCAGGGTCAGCGCATCAAGGTGGCCTTGGCACGCGCGCTGGTTCACGGTCCCGGCAATGTCGTGCTGGATGAACCCACCAACGGTCTCGACGTGATGGCGATCCGCAACTTGCGCGAAATGCTGCTGGAACTGAAGCGGCAGGGCCGGTGCGTGCTGTTCTCCTCGCATGTCATGCAGGAAGTGGCCGCGCTGTGCGATCGAGTGATCATCATCGGGCGCGGCCGCGTTCTGGCTGACGCGACGCTTCAAGAGATACGCGAGCGCAGCGGGACGGCAACCTTGGAAGAGGCTTTTTTGCAGGTGTTGGGCGATACCGAAGGGGTTGCCTAGGTGCGCACGCTTTTCGTGGTCTTCGCCAAGGAGTTTCTGGAGAATCTGCGCGACCGCCGCACGTTGTTGTCGGCGTTGTTGTTCGGGCCTTTGTTCGGGCCGCTGCTGTTCGGCTTGATGGTGTCGCGCATGCTGGAACAGAGCGTGGTCGAAACGGACGTGCCGCTGAAGATCGTGATCTCCGGCAGCAGCCATGCGCCGGGGCTGATCCGCTACTTGGAAGCACGCGGCGTCAGGCTCACGAAGAAGGAACTGTCCGAAACCGAGGCTCGCGCCGCCGTGCGCGGCGGCGTTCCCGTGGTGCTGTTGGTACCGGATGATTACCCGCAGCTGTTCAAGGCTGCCCAACCTGCGCCGCTGCTCTTGTTCGCCGACAGTGCCGACTCGCAAACCCGCAAGATCGCGGATCGCGCGCGCGGCGTATTGGCGACCTACGGCAGCACCATCGCCCAATTGCGGCTGCAGATCCGCGGCGTCAGTCCGTTGCTCGCCGTGCCCGTTGCCGTCAACGACGTCGACGTCGCAACGCCCACCGGCCGCGCCGTCGTGGTGTTGGGCTTCATGACGTACTTCGTGCTGTTTGCCCTGTTGATGGGCGGACTGTATCTGGCCATCGACTCGACCGCCGGCGAGCGCGAGCGCGGCTCCCTGGAAGCGCTCCTGAGCTTGCCGGTGGGGCGCGCCTCCCTCGTGGGCGGCAAGATTCTCGCGACCTGCGCATATATGTGCATTTCCCTGGCATTGAGCCTCACCGCCTTCGTGCTGGTATTTCGTTTCGTGCCCCTCGAGCGAATCGGCATGAGCGCGAATCTAGGCCTGAAAACTGCGCTGCTGTTCTTCGCGATCTGCCTGCCGTTCGTGCCTCTGGGCGCCACTCTGATGACCCTGGTCGCGTCGTTCACGAGGACTTACCGCGAAGCGCAAACCTACCTGACCTCGGTGCTGCTGGTGCCGACGCTGCCCATCGCCTTTGCCAGCATTTACTCGCTGAAGACCAAGAGCTCGCTGATGTTCATTCCATCGCTGAGCCAGCACTTGCTGATGACCAGCGTGCTGAAGGATGAGCCGATTTTATTTCCTGATGTGTTGGTGTCAGCGGCCGCATCGCTCGGGCTCGCGCTGCTGCTGTTCGCGGCGACCGCGCGTCACTGGCGCCGCGAGAGCATGCTCGGCTGAAACTGTATGATCGTTTAACAAGGATCATGATTAGGGGCTTTCCTGTATAGCCATTTAATAGATCGTGGGTATACTTACGCAAGGCTATTGGTACGGATACCGGGGGAAAATGGCATGACAGTGAAATCATCCGCGCGCGCGAACATCGTTGCTTTTCTCGCAATTTTGGGCGTTTCAGCGGGTATTATGCTGTGGTTATTTTGGCGCTTTCCGCTGACTACCGCGATCGTCACGCTGGTTGTACTGGGTGTTCTCGCGGTGTTGGGGCGTCTTGCTCGCTCGACCGATGTCGATGTGAGCGAAATGGATCACGGCAAACAGATCGTCTAATTGTCGGCAATCGGCGACATGCCTGCGTAGCGCAGGAGAGAATTCCTTCCGCTACTTTCCCGTCCCCTATTTACCGATACAAAAACTTCCGAATATCTCCCCCAGCAGGTCATCGCTGGTGAATTCGCCCGTGATTTCGCCGAGCGCGCGCTGAGCCAAGCGCAGGTCCTCGGCAAACAATTCGAAGGCGCGGCCCGCCCGCAGACTCTGCGCAGCCTCGGCGACACATCGCCGCGCGCGATCCAACGCATCGAGATGGCGGCGCCGGGCCGACAGCGCCCCCGATTCTCCGGGCACGAACCCCGCGGTTTTCTTGAGATGTTCACGCAGTTCGGAAATTCCTGAGCCGGTTTTGGCGCTCAAGAAAACTCGCGGCGGACTCGAAGACTCGTCGATGCGCGCCACATCACCCGTCAAGTCGATCTTGTTGAAGATCAGCGTGACCGGGACGGGCGGCAGCTGCGCGAGCGCCTCGCTCCCATCACCCGGTGTGCCGGCGTCGAGAACGTACAGCACCCGATCGGCCTTCGCGAGTTCAGCTCTGGCCCGCCGCACACCCTCGGCCTCGACCACGTCGGTGGCCGGGCGCAAACCCGCGGTATCGACCAGATTCAGCGGCAAGCCGTCGAGGTGAACATGCTGTCGCAGCACATCGCGGGTGGTGCCGGGCTGATCGGTGACGATCGCGACCTCATCGCCCACGAGCCTGTTCAACAAGCTGGATTTGCCGGCGTTGGGCTTGCCTGCGATCACGACGTTCAGGCCCTCGCGCAGCAGCGCGCCCTGGCGTGCCGCGGCGCCGATGGATTCGAAGCTTTTGAATAGGGTCTCGAGCCGACCTGTGAGCGCCGCGCCGGATAGAAAATCCAGCGCTTCGTCGGGGAAATCGATGGCGGCTTCCGAAAAGCTTCGCAGCGCCGTGATCTGCGCTTGCAGATCATGAATGCGCGCCGAGAATTCTCCCTGCATGGAGCGCAGCGCCGCGCGCGCCGCCGCGGCGGTGCCGGCGTCGATCAAATCGGCGACGGCTTCAGCCTGAGCGATGTCCATCTTGCCGTTCAAAAAGGCGCGCTCGGAAAATTCGCCGGGCCTTGCCAGGCGGCAACCCAGTTCCACCAAGCGCTTGAGGACAAGGTCGAGTACCAGGGCGCCTCCGTGGCCCTGCAGCTCGAGGACATGTTCCCCGGTGAAGGAGTCGGGAGCCGGGAAGTACAAGGCCAGGCCGCGATCGATCGCGCTTGAGTTCGCGCCCATGAAGTCCGCCAGGCGCGCGCGCCGCGGCGTGGGGAGGAACCCGAGCATCTGCTCTGCAATCCGTGGAACCTCCGAGCCCGAGATTCGGATCACCCCGACCGCGCCGCGTCCCAGGGCGCTGGCGATCGCGGCAATGGTGTCGGGCGCGGCCACGAAATTAGCTGCGCAGCTTCGCTGCCTCGGCTTCAACCACCTTGTTGATGCGCCACTGCTGAGCGATCGACAACACGGTGTTCGTCAGCCAGTAGAGCGTCAATCCGGAGGGAAAGAACGCCATCATGCCGGTCATGATCAGGGGCATGAATTGCATGACCTTGGCCTGGGTCGGATCGGGCGACTGCGGATTGAGCTTGAATTGCGCGAACATCGCGCCGCCCATCAGCAGGGGCAGAACGAAGAAAGGATCGCGCGAAGAAAGATCGCTGATCCACAGCAGGAATGGCGCCTGACGCATTTCCACGCTCTCGAGCAGCACCCGGTAGAAGGAAATAAATACCGGGATCTGCACCACCATGGGCAGGCAGCCGGCGAGCGGATTGATCTTTTCCTTCTTGTACAGATCCATCATGGCGCGGCCGAGCTTCTCGCGGTCGTCCTTGAAGGTCTCCTGAATCTGCTTCATGCGCGGGCCCACGGCGCGCATCTTTGCCATGGAACGGCCGCTGGCCTGGCTCAAGGGATAAAACGCCAGCTTGATCAGCGCCGTGACGATGATGATGGACCAACCCCAGTTGCCGATGAGCTTGTGAACCCAATTGAGGCCGGTGAACAAGGGTTGCGCCAGCACCGTCAGAATGCCGAAGTCGACAGTGCGCTCGAGGTTTCTGCCGGTGGCCGCGAGTTGCGATTGCAATTTCGGGCCGACGAACAAGTTCTCACGGAACTGCACCGTCGCGCCGGCGGGCACGTCCACCATGGGCCCGGTGGCGCTCAGGAGATACTCGCTGTTCTGAACTTGCAGCTGGTACAGATAGGGCGCGCCCAATGGAGGAACCGCGGCGGTCACGAATTGGTGCTGCAACGAGGCCGCCCAGCCATTGGTGATGGTGGCCGAGTACTTGGCGTCGGCGCTATTTTCGACGTTGAGGTCCTTGGACTTGGTGCCGTCGTACACGGCCGGTCCCTTGAAGGAATAGGTCTCGACATCGAAGTAGGAGCGCGAGGCATGCTCCCAGTGGCGCAGCAGCTGCACATAGGAGGCGAGCTTGCGCGCCGCGCCGCCGTCGTTCTTCACGGCGTACTCAAGATCAATGCCGTATTGGCCGCGCTTGAACAGGAAGGTCTTGGTCACCGAGAGGCCCGAGCCGTCGGTCCAGGTCAAGGGAACACGCAACTCCGTGGCACCCGGCGCAAGATTGAAGACCTTCTGCCCGCTCTGCCAGATCGCGAGATGCGTCGGCGCCGCTTCGCCCGCGGTGCCGGTGAGCCCGCTTTGCAGGAGATACAGCGTGGGCGCCGGTTCGTGGCTCAACAGCCTGACCGGAA
>DASXNX010000207.1:0-34100 GCA_036494725.1 Steroidobacteraceae bacterium
TTTCAACCGCGATTAGGCGGCTAGAGCGTAGTTGTCTTGATTGGCAACTATAAGTTTGCAAATAGTTTAACGAGGAACCTGCACCTCGGTACGCACCTGCAGTTTCGCAACCCATGTCGAAACCGGTCGGCCCCAATCGAAGCCACAGTTTACGCCGATTCTCCTAGCGCCGCATCGCCTTCATGATTCGGCCCTTGTCGCGCTGCCAATCGCGATCCTTTTCCGTGTTGCGCTTGTCGTGCTGTTTCTTGCCCTTGGCCAGGCCGATCTCGAGCTTGGCGCGCCCGGCTTTCCAATAGAGCTCCAGCGGCACCAGCGTGTAGCCGCGGCGCTCGACCGCGCCGACCAAGTGATCGAGCTGGCGGCGATTGAGCAACAGCTTGCGGGTGCGGATCGGGTCGGTATCGACATGGGTGGAAGCGGAGTTGAGCGCGTTGATGTGGGCACCGTACAGGAACGCTTCACCGTTCTTTACGTACACGTAGGCTTCTGCAATCTGCGCCTTGCCGGCGCGCATGCTCTTGACCTCCCAGCCCATCAAGGAGATTCCCGCCTCGAATCGCTCCTCGATGAAATAATCGAAGCGCGCTTTGCGGTTCACGGCGATCGGCGGCAGCTTTTCAGTGGTTTTCACCATGGGACCAAAGTCTACCGATTCGTGGATGGCGGCGCCCGCGCTTTTGCCGGACAATACGTATATGCAGCTAGTCGAGCGCAGCGCCCTCGTCATGTACACGCCGGCGGAAATGTTTGCTCTCGTGAATGACGTGCCGCGCTATCCCGAGTTTCTCCCATGGTGTGTGGCGGCCAGGATGCAGGAGACTTCGCTCGGGGAGAGCCTGGCCACCCTCAAGATTTCCCACGGCGTGCTGCAAACGGAGTTCACGACGCGCAATACCCTGAATCCCGATGCCAAGATTCACATGCAGCTCACCCACGGACCGTTTCGCGATCTCAGGGGCGAATGGCGCTTCGAAGGAATTGCCGATCGCGGTTCGCGGGTGACCTTCAAGGTGGAATTCGAATTCAAGAATCGCCTTACCGCCGCCGCATTCAATGCGGTGTTCGAGACGCTGTGCGCGGGGATAGTCGATGCCTTTGTACGGCGCGCCCAGCAGGTCTACGTGAAGTAGCGGATGCAACCGAAGATCCGCATCGAAATTGTCTATGCGGAGCCGCGGCGCAGTATTGCCAAATCCTTTACGCTGACGTCCGGCTCCGTGGTGCTCGATGCGCTGCGCATGGCTTCGGCGGACCCGGATTTTTCCAAGGTAGTTCTGGAGAGTTCGCCGGTGGGCATCTTCGGCAGATTGACGCGCAAGGACCAGATCCTCGCCGACGGAGATCGCATCGAGATCTATCGGCAGCTCATGCAGGAGCCCAAGCTGGCGCGCAGAGCGCGCGTCAGTAAATCCGGCCGTTCTTGATTTTCCTAGCGGAGGCATCCTGGGCGGCGGCTTCCGCTGCAGTGGGCTTGTCCAGTCTGGCAACCTTGTCGCCCTCGAAATAGACGGTCACGCGCCGCGAGTCGACGTGCCGTGATCGGCCTTTCTTGAGATAGTAAATATAGTCCCAACGTTCCTTGTCGAAGGTGTCGGCGACCATGGGCGTGCCCAGGAGGTATCTGACCTGGCTGCGCGTCATGCCCGGCTGTACGGTCTCGACGGCGGTTTGATCGAGGAAGTTGCCCTGTTGAATGTTGATGCGGTAGACGCAGCCCGAGGTCAGCGCGAGCAAGGCAGTTGCGAAAACCAGGGAATGAGTTAATTTCATGAAAGTGGTGAACAGCAGTCAAATGGTTGATAATCGGGGCTGTATCATACCCGAAGGCCCAGCATGTCGCAGCGCCTGAAAGCCGATTCGACCAGCGAGAGCAATGATCTGCGCAACGCAGGTCTCAAGGTCACGCTGCCGCGCCTGAAGATCCTCGACATTCTGGCGGATGGATCGGCGCGCCACATGAGCGCGGAAGACATTTATAAGAAACTCCTGGTGTCGAATGAAGACATCGGGCTGGCGACCGTGTACCGCGTCTTGACGCAATTCGAGGCCGCGGGCCTCGTCACGCGCCATCATTTTGAGGGCGGCATGGCGGTGTTCGAACTCAATCAGGGCGCGCACCACGATCACATCGTGTGTGTTGACTGCGGCAAGGTGGAAGAGTTCATGGACAGCGGCATCGAGGAGCGCCAGCACGCGGTGGCCAAACGGTTGGGCTTCGAGATAAGCGATCACGCCCTGATTCTGTACGGGCACTGCCGCAAGCCGAATTGCTCGAACCAGAAGCGCGGCAAGCCGACTTCTTGAGGTCCGCGCGCGGCCTAGCGCCGCGCCGCAGGCGAGCGTTTCCTCTTGTTTTCCTCTGATGCTGCTCGCGAGAGCATGTCCCGTGCATGCGCGCGCGCCTGCTCCGTGATATCGACCCCACCCAACATGCGGGCAATTTCGTCCACCCGCTCCGGGGCGCCCAAGGGTTTGACCGCCGTGCGCGTCACTTTGCCGTCGCTCAATTTTGTAACACGAAACTGAGCATGTGCCTGGGACGCGACCTGAGGCAGATGCGTGACGCACAAGACTTGCGCGCGCTCTCCCAGTCCGCGCAGCTGCTTGCCGACGATTTCGGCCACGGCGCCTCCAATGCCGGCGTCGACCTCGTCGAAGACCATGCACAGCGAGGAACTTTTGGCCCTTCCCGCCACTTGGACGGCGAGGCTGATGCGCGACAGTTCGCCGCCTGAGGCGACTTTGGCGAGGCTCTTCAAGCTCTGCCCCGGATTGGCGCTCACCAGGAATTCGACCTCATCGCTTCCGTGCGCGCTGAATTCGCCTTCGGCAGGCGCAACTTTGACTGCAAATTCCCCTCCCGCCATGCCGAGCGCCTGCATGAGCCGGGTGACCTCGCTTCCCAACTGTCGAGCGGCAGCGGTCCGCGCCTCGCTGAGGTGCCGTGCGGCAGTTTGATATTCGCGGGTCAACGCCAGGGTTTGCTGATCCAGTGCGCTCAAGCTCAGCTGCAGATTATCGAGTGCCGCCACTTCCTGCGCGACGCGCTCGAGTTGCTCCGGCAGCTCCGGCACACTGATGCGATGCTTGCGTGCCAGTGCCTCGAGTGCGGCGGCGCGCCGCTCCATCTCCTCCTGCCGGGCAGGGTCGATCTCCAGATTGTCCAAGTAACGGCGCAGCGCCGCGCCGGCCTCCTGGGTGAGGATTGCCGCCTCGCCCAAGAGCTTGCCGGCTTCGCCCAGTTGCGGATCGACATCGGCGACTGTGCGCAGTGCTGCCGTTGCGCGGCCCAGAAGATCGTGCGCGCTGTCGTTTTCAGCTTCGAACGCGGCGTTCAGTGCCGCGAGCGCGGCGGCGCCCAACCGGCTGCGTGCAGCAACGCGCTTGAGGTCCACGAATAATTCTTCGATCTCAGTCTTCGTGCCGACCTCGGCCTTGAGCTCCGTCAGCTGGTAGCGCAACAGGTCGAGGCGGGCATCACGGTTATCGGCGGCCGCTTTGAGCGCCTCGAACTCGCGCCGGCTTGCGCTGTAACGCTGATACAGATCCGCGACGCTGCTCTTCAGAGCAGGGGAGCTCAGGCGCTCATCGAGCAGCTCGCGCTGCGCGCCGCGGCTGACCAGATTCTGAAATTCCTGTTGGCCGTGAATTTCAATCAGAAGCTCCGCCAGCTCGCGCAACGCTTGCAAAGGCACCACCTGGCCGTTAATGAAGGCGCGCGAGCGGCCATCGGCTCCGACGATGCGCCGCACCACCAGATCACCGTCGAACTCGATTTCCTGGCTCTTGAGCCAGTCGCGCGCCGCCGCCGGCAAAGCCGAAAAGCTGGCAGCCACCTCGGCGCGCTCCGCGCCCTGGCGCACGATGTCACCGGCGGCCCGGCCTCCCGCAATCAGCAGCAATGCGTCGACCACGATGGATTTTCCGGCGCCGGTCTCGCCGGTCAGTGCCGTGAGGCCCGCATCGATTTCGAGTTCCGCCGCATCGACGAGAACCAAATCCCGCAATTGAAGATGCGTCAGCATAAGGAGCGCACCCTAGGCGTCGGCTTGCCCGCCGTACCCGCCGCGGCCCCAGTGCAGCTTGGATCGCAGCAGCCGGTAGTAGTCATAGCCTGGCGGGTGCAGCAAGGTGATCTGGACATCGGCGCCCTCGACAATCAGATTGTCGCCCTGTTCGAGTTCGCCGATGGCGCTGCCGTCGCAAGTGACTTGCGCGCGCGCGTCGAAGCGATCGGACATGCGTAGCTGGATCTTGCTGCCGGCGCGCACGATGATGGGGCGGTCGCTTAAGGTATGCGGGCTGATGGGGGCGAGTACCCATACGTCCAGGTCCGGTTCCACGATGGGTCCACCGCAGGACAGCGCATAGGCGGTGGATCCGGTCGCCGTGGCGATCACAATGCCGTCGCCGCCGTGTGAGTTAACAAAACGACCGTTGATCGTGGTCTCAAAATCCATGGTCCGGCCCGTTTCCCATTTGTTGAGCACGACATCGTTCAGCGCCAGCGCGCTTACCGTGGTGCCATCGTGGCGCTCCAGGCGGGCCGCCAGGAGCGAGCGGCGATCTTCGCTGTAGCGCCCGGCAAGCACACTGTCGACGTCTTCGAGCATCGATTGGGGGCTCACATCGGTCAAGAATCCCAGTCGGCCGCGGTTCACGCCCAGCAAGGGAACTGAATGACCCGCCACCAAGCGCGCTGCATACAGCAGGGTGCCGTCCCCGCCAATCGCAACGATGAGATCGGCTCGGGTGGCAAAGGACTGCTCCGGACACGACGCGACACTGTCCGCTTTGAAGGCCAAACCCACGCTGGGGTCGACCAGTACGCGCAATCCGCGCTCGTGGAAATGCGCCGCCAGACTCAGCATGCAATCGGCTACCCGCAAATCGGTGGGCCTGCCGACCAGCGCGATGGACTGAAACGAATGAGGCATGATCGATCCCTTGTAGCAGACCCAACTCACGCGGTCACGCGGACTTGACTTCGGCCGGACGCGCTAGGTAGCTTCAAACATGTTATATGGACTGTACTATGCCAGCTGAAAGTGCCGACGAGGGGCTGAATGAGCGGGCGCAGTTGCTGCTCAAGGCTCTGATCGAGAACTACATACGCGACGGCCAGCCCGTGGGATCTCGAACGCTCTCGCGGGATTCAGGACTGAGCCTATCTTCGGCCACCATACGCAACGTCATGGCCGATCTGGAAGACCTAGGTTTCGTAGCCTCGCCGCACACTTCCGCGGGCCGCATACCCACCGACAAGGGCTATCGATTGTTCGTCGACACCTTGCTCAAGCTCAAGCCCCTGCATAGCGAAGAAATCGAGGACATCGAACGGCGCTTGGGGTCGGAAGCCGCCAGCGGCCGGCCCCTGGTGCAGACCGTCTCGCAAATGCTGTCCAACGTGACGCATATGGCCGGGCTCGTAACCCTGCCGAACCCGCACTACATCGCCCTGTCGCAGATCGAGTTCGTCTCGCTGTCGGAGAATCGCGCGCTGGCCATCATGGTCATGAGCAACCGCGAAGTGCAGAACCGCGTGGTGCAGCTGGATCGCCGCTATTCGCCGGAAGAATTGCGCCGCTCCGCCAACTACCTGAATGAAGCCTTTTCCGGAAGGTCTCTTCCCGATGTGCGCTCGCTGTTGCTGACGCAGTTGCAGGAGACGCGCCAGCATATGGACAAGCTCATGCAGGACGCCATCCAGGTGGCGCAGAAGGTCTTCGATACGCAATCCGATGAGCGCGTGGAATATGTCATTGCGGGCGAAACCAACCTGATGGGTTTTGCCGAGCTCTCGAATGTCGATCGCCTGCGCCGCCTTTTCGAGGCGTTCAATGAGAAGCACGATATTCTACGGTTGCTGGACAGTTGCCTGAGGGCAGATGGCATTCAGATTTTCATCGGCCAGGAATCGGGCTACCGCATTCTCGATGATATCAGCGTGGTCACGGCGCCCTACATGGTGGACAACCAGGTGGTAGGGGTCCTAGGGATCATAGGACCCACCAGGATGGCCTACGAAAGGGTCATCCCGATCGTCGATATCACGGCAAAACTGCTGGGTTCGGCCTTGAACGCTCGCAAATAACCCCCAGTGTCTTGAACTTCGAGCGGTACTAAGCCGCCGTCTTTTTTGAGGGCTTACGTGAACGACAACAACTCGCCTGAGGAAGCGCAGCCGGTGGACGCGAATTCGGCGGTCCCGGGGAACGCCTCGGCACTGGCCGCCGCGGAAGCGAAGGCGGCTGAGAACTGGAACAGCTACCTGCGCGCGGTCGCGGAGCTGGAGAACTTCCGCAAGCGAACCGAGCGCGAGTTGGACAATGCACGAAAATACGCCGTGGAGCGGTTCGCCTCGGAGCTGGTCGGTGTGGGGGATTCGCTGGAGGCAGGCATCAGTGCAGCCGCGACCAATCCCGGACCGGCCTTGCTCGAGGGTGCTCAGGCCACCTTGAAGTTATTGCAACGCGCCTTCGACAAGGCGGGGATCAAGGTCATTGACCCGGTTGGGCAACCCTTCGACCCCGCCTGGCACGAGGCAATGGTGGCCCAAGAGAGCCATGACGCGCCGCCGAATACCGTGCTCGCGGTGATCCAAAAGGGGTATTCCCTGAATGGCCGTTTGCTGCGTCCGGCAAGGGTCGTTGTCGCCAAAGCACCGGCCGCAGACGCCAATTGAAAAATGCGCCGTACGTCCCCAGTTACGGTCACAAGGTTGAATTCTTAGAGGGTTTTCACAATGGGTAAAATGATTGGCATCGATCTCGGCACGACGAATTCCTGCGTCGCGATCATGGAGGGCGGCAAGCCCAAGGTTATCGAGAACAGCGAAGGCGATCGCACAACGCCGTCGATCGTTGCATTCACCAAGGACGGCGAGGTGCTGGTCGGGCAGTCGGCAAAGCGCCAGGCAGTCACCAACCCCGCAAACACGCTGGCGGCGGTCAAGCGCCTCATCGGCCGCAAGTTCAGCGACGATGTCGTGAAGCGCGATATCGGCATGGTTTCTTACAAGATCGTCAAGGCCGACAACGGCGACGCCTGGGTCGAGGTGCAGGGCAAGAAAATGGCTCCCCCGGAGGTTTCCGCGCGCGTCCTCATGAAGATGAAGAAGACCGCCGAGGATTACCTGGGCGAGACCGTGACCGAGGCCGTCATCACGGTACCGGCGTATTTCAATGACTCGCAGCGCCAAGCCACCAAGGACGCCGGCCGCATTGCGGGCCTCAACGTCAAGCGCATCATCAACGAGCCGACCGCGGCGGCCCTCGCCTACGGTCTGGACAAGGACGGCGGCGACCGAAAGATTGCCGTGTACGACTTGGGCGGCGGCACGTTCGACGTATCGGTGATCGAGATTGCGGAGGTGGACGGCGAGCGTCAATTCGAAGTGCTGTCGACCAACGGCGATACCTTCCTCGGCGGCGAGGACTTCGATCTGCGCGTGGTCAACTACCTGGCGGACGAATTCAAGAAGGAAAGCGGCATCGATGTGCGCAAGGATCCGCTGGCCATGCAGCGTCTCAAGGAGACCGCCGAGAAGGCCAAGATCGAACTCTCATCGAGCCAACAGACGGAGATCAATCTGCCCTACATCACCGCGGATGCGGCGGGGCCGAAGCATCTGAACATGAAGCTGACGCGCGCCAAGCTCGAGTCGTTGGTGGAAGACTTGGTGCAAAAGACCATGGAACCCTGCCGCATCGCGTTGAAGGACGCGGGACTGTCCATGAAGGACGTGGGCGAGGTCATTCTGGTCGGCGGCCAGACGCGCATGCCGATGGTGCAGAAGGCGGTGAAGGACCTGTTCGGGAAAGAGCCGCGCAAGGACGTGAATCCGGATGAAGCCGTGGCCGTGGGTGCTGCGATTCAAGGCGGAGTGCTCGCGGGCGATGTGAAGGATGTGCTGCTGCTCGATGTCACGCCGCTGTCGTTGGGAATTGAGACCTTGGGCGGCATCATGACCAAGGTCATCGAGAAGAACACCACGATCCCGACCAAGGCCACGCAGACATTCTCGACCGCGGACGACAATCAGACCGGCGTCACCATCCATGTGCTGCAGGGCGAGCGCGATCGGTCATCCGACAACAAGTCGTTGGGCCGGTTCGATCTGACCGACATCCCGCCGGCACCGCGCGGCATGCCGCAAATCGAGGTGACCTTCGATATCGATGCGAACGGCATCTTGAACGTGTCGGCGAAGGATGTGAAAACCGGCAAAGAGCAGCGCATCGTCATCAAGGCGTCGAGCGGATTGTCGGAGGCCGAGATCAAGCGCATGGTGTCCGATGCGGAAACCCACGCCGAGGAAGACAAGAAATTCCGCGAGCTGGTGGGTGCGCGCAATAAGGCGGATGCGACCATCCATGCCGTTGAGAAAGCGCTCAAGGATGGCGCCGACAAGGCCTCCGAGGAGGACAAGAAAGCCGCGACCGACGCCCTGAACGCCGTCAAAACGGCGATGAGCGGCGATGACCGCGAGGAGATCGAGCGTAAGACCACCGCTCTGGAGCAGGCATCGGCCGCCATCATGCAGAAGATGTACGAGCAATCGGCGGCAGGCGCCGGCCCAAGTCCGGGAGGAGAATCCGGCGGCGGAAGCCGGACGGAGAAGCCGAAGGATGACGTGCTGGACGCCGAATTTGAAGAGGTCAAGGACAGCGACCGCAAAAAGGCCTGACGCGATTCGTGATCAGTTAGATTGGTAATAGTAGCCGCCGGTATGCATAGTACCGGCGGTTCGTTTTTATGGGCGTAGGGCAGGCAATGGCGAAGCAGGATTACTACAAACTCCTCGACTTGCCGCGGGACGCGAGCGAAGCCGACATCAAGAAGGCCTATCGCCGCCTCGCCATGAAGTTTCACCCCGACCGCAATCCGGACGATCCGGAGTCGGAACACCGATTCAAAGAGTGCAAAGAAGCCTATGAGGTGCTGTGCGATTCGCGTAAGCGCGCCGTATACGATCAATTCGGTCACGCGGGTCTCGAGGGCAATCGCGGCGGCGGATTCAGCGCCGGCGAGGCCTTCGGCGATATTTTTGGCGAGATGTTCGGCGATATCTTCTCGGGCGGTCAGCGCGGCCGCTCCCAGGTATTTCGGGGCGCCGATTTACGCTACGAATTGGAGCTGGATCTCGAAAAAGCGGTGTTCGGCACCGACACCGAGATCCAGATACCGGCTTTGGCGGAGTGCAAAACCTGCAAAGGCACGGGCGCGGCCAAGGGGTCCCAACCCAAGACCTGCGACACCTGTCATGGCCAGGGACAAGTGCGGGTCCAGCAATCGATATTCACGATTCAACAACCCTGCCCGCGCTGCAAGGGCCGCGGCAAGATCATTTCCAACCCTTGCGACACTTGCTACGGCCAGGGGCGCATGCGTCAGGAGAAGACTCTCGCCGTGAAAGTGCCGGCGGGCGTGGATACCGGCGATCGCATCCGATTGAACGGCGAGGGCGAGGCGGGGCGCAATGGCGGCCCGGCGGGCGATCTGTACGTGGAGATTCGGGTACGCGAGCACGCTATCTTCGAGCGTGAAGGCAGCCATCTGTCCTGTGAGGTGCCCATCACCTTTACCACCGCTGCGCTCGGCGGCTCCGTCGAGGTGCCGACGCTTGACGGCGAAGTCATTTTGAAGATTCCGAGTGAAACGCAGTCCGGCCGGGTGTTCCGCGTACGCGAGAAAGGAGTGCGCCCCGTGCGCGGCGGCAGCCCGGGCGATTTGTTTTGCCGCGTGGTCGTGGAAACGCCGGTGAGCTTGCGCGCCGAGCAGCGAGAACTGCTCAAGAAATTCGAGGCCTCACTGGAGCAGGGCAGCCACAAACCTCGCGAGCAGACTTTCTTCGCGGGTGTTAAAAAATTCTTTACCGGCGCGGCCCCGTAAGTGGCGGCGCAAGCGCTGGTCGTGTTCGGCATCACCGGTCGCATGGGCCAGTCGTTGATTCGCGCGCTGCGCGATGACCCGCGATTTCAACTGTGCGGCGCTGTGGCTTCCGCGGCCAGCAGCCGATTGGGCCTGGACGCCGCCGCGGAAGGTCAGCCCTGTGGCGTGACGATTACAGCGGATCCCGTTGCTGCGCTTCGCGAGGGGTGTGTGGCGATGGATTTCAGCTTGGGAGATGCCGTGGCCGCGCATGCAAGAGCCTGTGCCACCGCGGGTGTTCCCATCCTCGTCGGCACCACCGGACTCGACGCCGAAGCGCGTGCCGCGCTCGAAAGCGCCGCGGCGTCCATTCCGGTGCTGATCGCGCCCAATACCAGCGTCGGGGTGGCAGTGCTCTCCAAGCTGGCGGCCGAGGCCACCGTGAGTCTTGGGTCCTCCTACGATGTCGAGATATCGGAAGCCCACCATCGCACCAAGCGCGATGCGCCTTCCGGCACGGCTTTGCGTCTGGGAGAGCTGATAGCGGCCGAGCGCGGCCAGCGCCTGAGCGATATCGCGGCCATCGAGCTGAGCGGCAATATCCCGAGACCCCCTGGGAGCATCGGTTTTTCGGTGCTGAGGGCAGCCGACATCGTTGGAGAGCACACGGTGACCTTTGCGGCCGCCGGAGAGCGCCTGGAATTGACCCATAGGGCGACTGATCGCATCACCTTCGCTCAGGGCGCATTGCGCGCAGCGGCCTGGCTGGTCGGGCGCCCGGCTGGCCTGTATGGCATGCGCGATGTGTTGGGCCTTTAGAAGCGATGGACAGTCACCGCGGGCATCGTTAATATTCGCGCCCGGAAACTGATCGCGAATTCAACTATTAAGCGGGAGGACGTTCATCAGGAGCGCCTCCCGCTTTGCGCATCTGCGGCAGGCGCCGCCGTGCAAAGCGAGGAACCGGAGTGTCGACACCTGCAGTGCTAGCTCTCGAAGATGGCACAGTGTTCCGAGGCGTCTCAGTAGGCGCAAAAGGCAACACGACGGGTGAAGTAGTTTTCAATACCGCGATGACCGGGTATCAGGAAATCCTCACGGATCCGTCCTACTGCCGCCAAATCGTCACGCTGACCTACCCGCACATCGGCAATACCGGTACCACCCCGGAGGATCTGGAATCCGGTGCGGTATTTTCGGCTGGCCTCGTGATCCGCGATTTGCCCGTGCTCAACTCCAACTGGCGTGCTACCGAGTCATTGCAAAGCTTCCTGCTGCGCTGCAAGGTAGTGGCGATTGCGGATATCGACACCCGCAAACTAACCCGGCTGCTCCGGGAGAAGGGTGCGCAATCCGGCTGCATCATGACGGGCGACACCATCGATGAGTCCGCAGCGGTGCGGGCCGCGAAGAAGTTTCCAGGCCTCAAGGGGATGGACCTTGCCAAGGCGGTCTCAACCAAGAAAATCTATCAGTGGAATGACGGGCTGATCTGGAAGGCCGCCGCCAAGCCGCCCCGACCGCAAAGCCGGGTGCACGTCGTGGCCTATGACTTCGGCATCAAGCGGAACATTCTGCGAATCCTCTCCGAGCATGGTTGTCGCATGACGGTCGTACCCGCGCAAACACCGGCAGATCAAGTACTTGCAATGAATCCTGATGGTATCTTCTTATCTAATGGCCCGGGTGACCCCGAGCCCTGCGACTATGCCATCCAAGCAATCAAGCGCTTCCTGGAAACCGATATTCCCGTGTTCGGCATTTGTCTCGGACATCAATTGCTCGGGCTGGCAAGCGGCGCAAAGACCTTGAAAATGAAGTTCGGTCATCACGGCGCGAATCATCCGGTCCTCGAAGTCGATTCCGGCCGTGTGCTGATCTCGAGTCAGAACCACGGCTTCGCGGTCGATGAGTCCACGCTGCCTGATACGCTGCGCACGACCCATCGTTCCTTGTTCGACGGTTCCTTGCAGGGGATCGCGCGCACCGATCGCCCTGCTTTCAGCTTCCAAGGACATCCGGAGGCCAGTCCCGGTCCGCACGATCTGCGCCTCCTGTTCGAACACTTCATGTACTTGATGGTGAAGCGGGTGCAGACCAATTCCCGCGGTCGCAATCAGGTCAAACAAAAGTCGGCGGAAGGGTAGCTGCTTGCCGAAACGTACCGACCTTGAAAGCATTCTGATAATCGGTGCCGGACCCATTGTCATCGGTCAGGCTTGCGAGTTCGACTATTCCGGTGCTCAGGCCTGCAAAGCGCTGAAGGAAGAGGGCTACCGGGTCGTCTTGGTGAACTCCAATCCGGCCACCATCATGACGGACCCGGAGACCGCGGACGCCATCTATATCGAGCCCATCAACTGGCGAACGGTGGCGCGCATCATCGAGAAGGAACGGCCTACGGCCCTGTTGCCGACCATGGGCGGTCAGACGGCGCTCAACACCGCCTTGGATCTCGTCCGCGAAGGGATTCTCGATAAATTCAACGTCGAGATGATCGGAGCGTCGCAGCGTGCCATCGACATGGCCGAGGACCGCGAGCTCTTTCGCCGCGCCATGACCGACATCGGTTTGGAAACTGCGCGGGCGCGCATCGCGCACAGTGTGGAAGAGGCGCTGGCGGTGCAAGCGGAGATCGGCTTTCCCACGGTGATCCGGCCCTCGTTTACCTTGGGCGGTTCCGGCGGCGGCATCGCCTACAACCGGGAGGAATTCGAAGCCGCCGTGGCGCGCGGTCTCGACGCATCGCCCACCAACGAGGTGCTGCTCGAGGAGTCGGTCCTCGGATGGAAAGAGTACGAAATGGAAGTGGTGCGGGACCACGACGACAACTGCATCATCGTCTGCTCCATCGAAAACATCGATCCCATGGGCGTGCACACCGGCGATTCGATCACGGTGGCGCCGGCGCAAACTCTGACGGATCGCGAATACCAACGGCTGCGCGACGCCTCGATCGCCGTGCTGCGCAAAATCGGGGTGGATACCGGCGGCTCAAACGTGCAGTTCGCCATCAGCCCGGAAGACGGCCGGGTCCTGGTGATCGAGATGAACCCGCGGGTGTCGCGCTCCTCGGCGCTGGCGTCCAAGGCCACCGGTTTTCCGATCGCGAAGATTGCCGCGAAGCTGGCGGTGGGCTACACCCTCAATGAGCTGAAAAATGACATTACCGGAGGCGCGACTCCGGCCTCGTTCGAGCCGACCATCGATTACGTTGTCACCAAAATCCCGCGCTTTACCTTCGAGAAATTTCCGGGTGCCAACACGCGCCTGACCACGCAGATGAAATCGGTGGGCGAGGCGATGGCCATCGGCCGCACCTTCCAGGAGTCGATGCAAAAGGCGCTGCGCAGCTTGGAAACCGGCTACGACGGATTCAACGAACAGCTGAGCCTGCCTTTGTCCGAGGAGGCGAACGAGAAACTGTCCTACGAATTGCGCTGGCCGGGGCCGAATCGGATTTTGTACGTTGCAGACGCGTTTCGCGCGGGTTGGACGCTGCCGCAGGTTTATGAGGCCACCAAGATCGACGCCTGGTATCTGGCGCAAATCGAGGATCTGGTACGCGACGAAGGACAGTTGACGAAGGACGGGTTCGAAAGCCTGAACTTTGCGCGGCTGCGCGCCTTGAAGCGCAAGGGCTTCTCCGACTCGCGCATCGCAAAACTGGTGGCGCGCGAAGAATCCGACATACGCCGGGAACGCCGCAAGCTGGGACTGCATCCGGTGTACAAGCGCGTCGACACGTGCGCCGCCGAATTCTCGACCTCGACCGCCTATCTCTACTCCACCTACGAAGAAGAATGCGAGGCGGCACCGACCGAGCGGCGCAAGATCATGATCTTGGGAGGCGGCCCGAATCGCATCGGACAAGGAATCGAATTCGATTACTGCTGCGTGCACGCGGCCATGGCCCTGCGCGAGGACGGCTTCGAAACGCTGATGGTGAACTGCAACCCAGAGACGGTCTCCACCGACTACGACACCTCCGATCGGTTGTATTTCGAGCCCCTGACCTTTGAAGACGTGATGGAAATCATCGAGAAGGAAAAGCCCGAGGGCGTCATCGTGCAATTCGGCGGACAGACGCCGTTGAAGTTATCGCGGGCGCTGGCGGCCGCCGGCGCTCCCATCGTCGGCACCACGCCCGATAGCATCGACATTGCGGAGGATCGTGAGCGGTTTCAGAAGCTGGTGGCCGCCTTGAAGCTCAAGCAACCCGCCAACGCTTCGGCCCGATCCGAGGATCAGGCCATACTGATGGCGCGCGATGTGGGTTTCCCGCTGGTGGTGCGGCCCAGCTACGTGCTGGGCGGCCGAGCCATGGAAGTGGTGTTCAACGAGGACGATCTGCGCCAGTACATGGTGGACGCCATGAAGGTGTCGAACGACAGCCCGGTGCTGCTCGACCGTTTTCTCGATCTGGCTATCGAAGTGGATGTCGATGCCGTCAGCGACGGCACGGATGTGCTGATCGGCGGCATCATGGAGCACATCGAGCAGGCCGGCGTGCACTCCGGCGACTCGGGTTGCTCGCTGCCTCCCAACGGGTTGTCGGCGGAGATCCAAGATGAATTGCGGGCGCAGACCCGCAAGCTGGCCAAGGCGCTCAACGTGATTGGATTAATGAACATCCAGTTCGCGATCCAAAGCGGCGTGATTTACCTGCTCGAGGTCAATCCGCGAGCTTCACGCACCGTGCCCTTCGTTTCCAAGGCCACGGGTATTCCGCTCGCCAAGGTGGCAGCGCGCGTCATGACGGGCAAGACGCTCGCCATGCAGTCTTGCACCACGGAGCGCATTCCGCGCTATTTCTCCGTCAAAGAAGCGGTGTTTCCGTTCATCAAGTTCCCCGAGGCCGATCCGATCCTAGGTCCCGAAATGAAATCCACGGGGGAGGTCATGGGGACCGGCAACACATTCGGCGAGGCATACGCGAAGGCGCAAGCCGCGTCGGGGGTGATATTGCCGACACGCGGGTTGTGCTTCATCAGCGTGCGGGACCGGGATAAGCCCGGTGCCGTGGTACTGGCGCAGATGTTGATTGCGCGCGGATTTGAAATAGCCGCCACCGGCGGGACCGCCGCCGTCCTGGAACAGGCCGGTGTCACGTGCCGGCGGGTCAATAAGGTGCGTGAGGGTCGCCCGCATGTGGTGGATATGATAAAAAACGACGAAGTGGCGTTGATCGTCAACACCACCGAGGGCAAGCAAGCGGTGCGTGAATCCCGTTCCATTCGTCGCGAAGCCGTCGCGAGACGAGTAACCTACTACACGACGGTGGCCGGTGCGCGAGCCACTTGCGACGCGCTCGACCACCTGGGCGACATCGAAGTGAATCGGCTGCAGGATTTGCATAAGGAATTGCCGGCGTGAAGCGAACCCCGATGACGCTGCGCGGAGCCGATAGGCTGCGGGCGGAACTGAAGACGTTGAAGAGCGAGAGCCGGCCAAACGTCATCAAGGCGATCGCCGAGGCGCGCGCGCACGGCGACTTGAGCGAAAATGCCGAATATCACGCGGCGCGCGAACAGCAGAGCTTCATCGAGGGTCGGATCAATCAGATCGAACAAAGTCTCGGCAATGCCGAAATCATCGATGTCACCAAGCTGACCGCGAACGGCCGCGTCGTGTTTGGATCGACGCTCGAGCTCGAAGATCAGGAGGGCGGCAACAAAGTCGTGTACCAACTGGTCGGCGACGATGAAGCCAACATCAAGCAAGGGCTGCTCTCGGTATCATCGCCGATTGCCCGCGCCCTGATCGGAAAATCCGAGGGCGATGTGGTCGATGTCACCACGCCCGGCGGGACGAGAAGCTACGAAATCGTCTCGGTCCGCTACGTGTAACGAACCGTGAAGCTTCTGCGGGCGGTGCTGCACGTGGCCTTGGTGCTGTGGGCGGGGAGCCTATGGTCGCTGCTCTGGGTCGCGGCGATATTGTTCCAGCTGCCGAGCGATCGTCACAGCGCGGGTCTGATTGCCGCCAGACTCTTCGGCATCGAAACCTATCTGGGCCTGGGTGTTGCGGCGCTGGCACTGTTGTTGCCGGGCCGCGCGCATTTTCGCTTTGGATTCGCGGCAGCGGCGTTGCTCGCGGCAAACGAGTGGATTTTGAAGCGCGCGATGAGCTCGGCGCAGATTCATGGCAGGGCTCTGGGATTGGGTTTCGGCGCCTGGCACGGCGTCTCCGCGGCACTGTATGTAGCGGCCTGCATTTGCGTTTTTGTCGTGGTCTATAACGATGAGGTCCGTCATGCTTAAGTTCGTTCGGCCCGGTCTCGCTGCGTTTTGCTGCACTTTGCTCGCGACGGTGACGTGGTCCGGGGCGCCGTTCGATTTCGACTCGGCGCCTGGGCGCCTGCCCAAGAACGTCGTGCCCGAAAGCTACGACATCGCCGTGGTGCCGGACACCAAGTCCTTGACGCTGACGGGAACCGAGTCGGTGCAACTGCAATTCCGGCAGGCCACCGCGACGGTGCAATTCAACTCGCTGAACGAGACATTGAGCCATGTGCTGCTGGACGGCAAATCCGTCAAGTCGGTCGAATCGAATGATGCGCAACAGGTCACGACCGTGACTTTGATGACTCCTGCAGTCGGCAAGCACACGTTGAGTTTCTCGTATACCGGCAAAATCGAGTCGCAACCGCAAGGGTTGTTCGCGCAGAAATACAGCCACGCAGGCGGCCAGGGAGTCATGTTGTCGACGCAGATGGAGGCGACGGATGCGCGGCGCATGTTCCCATGCTGGGACGAGCCTTCATTCCGAGCTTACTTCACCTTGACGGCCACGGTTCCGGCATCTTGGGCCACGGTGGGAAACATGCCGATCGCACATCGCGAGGTGCACGGCAACCTCGTGACGGTGAGCTTTGCGCGCTCGCCGAAGATGCCGTCTTACCTGGTGGTGTTCTCGGCCGGAGATCTTCGAGAGGTTGGCGCCTCGAACAACGGCACGCACTTCGGCGTCTGGGCCGTTGCCGGTCACGAAGCGGAAAGCAACGTGCCGCTCGCCAACGCACAGCAGATTCTAGCCGACTACAACGAATACTTTGCCTATCCCTATCCGCTGCCGAAGCTCGACTCCATTGCGGTGCCGGGTGGCTTTTCGGGCGCCATGGAGAATTGGGGCGCGATTACCTATAACGATCAGGTTTTGCTGGTGGGTCTTTCGAGCACGATGCAGGAAAAGCAGACCGTTTTCAGCATTCAAGCGCATGAAATGGCACACCAGTGGTTTGGCGATCTGGTCACCATGGGTTGGTGGGACGATACCTGGCTGAATGAAAGTTTCGCATCCTGGCTGGCCGCCAAGGAAACGGCCGCGCGCTATCCCGCATGGCATTGGTGGGAACAAGAAGATGCGTCCAAGGAACGGGCGATGACGGCCGATGCGCGCGCGACCTCGCATCCCATCGAGCAGCATGTGACGGATGAACTGCAGGCGATCGAAAGCTTCGATTCGGACATCACCTACAATAAAGGACAGGCACTGCTGCGCATGCTGGAGGCCTACATCGGCGACGATGTATTTCGCAGCGGCATCCGCAATTACATCAAGTCTCGTGCGTATTCGAATGCCACGGCGGCCGATCTGTGGCTCGCCCTGGGGGGCGCCAGCGGCAAGAATGTTGCCTCCGTCTCTGCAAATTGGATCGAGAAGCCGGGATTTCCCTTGGTGAGCGTCGTGGCGGCATGCGATTCGTCCGGCAATCGCAGCGTGACCTTGAGCCAGAAGCGCTTCCTGATGAGCGGAGCCGACGCCGCGCCGACGCAGTGGCAGGTGCCATTGAGCATTCGCGCAGGCACCGCTGCACCGCGTAGCGTGCTGCTGGATGCGGCGAACCAAACGGTGGCGGCGGGCCGCTGCGATGAGGCTTTGAGCGTCAATGCGGGCGCCGTCGGCTACTACCGGGTCAAGTACGATTCGGCCACTTTGGCGGTCAACACGCGCCTATTCCCCGACGCTCAGGACGGCGATCGCATCGCGCTGCTGGATGATCAGTGGGCGTTGGTGGGCGCGGGCGAAGCACCCTTGCAATCCTTTCTCGCGTTGGCCTCGGGAATGGGCAGTGACCGCGACACACGTGCCTGGCAGCAGATTGTTCGCGCGCTCGCGACCATTGAGTACGCGGAACGGGGAACGCCGGGCTACCAGACCTTCACAACATATGCGCGCGCGCTGATCAAGCCGGTGGCCGACGGCTTGGGCTGGGACGCCAAGCCTGCGGAAACGCCGGACGTCGATGACTTGCGGGATACGTTGTTGCGCAGTTTGAGCCGTTGGGGCGATCAAGCGACGATTGATGCAGCACGCCGGCGCTTTGCGGCGTTCGTGAAGGATCCTGCCAGCTTGGGTGCCGATGCGCAAACCACCCTGCTCAGCATCGTCGGACAAAACGCCGATGCGGCTACCTTTGCGCAGCTGCATGCCCTTGCCAAAGCGGCCAAGGACGAGCCTTCATTGGAGCGCTACTACTTTGCGCTGGCTCGGGTTCGGGATCCCGCCCTCGCGCCCCAGGTCGTGCAGATCGCACTCTCGGGTGAACTACCCCCGCAAGCCAACACGCTCGGCAGAGGGCTGATTTTTACGCTGGCGCGGGAGCATCCGCGCCTTTCCTGGGACGCCTACGTCGCCAATCAGGACAAACTGATGAACTCGGTAGCGAGCACCGAGCGACCGCTGCGCGTCGCCCAGCAAACTCCGGCCGTCTACTGGGACGCCTTGCCGCTCGATCAGCTCGAGGCCTGGGTTCGGGCGAATACCTCGACAGGGGCAGCCGGGTCACTGGCGCGCAGCATGGAGGGGGCGCGGTTTCAGTCGGCGCAAAAGAAATCGCTGGTGAAGGCCGCGGACGCTTATCTTGCCGCGCCTAAACAAGCGGCGCTCAACTAAGGCGCCGAAGAATTCAGGCGTCGGGCAGAAGAATCTTGGGCAAGTCGGCGCGGCGGCGATAGAACACGCCGACGTTGCCGATGCGTTGCACGAGTTCCGCGTGAGTCCGGCCGGCCAAATCGTTCAACGCTGCATCGCGTTGCGCTCGTTCGCCAACCCGGGCGGCGACTTTGACCAGTTCGTGATCCGTGAGCGCTCGCTCCATTTCTTTGACCACGCCGTCGGTGAGGCCTGCGTTTCCCAGCATGACGATGGGGCTCATCGGGTGCGCCAGGCGCCGCAGGTGTTTCTTTTGTTTTTCGGATAAGGCCATCGGGCGATTATAGTCGCAACACAAAATGCCGAAGCGCTCAAAAAGCAGTTCCCGCTGGCTGGCCGAACACGCCAACGATGAGTTCGTCAAACGTGCGCAAAAGGAGGGCTGGCGCTCGCGCGCCGTGTTCAAGCTGGCGCAGATCCAGGAAACGGAGCGCCTGCTGCGACCCGGGATCCGCTGCGTCGATTTGGGCGCAGCTCCCGGCGGCTGGAGCCAGTACGCCGCCCGCATCATCGGGGCGAAGGGCAGCATCGTGGCGACCGATATTCTGCCCATGGACGCCATACCGGGGGTGGAGTTCGTGTTGGGCGACTTTCGCGAAGAGGCGGTTCTGGGGCAGGTGCTGGAGCGCGTGGGCAGCGATAAGGTCGACCTTGTAATGTCCGATATGGCCCCCAACATGTCAGGCATAGATGCCGTGGATCAGCCTCGTTCCATGTACCTAGCGGAACTCGCCTTCGAGTTTGCGGAACGCGTTTTGACGCCGGGAGGCGACTTGTTGGTGAAACTATTTCAGGGCGCGGGATTCGAACAAATCATGCGGGATGCAAAGCATAAGTATGGCCGCGTGGCGACAAAAAAGCCGAAGGCGTCACGAACTCGCAGTCCTGAGACCTATCTGTTGGCGCGGCACTTTGGGATGGTGTAAGTTGGGATGCGTACTGGCAGGTGACACTTGAACGATCTGACGAAACAAATTCTCTTGTGGGTCGCGTTGGCAGTGATTCTGCTGGCGATTTTTAGCCAATTCGGCATGCGTACCGGCCAGCCGGCAACCATCGATTACTCGCAATTTCTCACCGAAGTTAAGAGCAACAACATCGATTCGGTGACCCTGAAAGGGGATGTAATCGAGGGTAAACGCCGTTCGGGCGACCAATTCGTCGCCTACAATCCCGAAACGAACAACAGCGCCATGATCGGACTCATGAACGAGCACGGCGTGAAATTCCGGGGTGAACCGCCCAAGCAGCAGTCGGTGTTCCTGCAACTGCTCATATCGGCCTTCCCGATTCTCATTCTCATCGGCTTCTGGGCCTACTTCATGCGCCAGATGCAGGGCGCCTCCGGCGGCCGGGGAGCCATGTCCTTCGGCAAGAGCCGGGCCAGGCTCTTGGGCGAGGATCAGGTCAGCATTACCTTCGCCGACGTGGCGGGGGTCGAGGAAGCAAAGCAAGAAGTCGTCGAAATTGTCGATTTCTTGAAAGATCCCGGCAAGTTCCAGAAACTTGGCGGCAAGATCCCGAAAGGTGTGCTCATGGTGGGGTCTCCCGGCACGGGTAAGACCTTGCTGGCCCGGGCCATCGCCGGCGAAGCTAAAGTGCCGTTTTTCACCATTTCCGGTTCGGATTTCGTGGAAATGTTCGTGGGCGTGGGCGCCTCGCGCGTACGCGACATGTTTGAGCAGGCTAAGAAGCATGCGCCTTGCATCATTTTCATCGACGAAATCGACGCGGTGGGCCGGCATCGTGGTGCGGGCCTGGGCGGCGGACATGACGAGCGCGAACAGACTTTGAACCAGTTGTTGGTCGAAATGGATGGTTTCGAGGGCAACGAGGGCATCATCGTCATCGCGGCGACCAATCGGCCCGATGTGCTGGATCCGGCACTGCTGCGCCCCGGCCGCTTTGATCGACAGGTGGTCGTACCGCTGCCCGACGTGCGTGGCCGCGAGCAGATTCTCAAAGTTCATATGCGCAAAGTCCCGCTCGGCGACAACGTCAAGCCGGCCGTCATTGCGCGAGGGACTCCGGGGTTCTCCGGTGCTGACCTGGCCAACCTGGTCAATGAGGCGGCGCTATTCGCGGCCCGGGGTAACAAGCGCTCGGTCACCATGGAAGAGTTCGAGCGCGCCAAGGACAAGATCATGATGGGCGCGGAGCGCCGTTCCATGGTTATGACCGAGGAAGAAAAGCGCAACACGGCTTACCACGAGTCCGGGCACGCCATCGTGGGATTGAGCGTGCCGGAGCACGATCCCGTCTATAAAGTGACCATCATTCCGCGTGGCAGAGCGCTGGGCGTGACCATGTTCCTGCCCGAAGCCGATCGCTACAGCACCAGCAAGCGGCAGCTCGAGAGCCGCATTGCGACACTGTTTGGCGGGCGCATCGCGGAGGAGCTGGTGTTCGGCGCCGATGCGGTGACGACCGGCGCATCCAACGACATTGAGCGTGCCACCGAGTTGGCCCGCAACATGGTGACGCGCTGGGGCCTGTCGGACCGATTGGGACCGCAAACCTACAGCGAGGAGTCGGGCGAGGTGTTCCTCGGCCGCAGCGTCACGCAGCACAAGCAGGTGTCGGACGTGACCGCCCACGTGATCGATGAGGAAGTACGCCGCGTGATTGACAGCAACTATCAGCGCGCATACAAAATCCTGCAGACCAACATGGACAAGCTGCAGAGCATGTCCGAGGCCTTGATCAAGTACGAGACCATCGATGAGGAAATGATCAAGGACATCATGGAGGGCCGTACGCCGCGTCCGCCCCGAGATTGGGACGACACGCCGACGCCGACCCCGCGGGGGCCTTCTGCGGAGAAACCCACGGCGCCATTGGTAAATCCCGCGGGCCAGCACTAGGGGGTTGATGGCTTCGGGAAAAACTTGCAACGCGATGCTGTCCTGCATCGCTGCAAGCCTGGGTTCGCCATCCATGGCGAACCCGCTCGGCGCGTGCGCCGAGCCCCTGTTTTCCACGCTCCGGGGAATCCCCCCCCGAGCCAACCCTAAGACTGCGGTCGACGCCATATAACTAGATTCGTGCGCAAGTCCCCGTCATTTCCCATGCTGTGGCGTTGCAGAGACCAAGATATTGATCTGACGCGGCCCGTGGTCATGGGCATATTGAACGTCACCCCCGATTCGTTTTCAGACGGCGGGCGCTATGCCGGTGTCGAGACGGCGCTCGGGCGTGCTGCGCAAATCGTCACGGAGGGGGCGCGGATCATCGATGTGGGGGGCGAATCGACGCGGCCCGGTGCACTCGGCGTCGATGAAGCGGTGGAAATCTCGCGGGTGGTGCCGGTGATCGAAGGCATCGCCGCGACCCTGAAGGTTGCGATTTCAGTCGACACCTCCAAGCCGAACGTGATGCGGGCGGCCGTGGCGGCGGGAGCCTGTATCGTGAATGATGTGTATGCCTTGCGCGTGCCCGGAGCGAAGGAAGCTGCCGCCGAAACTGAGGTCGGAGTGTGCCTGATGCACATGCAGGGCGAGCCGCGTACGATGCAAGAAAGCCCGCACTATAATGACGTGGTGGCCGAGGTCGGCGCTTTTCTGCAGCGGGAACGCAGCGCCTGCCTCGGCGCCGGGATCGCTCCGCAGGCAATCGCGTTCGATCCCGGGATCGGATTTGGCAAGAGCCTTGAGCACAATTTGACGCTGCTGAAGGAGTTGCGGCAATTGGCGGCGCTCGACGCGCCATTACTGGTTGGCGTCTCACGCAAGAGTGTGCTCGGCAAGATTCTCGGCAAGGGCCTGCATGAGCGCATGTATGGCGGTTTGGGATTGGCGGCGTTGGCGGTGGCCGGCGGCGCACGGATCATCCGCACTCATGATGTCGGCGCAACCCGCGATGCCATTGTGGCGGTGAGTTCAGTTTTGCAAGGAATGGAAATTTGAGCGACTTTTTTGGCACCGACGGCGTGCGAGGCCGCGTCGGCACGGCTCCGATGACGGTGGATTTCGCACTACGATTGGCGAGCGCTGCCGCACGCGTGCTCGCGCCGGCAGGCGGGCGCGTGCTCATCGGCAAGGACACGCGCGTCTCGGGCTATATGTTCGAGTCGGCGCTGGAAGCTGGATTCGTCGCTGCCGGCGTCGACGTCATGTTGATCGGTCCGTTGCCCACGCCGGGCATCGCCTATATGACGCAGCGCCTGGGCTGCAGCTTCGGGGTTGTCATCAGTGCATCACACAACCCCTATGAGGACAACGGCATCAAGTTCTTCGACAGCAGCGGCAGCAAGCTGTCCGATCGGGTCGAGCAAGAAATTGAAGCGCTGCTAGATCGCGCCGTGGTGACGCAAGAATCGAAGCTGCTGGGCAAAGCGATTCGCATCGATCGCAGCCGCACTCAGTATCAGGACTTTTGCGTCTCGACCATACCCGCCGGCATGAGCCTGAAGGGCTTCAAGATCGTCATCGACTGCGCCAACGGCGCAGGGTACAAGGTTGCTCCGAGAGTCCTCGCGGATCTCGGCGCCGAGATCGTACCGATCGGCTGCTCGCCCAACGGCCGCAACATCAACGATGGTTGCGGATCGACGGCGCCTGAGTTGTTGCAACTTACGGTGCCCGGGGTCCGTGCCCAATTGGGCTTCGCCTTGGATGGAGATGGCGACCGAGTGGTCATGGTGGACGAATTGGGGCGCTGCGTTGACGGCGATCAACTGCTGTTCATTCTGGCGACGGCGCGGCGCGCCAGCGGCGATCTCAAGGGTCCGGTGGTGGGCACCGTCATGAGCAACCTTGGGTTAGAGCATGCATTGCAAAAGCGCGGCATCGAATTCCTGCGCGCCCAGGTGGGCGATCGCAATGTGCTTGCGATGCTGAACGAATCCGGTGGCACTCTCGGGGGTGAAACATCGGGCCACATTCTGTGCTTGGATAAAACCACAACCGGTGATGGTCTGATTTCGGCACTGCAGGTCTTGAGCGTCATGAAGCAAACAGGAGCCGGACTGGCCGAACTCGCCACGGGTATGCAGAAGTATCCTCAGGTGCTGCTGAACGTGCAGGTGGCAAAACGATTCGATCCTAAGACCCACCCCCAGGTGGTGAGAACGGTCGAGGAAGTTGAACGTCGGTTTGCGGGACGTGGTCGAATCGTGCTGCGCGCCTCCGGCACCGAGCCTGTTATTCGTGTGATGGTCGAGGGTTCCGACGCGGCCCAGGTCAAGAAGGGTGCCAAGGATATCGCCGCGGCCGTCGAAACCGCCTCGACGAATGGAAATCTCTAGCGGGGGCTTGCAGTTACGAGGCCGCGCGGCTAATCTTCCGCGCCTTTCCCGCAGGGGCTTCAATGCCCGAAGGCAAGGCTATGCGTCGTCCGATGGTTGCGGGCAACTGGAAAATGCACGGGTCTCAGGCGGCCAACCGGGCGCTGCTATCCGAGTTGGAAGGCTATGTGCGTCTCGAGTGGCCCATCGACATCGTGGTGTTTCCGCCTTATGTCTATATAAGCGATGCCGTGCGAGTGTTGGGTGAGGGGCCGATCATGGTTGGCGCGCAGGACGTGTGTGCCGAATCGGGCGGTGCCTTTACCGGCCAGGTGGGTGCCGCCATGCTCAAGGACGTCGGCTGCAACTATGTGATCGTGGGACATTCCGAGCGGCGCCGTTGGTATCACGAAGATGACACCTTGGTGGCGCGCAAATTTGCCGCAGCCCTGGCGGGCGGATTGACGCCGGTTCTGTGCGTCGGGGAAACCCTGGAAGAGCGTGAGGCGCACAAGACTGAAGAGGTGGTCGCGCGCCAGGTCGACACGGTGATCGCGATGCACGGCGCGGGCGGTTTTATCGGCGCGGTGCTGGCCTACGAGCCGGTGTGGGCCATCGGCACGGGCCGAACCGCAACACCGCAGCAGGCGCAAGAGGTGCATAGGTTCCTGCGCGAGAGGATGCGCTCGCATGATGCTAATATGGCGGATCGTCTCCGCATTCTGTATGGGGGCAGCGTGAAGGCAGGCAACGCCGCCGAGTTGTTCGCGATGCCGGATGTGGATGGCGGTTTGGTGGGCGGCGCTTCATTGAGCGCCGATGAGTTTCGACAGATTTGCGCGGCTGCGGCCGCTCGTCATTAAAGAGATCTTTTATGTTGCGTGGTGTGATTTTGGGAGTGCATGTGCTCCTTGCGTTCATGATCGTTGGACTGGTGCTCTTGCAGCGCGGTAAGGGCGCGGAGGCCGGTGCAGGATTCGGTTCCGGCGCCTCAGGCACCGTGTTCGGCGCCCGCGGAACCAGCACTTTATTTTCGAAGTTGACCGCTGTGTTTGCGGCGTTGTTTTTTGTCACCAGTTTGACTCTGGCTTATTTGGGTTCGCATGCGACAGCCGAGCCGACATCGGTGCTGGAGCGCGCGGCGCGGGCGGCAGCGAGCGCGCCGGCACAGACACCGCCGGTACAGACTGCGCCGACTCAAACACCGGCTCCAGTACCCGAGCCAACGAAGTAGTTATGCAAGCCGACGTGGCGAAATTGGTAGACGCGCTAGTTTGAGGGGCTAGTGGGGCAACCTGTGCCGGTTCGAGTCCGGCCGTCGGCACCAACTTAAGAGAGCGCGCCGAACACCTTGTTCGGCGCGACATAAGCTCATCTCGCCTGATACAATCGCGCCGACAACCCACGTTACGGCGTTGATATGCTTGGACAATACCTACCGATTCTGATCTTTTTGAGTCTGGCCGCCGTGTTGGGCCTCGCGCTGTTCACCATGGGTTGGCTATTGGGACCGCGCCGTCCAAACGCCGAGAAACTTTCTCCCTATGAATGCGGCTTCGAGTCCTTCGAGGATGCGCGCATGCGTTTCGACGTGCGCTACTATCTTGTAGCCATCATTTTCATCGTTTTCGATTTGGAAATTGCCTTCTTTTTTCCCTGGGCGGTATCGCTCAAGGCGACCGGCACCTTCGGTCTGATCAGCATGCTGATTTTCGCACTGCTGCTGGTCGTTGCGTTGGTCTACGACTATAAGAAGGGGGCTCTGGAATGGGATTAGAAGCCGACAACACTGTGCGCGGCTTCGAAGTGACCTCGCTTGATAAATTGATCAACTGGGCTCGAACCGGATCTCTGTGGCCGATGACCTTTGGTCTCGCCTGCTGCGCCATCGAAATGATGCACGCGGGAGCTTCGCGCTACGACCAGGATCGCTTCGGGATTATATTCAGGCCCAGCCCCAGGCAGTCTGACGTGATGATCGTGGCCGGAACGCTGGTCAACAAGATGGCCCCCGCGCTACGTAAAGTGTACGACCAAATGACCGAACCGCGCTGGGTGATCTCGATGGGTTCTTGCGCGAACGGCGGGGGCTACTACCATTATTCCTACGCCGTGGTGCGCGGCTGCGATCGCATCGTGCCGGTGGATGTATACGTTCCGGGCTGCCCGCCGACCGCGGAAGCCCTGCTGTACGGCATCATCCAGCTGCAAAACAAAATCAGGCGCAATAAGGCGATTTTTCGATGAGCGCGGATCCCCCATCGGCGGCGGCGGTTGCAACACCGACCCGCCTGGAAACTCTCGCGCAAACCATCGCGGCGGCGTTGCCGGGCAAGCTGTCGCGCGTCTCGAACAGCGCCGGCGAGTTGACCTATGAGGTGCCCGCGGAGCAGTTGCTCAGCGTAGCCACGGTGCTGCGCGACGCGGCCGATTTGAAATTCCAAATGTGCATGGACGTGTGCGGAGTGGATTATCTATCGCACGGCCGCGACGAGTGGACCACCCAGACTGCGACTTCCTCCGGATTCAGCCGCGGCGTTGCGCGCGGTGCGCCGCGCACGGGCGAAGTCGCGGCGGGACGACGATTTGCCGCGGTCTATCATCTGCTGTCGATTTCGCTCAATCATCGCGTCCGCTTGCGCGTTTTTTGCCCCGACGATGAGCAACCCATGGTCGATTCCGTGACCGGTATCTGGGCGAGCGCAAACTGGTTCGAGCGCGAGGCCTTCGATTTGTTCGGCATTTTGTTCAAGGGCCACCCGGACCTGCGCCGCATCCTGACCGACTACGGATTCATCGGCTATCCCTTTCGCAAGGACTTTCCGCTGTCGGGCAACTCCGAGGTCCGTTACGATCCGGAAAAAGGCCGGGTCGTGTATCAGCCCGTGAGCATTGAGCCACGCGTGCTGGTACCCAAGGTGATCCGCCACGACAATCGCTACGATCCGCAGCTCACCAACGCGCCGGTTCACACCCATTCGATTGCCAAGACCGATGGCTGAGATCCGCAACTACACCATGAATTTCGGGCCACAGCATCCGGCCGCGCACGGCGTGCTGCGCCTGGTGCTCGAGCTGGATGGCGAGGTCATTCAGAAGGCCGACCCGCACGTGGGGTTGCTGCATCGAGCCACCGAGAAGCTCGCCGAGAGCAAACCTTACAACCAGTCGATCGGCTACATGGATCGATTGGACTACACGTCGATGATGTGCAATGAGCACGCGTACGTTTTGGCCATCGAAAGGCTGTTGGGACTGGAACCACCGATACGCGCGCAATACATCCGCGTAATGTTCGATGAGATCACCCGCATATTGAACCATCTGATCTGGCTGGGCGCGCATGCCATCGATATCGGTGCCATGACCGTATTCCTCTATGCCTTCCGCGAACGCGAGGATCTGCTGGATTGCTATGAGGCCGTATCCGGTGCGCGCATGCATGCGACCTACTATCGTCCCGGAGGCGTGTACCGCGACTTGCCGGAGACCATGCCGCAGTATCAGCCCTCGCAGTGGCGCAGCAAGAAAGACGTGGATCGGCTGAATGCCCGACGTACCGGCGGTTTGATCGATTTTATCGGCGATTTCACCCGGCGCTTTCCCGCCTGCGTCGATCAGTACGAAACGTTGCTGACCGACAATCGCATTTGGAAGCAGCGTACGGTGAATATCGGAGTGGTCAGTCCGGAGCGGGCGCTGCAGCTCGGCTTCTCCGGTCCCATGCTGCGCGGCTCGGGAGTCGAGTGGGACTTACGTAAAAAGCAACCCTACGAGGTCTACGACAAGATGGACTTCGACATCCCCGTGGGGGTCCATGGCGATTGTTACGACCGGTACCTGGTGCGCATCGAAGAACTGCGCCAGTCGAATCGCATCGTCGAGCAATGCGTAGCGTGGCTGAAGGGGAATCCCGGTCCGGTGATGATCGACGATCGCAAAGTGCGACCGCCACGGCGCGAGGAAATGAAGGGCGATATGGAATCCTTGATCCATCACTTCAAGCTCATGACGGAAGGCTATTGCGTGCCGGCCGGCGAGGTCTACGCCGCCATCGAGGCCCCCAAGGGCGAGCTTGGCGTGTACTTGGTTTCCGACGGTGCGAACAAACCCTATCGGTTGAAAGTCCGGCCGCCGGGATTTTCCCATCTGGCATCGCTCGATGAGATGGTGCGCGGTCATATGCTGGCGGATGTGGTGTCGGTGATCGGCACGCAAGATATCGTATTCGGCGAGATCGACCGATGAACGCGAAATTGTCCGATCATGTGCGCGAGGAAATCGATCATTGGGTAGCGAAGTTTCCGCCCGAGCGTAAGCGCTCTGCGGTCATATCCGCGCTGCACGCCGTACAGCACGAAAATCACGGGTACTTGACGACGGATCTCATGGATGCGGTGGCGGCCTATCTGGAGCTGCCGAATATCCTGGTGTACGAGGTGGCCTCGTTCTACTCGATGTTCGAGACCAAGCCGGTTGGCCGGCATCACGTGTCGGTGTGCACCAACATTTCCTGCATGCTGCGCGGTTCTCATGAAGTGGTCGAGCACGTCGAGAAAAAGCTCGGCATCAAGACCGGGGAGAGCACGCCTGACGGCCGCATATACCTGAAGTGCGAAGAGGAGTGCCTCGCTGCGTGCACGGGGGCGCCGATGATGATGATTGATCACGTGTACCACGAAAATCTGACGCCGCAGATCATCGACAAGATTTTGGATGAATTGACCTAGGGTAGAGGGCGGATGTCGCACGAACAAAACCTGGTGTGCCTAGAAGCGCTGAAATACGAGCGCTCGTGGACGCTTGAAAGCTACCGAAAAATCGGCGGCTACGACGCTTGGGAAAAGATATTAAAAGAGCAGACCCCGCGCGAGAAAATCATCGACGAGGTCAAGGCTTCGGGGTTGCGCGGCCGTGGCGGCGCGGCATTTCCAATGGGCGTGAAGTGGAGTTTCATGCCGCGCTCGTCGCCGATACAAAAGTATGCCGTGTGCAATTCGGACGAATCGGAACCGGGCACCTGCCATGATCGGGACATTCTGCGCTACAACCCCCATTCGATCATCGAGGGCATGGCGATCGGCGGTTATGCGATGACGGCGACCGTCGGCTACAACTATATCCGCGGCGAATTTCTGGCCGAGCCCATACCGCGCTTCGAAGCGGCCCTGGCGGAAGCCTATGCGGCCGGCTTGCTCGGCAAGAATATCCTGGGCTCCGGCGTGGATTTCGATTTGCATACCTATATCGGAGCAGGCGCTTACATCTGCGGCGAGGAGACCGCGCTGCTCGAGTCCCTCGAGGGCAAGCCGGGCAAGCCGCGATTCAAGCCGCCGTTCCCCGCGAACTTCGGCTTGTTCGGCAAGCCGACCACCATCAACAACACGCAGAGCTTCGCCTCGGTGCCGACCATCATGCGCAAGGGCGCAGCTTGGTTTGCCGGCTTGGGTCCGGTCAATTCCGGCGGCACGGCGATGTTCTCGGTCTCCGGCCACGTGACCAAGCCCGGCAACTTCGAGCTGCCCATGGGGATTCCGTTCAAGGATCTGATGGAGCTTTGCGGCGGGGTGTGGAAGGGGCGCAAGCTCAAGGCCGTCATTCCCGGAGGTTCCTCCTGCATGGTGGTACCCGCCGAGGTGATGTGGAACGTCAATATGGATTATGACTCGCTCAAGAAGGCCGGCTCATCGTTCGGCACCGGCGCGGTCATCGTGATGGACGAAACCACTTGCATGGTACGGGCGCTCGAGCGCCTGGCGCGCTTCTACACCTCGGAATCTTGCGGACAATGCACGCCTTGCCGGGAGGGCACTGGCTGGCTGGACCGAATGCTCAAGCGAATCATCGCCGGCGAGGGGCGCAGCGAGGATTTGGGATTGCTGCTCGACGTTGCCAATAAAATCGAAGGCCATACCATCTGCGCCCTGGGCGATGCGGCGGCGTGGCCGGTGCAAAGTTTTTTAAAGCACTTTCGGCCTGAATTTCAATACATGATCGAACACAAGGGACGCTCCATCATGGATTCCCAGGCTACCGACATGGACGGCCGGCCGGCCGCTGCGGCTTAATTTCATGGCAGACGATACCGTCAACATCGAAGTCAACGGCGTTGCCTTGAAGGCCCGCAAGGGTCAGATGATCATGCAGGTGACGGATCCGGCGGATATTTACATTCCGCGCTTCTGCTACCACGACAAGCTATCGGTTGCCGCGAATTGCCGCATGTGCTTGGTCGAGGTTGAAAAGGCGCCGAAGCCGTTGCCGGCCTGTGCCACGCCGGTGACCGAGGGCATGAAGGTATTCACCAAGTCGCCCAAAGCGGTGGCGGCGCAACGCGCCACGATGGAATTTCTCCTCATCAATCATCCCCTGGACTGCCCGATCTGCGACCAAGGCGGGGAGTGCGAATTGCAAGATCTGGCGCTGGGTTACGGGCGCGATATCTCGCGTTTCGAAGAGCGCAAGCGAGTGGTCAAGGACAAGAACATCGGTCCCTTGGTTTCGACCGATATGACCCGCTGCATTCATTGCACGCGCTGCGTCCGCTTTGGCGCTGAGATTCAGGGCTATCCGCAGATGGGCACCACGGGCCGCGGCGAGCATATGGAAGTGGGCACGTACATCGAGCACAGCGTCGATCACGAGCTGTCGGCCAACATCATCGACCTGTGTCCGGTGGGTGCGCTCAACAACAAACCCTTCCGCTATCAAGGCCGTGCCTGGGAAATGACCCAGGCCGCCCTGGTGTCGCCGCACGATGCCTTCGGCACAAACTTGTATGCGCATGTACTGCGCGGCAGATTGATGCGCATGGTGCCGCGCGAGAACGAGGATCTCAATGAGACCTGGATCGCCGATCGCGACCGCTTTGGATTCGAGGGCATGTATTCCCCCGAGCGCGTCTCCGAACCCCTGCTGCGTATTGACGGAACTCTGAAAACGGTCGATTGGGAAGTGGCTCTGACGGCCGCCGCGGAAGGGCTGCAGAAGGCAGCCGCGATCGGCAAGGCCGCGACCGGTTTCTTGGCGTCCCCCATGGCGACGCTCGAGGAGTTGTTTCTGCTGGCGCAGATTGCACGTGGATTGGGCTGCAACAATATCGATCATCGACTGCGGCAGCTGGACTTCCGGGGGCAGCAGAATGAGGCGTCGTACCCGAATCTCGGTCTGAAGGTTGCCGAGGTTGAGCACCTGGAAGGCGCGCTCATCGTGGGTTCGGATTTGCGCCACGAAATGCCTCTGCTGGCGCATCGATTGCGCAAAGCTGCCGTAAAAGGCGGCGCGTCGGTGGCATTCTTGAATCCGCGCCGATTCGAATACATGTTTCCCATTGCCGGATACCTGGTTGCAGTCGATATGGTCGGCGAGCTGAGCTCCCTGGTTCGTGCCGCGGCCGAGGCCGCGGGCAAACCGGTGCCGGTGAGCGTGCCCGCGGCAACCGTCGGCGACTCGCATCGGACTCTCATCGCCGCGTTTTCACGCGGCTCGCGCCGCGCGGTGATCTTGGGCACCCTGGCTCAGCGGCATCCCGCCTATGCGCAGCTCAAAGCATTGGCCGCCGTGCTCGCCGATCTTTGCGCTGCCAGCGTCGGGTGCATTACCGAGGGCGCCAACTCCGCGGGCGCGTATCTCGCAGGCGCGGTGCCGCATCGCGTGTCCGGCGGCACGGCAGCCGCGACCGGCGGATTGCCGGCCCGAGCGATGCTCGACGCGCCGCTCAAGGCATATGTGCTCCTCGGGGGAATCGATCCTGCGAACGATCTCGGCGTTGACCCTTCAGCGCTGGCGTCGGCGGATTTGGTCGTGGCCATTACCACGCATTTGCCGGAATCGTTGCGCGGCGTGGTCCATGTGGTGTTACCCATAGGCACTTTCGCAGAGACCTCGGGCACGTACGTAAACACCGAAGGCCGCTGGCAAAGCTGGTCTGGGGCCACGAGGCTCCCGGGCGAGAGCCGTCCCGGGTGGAAGGTGCTTCGAGTGCTGGCCAATTTATTGAATGTGCACGGCATCGACTATGACAGCTCGGAAGAAGTCCGCGATGCTCTGAAGATCTTGTGCGGTGAGCGCGCGACGGCGGCGACGCCCGTGGCCGCCGGGGACGTGCCGAATGGGCAGGTGCCATCGGGCGCCTGGGTCGAGGTTCCGCCGTATCAGAGCGATGTGCTGGTGCGCGGCTCCGAAGCGCTGGCCAAGACCAAGGACGGGCGTATGACCCGCACTGTGATCTGATCATGTGGGATTGGACCCCGATTCGCGATTGGCTCTCCGGGCAAATCACGCCGTTCTGGACCACGCCCTTGCTGCTAGCCGTGCAGACCCTGATCGTCATGATCAGCGTCATCCTGGTCATGGCGGTGTACACGCTGGCCGAACGCAAGGTTATCGGCTACATGCAGCTGCGGCGCGGACCGAACCGGGTGAATTTGTTTTGGATTCCGGGCTTGGGCCAACCGTTCGCCGATGTGATCAAGCTGCTGTTCAAAGAAATCATGATCCCGTCGAACGCGAACGGCGTATTGTTTCGTTTGGCGCCGTTCCTCTCGCTGATTCCGGCACTCACCATCTGGGCCGTGATTCCGCTGCGTCCCGAACGGGCCTTCGCGAATATCGACGCGGGTCTCTTGTTCGTCCTCGCCATGACCTCGATGGGCGTATACGGCATCATCCTCTCCGGTTGGGCGGCGAATTCCAAGTACGCCTTCCTGGGTGCCATGCGCGCCGCAGCGCAGGTGGTTGCATATGAAATCGCCATGGGCTTCGCGATGGTGGGTGTGCTGATGGCGGCGGGCAGCCTGAACATCGGCGACATCATACGGGCTCAAGGCGGCGGATTTTTGAGCTGGAATTGGTTCTGGCTGTTTCCATTGTTCATCGTCTACTTCATCTCCGGCGTGGCCGAGACCAATCGCGCGCCGTTCGATGTGGCCGAAGGAGAATCCGAAATCGTCGCCGGATTCCATGTGGACTATTCGGGCATGGCTTTCGCCCTTTTCTTCATCGCCGAATACGTCAACATGATCCTGATATCGTCGTTGACGACCATTTTCTTTTTCGGGGGCTGGCTGTCGCCATTCGATGGATGGGTCTCGCCGGATTCGTGGATCGCGCAAGCCAGTTTCTTATGGTTCGCACCAAAAGTCGCTTTTTTCATGTTCTCGTTCCTGTGGTTGCGAGCCACGTTCCCGCGCTACCGCTACGATCAGATCATGCGCTTGGGCTGGAAGGCGTTGATTCCGGTCACGCTGATCTGGCTGTTGGTTGAGGGCGTCATGGTCTATTTCCATGTCGGTCCGTGGAAGGGGCATCTGTAATGCAAGGCATCCGCAGTTTCATCAAGACGTTTCTGCTCTGGGAGTTGCTGCAGGGTATGTGGGTCACCCTTAAAAGCATGTTCCAGACCAAGATCACGCTGAACTACCCCGAAGAAAAGGCTCCCCAAAGCAACCGCTTCCGCGGACTACACGCGCTGCGCCGTTACCCGAACGGCGAGGAACGTTGCATTGCCTGCAAGTTGTGCGAGGCGGTGTGTCCTGCACTTGCCATCACCATCGAGTCCGACGTCAGCAGCGACGGTACCCGGCGCACCACACGCTACGACATCGACTTGTTCAAGTGCATCTACTGCGGCTTTTGCGAGGAGGCTTGCCCGGTGGATGCCATCGTGGAAACCCGCCTGCACGAGTACCACATGGAGAACCGCGGCGAAAACATCATGAGCAAGGACAAGCTGCTCGGCATAGGCGAGCGCTATGAAACCATGATCGCGGCGGACCGCGCCGCCGACGCGCGGTATCGCTGATGTTCCCGAGTATTCTATTTTTCATTTTTGCCGCCGTACTGGTGTGCGCCGCGTTGGGCGTGATCCTATCGCGCAATCCGGTTTATTCGGCCTTACTGCTGGTGCTGTGCTTCTTCAACAGCGCTGTGATCTGGGTGCTTCTGGATGCCGAGTTCTTAGGCATTGTGCTGGTGCTGGTGTACGTCGGCGCCGTGATGGTGCTGTTCCTCTTCGTGGTGATGATGCTCGACGTCAATATCGAGAAATTGCGCAAGGAATTTG
>DASXNX010000208.1:0-44885 GCA_036494725.1 Steroidobacteraceae bacterium
TTTCTGGCAACGCACTTTGAGCGTCATCCAGGTAAAGACACCGGATCGATCCTTGGACCTGCTCGCCAACGGCTGGCTTCTGTATCAGACCTTGAGTTGCCGCGTCTGGGGAAGAACGGCATTTTATCAATCGAGCGGCGCTTACGGATATCGCGATCAGCTGCAGGATGTCATGGCACTGTGCGTGGCCGCGCCCGCCGAGACGCGCGCGCAGATTCTGCGCGCCGCCTCGCGCCAGTTCGCGGCGGGTGATGTGCAGCACTGGTGGTTGCCGACTTCCGGTCAGGGAATTCAAACGCGAATTGCCGATGATCGCATCTGGCTGCCCTTCGTCGTGGCGCGCTATCTCGAGGTGACTCAGGACGTCGCGGTGCTCGAAGAGCCGGTGCCGTTCTTGAGCGGCGGCCCGCTTAAAGCCGGTCAGCTCGAGAATTTCGCCGCCCCGGGCCAGGGCGATTCCGTTTCGCTATTCGATCACTGCGTGCTTGCTCTCGATTCCAGCCTGAGCGTCGGCCGGCACGGCCTGCCCCTGTTCGGCACCGGCGACTGGAACGACGGCATGAACCGGGTCGGCATCGAAGGCCGCGGCGAAAGCGTTTGGCTCGCCTGGTTCCTGTATGCGGGCTTGATGCGCTTTGCTCCCATTGCCGAGGGGCGCGGCGCGCGCGACAAGGCGGCGCGCTGGCGCGAGCATGCCGCTGCGCTTCGCCAAGCCGTTGAGCGTTCAGCCTGGGACGGTGAGTGGTATGGGCGCGGCTATTATGATGATGGCAGCCCGCTGGGGTTCGCGGCGAGCGATGAATGCAGGATCGATTCCATCGCTCAAAGCTGGGCGGTGATTTCCGGCGCCGCGCAAGCAGACCGTGCGGCCCGGGCGATGGCGTCGGTGGACACCCTGCTCGTCAGCCGCGCCGATGGTGTGGTGAAGCTGTTCGCTCCGCCCTTCGATCACACGGCGCATGATCCCGGCTATATCAAGGCCTATCCACCGGGTCTGCGCGAGAACGGCGGCCAGTACACGCATGGCTCGATGTGGAGTGCCCTGGCGTTCGCGCTGCTGGGCGACGGTGACCGGGCGGCCGAATTGTTCTCGCTCATGAACCCCATCAATCATGCGCGCGACGCTGCCGCTGTCGAGCGCTACAAGGTCGAACCCTACGTGGTGTGCGCCGATGTATACACCACCGCGCCTCATATCGGCCGGGGCGGATGGACCTGGTACACCGGGTCTGCCGGCTGGATGTACCGTACCGCGGTGGAAGGCATCCTCGGAATTCATCTGCGCGGCAATACTTTGGTGATTGACCCCTGCATTCCGCGCGGCTGGCCGGGCTTCGAGGCCGCTTACAGGCATGGATCGACGCACTACCACATCAAGGTAACCAACCCTGCGGGCGTGAATCGCGGTATTGCCCGCCACTCATTGGATGGCCGCGAAACAGCCGGCACTTCGTGCGAAATAGCGCTCGCGGATGATGGACGCGAGCATACGGCGGAAATTACACTCGGCTAATCGGCGCGGTCGCTGAGCGCCGACAGGGCGCGCGCGATGATCGCCTTGGCGACGGTGCCCGTGGGCAGCAGGCGCAGCAGCCGAAATGCGAGCCCGGGGCGTGCCATGAGAAATCCCCCCGCCAGCACGCCCAACGCTCCCAGGCCGCGATTGCTCATCAGCATTTGCATGGTGCGGCTGCGTGGGAAGCCGCTCTGGCCGCCGGCCGGCGGCAGCGCGCCGCTTGGGTCGCGCGGCGGATCGAGCAAATGGCTGATTTCTTCGCGCGACTGCTTGAGCCGCGCGCGAACCTCGTTCATTTCTTCCTCGTCGCTCTCCGTCATGGTTCGTCGTCCGATAAGATGCTCTCGAGAATGACGCGGTCTTGCTGCCATTCGCGGCGCACGTCGGCGAACAGCGGCGAGCGCGCACGCGCCGCCCGCGACAGATAGATCGCGGCGCCGAGGGCTATCAGCAAAAAGCCGCCGCCCATCCAGGCGATGGCAGCAACCCGATGCGGCGTATCCCAGTAGTAGGCCACGACCGCGAGGCAGCTCAAGAACAATGCGAACAAGGCGCAGAACGCGACGACGGCAACGGCAATGAGCTGCGCCGTGAACTCGCGCTGCGTCCTCGCAAGATCGAGTCCGGCGAGTTCGATGTAGCCGACGACGTGACGCAGCAGCGCGGGTGCGGCTTTGGACAGTGTCCATATCCTACGCATCGGTATCTCAGGAGCGGCGCGTCAGCAGCATGCCCACCACCGCCCCGACCAGCGCCGCGATACCCACGGCCTGCCACGGGCTGTCGCGAACATAGTCATCCGCGCTGTCGGCAACGCCCTGCGCTCGCTGGCGCACCGATTCCGCACCTTCGGCGAGACTTTCCTTGGCGGCATCCACGGCGCGCTGCACCTTGCTGCGCAACCGGCCTACGTCCGCATCCTGCATATCGGCGATGCGCGCCACGAGTTCCTCGACATCCGCCAGAAGATTCTTGATCTCGACGGAAGCGGTGGCCTTGATGTCGTCGAAACCGCTCGTACTTTCCATACCGCTCTCCTAGGGGTCCCTCAGGACTGGCGGTACATGCTAGCACGCGCTACGAGGGCTGGAACGCGGCTCCGCATCTCCAGCAAGTGGTGAACTGGGGCTCGAGCTTCTCGCCGCACTGCCCGCAAATCCAGGGGGTGCCGATGGGCGCCGCGGCGGCATTCTCCAGGGCGCGCAGCGCCACTTTTTCCAGATCGTCCTCCACCCATAGCTGCGGCCAGGTTTCGAGCATGGGCAGATCGCCCAGGGCGCCCGCGAGATATTGGTTGCGCAGCTCGCTTTCGATTCCGGCCGCGATCAGCACATTGCGGGCGTGCGCGACTTGCAGCAGCGTGGCAGCTCGAAATACCCGCTTCACGCTAGTCCTTGGCGCAAGGACTGTAGGAAAGCACCCACATCCTCGCCCTTCTCCAGGACCTCGACCAACGCCGAGCCCACCACCACGCCGTCGACGTGCGGCGCGAAGCGCGCGACCTGCGCATGCGAGCGGATCCCGAAACCCGCGCACACCGGCACGCCGGATACGCTCCTGACGCGGTCCATGTACTCGAGCACATCCGGCGGCACCTCCGCGGATTTACCGGTGGTGCCCGTCATGGTCACGGCGTACACGAATCCCTTCGCTTCACGGCATAGCATCGCGAGCCGTTCCGCCGGCGTCACCGGCGTCACCATTTGCACCAGCGCCAGCCCCTGGGTCTCGAGGGCAAGATTCAATTCGCCGCTTTCCTCGAACGGCAGATCCGGGACGATGAAGCCGGCGACGCCCGCGGCCGCGGCGTCGCGCGGCAGCTTGTCCAACCCGTACGCCAGCAAGGGATTCAAGTAGCTCATCAACAGGATGGGGGCGTCCTGCCGGGGCGCGGATTTCAATTCATCGAGAATCCACGGCAGCGTGACGCCATTCTGAAGCGCGACGAAACTCGCGCGCTGGACTGTGGTGCCATCGGCCATCGGATCGCTGAACGGCACGCCGATTTCAACGACATCGCAAAACCGCGCCACCTCGCTCAGGCTGTCCTTGAACTTTTCCAAGGTCGGGAACCCCGCCGTCAAGTAGCCCACCAAGGCCGGCCTCGACTTGGAAGCCGCCGCGCGGATCGCGGCCGATATGCGCTCGCGTGGCAGACTCATCGGCGCGGCTGGCTTTGATGCGGCTCTTTCAGCAAGGTCGTGTTCTGCAAGATCGGCATGTCCTTGTCGCCGCGTCCCGAGCACCCGATAAGAATTTGCGCGCCTGGATTTTTCATCGCGAACTTGCGCGCGCCGGAGAAAGCATGAGCGCTCTCGATGGCCGGCAGAATGCCTTCGTACTTGGCGCATTCGGCCAGCGCGTCCAGTGCTTCGGAATCGGTGGCGGACTCGTAGGTCACGCGCCCGATTTTTTTCAAGTAAGCATGCTCGGGCCCCACGCCGGAATAATCGAGTCCCGCCGACACTGAATGCGTCTCGCGCACCTGGCCGAAGGCGTCCTGCAAGATCAGCGTGTAACTACCCTGCAACACGCCTGGCGTGCCGAAAGTCAGCGATGCCGCATTGTCGCCGAGGCCCGCACCGCGGCCCCCCGCTTCCACACCCAGCAGCTTGACGCCGGCGTCATCCAGAAAGGGATGAAACATCCCGATGGCATTCGAGCCGCCGCCCACGCAGGCCACGGCCACATCGGGCAGTCGCCCGGCCTGCTCCAGCATTTGCGCGCGCGCCTCGCGGCCGATCACCGACTGCAGCTCGCGCACCAGGTAGGGATAGGGATGAGGTCCCACTGCCGATCCAAGCGAATAATACGTGCCGTCGGGATCCGACACCCAGTCGCGCAGCGCCTCGTCGATCGCGGCGCGCAAGGTCTTGTCGCCTCCGGTCACCGGCACCACGGTGGCGCCCAAGAGCTTCATGCGATCCACGTTGGGCGCCTGCCTCTCGACATCCACGGCGCCCATGTACACCACGCAGGGCATGCCGAGCCGAGCCGCCGCCGCGGCGCTCGCCACGCCATGCTGCCCGGCGCCGGTTTCGGCAATGATGCGTTTGGCGCCGAGGCGCTTGGCGAGCAGCGTCTGGCCCACCGCGTTATTGATCTTGTGGGCGCCGGTATGCGCGAGGTCCTCGCGCTTCAAGTACACCTGCGCGCCCCAGCGGCGGCTCAACGCCGGCGCGTGCGACAGTGCGGTGGGACGTCCGACCCAGGTCTTGAGCTCGAGCTTGAACTCGGCTTGAAAGTCAGACGAGTGCAAATAGCGGGCGATGCCGGCTTGCAGCCGGTCGAGCGCGGGCACCAAAGTTTCCGGAACATAACGGCCGCCGAAGCCGCCAAATCGGCCTTTGGCATCCGGCAGGGTCTCGTGCGCGGCGGCTGCGCGCAACGGTGCATTCATGGCTCTCCCCCCCACGTGGCGGCGGCCGCGCGTGCGGCGCGCACGAACTCGTGAATTTTCGCGGGATCCTTCACTCCCGGTTCCGACTCGACGCCGCTGGATACGTCCACTCCGAATGGCCGCACGGCCTGGATGGCTTCGGCGACGTTCTGGGGCGACAAGCCGCCCGCCAGAATCACTTCCGTTTGCCGCGCGAGTTCCGCCGCCCGGCCCCAGTCGGCGAGCTCGCCGATACCGCTCGAGGGACCCTCGAACAACATGCGCCCCGGCAACGGGTTCGGGGTCTTGCGTCCGAAACGCACGACCGGCAGAACCTTGATGTGCGCGGGAATCTTCAACTCGCGCAAATCCTCGACGTCGGTTTGAAAATAATCCGGCTTCAAGATCCGGCAGATCTCATCGACTTTCATTTGCAGAGGATGCTGCGCCACCGCGATGCGCAGGATTCCGGGCGGCGCAAGCGCCGCCAGCTGCGCGGCCTGGCCCGGGGTTACCTGCCGCGGGCTGGGCGCGAAGACAAAGCCGATGGCATCCACGTTGGCTTCAGCCGCAGCGGCCACCGCATCGGCGCCGGTTATGCCGCATATCTTTATCCACATGGTACGAGTGTAGCCATTTAAGCCAGTACTGTCCGCGTCGCCGCCAATATTTCATGCAGCAGCACCGCGGGGTCGTCGCGGGTCATGAGGGCGGTGCCAACCAAGGCCAGCCGGTATCCCAAATGCTGCATGCGAAGCGCATCGAGCGAAGTGGCGACGCCGCTTTCCGCCACCGCCGGGAAGTCCTTCGGCAGACTGGGCGCCAGCGTCTCGAATCGCTCCTTCACCACCTTCAAGTTCTGCAGATCGCGACTGTTGATGCCGATCAGGATCCTGTCCTGTAGATTGCCGGGGCCTGAGCCGCGCGCCGCCAGCACTTCGCGCGCCGTCTGCAAATCGCTTTCATCGAAGGCTTCGAGCAGCACGAATAGGCCGCTCTCGGCGGCCGCATCGAGCAATGCGCACAGCCGCTCGCGCGGCAACATGCGCACGATCGCCAGGATGCCGCCCGCGCCCGCGGCCCGGGCTTCCAGCACCTGGTAGGGGTCCACCAGAAAATCCTTGCGCATGGCCGGCACACCCAGGGGCGCCAGCAGGGAAGCCGCCTCGCGCAAGTGTTCCAGCGAGCCGTCGAAACGCGAGGGTTCCGTGAGCACCGACACCGCCACGGCGCCGCCCCGCGCATAGGCAACGACGCGAGCGCGCCAGTCTTCATCCTGCGGCGCCAGCACGCCCGCGGCGGGAGAGGTGAGCTTCAGCTCCGCGATCACATCGAACCCTCGCGCCGATAATTTCAGCGGCGGCGCGGGTGGCGCTGCTTGCGCGCGCTTTTGCAGCGCCGCGAACGATTCGCGACGCTGAGCCTCGAGCACCCGCGCGTGGCTGCTGTTTGCCATATCGTCCAGAAATCCGCTCATGGCGCTTTCCCGCGGGAAAGCGCGAATGCGCGCAATCGCGCGAGCCATGCTTGTGCCTTGCCGCTCGCCACGGTGTCGCGCGCCGTGGCGATGCCGGCGGCGATGGACGGCGCGCGGCCGGCGATCGTCAATGCAAGACCGGTTTGCAGCGCCAACGTATCCAGATGTGCACCACGATCCTTACCTTCGAACACGTCGATCAACGCGGCAAGATTGTGGCCGGCGTCGCCCCCCGCAAGATCGCCGGAAGCGCAGCGTGCAATGCCGAATTGCTGCGGATCGATTTCGTGCCGCTCGACCCGTGTGCCGGTGATGTCGAATGCAATGAAGGGACCGATCGGCGTCGCTTCGTCCCAGCCGGCGGCACCATGCACCACCCAGCCGCGCGCCATCGGCATTCCGGCCAAGGTACCGGCCATCAACTCAGCCGTCTGTGCGTCGTACGCACCGACCAAGAGATATCGCGGTGCCGCCGGATTGGTCAGGGGCCCCAGCAAATTGAATGCGGTGCGAACGCCGAGTGCGGCACGCACCGAAGCGAGAGCCTTCATCGCCGGATGAAAATAGGGCGCGAACAGAAAAGTGAATCCCGTGGCGTTGAAGGCGTCCGCGGCGCGCTGCTCGTCCAGCGGCAAGCTAAAACCCAGCGCTTCGATGAGATCGGCGCTGCCGCAGCGGCTGGAGATGGATCGATTGCCGTGCTTGACCACGGGCAATCCGCAGGCCGCGGTCAGCAATGCCGCGCCGGTGGAGAGATTCAGGCTGCCGGAGCCGTCGCCGCCCGTGCCGACGATGTCGATGGCATCGAGCGCCGCAGGCAGGTTCGGCTTCAATGCAAGTTCACGCATCGCGGCGGCGAATCCGCGCACCTCATCGGCCGTCACACCCTTGGCGCGCAGCGCTGCGAGCAGCGCGCCGGCCAGCGCCGGCGCCAGATCCGGCGCGGTGAGTATGCGCAGCAATGCGCCCGCTTCCGCCTCGCGCAAGTCGCGGCGCTCCAGCAATTGCTCCAGGATTTGGCGCGCAATGATCACTTCAGCCCTTGAGGAAATTGCCCATGAGTATCGGTCCGTCGGGCGTCAGCACGCTCTCCGGATGAAACTGCACGCCCTCGATGGGCAGCGTCCGGTGGCGCACACCCATGATCTCGCCACGCTCGGTGCGCGAGGTGACCTCCAGCGTCCCGGGGATGCTGTCCGGCTCGGCGATCAAGGAATGATACCGGCCCGCTTCGAATTCCTGTTGCATGCCGGCATAGAGCTTCTTGCCGTCATGCGACACCTTCGAGACTTTGCCGTGCATCAGCCGGCCCGCGCGCACCACCTTGCCGCCGAAGACTTCGACCAAGGACTGATGGCCCAGGCACACGCCGAAAATCGGAATACGGCCCGCAAAGGCCTTGATCATGGACATGGAAACGCCGGCATCCTTGGGAGTGCCGGGACCGGGAGAAATAACCAGATGCGTGTGATCTTGGCCTAAGGCCTGTTCGACCGTGATGGCATCGTTGCGATGCACATCCACTTCTGCGCCCAGCACCAGAAATGCCTGCACCAGGTTGTAGGTGAAGGAGTCGTAGTTGTCGATCAGCAATATCTTGGGCGACATTTAGAGGCCCTCCGCCGCAAGTTCGAGAGCACGGCGCAACACGGCGCTCTTCGACATCAATTCATCGTATTCGGTCTGAGGCACGCTGTCCGCCACGATGCCGCCGCCCGCCTGGTAGCTGTAGGTGTCGCCGCGAAATACCAGCGTGCGAATGGTGATGGCCTGGTCCATGTCGCCGCGGCGTCCGAAATAGCCCACGGTGCCGCCGTAGAGCTGGCGGCCCACGGGCTCGAGTTCATCGATGAGTTCCATGGCGCGCACCTTGGGAGCGCCGACCAACGTGCCGGCGGGAAAAGTGGCGGCGAAAAGATCGAACGCGTCTTGTCCCGGTGCCAATCGTCCCTTCACGCCGCTGACGATGTGCATGATGTGACTGTAGCGCTCGATGACACGGTAGGGATCCACCGCAACCGAACCTGCGACGGCGACGCGTCCCAAATCATTGCGCGCCAGGTCCACCAGCATCACGTGCTCGGCATTTTCCTTCGGATCGGCCAGCAACTCGGCGGCCAGCGCTTCATCCTTGGGCTCATCGCCGCCGCGCGGCTTGGAGCCGGCGATGGGACGCAACTGCGCCAGGCCGCCATGGCATTTCACCAGCGCCTCGGGTGAGGAGCCCACCACGGTAATGTCGCCCAGCTCGCAGAAATACATGTACGGCGAGGGATTGAGCAGGCGCAGCGCACGGTATGCCTCGAACGGCGAGAGACTCTGCTGTCCCTCAAAGCGCGATGCCACCACCAGTTGATACACATCGCCCGACGCAATGTACTCCTGCGCCTTTCTCACGCGCACCGCATGTTCCGGTTGCGTCAGGGAGGGCGTCGCGGGCGCGAAGCGGCCCGGCGTCACGATCGCCGGCACGGCGCCGCGCAGGGCTTTGATCACCTCGCGCCGCAGGCTCTGGCGCTCGGCTTCGCTGCCATCATGCAGCAGCGCGACCCCGCGCGTCAGATGATCGAACACCAGCAGCGAGCGCGGAGCGACGTAGTGTGCATGCGGTGTTTCGCTGCGATCGAGGCTGCGGCCGGGCAGGCGCTCGAAGTAGCGCACAGCGTCGTAGGCGGTATAGCCGACCAATCCGCCCAGCAGCGGCACGCCCGGAATCTCCGGCTTGGGACTGGGCGCCTCGCCGAGAGCCGCGCGCAGCAGCTGCAGGAATTCTTGCTTTGACTTGGGACGCGCTGTTCGTATGCCGCCGACCGTCGCGCCGCCGGCCTCCATGCGCACCTCGAGACAGTCGCCGAAACCGATGAAGGAGTAGCGCGCCAGCCGTTCGCCTCCCTCGACGCTCTCCAGCAGGAATCGGGGCCGAAAGGGTCCGAGCTTCAGATATGCCGACACCGGCGTATCGAGATCGGCGGCAATATCAAACGGCGGCTTCATGCGTGATCCTTTCGACCCAAACTTTTAAGACAATAAAAAACCCATCGCCGTTATTCGCGGAGATGGGTTCTGGATATCGACAAACAATTAAAAGCTAAGCGACCAGCCCTCTCCTTATAAGAGACGCCACCAAGAACTGCAGAAGATGCGAGCGGTCGACATGGGACGAAGTATCGCCGCTGCGCTGGAGCAGCGTCAAGCTGGGGAATCGCTATTTTTTGGCCGCTGCCTGGAGGTCTTTCTTGAATTTGCGGGTCAGTTCCACGAAACGCGGCGTGAGCCCGACATCTTCATACACCGGATCGCCTTGATCGTCCCGGGATATCACTTTGGGGCCCTTTTCGTATGGCATCGCCGCCGCGACCTCATCCAGTGCGGCGGCCAAAAGATCCGTCACCATCCCTTCGATCGGCTGTCCCGGAAACAATTCGGCCAGGGCGTGAAGTCTCGCGGCATCGTCCAGGGCTAAGCGCACCGCATATTCCGCGGCGGTCCTTGCGGGCGCGGGCGCTTTTTTCCAGTGTTCGAGCAGGGGCTTGAATTTCACGGTATCTCCGCCAACCTTAAGGGTTACAGATCATCATTATACGCGGGGACCTTAAATCAGCGCCCAGAGTTACTCGGCCGTTTTTGCCTATAGCCGCCGCGCGTTGGCCTTGGTCTGGAGCACCAACAAGGGCTTGAGCGTGAGTCTTGCGCTTCTGACCTTGGTGGCCGGCGTGCTGCCCGCGGGCATCGCCTATATCGGCGCTCAGATTGTCGATGCCGTCATCCATGCCGCGGATCTGCATCGGCGCACCGGAGTCACTTTTTACAGCGACGTGGTGCGATATGTCGCACTCGAAGCGCTGCTGGTGGCGGCCACTTCGATGGCCCAGAGAGGTATGTCCCTCGCGCAGTCGCTGCTGCGGGCACAGCTCGGTCAGCGCGTCAATGTGATGATTTTGGAAAAAGCGCTGACATTGGATTTGACGCAATTCGAGGACTCGGAGTTTTACGACAAGTTGACGCGCGCGCGCCGTGAGGCCTCCAGCCGCCCCTTGAGCCTGGTGATGCGCACCTTCGGCCTGCTGCAAAACGGCGTCTCGCTGATTTCCTTCGGCGGATTGTTGTACCGATTCTCCCCCTGGGCGGTCGTGCTGTTGATCGTGGCCGGATTGCCCGCGTTCCTCGCCGAAGCCAAATTCTCGGGCGAAGCCTTCCGGCTGTTCCGCTGGCGCGCGCCCGAGTCGCGCATGCAGATCTATCTGGAGTCGGTGCTGGCGCGCGAGGACTACGCCAAGGAAGTGAAGCTCTTCGAGCTCGGACCCCGGCTCCTGGATCGCTACCGCGATATTTTCACCCGCCTGTATCGCGAGGATCGCGATCTGACCCTGCGCCGCGATGGCTGGGGATTCGGGTTGGGATTGCTCGGAACGGCCACGCTGTACGGCGGCTACGTGTGGATCGCCGTGGAAACCGTGCTGGGCGCGATGACCGTGGGCCAGATGACCATGTATCTGATGTTATTTCGACAGGGGCAGGCGGCGGTCAGCGCCGCCCTGTCCGCGGTCGGCGGCTTGTATGAAGACAACCTGTATCTGTCGAATCTTTATGAATACCTGGAGCAGCCCGTCGCGCGCCGCGGGAGCTCAGGCGCCGGCGCTGCGATCGGTCCCGTGCCGGGCGACGGCATCCGCTTCGAGGGCGTTGAATTCACCTACCCCGGGGCGGCCGCGCCCGCACTTTCGGGCATCGATCTGCACGTTCGGCCGGGCGAGAGCCTGGCCCTGGTGGGCCAGAACGGTTCGGGCAAGACCACTTTGATCAAGTTGCTGACCCGGCTTTACGAACCCACGCGCGGCAGGATCCTGCTCGATGGTCTGGACTTGAGGGACTGGGATGAAACGGCATTGCGACAGCGCATCGGCGTGATCTTTCAGGATTTCGCGCGCTATCAAATGCTGGTGGGCGAAAACATCGGCGCGGGCGATGTGCGGGCCTTCGAGGACGAGGAGCGCTGGCGCAGTGCCGCGGACAAGGGCCTGGCGGCCGACTTCGTCGAGCAGCTGCCCTCCGGCTATCGCACGCAGCTCGGCAAATGGTTCAAGGACGGCCGGGAGTTGTCGGGCGGACAATGGCAAAAGATCGCCCTGGCGCGCGCCTTCATGCGCAGCGAAGCCGATATTCTGGTGCTGGACGAGCCCACCGCGGCCATCGATGCCGGTGCCGAAGCCGAGGTTTTCGAGCACTTTCGCGAGCTGACGCGCAACCGGATCGCCATCGTCATATCGCATCGCTTCTCCACGGTGCGAATGACCGACCAAATATTGGTGCTCGAGGAAGGCCGCATCGTCGAGCGCGGCAGCCACGAATCGCTCATGGCCGCCGATGGACGTTATGCCAAGCTATTCACATTGCAGGCGCGCGGGTATCGTTAGAGAAATCGTCGGAGGGGCAGAGGGTATGTTCACGACAGCTACGGCGCGACTCATCGTCTTCACGGCCTCCTCGGCACTTGCGCTGCTCGCCTGCCATCGCGACGCCGGCAGCCCGGTCAAGATGGGGACTTATCGCGTGGTGCTCAAGCTGCCGGGCGGCGAACTACCCTTCGGCCTGGAACTGCAACAAAAGGACTCCCAAACCGTCGGCTATCTCATCAACGGCCAGGAGCGGTTGCCGCTCAGCGAGGTCGTCGTCAATGGCTCGCATCTCGATATACGCATGCCGGGTTACTTGAACCGTCTCACGGCGGATGCTTCGGGCGATGAGCTCGAGGGCGAGATGTTCCTCGACAAGTTGGGCGGCAAGAATCAGCGCATTCCGCTGCACGCGACGCTGGGCGAGGGTTATCGATTCTTCGCCAATCCCGCGGCCAGCAACATCGACATGTCGGGGAGATGGGCCGTGACCTTCGTCGATGATGGCGGGTCCGTTGAGAAAGATGTGGGCGAATTCAGCCAGTCGCATGATGTGGTGACCGGCACCATTCTGACCGACACCGGCGATCACCGCTTTCTTGCGGGCCAGGTGCAGGGCGATGAGCTGCATCTGTCCACTTTCGACGGCGCCCATGCCTTTCTGTACCGGGCCAAGGTCGGCGCCGATGGCGGTCTTTCCGGCGATTACTGGTCGGGCCTTGCTTACCACGCGAAATTCACCGCCGTGCGCGATGCCGGCGCGGCGCTGCCCGATGCCTACAAGCTCACGTCCATGCGCGCCGGTGTGAAGCAATTCGATTTCACCTTCCCGGATCTCGACGGCCAGATGGTGTCGTCAAAGGATCCCAAATTTCGCGGCAAGGTGCTCATCGTGGCGCTGGCCGGCAGCTGGTGCCCAAACTGTCATGACGAAGCGGCCTTTCTCGCCCCGCTGTACAACGGGTACCGCGCCAAGGGACTGGAAGTGGTCTCGTTGATGTTCGAGCACTTCGGCGACCTTCCGCATGCCGTGGAGGCCACGCAACGCTTCAGGCAGCATTACGGGATCGAATACACCACGCTGATCGCGGGCATCTCGGACAAGGATGACGCCGCCAAGAAATTGCCCATGTTGGATCGGGTGTACGCTTTCCCAACCACCCTCTTCATCGACCGCAAGGGCCAGGTGCGCAAGATCCACACCGGCTTCTCCGGACCCGCCACCGGCGAGCACTACACGCAGTTCGTGGACGAGGTGAAAACCACCCTCGATCAATTGCTCGCGGAGTCTTGAGGGTGCCCTCCTTCGACGTGGTCTCGGAGATCGACACGCATGAACTGACCAACGCGGTTGATCAGGCGTTGCGCGAGCTCACTCAGCGCTTTGATTTCAAGGGCACCGACGCGACATTCGAGCTGGAGGAAACCACCGTCACCATGACGGCGCCCGCGGAATTTCAGCTGAAGCAGATGCTGGATATTCTCAAGCTGCGCATCGCCAAGCGCGGCATCGACGTCGCCTGCCTGGAAGTGAAGGACCCGGAGGTCAATCTGGCGCGAGCCAAGCAGCTGGTGATATTGAAGCATGGCATCGATGCCGATGCGGGCAGGAAAGTGTCGCGCCTGATCAAGGATTCGAAACTCAAGGTGCAGGCGCAGATCCAGGGCGACAAGGTAAGGGTCATCGGCAAGAAGCGCGACGACCTGCAGGAAGCGATCGCGTGTTTACGCAAGGCGGAGGTCGGCGTTCCGCTGCAATTCAACAATTTTCGCGACTGAAGCGATGCGATTAATGCGGCGCATTTGCCGCATCAGGCATCGCGCTGATTCGCCGGTAGGACTCCGGCGTCATCCCGGGCATCTTGCGCAAGAAAGCAACCACATCCCAAATCTCCCTATCGTCCAAGGTTTTGCCCCAGGCGGGCATGGCGCTCATCTTGATGCCATGCTTGACGACCCAGAAGGCGCGCCGCGATTCCAGTTCCTCGCCTTCGGCCAGATTCGGGGGATGCGGATACAGCCCCGGACGAATGTCGGAGTTGAGCATGCCGGGCGCGAGGTGGCAACCGGCACATAGCGCTGCATAGCGCCGCCCGCCGGCGGCGATCCCTTCCGGGTCCGTGACCTCGTACACCTCGATTCGTGCTGAGCGCACCGCGATCGAGCGCTCCCGCAATTGCTCGATGATGGCTAGCACCGGTTTGGTGTGATGATCGTCCGCGCCGATGTTGTATGCGCCTGACTCGACGAACAGCGCGGCGCCGCCTGCAAGCAGCAGCACCGCGACGCCCAGCATGAGTGCTGCCCTGCGCATCACTTGACGACGATGGTTCCGACCATGCGCGGGTGTATGGAACAGGTGAAGTGATACGTACCCGGCTTGTCGAAGGTGAATGAGAAGCTCTCATCGGTGTCCAGCGCCGCGGATCGGAACATCCCGGAGTCGCTGACCACGGTGTGCGGCTCATCATCCTTGTTCACCCAGGTGACCTTCGATCCGGCGCTCACCGTCAATGTGCTGGGCGTGAACATGAAGTCCTTGACCTGGATCTGGCCGGCATCGGCGGCCAGGGCGCTCATGGATAGGCAGGCGGCGATCGCGCACAGCAGGACGGCGCTGATTTGAATCTTGATCTTCATGCCAGCGTCGCATCCTTGAGCGCAAGCCCCGCGGGATGCTTCACCACCGAAACGCTGGTGATGCCCAGCGTCGCGGGCAATTGATCGGCAGGGACTTTCATCGGTCCGGGCCCGGGCCCCTCTCCCGCCGCGGGCTGCGGGAACGCCGTCGATCGCGCCGTGTGGAAAGTCACATTGCCCTCGACCTTCTGCACGATCTGGTGAATGTGTCCGTTCAGGACGGTGACGGAGCCGAATCGGCGCAGCTGTGCCATGAGCTGATCCGCATCGCCCGTGCCCCAGCCCCAGGACTCGTAGATCGACCACAGGGGCATGTGCGCGAACACCACGATGGGTGTGCTCGAGGAACGCGATTTCAGATCCGCGGCGACCCAGTCGATCTGTTCTGCACCTAAGCTGCCGAGACCGCCCGGCTTGAATTGCAGAACGTTGATCAATCCAATGAAATGCACGCCCGCATGATCGAAACTGTAATAACCCTTGTTGTCCGATGCCTTGCCGAAGCGGTTGAAGTACTCCGTGACCGTTGGATCGGCGGTGTCGTGCTCGCCCGGCACGGTATGCATTTCCGTCGCTCTCAAGCGCGAGAACAGCTGTTGCGCCGTGTCGAATTCAGCCGGCTTCGACAGGTGTGTGATGTCGCCGGTATGAATGATGAGCGCCGGTTGCACCGGCATGGCGTTCACCAGGTCGATGGCCTGGTTGAGAGTGCCTCCGACATCGGGATTGGCCTCCTTGTTGAAGCCGATGTGGGTATCGCTGATCTGCACGAACAGGGGCGTGCCGAGCTTGCCGGCGGCTTTGGGGTCGGAAGCGGCAATCGCCAGATCGATGGGCGCAAAAACACCGCCCGACAAGGCGAACAGCGTTCCGGCACCCCCATAGGCGAGGCATTTCAGCGCATTGCGGCGCGACTGTAGCGAGGGATTTTCCGGCATGGCTCACTCCTGATTTTGGGGTTTACGGAAAGGAGACTCCCGCGCTGTCGGTTTTATTCCACGCTGGCGTTGCCGATGCGAGAAGGGTAACGTTCAGGGCAAGGGAGGCCCCATGGAATCAAACAACTGGACCCGGTGTCGCTTCTTCGCGCTGGCAGTTTTCGCCGCGGCCTTGGCCGCATGCGCCACGGATTCGGTCATCATCACGGGTACGCAGCGCCCGCCGACGACCCCCGCGGAGGTGAAGATTTATTCGAAGCCGCCGCCGGCATTCGAGGAAATCGGGATTCTCAATGCCTCGAGCAACAGCATGTTCACGACCGGCGGCCAGAAGACGGTGGACAAGGTGATCGAGGGCCTGAAGGTGGAGGCGGCCAAGATGGGTGCCAACGGCATCATTCTCGAAGGCTTTTCAGATCAAGCCACAGGCTCGGTGGGCACCGGCGTCGGCAGTGCTTCTGCCTCCGGTAATTCGGCCTCGAGCGTCGGCGTGGGCGGATCCTTGGGGATCTATACCAAGACCGGCCACGGCCGCGCCATTTACGTGCCGCCGGAATATCAATCGCAGTAGCTACGTAGCGCGCATCAGGCGCACCAAGCCCATCAGTTCATCCCAGCCGGTGTCGGACACCGCGCAGTACTGAATATCACCCTGCTGCCAGAAGGCCAAATGGTAGCCGCTGCGCGTGGTGTTGCCGGGCAGACGATGATCGGCGGCGGCCCAGCTGAATACGTTGATGGTGTGAGCGCCGTGCTGGTAGACGATCACGGCCGCGCGCTGATGAGCGACGTAATCCGCGCGGCCGCCGACCAGCCGATAGCCTTGAGATTCGAAATCCGTCACCGCGGGCGATACGTCGGCGTGGCCCGCGAACCACGGCTTGACGGTATGTCTGTCGCTGGACACCACGTCGATCAAGTGATCGGGCATCAACGAACGCACGTGCGATGACACCAGATCATTGATCAAGGGATCATTGAAACGCGGCACCAGCAAGAATAACGCCAGGCATGCGGCCAGAGCGAAGCCGCCGGCGCCGCTCAGCGCGCCGGTCCAGAACGAAGCCGGGCGCCGCTGGAATGGCGGCAGGGTAGCGCGTGCCGGCCGCGCGCCCGCTCTTTCCCGGTCTGTTTCTTCTTGGTCGAGCGCGCGCATCACTCTCGCGCGCAAGCTCGCGGGTGTGCCCGCGAAGGCGACGTCCTTCAGCGCCGAACGCACGACATTCAGGTCTTGAAGCAGTGCGCGGCATTCGGCGCAATGTTCGACATGGCGCTCGATCTCCGATGCGGAAACGGCGTCGACCTCGCCGTCGAAATAGGCCTGCACTCTCAAGGATTCAACGCACTGCACGGGGTTCGCCCTCCACGGTTTGCAGCCATCTTGTCTTCAGCGCGGCGCGCGACCGGGCCAGACGCGACATCACGGTGCCGATCGGCACCTGGGTGACGGCGGCAATTTGCGCGTAGTCCATTTCCTCGATTTCTCTCAGCATCAGCACCGTGCGTTGTTCCTCCGGCAATCCGGCGATGAGCTTGTCCAGCAATTTCTTTTGATCCGACAGAATCGTCGACTCCTCCGGTCCGGGCGCGGTCTCGACCAACGCGGAAGCATCCTGCCCGTCGTTTTCCTCCGGGAGCGGAACCGCGGCGCGGCGCTGCGTTTGCTTGGCCGCCGTCAGATGGCAATTGCGCACGATGGTCAGCAGCCAGGACTTGGCGTCGGAACCCCTGAGCCCGTCGAAACCCCGAAAGGCCCGCAAAACCGCCTCCTGAACCACATCATCCGCATCGCCGGGCGAGTAGCACAGCCAGCGCGCAAAACGGTACGCTGCGTCGAGATGGGGCAAAACCTGCCCTTCGAATCGCGCGCGTTTGTCATCCATGTACGTGAAGACTCCCGGGAGGCCCGTTTTATTCCCGACCGGCCCAACGCCCCGGCAAGTATATCCCCAAGGTCGCGTATCCTATGGGCCCCCAAAAGAGGTGATCTCTTGACCCGAACACCCCTCCTTTCCGCGACGGCCGCGTTGCTGTTTGCCGCAATGAGCTCTTCTGCCTGGGCGCAACATCCCTTTCTTTCCGATCAGGACTGGTCGATGCTGCGCTCGGAAGCGAGCGGTGCCGCGCCCTACGAAAATCTACGCGTTTTGACGCGCCTGCACCGTGTGCCCGCCACCCAAGAATTCGACCAGGCTGCCGATCTCATGCTGGCCCGTGCCAAGGAATACGGCTTGCAAGACGTGCGCGCCGAGCGGTTTCCGATCGACGGCAAGATTCACTACGGTCTCATGCTCTCGCATCTTGCCTGGCAAGTCGGCTTCGCGCGGATGTGGCAGGTCGGACCGCAACATGTGCTGATCGGGGATTGGTCCACCGAGCCCATACGCCTTGCCGATTACAGCCATACAGCGGATGTGCAAGCGGCTCTGGTCGATGTCGGCGCGGGAACCGCGGCGGCGGACTACGCGGGCAAGGATGTGCGCGGCAAGATCTTGCTGGCCGACGGGGTTTTATCGGCCGTGCAGCGCTTAGGGATAATGCAGTATGGCGCCGCCGGCATCATCAGCGATATGCCGAATCAGAACACCGCCTGGTCCGGGCTCGATACCAGCATCGTGCGATGGGGCCATCTGGATGCGACTCTGCCGCGGGGTTTTGCCTTCATGGTATCGCGTGCCGGCGCGGCGGCGCTGCGCGCGCAATTGACGGCCGGCGAACCGGTGTTGATCTCTGCGAAGGTGCAGGCTGAGGTCGGTCCCGGCCACTGGACCGTGGTGACCGGCATCATCCCCGGGAGCGATGCGAGCGCGGGCGAAATCGTCTACAGCTGTCATCTCGATCATCAAAGACCCGGCGCCAACGACAACGGCAGCGGCTGCGTGACCATTCTGGAATCGGCGCGCGTCCTGGCCCGCTTGATCGGCGCGGGCAGTCTGCCGCGACCTAAACGGACGCTGCGCTTCATCTGGGGGCCTGAGGTCGAGGGCACGATGGCCTACTTGAGCCGGCATCCCGACATTCGCGGCAAGCTGCGCGCCGACATTCACATGGACATGGTGGGCGGCGATCCTTTCAAGAACAAATCCGTGCTGCACGTGACGGAAACACCTTGGTCGTTGCCCAGCTTCGTGACCGACATCGGCGACCGCTTTGCGGAGACCCTGCGTGATGCCGCGACCGCCTACACGGAAGACGGCAGCGGCAAGGACGCGGCGGTGATCGAGGATCGCAACGGTGCCTCGGGCACGCGCAACGCCTTTCTCGTGGACGAAACTCCGTATGCAGAGGGTAGTGATCACGATGATTACGATTCCTCGACCATCGCCGTGCCCGCGCTGTATCTTCGGGACTGGCCGGACATTTACATTCACACCGATCACGACACGCTGGAGCAGATCGATGCCACCAAGCTGCGGCGGGTCGCGCTGCTGGGCGCCGCGTCCGGCTACACCCTGGCCGCCCTCGATGAGTCGCAATCGTCTGAAGTTGTGCCCTTTCTCGCCGCCCGTGCGCTCGCGCGCCTGACGCAGGGATTCGAGCGCGCGCAAACCATCGCGGGGGACAAGAATCTCGCGCCGACGGAGGCTTTGTTCGAGGCCCGCAACGTGATCGCGCAGATGCTGAGGCGCGAGCAAGGCGCACTGCAATCCTTCGCCGCATTCACGCAAAGCCGACCGCCGGAACTGCTGATCTACCTTGATGCGCTCAGGCGTCAGGCGGCGGTCATGAATGATTGGCTGGATCGCGCGGCCGCGGCGCGCGGCGTTCGCGAAACCGCCTCGCTGCCGGATTGGCATACCTCGCCCGAGGGGACGCGCATTCCGGCGCGCATCGGCGATTTCGGACCGCTGACTTATCAGAACGACGACGTGCTCCTCGACCGCTTGGGATCTGATCGCGTCCGGAAGATCACATTGCTCAATGCCAATTCCAGCCGCCTGCTCAACGCGCAGGATCGCGGTGCAATCTATGCCTATGAAATCCTCAATTTCGTCGACGGTAAAAGGACCGTGGCGGAAATCCGCGATGCGGTGGCGGCGGAGCTCGGACCCATTCCACTTGAACTGGTCAACGACTACTTGATGGCCTGCGCGGAAGCGAAAGTCATCGCGTTAAAGTGACCCGGTTACGCCCTGTCGTCGGGCCGTAGCGCACTTCGGCGCTACTTCGGCGCCGGGGCCGCCTTGCCGGGCTGCATGCCCTTGGAATAAATCACCGTTCCATCGAGCTTGACGATGATGGCGTCGATGTCGTCGATGCGATTGTAGATTTCCATGGCCTTGTCGGGCCCCAGAACAAACGCAGTCTTCGATAAGCCATCGGTGCGGGTCGCGTACGGCCCGATGACGGTGGCGCTGCGCACCTTGCTGGCGGAATGTCCCGTGTGCGGATCGATGATGTGGTGGTAGCGCACGCCGCCTTCATCGAAGAATCGTTCGTAATCCCCCGAGGTGGAGATGGCCGCGTTCACCAGAGGGATGCGCGCGATGACCTCGCCCTCGCCCTTGCGCGGATCGCGGATGCCCACGGCCCAGGGTTTGCCGAATCGATCGCCGATGATGCGGCTATCGCCGCCGGCCGAGACATAGGCCCGCGTGTAGCCGCGCGCTTTCAGCACGTCGATGCCGCGGTCCACCGCATAGCCCTTGGCGATGCCGCCCAGATCGATGCGCACGCCCTTCTGCGAGAACTGCACGGTCTGATTCTTGGGATCGAGCAGCAGATGATGATAGTCGACCGCCGGCAACGCCTTTTCGATCTGCTCCTCGTTCGGGCGGACGTGCTGCGGAAAGTTGTACATGTAGCCGACGCTGGCGTAGGTGATGTCGAAGGCGCCTTCGGTGATCACCGAATACTCCTTCGCGGTCACCAGCAAATCGAATAGTTCCTTGCTGATATGCATCGGCCCGTCGGCGGCCTTGGCATTGACCAGCGAGACCTCGCTGGTGGGCTTGTAAGTGCTCATCGTTTCGTCGATGTGGCGCATCTCGTCCAGCACCGCATCGATCGCCGCCTCGGCCTGGGTGCGGTCTTCCGACCACAGCTCGACCGTGATGCGCGTGCCCATGATGCCGTCGGTGACGCGGTTGACCCACTCCGCATGGGCGGGAGCAGTGATCAAGGAAGCGAGTGCGGCAGCAGCCGCGAACTTAAGATTCATGCGCCAAGCCTAGCGGGTTTTGCTGGCGGTCGCTCGCCATTGCATCAGCACCAGCGCGCTGCCGACCATGCCGCCGAGATGGGCGAAATGCGCGACTCCGGTCTGGCTCCCGGTCACGCCGAGAAACAACTCGATGCCGGCATACAGGGTCGCGAACAACCAAGCCGGCATCGGTATGGGCGGGATCAGGGGAATGACCTTGCGGCGCGGAAACATCACGGCATAGGCCAGCAGCAATCCGAACACGCCGCCCGAGGCACCGATGGTGGGCGCCGGCGCCGCGCCGAACAAAATCGGGATGAACAACTGGCTCAAAGCCGCGGTGATCACGGATGCGAAGTAGAGGGTCAGCACCCGCAGCGGCCCGACGTAGCGTTCGATTTCCATGCCGAACATCCATAGCGCCAGCATGTTGAACAGGAGATGCGCGTAACCGCCATGCAGGAAGGAATAGGTGATGATCTGCCAGAACCGGAAATACACATGGCCGTCGAGAGGCTGCAGCGGATAAAGCGCGAACAATTCCTCGAGCAGTCCGTTCGACGGACCCTGCAGCAAGTACAGCACGACGTTGACGGCGATCAGAATGATGACTGCGGATATTTTCATGTCAGTCGCCTATTCTAGCGCGATGAATGCGAGTCCGATGAAAGCGGTTTTCCTTGACTTCAACACCGTTTCCAGAGGCGATCTCGACTTGACGGCGTTGCGTCAAGCTACCGATGACTTGATCCTGTACGACTCCGATGATTCCAGGATCGCGGAGCGCATCGGCAATGCCGAGATCGTCTTGCTCAACAAGCTCGAATTGACGCGCGCCCCGCTTATGGCCGCCCGCAGGCTGAAACTGATCGCTCTGGCCGCCACCGGCACCAACAACATCGATCTGGCCACGGCACGCGAACGCGGCATTGCCGTCTGCAATGTGACGGCCTACTGCACTTCGTCGGTGGTACAGCAGGTGTGGGCGCTGATCTTGAGCCTTACGCAACACATCGGCGAGTACTCGCTGCTCGCCACGGACGGATCCTGGACGCGGGACGAAGGCGCGGTGCTCTCGCACCCCATCCGCGAATTGCAAGGCCGGAACTTCGGCGTGATCGGCTGGGGAGAACTCGGCCGCGGCGCCGCACGCATGGCCGAAGCCTTCGGCATGCGCGTCATCGTCGCCAACCGCCGCGGCGACGCCGTCCGGGCCGACCGCATGGAATTCGATGCGTTCCTGCAGGCCTCGGACATCGTCTCCCTGCACTGTCCGCTCAACGAGTCCACGCGGGGCCTCATCGTGGACCGGGAGCTCAATCTCATGAAGCGGGACGCGCTCCTGATCAACACCGCGCGCGGCGCGCTGATCGACGGCGCCGCCCTGGCGGAAGCGCTCAAGGCGGGCCGGCTGGCCGGCGCGGGAATCGACGTGCTGCCGCAGGAACCGCCGGCGGCGGACGATCCCTTGCTCGCAGCCGGCATTCCGAATTTACTGGTGACGCCGCACATCGCCTGGGCGGCGCGCGAGGCACGCCAGCGCTGCATCGATGAGATGGCAGCGAACATCCGCGATTTCCGCAGCGGCGGACGGCGCGGCCGCGTGGCTTAGCCTCGGGCGTGATTAGCCGCGCGCCGCCTTTTTCTCCCGCTTCGCGGCGCGCTTCTCTTCCAGCGTCTTGGCCGGTTTCTTCTTCTCTTCCTTCTTTCGCTCCATACCCTTGCTCATGATTCACTCCTCTGTTTAGTCAACCAAGATCACGTCACTCCTTCTTGCGGCGCGCCGATATCTTCGGCTTTGCCGGCCGGCCCTCGAATGCCTTCGCGCCGGGATGACGGCCTAAGGTCGCGCGCGGCGGCTTTGGAGGCTTCTCGCTGACCCGGCTGATCCGCAGTTCCCGGCCCGCCACGCGCACCTTCTGCAAGTCCTTAAATATCTGCTTCGGCATGCCTTCCGGCAAGTCCACATAGCTGTGATCTTCCCGAATATCCACGCGCCCGATGTGCACCCCCTCGATGCCCGACTCGTTGGCGATGGCGCCGACGATATTGCCGGGCTTGATTCCATGTACCGACCCTACCTCGAGGCGAAAAGTTTCCATCTGCGCGGGGCCTGAGCGGCGCGCTTCGCGGCTCGCTTCGCGGCTCGGCTCGCGTTCTTGGTGGCGCGTTTCGCGGCTCGCTTCGCGGCGGGGTTCTCGCGCCGGCGCGCTCGGCGAATGCGCTTCGCGGCTCGCTTCCGGCGGCCGTTCCGGGCTCCGTTCCGGGCTCCGCTCCGGCTTCGCCGCCAGCAGCAGCGGCGTGTTCCCCTGCGACAGGCTCGCCAGCGCAGCTGCGATGTCGATCAGGCTCAAACCCGATTCAGCTTCCAGCTGTTCGAGCACCGGCCGGTAAATCTGCGTCTCGGCCTTGCCGATGGTTTCGCTGATGCGCTGCTTGAATTTGGCGATGCGCAGCGCGTTGACGGCATCGACGCTCGGCAGGTTCATCGGTTCAATGACCTGGCGCGTGGCGCGCTCGATGGCGCGCAGCATGTTGCGTTCACGCGGTGCAATGAACAGGATCGCCTCGCCCTTGCGTCCCGCCCTGCCGGTACGGCCGATGCGATGCACGTAGGATTCGGTGTCGTAGGGTACGTCGTAGTTCACGACATGGCCGATGCGCTCGACGTCGAGGCCGCGCGCCGCCACGTCGGTGGCCACCAAGATATCGACCTCGCCGGCCTTCAGGCGCGCGACGGTGCGCTCGCGCTGCGGTTGCGGAATGTCGCCGTTCAAGGGTGCCGCCGCGAAGCCGCGCGCCTCGAGCTTTTCGGCGAGTTCCACGGTCGATTGCTTGGTGCGCGTGAAAATCAGCATGCCGTCGAAGGTCTCGGCCTCGAGAATTCGCGTCAGGGCATCCAGCTTGTGCAGGCCGCTGACCATCCAGAAGCGCTGCCTGATATTGGTCGCCGTCGAGGTCTTGCTCTTGATGGTCACTTCGACCGGCGAGGCCAGGTGCTTCGAAGCAATCCGGCGGATGGGCGCGGGCAGCGTCGCCGAGAACAGCGCAACCTGGCGCTTCGGCGGGGTCTGCTCCAGGATGCTTTCGACGGCATCGACGAATCCCATGCGCAGCATCTCGTCGGCTTCATCCAGCACCAATAGCGTCAGGCCGGAAAGCTTCAGCGTGCCCCGATTCATGTGATCGATGACCCGGCCCGGCGTGCCCACAACCACGTGCACGCCACGGCGCAGCGCATTGAGCTGCGGTTGGTAGCTCTGTCCGCCGTAGATGGGCAATACGTGAAAGCCCTTCAGATGGGCCGCATAGCGCAGGAATGCCTCCGACACCTGCAGCGCCAGTTCGCGCGTGGGAACCAGCACCAGTACCTGCGGATCCTTTTGCGTCAGATCGATCTTCTGCAGCGCCGGGAGCGCGAAGGCCGCGGTCTTGCCGGTGCCGGTCTGTGCCTGTCCCAGCATGTCCTTGCCCGAGAGCAGCACGGGTATGGTCTGGGCCTGGATGGGCGAGGGCGACTCGTAGCCCACGTCGGCGAGCGCGCGCAGCATGGGATCGGAAAGCCCCAGATCAGCGAAACTCGCGGTGTTTTCAATCGCGTCTTCTGGGACTGCGCTCATAGGGATTGCCTTGGGGGGTTAGCGGGCAAGTCTAGCGGTTTGAACGGGTATTGCTACCATAGTCGGTATGGGACGCATATTTGAAGTCAGAAAGCATGCGATGTTCGCTCGCTGGAACCGCATGGCCAAGCAATTCACGCGGGTCGCCAAGGACATCACGATCTCGGTTCGCGCCGGCGGTCCCGACCCCGCCTCCAACCCCACGCTGCGCCGCGTGCTGCAAAATGCACGCGCAGTCAACATGCCGAAGGACAAGACCGATGCGGCCATACGCCGCGCCTCGGGCAAGGACGCGGCTCACTACACGGAGACGCTCTACGAGGGCTATGCGCCGCATGGCGTGGCGCTGCTCGTTGAAACCGCCACCGACAATCCCACGCGCACGGTCGCGAGCTTGCGCAACATTTTCATGAAGGGCGGCGGCAATCTAGGCACCACCGGTAGCGTCAGTTTCTTGTTCAAGAAAATGGGCGTGTTTCGCCTGGATCCCGCCAAGGTCAAAGACAACGATGAACTCGAGCTGGATCTCATCGACTACGGTCTCGAGGAGATGGGCGACAGCACCGGAGAGAAGGGCGAGCCGCAGCTGGTGATTCGCGGCGCGTTCAACGATTTCGGCAAGCTGCAGGAGGCGCTGGAGCGCCGCGGCAACGCGCCGCTGTCGGCCGAGCACGAATATATCTGCTCGGTCCCGACCGAGTTGCCGGAGGATCAGGCCAAAGAAGTGCTGGAGCTCATCGACAAGCTCGAGCAGGACGATGACGTACAGAAGGTGTTCCACACCCTGGCCTGAGGCAGGGCTTTTGCCCCGGGGCACACCGTCTTAAGCTTTTTTCATCCTGTCATCGCCGCACCCGCCCTCGCGTTCTACTTCCTGAGTGCTGCAAACTTTTTGGAGGTCGCCATGCGTAGACTAATTAAGTTATTGATTCCGATAGGATTTATTGCCATGAGCGGCTGCGTGGTGGCCCCTTATGGCTATCACCGGGGTTGGTACGGCCCGCCTCGCGTAGCCGTGGTCGCACCGTCGCCCGTGGTGGTCCTGCGGCCGTAATCTGGCCGCTATCGATAGTCGCCTTTATGGCGGCCGCGGACGGGTGAGATAATGGCCGAATGGCGTCTCACCCGTTCCGCATTGTCAATGTCTTCACTCAAGGAACCGCGCCGCTCAGCGGCAACGCGCTGTGCGTGTTCGAGAATGGCGAGTCTTTGAGCGATCAAGAAATGCAGGCGCTCGCGCGCCAGTTCAATCTCTCCGAGACCACGTTCATCCTGCCCTCCACTCGCGCCGCCGCGCGAGTGCGCATATTCACCCCCGACTACGAGATGCCTTTTGCCGGACACCCGACGCTCGGCAGCGCGCATGTGTGCCGGGCTCTGAACCGGGGCGGGGATTCGCATCTGCTGGAAGTGAAGGCGGGATTGGTGCCCGTGCAAGCGCAGGGTGATCGCTGGACCTTGAAAGCCCTGAGCGCCACCTGGCGCGAATTGGAGGTCTCGCGCAACGATCTCGCGGCGGCCTTGGGGCTTGACGAGCGCGACATCGGCGAGCGGCCCTTGTGGGTCAAGGCCGGCAAGGAACAATTGGTGGTGCCGCTCACTTCCACCGACGCCGTGCGGCGGGCCGCTCCCGTGCCCTCGAAGTTGAAGAACATCCGCAACGACGAAGGCCAAAGCATGGCCTATGTTTTTTGCCGGAGCGGCTCGGACTCGAAGGATTCCGACGAAGCCCTGGCGCGATTTTTCTTTCCCGCGGGCGGCGCCATTCTCGAGGATCCCGCGACCGGCTCGGCCACCGCCAATTTCGGCGGATGGTGTTTGGCAACGCAGCAGCCCCTGCCGGTGAAGCTCAAGATTTCGCAGGGCGAAATGGTGGATCGGCCTTCCTGGCTGTATCTCGAGGTCACGCCGGAGCGGGAGATTTTCGTCGGCGGCGACGTCGTGGAGATCGGCGGCGGGACGATCAACCTGCGCTGATTCTCGCCTGTGCCCAGCCGATCACCGGCAGCAGCCGCGCCGACACCATCGCGCGCGCTGTTTCGAACTCCGCCCAGCGCGCCTCGTGATGTTCGGGGAATCCGAGCTCCGGGTTGATCAGTAGCTTGACCTCGATATCGTCGCTTCTCGCCAGGTAGTAGCGCGCGATCTTCCCCCGGTTGTAGGGCCCGGTTTCCACGAAGTCCTTGCCCCAGTCGAAGTGCAGGTTGTTCAAAGCGGTCTCCTCGCGCACCTCGCGCAAAGCCGCATCGATGGGTTCCTCGCCCGGCTCGACCAAGCCCTTCGGGAAATCCCAATTCCGATAGGCCCGCAGTAAAAGGTATTGCGCGGCAGGGCGGGCCACATTGACAACCACCACGCCGGCGGAGAATCGCGGCAAATGCGCAGCTTCGGCCATGCTCAAGCTGCAGCGGACAGGGGCGATCGAATGAGATGATCGAAAGCGCTCAAGGACGCCTTTGCGCCCTCGCCCACCGCAATCACGATTTGCTTGTAGGGCACGACGGTGCAATCCCCGGCGGCGAAAACGCCCGGCACGGAAGTCTGTCCCCGCGCGTCGACTTCCACTTCGCCGCGCGCCGATAATTTGACCGTACCCTTCAGCCAGTCGGTGTTCGGCACCAGGCCGATCTGCACGAACACGCCGGCAAGCTCGATGTCGTGCATCGCGCCGCTTGCACGGTCCTTGTACTTGAGTCCGACGACGCGCTGTCCGTCGCCCTTGACCTCGGTGGTTTGCGCGCCGGTGATGATCGCCACATTCGCAAGACTCTGCAGTCTGCGCACCAGCACCGCGTCGGCACGCAACTGCGGATCGAACTCGATCAAGGTCACGTGGCTGACGAGTCCCGCCAGATCGATGGCGGCCTCGACCCCGGAGTTGCCGCCGCCGACGACGGCCACGCGCTTGCCCTTGAACAGGGGACCGTCGCAATGCGGGCAGTAGGCGACACCGCGATTGCGGTATTCGCGCTCGCCCGGCACGTTGATCTCGCGCCAGCGGGCGCCCGTGGCGATGATGACCGAGCGGGATTTGAGCGAAGCGCCGCCGGCCAGCTTGACCTCGATCAGATCGCCGGGCACCAGACCTTCCGCCCGCTGCAGATTCATGACGTCCACATCGTACGCGGCCACATGACCTTCCAGACCGGACGCCAGCTTGTGGCCCTCGGTTTCCTTCACGGAGATGAAGTTCTCCACGCCCAGCGTATCGAGCAGCTGGCCGCCGAGACGTTCCGCGGCGATTCCGGTCCGAATGCCCTTGCGCGCGGCGTAGATCGCCGCCGCGGCGCCCGCGGGGCCGCCGCCCACCACGAGCACGTCGAAGGGCGCTTTGGCGTTGATGTCCTGGGCTTCGCGCTGCGCCGCGCCCGCATCCAGCTTGTGAATGATTTCCGGCAGCTCCATGCGGCCCTGCCCGAACGGCTTGCCGTTCAGGAACACGGCGGGCACCGCCATGACCTCGCGCCGCGTGACCTCTTCCTGAAATACCGCGCCGTCGATCATGGTGTGGCGAATCCCTGGATTCAAAGCCGCCATGGCGTTCAGCGCCTGCACCACGTCCGGGCAGCTTTGGCAGGTGAGCGAAACGAAGGTCTCGAAGTTGTATTCGCCGTCGAGACTCTTGATCTGTTCGATCACGGCCTCGTCGATTTTCGGCGGATAACCGCCCGCCTGCAGCAGCGCCAGCACCAGCGAGGTGAATTCATGTCCCATCGGCGCGCCGGCAAAACGCACGTGCGGCGCGGCGCCAGGCCGGCGCAGGGCGAATGAGGGCCTCAACACGCTCCCGTCATTCCCGCCCTCGCGCACTTCGACCACTTTGACAAGACCGGACACCGACCCGATGTCGTTCAGCAGCTCGAGCATCTCGCGCGACCGGTCGCCATCGTCCAGGGACGCGACGATTTCGACCGGCTGCGAGATTCGCTCCAGGTATCCCTGCAGCTGAGTCTTGAGAGTGTTGTCGAGCATTTAGATCTTGCCGACCAAATCCAGCGAGGGCTTCAGAGTGCTGTCGCCCGGCGTCCATTTGGCGGGGCACACTTCACCCGGATGCGAGGCGACGTATTGCGCGGCCTTCACCTTGCGCAGCAGTTCCTTCGCATCGCGGCCGATGCCGTTGTCGTGCACTTCCATGACCTTGATCTTGCCTTCCGGATCGATGACGAAGGTTCCGCGATAGGCAAGCCCGGCATCCTCGATCAACACTTCGAAGTTGCGCGCCAAGGTCGCGGTCGGATCGCCCACCAGCGGATACTGAACTTTCTTGATGGTGTCCGAGGTGTCGTGCCATGCCTTGTGGGCGAAATGCGTATCGGTCGATATGCCATACACCTCCACGCCCAGCTTCTTGAACTCGGCGTAATTGTCGGCGAGATCGCCGAGCTCGGTCGGACACACGAAGGTGAAATCGGCCGGGTAGAACACGAACACCGACCACTTGCCCTTGAGGGTTTCGTTCGTCACAGGGACGAACTTGCCGTTGTGAAAGGCCGTCGCCTTGAATGGTTTGATTTCAGTGTTGATCAGAGACATGGCAGAGCTCCTCGCGGGTTTTGAATCTGGACGCAATGATACAGCGGAAACTCCATCATTCATATTGATTGTAATGATCAATTTGATAGACTTTGTCTATCGATACGGAATGAGCAAACGGGACTCGCCGCGATGAATCTGAAGGATCTTAAATACCTGGTCGCCCTGGCCGACACCGGCCATTTCGGCAAGGCGGCCGAACGGTCTTTCGTCAGCCAGCCGACCCTGTCGGCGCAACTGAAGAAGCTCGAGGCATACCTCGGCGTCAAGCTGGTCGAGCGCCAGCCGAAAAACGTGCAGCTCACGGACGTGGGCAAGCAGATCGTGATCAGGGCGCGGCGCATGCTGGATGAGGGCGATGAAATCATCGCGCTGGCGCGCAGCAACACCGATCCCTTCGCCGGCAAGCTCAAGATGGCTCTCATCCCCACCATCGGGCCCTATTTGTTGCCACGCGTCATGCAGAAAATACGCAAGGCGCTGCCGCATCTCGGCCTAATGCTTTATGAATACCAGACCGAGCCGCTGCTCAAGCGCTTGCGCGACGGCGAAATCGATTTCGGCATCATTGCGCTGCCTGCCCTGCAGGAGGGTGTCGAGTCGCGCGCGTTGTACGAGGAGGCATTCACGGTGGCGCTGCCTAACCATCATGCGCTGGCCGCCAAATCGACCATCAAAGTGGCCGACCTCAAGGGACAGACGCTGCTGCTGCTGGAAGATGGCCACTGCCTGCGCGATCAGGCACTGGAGGTCTGCAGCCGAGTCGATGTGCGCGAGGCGGAGGATTTTCGCGCGACCAGCCTGGAAACGCTGCGCCAGATGGTGGTTGCGGGTCTAGGATTGACGCTGCTGCCTGAACTGGCGGTGGAATCACCCTTCGGCTCGCAGCGTGGACTGACGATTCGGCAATTCAGCAAACCCGCGCCGAAGCGCACCGTCGGCGCCGTGTGGCGAAAGTCCAGCACCCGCAGCGACGCGATCGCGGCAATTTGCGACGTGGTGGATGATGTCATGGTCAAGGACCATTAGGAGCGCGCTTGTCTCGACCTGCGGACGCGGATTGGGCATTTCGGGCGGACGACGAGGCAGTCTTGAAAGCGCTGGCCGACGGTAATCATCGCTCCAGCTTGAGCGAATACTTCGGGGCGCGTGCTTATGCGGAGCTGTCGCTGCTCGCGATCGCCGCAAAGAAGTCGCCAAAACCCGCCGGCCCCCGCGTATTGGTCCTGCCCGGAATCATGGGCTCCAAGATCGGGCGGGGCGCATCCGGCGTGCTCTGGATCGATCCCTTGCAAGTGACGGCGGGTCATCTGACGGATCTGTCCCTGCCCAAGGGCGCGGATTTGCGCGCGATGGGCGTGCTGCTGTTTTCCTACACGAAGTTGAAGTTGCAGCTGCGCATTCACGGCTACGACGCTTCCTTTCATCCCTATGACTGGCGATTGGGGCTGGACGAGCTCGGCGCCGAGCTTGCCGCCCGAATATCAGCGGCCGACAAGCCCGTCAACTTGGTGGCGCACAGCATGGGCGGGTTGGTTGCCCGCGCCGCCATGCGCATGTTGCCTAAGCGGCTGGTGCGCAAGCTCATCATGCTCGGAACGCCCAATGGCGGATCGTTCGCATCGGTGCAAACGCTGCGCGCCACGTATCCCTTCATGCGCAAGATGGCGGCTCTCGATCGCCGGCACTCCGCGGAGAATCTCGCCTCGAAAGTCTTTGCCACTTTTCCAGGCCTTTATCAAATGTTGCCCGCGACCACCGCCCGCCGTCTCAATCTCTTCGATCCCGCCGCCTGGCCGCCGCACGGCCCCCAACCGGATGCGCAGCTGCTGACGCAGGCGGCGGCGGCGCGCAAGTGCTTGGCGCCGGTGGATTCGCGCATGATTCACGTGATCGGAGTCGATCGGGAGACGGTGGTCGGCGTGCGCCGCAGGGCCGCGGGATTCGAATACGCCGTGAGCAAGAACGGCGATGGCACCGTGCCGCTGATCTCGGCGCGCCGGCCGAGGCTCAGGTGCTACTTCGTCGCCGAACTGCACGGCAACCTCGCCAACAATTCCCAGGTCATTCGCGCCGTTCTCGATTTGTTGCGCAGCGGTCGAACCCACGATTTGCCCGCACATTGGCGTGCCAGACGCACCGCCGTGCGCCGCATCGATGATCGGCAGCTGCGCATGGGAGGCGGCGAGAAGATCGATTGGCGGCGCATTACGGCGGCGCAACGGGATGCGCTTCTCGCGGAGCTGGACGCGTCGCGCGCCTGAAATCGTGATCCCTGTCTCAACCTGGACAGGCACCTTCGGACTAATGCGCTGCATTTCACATATTGCGAGCGTAGGACGCGGCAAAATGCCCTACTTAGGAAAGCTTTGCCGTGAACGCCCGTACCCTAAACGAACGAAATTCCGCGCCGCCGAACAGCGCGTCCGCATCGCCGGCGAATCCGGCATCGCCCGCGCGCAGCGCTCCGCCGTCGCCGCGCTTCGACCGCAAATTCATTGAAGATCACAAGCTCATAGAACGCTACCTGGAAAACAAGCTGCCGTTCAAGGGGGCCCGCGATCTCGAGAACTGGTGCCGCGCTCACCCGGATTATCTTGAGGGGCTCAAACTCTCCGAGCGTGCCCACGCCACTCTCAAGCTGCTGGAGGCCAGCGGCAAGCCGCAGGACTTGCGCGAGCCGCAGGCGCCGTGGTGGAAGAGCATCTACCTGCTGTTCGGCCTGGGCGCCGCCGCCGTCGTATGCCTCGCGGCATGCTGGGTCATGATCGGAAAATACGCGTTGCTGCAGTCGAAGCTCGAGGAAACCAAACGCGTGATGACCGAGGGCACGTTGGTGCAGCCGGCGACGCAAAGCATCGTGCGCATCACTCCGGATCACGCGGCGGGCATCGACCGGGCACGGATCAAGGTCAACCGCGCGGCACCCCAACTCATGGATGTGCGCATCGACATGGGTTACACGCAGAAGCTGAATGAGTTTCGCATGATCGTGGACAAGCAGGACCAAGGGCGCGCATTGGTGCTCGGCAACCTGCTCAAGGACTCGAACGGCGAGCTGTTGCTGACCTTGAATTCCACCGGGCTGGCCGCCGGAATTTATACCGTTCGCCTGGAAGCACTGCCGCCGCGCGGCATCGCGATCCCCATAGGCTGGCTGATACTCGAAGTGCAGTGAGCCGCTCACTGGGCCTTTCGCCTGAAGCGGCGAAACGCCGGACTTCCCCCGCCGCGCGTTTCACTCGTCGCGCAGAGTCACGATCGGCGGCGTGTTGACCACGCTGCGCGTCGCCAGGGTTCCACTCAATCCCACCAGGATCGTGCCGCAGACCAGTCCGCTCACCCACACCCAAGGATCGAGCGTGTACTCCAGCGAAAACAGCCGACGCGCCAGCAGCCAGCCCACGCCGGTGGCGCCGAAAGCGGCGAGCGTCCCGGAAAGAAATCCGAGTGCCGAGAATTCCGCGGCAACGCCCTGCAGCACAGTGCCGCGGCTCGCGCCCAAGGTGCGCAGCATGGCGCTCTCGTAGCGCCGCTCGTCGCGGGTCGATTGCACCGCAGCCAGCAGCACCACGATGCCGGCGGCCAGCGTGAACAGAAAAACGTACTGCACGGCGAGCGAGGCCCGATCCATGATGCCGCGGATTTGCTTGAGAATGGCATCGACGTCGAACACAGAAATCGTTGGAAATTGGCGTACCAGATCGACCAGCGACGGGCGCTGCAAGTCGGTCAAGAACAGGCTGGTCATGTAAGTGCCGGCGGCGCCGTCGAGCAGGCCCGGCGGAAACACCAGGAAGAAGTTCGGCCGGAAACTGTCCCAGCGTATTTTTCGGATACTGGCCACAGTCACCGTCAGCGGCTCGCCGGCGACGTCGAAGCTCAATTTGTCGCCGAGCTTGAGATGCAGGCCCTCGGCATACTCGGATGAAATCGAAACCAGCGGCTTGCCCGCGTCGGCGGCGGTCCACCAGCTGCCGGCAACCAACTGGTTGTCGTCCATGATGTTCGCGGACCAGGTCAGGTTCTGCTCGCGCTCCACGTAGCCGCGCGCAACGTCGCCGCGCGGCTTGAGCGACTGGGGAGATTCTCCGTTGATCGCCGTGATGCGCGCACGCACCATGGGAAACATCTCCGGTGAACCGAATCCATGCGACTGCAAAAATTCCTGCAGTGCGGCGCGCTGCTCAGGACGGATGTTCACCAGAAAATTATTGGGCACATTGGCCGGGAGGCTGCGGCGCCAGTCGGCGAGCAGGTCGCCGCGCACCACGGCCAGGAGCAACAACACCATCAACCCCAAGCCGAAGGCGACGATCTGCACCACGCTGCCGCTGCCGCGGCGCGACACATTGGCGAGGCCGTAGCGCCAAGCCACCCCCACTCCGCCGCGCAACCTCGTGGTCAGGCGCACCAGAGCGAAACCCGCCAGGGTAAGCACCACGCCGACGCCCAGCACTCCGGCGAGGACGCTCAATACCAGTTCGGTATCCCGTACCAGGCTCCAGAGAATCGCGAACAAGGCCGCGAGCGCCAGAATGTAGCTCACCCCGTAGCGCAGCGGCGGAGCCGTCACGGTTTTGCGCAGCACGCGCGCCGGCGGCGTGCTCTTCAGCTGCAACAGAGGTGGCAAGGCAAAGCCGATGAGCATGGCCAACACCGTCACCAACGCGATCGGCAGGGGCGCGGAAGACGCGGCGGGAAGCTCGCTGGGTATCAAGCTGCGCAGCAGCCACACCAATCCCGATTGGGCGATGAAGCCGAGGGCGGTTCCGATGGCCACCGCGATCAGCGCGAGCAGGGTCAGTTCGATGACCGAGATTGCCAGCACGAATTGCTGGGCCGCGCCCATGCATTTCATCAATGCCACGGCGTCGATGTGCCGCGACGCATAACGCCGTGCGCCCATGACAACCGCCACCGCCGCGAGCAGCACGGAGGCCAGGCTCGCGAGATTCAGAAACCGGCCGGCGCGATCGATGGCGGAATTCAGCTGGCGGCTGGACTCTTCGATGTCGCGCAGACGCTCGCCCGGCGCTTTCGACTTGCTTAAGGTTTCGCGAAAGTCGGTCACGGCCGCGGTAGGTCCGGCGAACAAGGCCGCATAAGTGGCGCGGCTGCCCGGCTGAATGAGCTGGGTGGCGGCAATATCGTCATAGTTGATGAGCGCGGCGGGCGCCAGGTTGACGAACCCGGTGCCCTGGTCCGGGCGATAGTCGAGGACCTGCGTGACGCGAAATGAAGCCGCGCCGATGCGCAACATCGATCCTAACGTCAGCTTCAGCTGCGCGATGATGCGCGCATCGATCCAAGTTTCGCCGCGGCCGGGTATCTTATCGGTGGTTCGGGCCGTGCCGAAAGGCGCGTCCGCAATGCGCATGCGCCCGCGCAACGGATAGTTCGCAGTGACCGCGTTGAGCGCCGCCAGCTGGCTCAAGTCCCCGCTGAATATCGCCGTGGGAAAAGTCAGCACCCGCGCGCTTAAGAGACCACGTCTGGCCGCATCGTCGAAATAGCTCTGCGGCACGGGAGTCGGAGACTCAAGGCGCAGGTCCGCCGCCAGCACCTCGGCCGCCTGCGCGCGCACGCCTTGCGAAACCCGGCTGGTGAAGAAGCCCACCGCCGTCAACGACAGCACCGCCACGATCAGGGCCAGCAACAGAACCGAAAGCTCGCCCGACTTCAAGTCGCGCCAAAGATTGCGTAGTGCAAATCGCAGGGCCTGCATCAATTTGCCGCCTGGCCGGTGTTGACGGTGTGCCCGGCGTCCAGTTCCAGCAACCGATTGCAGCGGCCGGCGAGGCCGCGATCGTGCGTGACCAGCACCAGCGTGCCCGAACGCGCGCGATTGAGATCGAACAACAAATCGCTGATGCGTTGTCCGGTGGCCGTATCCAGATTGCCGGTGGGTTCGTCGGCGAACAGCACGGCCGGTTGCGCCACGAAGGCACGGGCAATTGCCACCCGCTGCTGCTCGCCGCCCGACAGCTGTTTCGGGTAGTGCTCCGCGCGAGGCGTCAAACCCACTCGCTCCAGCGCGGCGGCGGCCGCTTGCCGGGCATCGCGCTGGGCGCGGAGTTCCAGCGGCAGCATGACGTTTTCGATCGCAGTCAGCGAAGGGATGAGATGGAACGACTGGAATACGAAGCCCACATGCTTGCCGCGGATGGCGGCGCGGCCGTCTTCATCGAGTTCCGTGAGATCGACGCCGGCGATCAGCACCCGTCCGGTGCTGGGCGAATCAAGACCGGCGAGCAACGCCAGCAATGTGGACTTGCCGGCTCCCGATGCGCCGACGATGGCCAGACTCTCCCCGGTTCGCACACTCAAGCTGACATCGGCGAGAATGGTCAGAGCACCGCCGGGACTCGGGACGGTCTTTGATACATTCTTGGCTTCGAGAACGATTGGGTCTTGCATCAGGAGCGCTCGTGAAACGGCTTTTCGCCCTGTTCCTATTGATGGTTGCCAGTGCCTCGGCAATGGCCGAGGAGCCGCTGATTCTCGTGTTCGGCGATAGCATCAGCGCCGGCTACGGTTTGGATCACGTAGAACAAGGCTGGGTGGAATTGCTCAAGACGAGGCTCAAGAACCTAGGGTACGGTTACCAAGTCGTCAACGCCAGTGTCAGCGGCGAAACCACCGCGGGAGGGCTGGCGCGTCTGCCGCGCGCGCTCGAGGTTCATCATCCCAAGATCGTCATCCTGGAGCTGGGCGGCAATGACGGACTGCGCGCATTGCCGATCTCGCAAATGCGCGCCAACCTCTCTCAGATGGTCGACCTCTCCGTGGCCGCGGGCGCCAAGGTCGTGCTGCTCGGCATGCGCATGCCGCCCAACTATGGTCCCGACTACACGGAGCAATTTCGCTTAACTTTCAGCGAATTGGCCGACGAAAAGAAATTGCCGGTGGTGCCGTTCCTGCTGAATGACATCGCCTTGTCGCCGAAGTTGATGCAGGACGACCAGATTCACCCCAACTCCCAAGGGCAACCCAAACTGCTCGACAACGTCTGGCCGAAGCTCATGCCGCTGCTGCGAAAATGAGCCGCAGGAAAGGCGCCGTCCACTCGCCGGCGTAGTCCGTCGCGCGCTACTGGGGCGCGGTCAGCCAGGTATCCACGCCGCCGTGACTGGAGCAGGTCCCGCTGCGATGCGTCGACTTCGAGTACGTACCATCCTTGCACTTGGCGGTGGCGCCGGTCGGATCGGTATTGCCGGCCGTCGCCGTCTTGGCCGTGCTGGAAGATTTGGCGCTCGTGCTCGCGGCCGCCGCCGGAGCTGCAGGGGTCGCCGTCTTGGCCGCCGCGGGCGCCGCAGCCGGGGCCGAAGTCGCGGCCGCCGCCGGTTTGGCGCCGGAAGCCTTCTGCACGCCGCCGTGGCCGCTGCAAGTTCCCTTGCCCGTCGAGGTGCTGGTCGTGCCGTCGGCGCAGGTGGTCGAGCCGCCGCTGGCGGGCGCGGCAGGGGCTTTCGCCGGGGTGGCAGGGGCCGGCGCCGCGGCCGCAGCAGCGGCGGCTTTCTGGATACCGCCGTGACCGCTGCAGGTACCCTTGCCGGTCGAGGTGGTGGTCGTTCCATCCTTGCAAGTGGTCGGAGTCGAGTCGGCGAAACTGGGCTGGGCCAGCGCGAATGCCAGTAGAGGTGCCGCCATCAGGCCGGCCAGAGTCGTACTTTTCAACATGTTCGTTCCACTCCCCTGTGTTTTCTGTTTGCGATGCGAATTGTAAACCGAATTGGGGTGAATGCGATCCGCCCTCAAGGCTTCGGACGCACGGCCGCCACGCTGATCACCTGGATGACGAGAGGCGTGTACTGGCCCGTGCCGACGCCTTGCAGCACCTTGCCTTCGACAGTGATGTGGGAGTCCTCGCCGATGTCCCGCGGAAATTCCGACACGCCGATCAACTGTACGTCGTTCGCCGCCACGCATTGCAGGCTTTGCGGCGGTGCATAGACGTACGTGGTCTTATCCAAAATCAGTATGGCTACGGTGTCAATCCCATCCTTGGCCGGAAATTCGCGAAAATGCAGCTTGCCGGTGAAGGTGTGCTTCACCTGCAGCCACAGGCAGGGTCCGCTTCCGACTACGCAGCCGGACGACAGGATGCACACGCCGATCAGCAGCCATCGCCAAGTTCTCAACAATCGCAATTCCATTGTCGCCAGTTTGCGCCGCGCGCCGCATCTTGCATAGAACCAAACCAAGCGTGCATGACGCCGCGGCACTGCGCGTCGAAGATAATTCTCGCAGATGAAAACAACCGGACTAGAATCTAACCCGATTGAATAGTAACGACGTGAGGCTGAAAGTTGGACCGATCTTGGCTGAATCATTACCCGCCCGGTGTGCCGGCGGACATCGACCCGGACGCCTATGCTTCACTCAAGGAAGCGATTGAAGAGGCGTTCGCCGCCTATCGCCCGCTGCCGGCCTTCAGCAACATGGGCGCCACCTTAAGCTACGCGCAGCTCGATGAGCTCAGCCGCGCGTTCGCGGCCTGGCTGCAGCATCGGTCCGGCCTGGTCAAGGGCGACCGGGTGGCATTGATGATGCCCAACATATTGCAATACCCGGTGGCGCTGTTCGGAACGTTGCGTGCCGGCATGGTGGTGGTCAACACCAATCCCTTGTACACGCCGCGGGAACTCGAGCATCAACTGAAGGATTCCGGCGCGAAGGCCATCGTCGTCGTCGAGAATTTCGCGCACGTGCTGGAGGAGGTGCTGGCGCGCACCGACTTGAAGCAGGTGCTGGTGACGGGCGTCGGCGATCTGTTGAGCGCCCCCAAGGGTTTCGTGGTGAATTTCGTGCTGCGCCACGTGCGCAAGCAAGTGCCGCCCTGGAAAATGCCCGGATCCTTGTCATTCAAGAGCGCGCTCGGTACCGGTCTCGGACTCAAGCTGCAGCCGGTGGACCTGGGACATCAGGACATCGCGTTTCTGCAATATACCGGGGGCACCACGGGCGTCGCCAAGGCTGCCGTGCTGACCCACCGCAACATGGTGGCCAATCTGTTGCAGGCGCTGGCGTGGATCAAGCCCGCACTGCAAGCAGGCGGCGGGCGGATCGTCATCACGGCGCTGCCGCTGTATCACATCTTTGCTCTCACCAGCAATTGCCTGGCATTCCTGCCCTTGGGCGCCCGCAATGTCTTGATTACGAATCCGCGGGACTTCCCCGCATTCGTCGCGGAACTGAAAAAATACAAATTCAATTTCATCAGCGGCGTCAATACCCTGCTCAATGCGTTGCTGCACACGCCGGGATTCGACACCGTGGACTTCAGCGGCCTGCGGGTGACCTTCGCCGGCGGCATGGCGGTGCAATCCGTGGTGGCGGCCCGCTGGAAGGAAGTCACCGGCAACACCGTGTCGCAAGGCTGGGGGCTGACCGAGACTTCGCCGGTGGCCACCGCCAATCCCATCGGCCTGCCTTTCAATGGTTCGATCGGCTTGCCGGTACCCTCGACCGACATTTCCATCCGCGACGATGATGGCAAGGAACTGCCGGTGAACGGGGTGGGCGAAATCTGCGTGTTCGGCCCGCAAGTGATGCGCGAATACTGGAACCGTCCCGATGAGACCGAAAAAGTCATGTTCGGCGACTGGCTGCGCACCGGCGATATCGGCCGCATGGATGCGGACGGGTATGTCTATATCGAAGACCGCAAGAAGGACATGATTCTGGTGTCGGGTTTCAACGTGTACCCGAATGAGATCGAAAGCATCGCGGCCGAACACCCCGGCGTGCTCGAAGTGGCGGCGGTCGCGCAGGCCGACGAAAACTCCGGCGAGGTCGTGGCCTTGTTCGTGGTGAGGAAGGATCCCAATCTCACCGCCGAATCATTGATCGCGTACTGCCGCACCAAGCTCACCGGCTACAAGGTGCCCAAGCACGTGTACTTCCGCAGCGAATTGCCGAAGACCAATGTCGGGAAAATTTTGCGCCGCGCACTGCGCGATGAGCTGCGCGAAACGCCGGCGCCGACGGGAGCGGCCGCGGCGGCAGCGGCCGCCGGTCACCCTTAGGACTGCGGAATGCTGAAGCCTTGCACCGTCTCGACGAGCAGCGCCACGCGTTCCGGATCCACCTCCGGAGTAATGCCGTGGCCTAGGTTGAAGACGTGGCCGGTACCGGTGCCGTAGCTGCGCAGCACCTTGAGTGCCTCGGCGCGCAGCGTATCGGGGGTTGCGAACAAGGCTGAGGGATCGAGATTGCCTTGTACCGCCACGCGTCCGCCCACGGCGGCCCGGGCGTCCTTCAAATCCGTGGTCCAATCCACCCCGACCGCATCGCAGCCGATGGCGGCGATTTTCGCCAGCCACGCGCCCGCACCCTTGGTAAATACGATGCTCGGAACGCGGCGCCCCTCGGATTTTCGGGTCAACGCATCGACCACCTGCTCCATGTGGCGCAACGAGAATTCCTCGTACTGCGACGGCGTCAACACGCCGCCCCAGGTGTCGAACAGCATGACGGCCTGGGCGCCGGCGGCGATTTGCGCATTCAGGTACAGAATGGTTGCCTTTGCCAGGACCTCGAGCAGGCGGTGCAGCTCGCGCGGCGACTCGTACATCATGCGTTTGATGTGACCGAAGGTCTTGCTGCCGCCGCCCTCCACCATGTAGGTCGCCACCGTCCACGGACTGCCGGCGAAACCGATAAGCGGTATGCGGCCGTGCAATTCGCGGCGCACGAGCGCCACCGCGTCGATCACGTACTTCAGTTCCTTGCCCGGATCGGGCACCGTCAGCCTGTCGATATCGGCCGGGGTGCGCACCGGCCGCTCGAACTTGGGGCCCTCGCCCGCCTCGAATTCCAGTCCAAGGTTCATGGCGTGCGGAATCGTCAGAATGTCCGAAAACAGAATCGCGGCGTCGAGCGGAAATCGCTCCACCGGCTGCAGCGTGATCTCGCAGGCGATCTGAGGATTGGTGCACATTTCCAGGAAACCGCCGGCCCGCGCTCGCGTCGCGCGGTATTCCGGCAAGTAGCGGCCCGCCTGGCGCATGAGCCAAATGGGACGGCGCGACGTGGGTTCGCGCAACAGGGCGCGCAGCAGCAGATCGTTCTTGAGGGGCTCGTTGGTGCTCATGTGCGTTCGCTCGCGTCGAACAGCCGGCTGTGCTCGAGAATGGCATAGCGATCCGTCATGCCGGCAATGTAGTCCGCCACCGCCCGCGCACGGCCGGCGGGTCCTCGCACCAGTTCGAGGCGGGTGCGTGCCTCGTGCTCGTCGGGCATCAAGGCCGGATCGTTGAAAAACGTGTCGAACAGGTCGCGCACGATACGGCGCGCCTTGGCGGTCATGCGCCGCACCTTGTAGTGCTTGTAGAGCTCCTCGCGCAGAAACGTCTTCAATTCGTGATTCGCCTCGCGAGTCGCGTCGCTGAAGCCGATCAAGGCTTTCGGTTGCGCCCTGACCTCGGCAATCGAGCGGACTCCGGAGGCATTGAGGCGCGACGCCGATGAATCGATCAAATCGCTGACCAGATGATTGATCATGCGGCGCAGGATTTCATAGATCAGCCGGCGGCCGGCGAGCGTCGGGTATTTCGCCTGTACCTCATCGTGGTAGCCGCGGAACAGCGGCACGATGAGCAATTGTTCCACGCTGATGAGCCCGGCGCGTATTCCGTCCTCCACGTCGTGATTGTTGTAGGCGATTTCGTCGGCGTAGTTGGCGAGCTGCGCTTCCAATCCCGGCTGCTGACGATTGATGAAGCGCTCGCCGACGTCCCCGAGCTGAATGGCATTGTTGTAGGAGCAGTGCTTGAGAATTCCCTCGCGGCATTCGAAGGTCAGATTCAGGCCGTCGAACTCGGCGTAGTGCTCCTCGAGTTCATCCACCACCCGCAAGGATTGCAAATTGTGCTCGAAGCCGCCGAAATCGAGCATGCAATCGTTGAGGGCATCCTGGCCGGCGTGACCGAACGGCGTATGACCGAGGTCGTGGGCGAGGCAGATAGCCTCCGACAGTTCCTCGTTCAGTTTCATCGCGCGCGCGATCGTGCGGGCAATTTGCGCGACCTCGAGCGAATGCGTCAACCGCGTGCGGTACAGATCGCCCTCATGATTCACGAACACCTGGGTCTTGTAGACCAATCTGCGAAACGCAGTTGAATGCACGATGCGGTCGCGGTCGCGTTGATACTCCGAACGGTATTCGGGCGCCGGTTCGGGATGACGCCGCCCGCGCGAATGCTCGGCATGGGCGGCATAGGGCGCGAGTCCGTTCACTCGAAGTGCTCCGCGAGCGTCGCGTCCAGCGCGGACTTGGAATACTGGGCCGTGACGATGGCGCGGCCCAATTTCTCGAGTAGCACCAGGCGCACCGCGCCGCCGACCACCTTCTTGTCCATTTGCATCAACTCGAAAGCCTTCGCGGCGCCGATGCGCGGGGGTTTGGTCGGCAGCCCGGTGCGTAGCAGAATGTCGCGAACGCGCGCCTGGACCGCGACATCGATCAATCCCAGGCGGTGGGACAAGTCCGCGGCGATGAGCATCCCCAAGGCCACGGCTTCGCCGTGCAAGTAGGTTTCGTAAGCGGTCGCGGCCTCGATGGCGTGGCCGAAGGTATGGCCGAAATTCAGGATCGCGCGCAAGTCATGTTCGCGCTCGTCTCTCGCCACCACGGTGGCCTTGATCTCGCAGGATCGGCTGATGGCATAGGTGAGGGCCTCGGCGTCCCGCGACAACAGCTTGGACGTGTTGCGGTCCAGCCAGTCGAAGAATAGCGGATCCCAGACAATGCCGTGCTTGATCACCTCGGCCAGGCCGGCTTTCAGCTCGCGGTCCGGCAAGGTGGCCAGCACATCGGTGTCCGCGATCACCGCACGCGGCTGATAAAAGGCGCCGATCAGGTTCTTGCCGCCCGGATGATTGACCCCGGTCTTGCCGCCGACCGACGAGTCGACCTGAGCGAGCAAGGTGGTGGGAATCTGCACGTAGCCGATGCCACGTTGATAGCAGGCGGCGGCAAATCCGGCAATGTCGCCGACCACGCCGCCGCCGAGAGCCAGGACCGTGGCGTCACGATTCAGCTTGTTTGCGACCAGCGCATCGAACACCCAGGCGGCAGTCTGCAGCGTTTTATGTTGTTCGCCATCCGGCAGGATGCATTCCGCGATGCGTCTTTGCGCGAAACTGCCCGCCAGCTTCGCAAGATACAGCTTGGCGACCGTCGCGTTGGTCACGATCAGCAAATCGCGGCCGGGGACCTGCGCAGCCAATAGTTCCCGATTGGTCAGCAGCCCCGAGCCTATCGTGATGGGATAGCTGAATTGCCCGAGATCTACCTGAAGCGTTTGCACGTATTTGTTGGTGTGAAAAGTTAAGGAATGCGCGCCCGGCGCAGCTCTTGGTGAATATGTTCCGCGACCAGCTGCACCCGGCGTCCGTCCGTGCTCACGGTGAGGTCGGCGATTTCGGCATATAAAACCGCTCGGCGCTGCATCAGTTCCTTGAGCTTTTCTTCCGGATCCGTGTCGTGCAGCAAGGGCCGATGCCGCGCATGCCGGGTGCGTTCGATCTGTTGATCGATGGAGGTCGCAAGATACACCACGAATCCGCGCTCGGCGAGTGCCAGGCGATTTTCCGGGGCGATCACCGCACCGCCGCCGGTCGCCAGCACGATCGACTCGAGGCGCGTCAAGCGGTCGATCGATTCCTTCTCGCGGATCCGAAACCCCGCTTCCCCTTCCTTCTCGAATATGAATGGGATGTCCACGCCGGTCTTCGCCTCGATGTCCGCGTCGCTGTCATGGAAGGTAAAGTGAAACAGGCGCGCCAGATGCCGCCCCACCGCCGTCTTTCCGGAGCCCATCGGCCCGATCAAAAAGATATTGCGCTTCGTCAGCATGATACTAGGGATCATAGCGGACCGACGCCCGATCCAAAGGCCCGTATCTAAAAGCCGCCCCGCAAAACTAAGGGGCGCCCGAAGGGCGCCCCTTTCGTCAAGAAGCGAAACCGCTCAATACAGGTTCGATCCCTCACGCAATATCTTCGGCGTGATGAAGATCAATAGCTCGGTCTTGTTGTTGATGTCCGTCGTGCTCCTGAACAGATAGCCGAGCACCGGAATGTCGGCGAGGAAGGGCACCTTGTTGGCGGACCTGCTCTTCGTGGTGTCCAGAATACCGCCGAGAACCACGGTCTGCCCGTCGTTGACCAGGACCTGCGTGATGATCTCGCGCGTATCGATCGAAGGTACGCTGCCGCCGGTCGCGCTGGTCACCTGCTGGCCGACCGAATCGTCGGACACATCCAGGTCCAGGATCACGCGATTGTCGGGTGTGATCAACGGCGTGACCTTGAGCTTCAACACCGCATCCTTGAATTGCGTCGTGGTGGCGCCGCTCGATGCCGATTCCTGGTACGGAATCTCGACACCCTGCATGATGGTGGCTTGCTTCTGATTCGCCGTGATGATGCGCGGCGAGGAGATGGTCTCGCTCTTGCCTTCATTCTGCGCGGCGGACAATTCCAGGTCGACCAGCGTGCTGCCGGCGAGCAGCGAAATGCCGATGCTGCCGTTGGTGTTGGCGGCCGGGGTATTGACCATGTAGCGATTGGCCAGTACCGGCGTGGCAACCGGGAACGGCGACGTGCCGCCCTGCAAGTTGGTGATCGCCGACTGAACGATGGTATCGGCGCCGGTACCGTTGCCGGTCACGGCCAGCAGGCCGTTGGACGTGGATTGGGCGCTGGTGACGCCGAAGCGCACGCCGAGGTCGCGTTCGAAGGTGTCGCTGACGATCACGATGCGCGCTTCGATCAGCACTTGCTTGACCGGCACGTCCAAGGTCTGCACCAGGCGACGGATGTCGGCCAGCTTGTCGGCGGTGTCCTGTACCAACAAGGTGTTGGTGCGCTCATCGACCGACAGCGAACCACGCGTCGACAGCATGGATTCCTTGGCACCGCCGGCGCCGCCGCTAGGCTTGATCAATTTTGCCAGATCGGTGACCTTGGCATAGTTGACCTGCATGAATTCGGTGTGCGTCGGCGACAGTTCCTGCACTTCCTTGTGGGCATTGAGTTCCGCCTTTTCGCGCGAGGCGAGCTCCTCCGTCGGCCCGATGATGATCACGTTATCCTGGCGGCGCTTGTCGAGACCCTTGGTGCGCAGCACGATGTCGAGCGCCTGGTCCCAGGGCACATTCTGCAGCCGCAGCGTCAAATTGCCGGTGACTGAATCGCTGACCACGATGTTTTGACCGCTGGTGTCCGCCAGCAGCTGCAACACCGACCGCACATCGATGTCCTGAAAGTTCAAGGTCAGACGCTCGCCGGTGTATTCCTTCTTTTCCTCGGCGGCCGAACGCTTCGTCGAGGGTTTGATCTCGACGGTGTACTGATTGTCAGATTGGTAGGCCAGCTGCTCGAAGTCGCCCTGCGAACTGATGACGAGACGCGAGCTGCCGTCCACGCGGATGGCGTCGACGGTTTGCACCGGGGTCGCAAAATCCATGACATCGTAGCGGCGCATCAGATTCTTGGGCATCAAGGTGCCGGCAAAGTCCACGACGATCTGGTTGCCTTCCTGGCGCACGTTCACAGGCGTGCGCGGATCGGAGAGCTGCACGATCACACGGCCGGTGCCGTCCGAGCCGCGCCTGAAGTCGATGGTGCGAATCATGCGCTCGACCGGCGCGCTGGAAGCACTGGAACCGGCGTGCGCGGCCACGGGCGCCGCTGCTGCGGCCGCCGCGCCGGCACCGGGCTGCTGGCCCAATGTCACGACGATGTCGTTGCCGCTCACCTTGGTGGTGTAGGGCAGCAGGTTGTCGACGTTCACGACAATGCGTGCGCGGCCGTTCGCCTCGGCTGCCACCACCGTGTCGACGCCGCCGGCACGCACGTCGATGCGGCGCGACGCCAGCGCCAATGTCGTATTCGGCAGGTCAAAGGCGATGCGCGCCGGCTTGTCGATGGTAAACGGCAGCGGCTCCGGAGCCGGACCGCTCATGTGCAGTTTCAGCTGCACCTGGTTACCCGACAGGGTCTGGACATCGATGGACTGCAGCTGGACAGGATCATCGGCTCGCGCCGTGAAACTGATAGCAGCCAATGCGACGAATGCCATCGCACCCATCAGCGCCGTTCGTATCTGAATTCTAATCATGCTGTCCTCTCCCTGTGGCCTCAATCGGACAATGCCAATGAGGCCGGTCGCTCTATATAGCCGCCGAGACCATCCGGAATGATCTCAACGAGGCTAATTCTTCCGCCGGTAATT
>DASXNX010000209.1:0-24615 GCA_036494725.1 Steroidobacteraceae bacterium
GCACGTCGAATTGATGACGCCGATTACCAAGTTCGCAGCAACGGTTTCCAGCACCGAGCGCGTCGCCGACATGATCTCGATGGCGGCGCGCGAGGCGTTCAATGGAGCGACCGGTCCTGTGTACTTGGAAATTCCCCGCGACGTTCTGGACCGCGAAGTGGACATTACCAAGGCGGTCGTACCTCAACCCGGAAAGTATCGGGCGTCGACCAAGTCCATCGGCGATCCGAACGATATCGAGAAGTTGGCGGACATTCTGGTCAATGCCGAGCGGCCGGCAATTCTCTATGGACAACAAGTCTGGACCGCGCGTGGGCACAAGGAGGCGATTGCGCTGCTGCGCGGCCTCGACATTCCGGGCTATTTCAACGGCGCCAGCCGCGGCTTGCTGCCGCCCGGGGATCCGCATCACTTCGATCGCACCCGCACGCAGGCGTTCGCGAGCGCCGATGTACTGGTCATCGTGGGAACGCCGTTTGATTTTCGTATGGGCTACGGCAAGCGCATCAGCAAGGAACTGAAGCTGGTGCAAATCGACATGGATTACAGCACCGTCGGCAAGAACCGCGACATCAGCCTCGGATTGGTGGGCGATCCGGGCGCCATCCTCGGCGCCGTGCTGGCGGCTGCCTCCGGCCGCATCAAGGGCGACAAACGCCAAGCGCGCAAGCAATGGCTGACGCAACTTGGCGAAGCCGAAGTGACTGCGGGCGAGAAGCTCATGCCGCTGTTCAAATCGAACAGCGTGCCGATTCATCCCTATCGGGTGGCCTGGGAACTGAACGAATTTCTCGCCGACAACACCATTTATATCGGCGACGGCGGTGATGTCGTCACAATCTCGGCGCAAGCAGTGCGCCCGCGCGGTCCCGGCCAGTGGATGGATCCGGGTGCGCTGGGTTCGCTCGGCGTGGGTACGGGATTCGCCATTGCGGCGGGTCTCGCCAATCCGTCGAAGGAGGTGCTGTGCTACTACGGCGACGGCTCCTTCGGCATGACCGCTTTCGACATGGAAACAGCGAACCGCTTCGGTGTCCCCTACATTGCGGTGATCGGGAATAATTCCGCGATGAATCAAATCCGCTACGGTCAACTCGCGAAATACGGTGAACAGCGCGGCAACGTCGGCAATCTGCTGGGCGATGTGCCGTTCGGCAAGTTCGCGGAGATGCTGGGAGGCTATGGCGAGGAAGTCCGCGACCCGGCGCAAATAGCGCCGGCGCTGCAGCGTGCACGCGAATCGGTGCGCAAGCTGCGAAAATCGGCGGTGATCAATATCTGGGTCGATCCCCGCGAGTACGCGCCCGGCACCAAAAATCAGACCATGTACAAATGATCGGTACAGGGGGCTTTCATGGGTAAGGCGTTGGATGGGGTCCGTATTCTCGATTTCACGCACGTGCAGTCGGGACCGACCTGTACGCAATTGCTGGCGTGGTTTGGCGCCGATGTCATCAAGGTCGAGAAAGCGGGCGCAGGCGACATCACGCGCGAGCAGCTGCGCGACGTTCCGGATGTCGACAGCCTGTATTTCACGATGCTGAACCACAACAAGCGATCCGTCACTCTCGATACCAAGAGCGAGTCCGGCAAGCAGGTGCTCGAGAGGCTGGTCAAGCATTGCGACGTACTGGTGGAGAATTTCGCGCCGGGTGCTCTCGACCGCATGGGATTCACGTGGCAGCGCATTCAGGAACTCAATCCGCGCATGATCGTGGCTTCGGTGAAGGGCTTCGGACCCGGGCCTTACGAGGAGTGCAAGGTCTACGAAAACGTTGCGCAGTGCGCAGGCGGCGCCGCATCGACCACCGGATTTGACGACGGACCGCCGCTGGTCACCGGCGCGCAAATCGGGGACAGCGGCACGGGCTTGCACCTTGCTCTGGGAATCGTCGCGGCGCTTTACCAGCGCAATGCCACCGGGCGCGGGCAAAAAGTGCTGGCGGCCATGCAGGACGGCGTCCTGAACCTCTGCCGAGTCAAACTCCGCGATCAACAGCGCCTCGAGCGCACCAAGGTAATGAAGGAGTATCCGCAATATCCGAACGGCAAGTTCGGCAGCGCGGTGCCGCGCGCCGCCAATGCCTCCGGCGGAGGGCAGCCCGGAACCATCGTGAAGTGCAAGGGTTGGGAAACGGATCCTAACGCCTATTTGTATTTCATAGCGCAGGCTCCCGTCTGGAAGGAGATCTGCCACATCATCGGCAAGGAATCGTGGCTCACAGATGCGGATTACGCCACGCCCAATGCACGCCTGCCGCGGCTCAAGGAAGTCTTCGCCGCCGTCGAAGCGTGGACTGTGACTAAAACGAAATTCGAGGCGATGGCACTCCTCAACGAGCACGACATCCCCTGCGGTCCGATCCTCTCCATGGAGGAACTTGCGCATGAACCCTCCCTGCGCAAGACCGGGACCATTGTCGAGGTTGATCACCCGAAGCGCGGCAAGTATTTGACGGTGGGCAACCCCATCAAGATGAGCGACAGCCCAACCGACGTCACGCGTTCGCCGCTGCTCGGCGAGCACACCGACGAGGTGCTCAAGGAACTGGGCTTCGGAGCCGCCGAGGTTGCCGAGCTGCGCTCGAAGAAAGTTATCTAGGATAAAGACATGCCAAACGACAAGAGCGCCGTTCGAAGGATCCTCGACGAGGCGAAGGCCGCCGGCCGCGAGGCATTGACGGCGCCGGAAGCGCGCGGCATCTGCGAAGCCTATGGGATCAACACGCCCAAGGAAGGCGTCGCGGCGTCCGCGGATGAGGCTGCCAAGCTGGCCTCGGGAATGGGATTTCCCGTGGTGATGAAGATTGTTTCGCCGCAGATTCTGCACAAGACCGAGGCGGGCGGCGTGATCGTCGGCGTCAAATCGACCGATCAGGCGAAGGATGCGTATTCGACCATCGTTGCGAATGCCCGCAAGTACGACCCCAAGGCGGAGATACTCGGCGTCCAAGTGCAGCAGATGTTGAGCGGCGGCCAGGAGGTCATCATCGGCGCCGTGACGGATCCTGCGTTCGGTAAGCTGGTGGCCTTTGGACTGGGAGGGATTCTGGTCGAGGTCCTCAAGGACATCACTTTCCGCCTCGCGCCGGCGTCGAAGGACGATGCGCTGTCGATGCTGGACGGCATTCAAGCGGCAGAGATTCTGCGCGGCGTGCGCGGCGCGAAGCCGGTGGACCGTGCTGCGCTCTCCGGCATGATCGAGCGCGTTTCGACTTTGGTGGCGGACTTTCCCGAGATTTCGGAGATGGATCTGAATCCGGTATTCGCAACCGACAAGGGCGCCACGGCCGCGGACGTCCGAATCGTGCTCAATTTCAATCCTGCGCCGGCGCGAGATCGGCCGAGCCAGGCCTCGATCGTCGAAAAAATGAACCGCATCATGAAACCGAAGGCCTTGGCGGTGATCGGCGCATCGGCCGAGAACGGCAAGATCGGCAATTCCGTGATGAAGAATCTGATCAACGGCGGCTACCAGGGGGAGATTTATCCCATTCACCCCAACGCCGAAAGCATCATGGGCAAGAAGGCCTATAAGAGCGTCAAGGACGTTCCCGGCGATATCGATGTCGCAGTGTTCGCGATACCGGCGAAATTCGTGGCACAAGCACTGACCGAGGTGGGCGAGAAGAAGATTGCCGGAGCTATTTTGATCCCGTCGGGTTTCGCGGAAACCGGCAATGTTGCTGGTCAGAACGAATTGGTCGAGATCGGCCGCAAGTACGGCGTACGTCTCATGGGTCCGAACATCTACGGCTTTTACTATACGCCCAGCAATCTATGCGCCACGTTTTGCACGGCGTACGACGTCAAAGGCCATGCCGCGCTGTCCTCGCAGTCGGGCGGCATCGGCATGGCGATCATTGGTTTCTCGCGCTCAGCCAAGATGGGCGTATCGGCCATTGTCGGACTGGGCAACAAATCCGACATCGACGAAGATGATTTGCTGACATTCTTTGAACAGGACGATAACACCACCATCATCGCGCAGCATTGCGAGGATTTGAAAGACGGACGCGCCTTCGCCGAAGTCGCGAAACGCGTCTCGAAGAAAAAGCCGATCGTGATGCTCAAGGCGGGACGCACCAGCATGGGCGCTCGCGCCGCCAGTTCTCACACGGGCGCGCTGGCCGGCAACGACAAAATCTACGAAGACGTCCTCAAGCAATCGGGAGTCATCCGTGCCCGATCATTGCGCGACCTGCTCGATTTCGCGCGCGGCATCCCGGTGCTGCCGACTCCCAAGGGCAACAACGTGGTGATCATCACCGGCGCGGGCGGCTCCGGCGTGCTCCTGTCGGATGCATGCGTGGACAACGGGCTTTCGCTGATGGCGATGCCGGCCGATCTCGATGCCGCCTTCCGCAAGTTCATTCCGCCGTTCGGCGCCGCGGGTAACCCGGTGGATATAACCGGCGGCGAACCGCCCAGCACCTATCAGAACACCGTGCGTCTGGGACTGCAGGACCAGCGCATTCACGCGCTCATCCTGGGGTACTGGCACACCATCATCACGCCGCCGATGGTTTTCGCAAAATTGATGGTCGAGGTGGTGGCCGAGATGCGCGCCAAGGGCATAGAGAAGCCGGTGGTCGCGTCGCTCGCGGGCGATATCGAGGTGGAGGAGGCCGCGGAGTATCTGTATCAGCACGGCATTCCGGCCTATGCATATTCCACCGAAATTCCCGTGGCGGTGCTCGGCGCGAAGTACAAATGGGCGCGGGGCGCAGGACTCATCGCCGCCGAGTGAACCGGCGCATGACAACGCCGCTTAGAAGGGCGCCGTAACCCGATGGCAGCGGCCGAAGCATTGCTGCGGCAAATGTTCGATGCCGCCATTGCATCCGCTCAACCCGCCTTCTGCATGCCGCCGCATCTTCCGCCGCGGCCACGCGGCCGCCTCATCGTGGTGGGCGCAGGCAAGGCCTCCGCCGCGATGGCGCGCGCCGTGGAAGAGCATTGGCATGGCCCCCTGTCGGGCCTGGTGGTGACGCGCTACGGGTATGCCGTTCCCTGCGAACACGTCGAGATCGTCGAGGCGGCACACCCTGTCCCTGATGCCGCCGGCATGCGCGCCGCGCAACGCATGCTGGATATGGTGTCGAATCTAAACGAAGACGATCTGGTGCTCTGCTTGATATCGGGCGGCGGCTCAGCGTTGCTGCCGCTACCGGCGCAAGGATTGACGCTGGACATGAAGCAAAGCGTGAATCGTGCGCTGCTCGCGTCGGGCGCCAGCATCAGCGAAATAAACTGCGTGCGGAGGCACCTCTCGGCCATCAAGGGCGGCCGTTTGGGCGCCGCTTGCTGGCCCGCCCACGTGCTGACCCTGCTGATATCCGATGTGCCGGGCGACCGGCCGGTCGATATCGCGTCCGGACCCACCGTGGCGGATCCGACGACTTCGGCCGACGCCCTGAATATCGTGCGTCGCTACGGCATCGATCTGCCGAGCCCGGTACGCGATGTGCTCGAAAGCGGGCGTGCCGAATCCGTGAAGCCGGGCGATCCGCGGCTCGCGCATTCGCGCGTGTGCATCGTCGCGACGCCGCAGCTGGCGCTGGAAGCGGCGGCCGCCGTGGCGCGCCGCGCGGGACTTTCGGCGCACATCTTGAGCGATGCCATCGAAGGCGAAGCCCGCGAAGTCGGCAAGGTGCTTGCCGCGTTGGCGCTGCAGACAGCCGAACGCGGCCAACCCTTCTCGATGCCCTGTGTTCTGCTGTCGGGGGGCGAGACCACCGTTACCGTGCACGGCAGCGGCCGCGGCGGCCGTAACGTGGAATTCCTATTGGCGTTGGCAATCGCGCTTGACGGACATCCGCATGTTCACGCGCTGGCCGGCGATACCGATGGCGTGGACGGTCAGGAGGAAATCGCGGGTGCCTGCATTGATCCCGGCACGCTGGCTCGCGCGCACAGCCTCGGATTGCGGCCGAAGGATATGCTCGAGAACAATGATGCCCATGGTCTTTTTTCAGCACTCGGCAACTCAGTCATCACCGGCCCCACGCTCACCAACGTCAACGATTTTCGCGCCATTCTGGTTCGGCGCTGAGCCACGCCTCTTAGTCACCCTGGACGCGGCCTCAACCGGCCGCCCGGCTACTGGGGCGATCTGGTAGGCTGTCGCGCGCATGGAAATACCGCTGACGCCTTTGGAGTTCGCGCGCCGCGCCCGCAAGCTTCACCCCAACCGCGAGGCCGTCATTGACGGCAATATTCGCCTGAGCTATGCGCAGTTCGGCGAACGCTGCGATCGCGCCAGCGCGGCACTGGCGAAGCTGGGCGTAGGCAAGGGCGATCGCGTGGCCACGATCGCACCCAATACTCACCAGCATCTCGAGCAGTTCTATGCCATACCGCAGCTCGGTGCGGTCATCGTGCCGATCAACTACCGGCTCTCCGCAGACGATTTCGTTTACGTCGCCGCGCACAGCGGAGCCAAGGTGCTGTGCGTACACGCCGCGTACCTGGACTTGGTCGACAGCGTTCGAGAGCGCATGCCGGAGGTGAGCCATTTTGTCGCGCTGGAAGGCAGCAAGGCTGGCTGGCTCGCGTACGAATCGTTGCTGCAAGGCGCAGGCGCAGCCGATGCCTTCGTGGGCCCGGATATCGGCGAAACGGATTTGCTGGCGATCAACTACACCAGCGGCACCACCTCGCGGCCGAAGGGCGTGATGATCACGCACCGCAACGCCTGGGTTAATTCGGTGGGGACGCTGGCCCACTGGCCCATGACACCGGCGGACCGCTACTTGTGGACCCTGCCCATGTTTCATGCGAACGGATGGACGTTCACCTGGACCGTGACCGCGGCGGGCGCAGCGCACGTCTGTCTGCGCGCCGTGGACGCAGCGGCGATCTACGATTTGGTGCGCGCCGAAAAGGTGACGCATCTTTGTGCGGCGCCGACCGTCCTTATCGGCATCGCCAACGGTCCGGAAGCCGCCCGCAAGCAATTGCCGCGAGGAGTGCGGGTCATGACCGCCGGCGCGCCTCCCGCCGCCGCGACCATCGAGCGCATGGAAGCGGAGTTCGGCTGGGAGATCACGCACGTATATGGCCTGACCGAGACCGCGCCGTTCATTTCCATTTGTGAAACTCTGCCCGAACACCTACCGCTTACCGCGGCCGAGCGCGCGACCGTCAAGGCGCGGCAGGGCGTCGAACTGATCACATCGGGCGAACTTCGGGTCGTGGACGGCCGGATGCGCGATGTTCCGCGCGACGGGGCCACCCTGGGCGAGATAGTAGCGCGCGGCAACGTGATCATGCGCGGCTACTACAATGACCCCTTAGCGACTGCCGCGGCACTCGAGGGGGGTTGGTTTCATTCCGGCGATGGCGCGGTCGTCCATGCGGACGGCTATATCGAGATTCGCGATCGGTTCAAGGACGTCATCATCAGCGGCGGCGAGAACATCTCATCGATTGAGGTCGAGGGCGCCGTGTTGCGTCATCCGGCCGTGCTCGAGGTTGCCGTGGTGGGCATGCCGCACGAGACCTGGGGTGAATCGCCCCATGCCTTCGTGGTTCTTCGGCCCGGCGCTTCCGCGACGGAGTCGGAGCTGCGCGAGTTCACGCGCGGATTGCTGGCGCGCTTCAAAGTACCCAGCGCGGTTCACTTCGTCAGTGAATTGCCGAAGACCGCCACCGGCAAGATTCAGAAGTTCGTATTGCGCGGCAGCCGCGCGGCGATATTGAAGCAATGAGGGAGTTCCAACTTGACCACCGCGCATTTCACCGACGCCGAGCGCAGGATAACCATCATCGGCGTGATGATCGTTTTTCTATTGTCGGCCCTCGACCAGACCATTGTGTCCACCGCCATGCCGGTGATCATCAGCCAGCTGCACGGCCTTGAACTCTATTCGTGGGTGACCACTTCCTATCTGCTGTCCTCCACGGTCATGGTGCCGATATGGGGCAAGCTGGGCGATCTCTACGGGCGCAAGCCCGTGCTGCTCACGGGCATCGGGTTATTTCTACTCGGTTCGTGGCTGTCCGGCCTGGCCGGAGAGTTCGGCGACCTGCCTTTGTTGGGCGGAGGCATGGTCCAGCTGGTCGTATATCGCGCAGTCCAAGGTTTGGGGGGCGGTGCCTTGTTCACCACCGCCTTCGCCATCATCGCCGACTTATTTCCGCCGCGAGAGCGGGGTAAGTTCGCCGGGTTGTTCGGCGGCGTATTCGGACTCGCGAGCGCAATTGGTCCGCTGCTGGGCGGCTATTTCACCGATCACGGTACGGTGAACATCGCCGGCCACGTCGTCGAAGGATGGCGGTGGGTGTTTTATCTGAATTTGCCGATGGGCCTGGTGGCCCTCTTCATGGTCATCGCCAAGATGCCCGAGTTGTCCCATGCCTCCAAGGGAAGCATCGACTATCTGGGTGCGGTCCTGATTGTCGCGTCGTGCGTGCCGCTGCTGCTGGCGCTCACATTCGGGGGCCAGAAGTACGCCTGGGACTCGCCGGTGGTTCTGGGATTGCTGGCCATGTTCGTCGTATGCACGGTGTTGTTCGTGATCGTCGAAAAAAGGGTCAAGGACCCGATCATCCACATGGAGCTGTTCGGCAACAAGGTTTTTGCGTGGGCGAATACCGCCGGCTTTTTCTCATCCATGTCATTCCTGAGCGTGGTGGCCTTTCTGCCCTTGTTCATGCAACTGGGGCAGGGGGTGCAAGCCACGACCAGCGGGCTGTCCACGCTGCCATTGATGCTCGGCCTGATCGGCGCAGCGACGGTCAGCGGGCGGCTCGTGACTCGCACCGGGCGCTACAAGCCTTTCATGCTGTTCGGCATGACGGTGCTGCTGATTGGGACTTTCTTGCTCAGCCAGATGACCCATCACACCACGCGGCTCGATCTGGGCTGGCGCATGGCGGTTCTCGGCCTTGGTCTCGGGCCATTGCAGAGCTTGTATGGCGTGGCCATCCAGAATGCCGTGCCGATCAATCGAATCGGCGTCGTCACCAGCGCCAATCAGTTTTTCCGCCAGATCGGCTCAACTGTGGGCGTCGCGATATTCGGCACCCTGCTCACCAACAATCTCAACATCAAGTTAGCCGCGTGGGCCGCGGCCATGGGCCTGCCGACGCTTAGCATGTCCAAATTGAGGAGTCTGTCGGTCGATGCGCAGATTCACTCGGGTGCCATCAACGTTCCCGAGCCCATCAGGATTCTCATCGCGGATTCGGTGACTCACGTCATCCTATTGAGCCTCTTCGTGGTGAGCATCGCCTTGGCCGCGACTTTGATGATCCCGGAACTGCCGATGCGCGAACGGCCCAAGGTGCCGCCCAAGGATGCGGTGCCGGCCGACGCGCATATGTAGCGGGCAAACGCTACCGCGCCGGCGCCATCAACTCCTGGAAGTTTCCGCTGTAGAATTTATTTTTGGTCTCCTCAGAAACATCCTTGATGGTGCGCTCGAAGCGTCCGATGGGGTCGTCGGTGCCCTCGGGGTGCGGATAATCGCTCGAGAACATGAAAAGTTCCGGGCCGGCGTCTTTGATGAGCCGGCCGACATCCTCGCCGGGGAACGGCGTGAATTTCACGGCGCGCCGAATGTAGTCGGAGGCCTTCAGCGCCAGCGCCGCAACCGCCGGATCGGTTTTCTTGAAGATCTTCTGGCTGAGATCGAGCGAGCGCAGGTACTCGGGGACCCAGCCGGCGCCGAGCTCGATGACGCCGCCCCGCAATTTGGGAAAGCGCGCGAATACCCCGTCGAACACCAGCGCGGTCAAAAATTGCTGCGGACCGATGGACAGCAGCATGAAATCGCGCACGCGTAGATTCTCGCCGCCTTCCGCACCGGTGATGTCCTTCGGCCGGGGCTGTCCGTTATTTTCGTAGGCCGCGATTTTGGTCGGGCTATTGGGACCAACGTGCAATAGGAACGGCACGTTGAGATCGCAGAATGTCTGCCACACCAAGTCATAATCGGCATGTCCGGGCGATTTATCTCCCACGGGCATGCCCGGGATCCAAAACGCGCCGCACCCCAAACGTACCCCCTCCTTCATCTCCTCCGCGCAGCGCTTGGGATCGGCGAGCGATACCTGCCCCGCGGCAATGAGGCGGGCGTCACTGTTGCAGAACGCCGTCATGGCGCGATTGTGCGCACGGATACCGCCGTAGCGCAGATCCATGTCCTCGTGATGCAGGTATTGGGTCGCGGAAAAAGTCGAGAACACCAGTTGACGCCTGAAGCCCAAGTCGTCGAGAGCGGCGGTTCTCTCCGCGGCGTCAAACGCACCCGGCGCACTCCAACCCTTCGATCCCCTGACGACATCGACCGAGGCCACGCCTTGTGCGGCCCGTGCCTTTTGTTGCAGCACGGCATCGTTGATGATGGCAAAGCTCTTGGTCCCCGACTTCAGCAAACTCATCTCGGGCAATTTGCGAACAATATCGGGGTCGGCGAAATTGGCGATCCAATCCCGGGTTTCCATGATATGGCTGTCGGCATCGAAGTACAGACGATTGGTCGCGTATGTCATGGCCGCCTCGTCGGATCTTTATTAGACCCAAGTTATAATTATGCCAAGGCTAAGTCAAGCCACGGCGGCGCGCGAGCGATGGTGCGTGCGCCCGGATCAGCGCCTGGCGCGTTGCTTTACCGCCTTGCGCTTGCCGTATTTCAGCTGCATCGCGTAGTTGCCGCCGATGATGAACTCGCTCCAAATCTCTGCAGCCCGATGAGCGGCGATGCCGCCGCGGCGCAGCGCGCGAATCGACAGGATCGGCGCGTTGACGGTCAGCACCGAGCACACGGCGGCGACGTCGCGTGGCAGGCCGTATTCCTCCATGACGCGCTTGGTGAAATAGTCCGCGATCACGCCGCGTTCGTCGCGGTCTTGCCGTTTTGCCAGGCCGGCAATCGAGCGGTCGCTGGCCAGCAGGCGCATGATCGGTCCGCGCTCGTATAGGTATTCCATGGCGCGCAAATTCGAACGATGGATGACTTCCGCGTAGCTGGCATTGCGCGGCAGTATGTTCAAGCCGCGGCCGCGCAAGTAGCGGTATTCGCGGTCGACCAGCGTCTTGAACAGATCCGCGAGCCGCGGGAAGTATTTATAGATGAGCGGCTTGCTGATTCGTGCTTCGATGGCCACGGCCTCGAGCGTGCAGCTCGAGAGCCCGCGGCTGACGATCAAATCCACGGCGCTGTCCAAGATCTGTTCGCGCCGTTGCTCCGGCGGCATGCGCTGTGCGCGCTTTTTCGCAATCATCGTGAGTCCCATCCCCTTGGGTCGTTGGCTGTTCTTTACGTGCCATTCTACGCCAGACCGCGACGGCATTTTCAGCCAAACCAAGAAACCCAAAGTTGCATATAATTCCGCGCCACACATCTTGGGGAAAAGAGCGTGAAACTTCAAAATCGGCTGATTGCGGCGGGAATCGGTGCCTGGCTACTTTGCGGCGGGACCGGGGCCGCCCCTGCGGGATCCGGATCGTCCAATCCGTTTTACGCTCCAAGCACGCTGCCGTTCGGCGCGCCGCCCTTCGACCGGATCAAGGACACGGACTATCAGCCGGCGATCGAGAGCGGAATGGCACAGCAACTCGCCGAGATCAATCGCATAGCGGATGATCCGGGGGCGCCGACCTTCGAGAATACCTACGTCGCCATGGAGCGCACCGGGCAGCTGTTGCGCAGGGCGTCGGCCGCGTTCAACGGCGTCAGCGAGGCGAACACCAACTCCGTGCTGCAGGCGACCAAGACTGCGCTGGCGCCGCAGTTCGCCGCGCATATGGATGCGATTCATCTCAACAAGAAGCTATTCGCAAGAATGTCCGCAGTATACGGCAAGCGGCTTGCGCTCAAGCTCGATCCGGAGTCGCTGCGGCTGGTCGAGAGGAGGTACGACGAATTCGTGCATGCCGGGGCCAATCTATCCGATGCCGATCAAGATCAGCTCAAGAGGCTGAACAAGGAAGCGTCGTCCTTGTCGGATGCCTTTTCGCAGAAATTGCTGGCGGCCACCAAGGCGGGTGCCTTTTCGGCCTCGGACAGAAGCGTCCTGGCGGGATTGAGCGATGCGCAGCTGGCCGGCGCCGCCGAGGCCGCAAAGAAGCGTGACGCCGCCGGCTACCTGGTGCCGCTGCAAAACACCACGCAGCAGCCAGTGCTCCTCTCCTTGACCGTTCGCGCCACGCGCGAGAGTATTTTCGGCAATTCGTGGAATCGCGCCGAGCGTGGAGACGCAAACGACACACGGGAAATCGTCGCCCGCCTGGCACAGCTGCGCGCGCAGCGCGCCCGGTTGCTGGGCTACCCGAGCCATGCGGCCTGGAAGCTGTCGGACCAAATGGCCAAGACGCCGCAAGCGGCGCTCGACTTCATGGATGCGCTGGTTCCCGTGGCCACCGCGAAGGCCGCTCGCGAAGCCAAGGACATTCAAGGCGTGATCGACGCCCAACAAGATGGCTTCGCTCTGCAGCCCTGGGACTGGGAATTCTTCGGCGAGCAGGTGCGCAGGGCCAAGTACGATCTCGATGAGTCGCAGATCAAGCCGTATTTTGAACTTAACAGCGTCTTGCAGAACGGCGTCTTTTTCGCGGCCAACCAGCTCTACGGCATCACGTTCAAAGAGCGCAAGGACATTCCGGTCTACGAGCCGGACGTGCGTGTCTTCGAAGTCAGCGACGCCGACGGCAAGCCGCTGGCATTGTTCTATTGCGATTATTTCAAGCGCGACAACAAGAACGGCGGGGCATGGATGTCGGAATTCGTCGGCCAATCGAAGCTGATGCATACCCTGCCGGTCGTCTATAACGTCGCAAATTTGCCGAAACCCGCGGCCGGGCAGCCGGCCCTGATCAGTTTCGACGACGTCACCACGATGTTTCACGAATTCGGGCACGCGCTGCATGGCATGTTCTCGGATACTCGCTACCCCAGTCTCTCGGGAACCGCGACGGCGCGCGACTTTGTCGAGTTCCCCTCGCAGTTCAACGAGCATTGGGCGATCTATCCCGCCGTTTTCAAGAACTACGCCAAGCACTACCAGACCGGCGCGCCGATGCCGGACGCGTTGGTGGAGAAGATCAAGAAGGCGAAGAATTTTTCAGAGGGCTATGCCTTGACCGAGCTGCTGGCGGCGGCCGAGCTCGATATGCAATGGCACGTGCTGCCCGCCGCCGCGCCGCTGCAAAATCCGGATGATTTCGAAAAGCGGGCGCTTGCGAAAACGCATCTGGACATTGCGGCCGTGCCGCCGCGTTATCGCTCCAGTTACTTCAGTCATATCTGGGCCAGCGGCTATTCCGCGGGTTATTACGCCTATCTATGGACCGAGATGCTGGATGACGACGCCTACCAATGGTTCGATGACCACGGCGGCTTGAGCCGCGCCAACGGCGAGCGCTTTCGTCGCATGATCCTTTCGCGCGGCAATACGGAAGATCTCGCGGCGCTGTATCTGGCGTGGCGCGGCAAAGCCCCCACCATCGACGCCATGATGAAGTATCGAGGCCTGAACGAATAGGCGGGCGGTTATTGTCCGACGCTGGCAAAGCCGCGGTTTTCCGCCACCAGTTGTTCGAGAAGCGGCGAGACGCTGAGCCACTTGCCCCCGGTGGCGGCGCTATAGTGCCTGAGTTTGTCCAGCGCCTGCTTCAAGCCGACTTCGTTTTCGGCCCAGAACATCGGGCCGCCGCGATACGCCGGGAATCCGTAACCGTATAGGTAAACGACATCGATGTCGCTGGCGCGCGATGCCACACCTTCGCGCAAAACCTCGCAGCCAACGTTCATCAGCGCCAGAAAGCAACGCTCGACGATCTCCTCGTCCGAGAACTTGCGCCGCGTGATGCCGTATTCTTTGGAGACCTTCTCGATGATATCGGCAACCACCGGCGACGGCCGGGGCGTGCGATCGCCGGGCGCGTAATCGTAGTAGCCGGCCTGCGTCTTTTGACCCATTCGCCCCATTTCCACCAGCAAATCCGCCGAGCGGGTCACCCGCCCATCGAAGCTCGACGGATCGCGGTCCTTGCGCGACTTGTATCCGATATCCAATCCGGCCAGATCGCTCATCTGCAACACGCCCATGGGCATGCCGAAGTTGCGCAAGGCAGAGTCGACCTGCGAAGGGCTGGCGCCCTCGAGCACCATCAGCGAGGCTTGATACGCATAGCCCCCCAACATCCGGTTGCCGATGAAGCCGTCGCGATTGCCGCAAACAACGCCGATCTTGTTGATGCGCTTTGCAATGTCGACCACGGTCACGAGCACGTCCTGCGCCGTCTTCGCTCCGCGCACGATTTCCAGCAGGCGCATGACATTGGCGGGAGAGAAGAAGTGCATGCCCACGACATCGCTTGGCCGCGACGTCGAGCCGGCTATTTCATCGATGGAAAGGTAGGACGTATTGGAAGCAAGAATCGCGCCTGGTTTGGCGATCTTATCGAGCCTGCCGAACACTTCCTTTTTCACTGCCATGGTCTCAAAGACCGCTTCGATGATCAGATCGGCCTGGCTCAGGTCATTGTAGGACAGCGTGGGTTTCAACAGCCCCATGCGCTCCTTGACCTGTTCCATGCTCAATTTGCCTTTGGCGGCCGTGTTCTCATAGTTCTTGCGAATAACCCCGACCCCCCGATCCAGCGCTTCTTGCGACATTTCAAGCAATGTGACCGGTATGCTGACGTTCAGGAAGTTCATGGCTATGCCGCCGCCCATGGTGCCGGCGCCGATGATGCCGACTGATTTGACGTCGCGCTTTGCGACCTTGGCGTCTAGATTCGGAACGCTGGCCGCCTTACGTTCGGCGAAGAATACGTGCTGCAGCGCCCTGGCCTGGCTATTCTGCATGCACTGAACGATCAACTCGCGCTCCCGGGCGATGCCTTTGTCAAATGGGAGAGTCGCCGCAGCCTCCAAAGCATCGACGATGCGCTGTGGCGAGAACAGATTCTTTTTCTCCCGGGCAATTCGTATGCGCGCCTCGTCGAAGAATCCCGCGGGCAGCTTGCCGGCGTCGATGTTGATATCGCGTATTTTGCGGGCGGGAGCCTTCTGTGCAATCAAGGTCCGGGCGTAGCCGATGGTGCCTTCCAGCAAATCGCCTTCGATAATTTTGTCGATGATGCCGGTTTTGGCGGCCTGGGTAGCCGCAATAGGATCGCCCGAGACAATCATGCCGAGCGCGGCCTCGATGCCGATCAATCGCGGCAATCGCTGCGTGCCCCCGGCACCCGGCAGAATGCCCAGCTTGACTTCGGGCAATCCCACCTTGGCGCTCGCCACCGCGACCCGATAGTGACAAGCAAGCGCAACTTCCAATCCGCCGCCAAGGGCAGTGCCGTGAATTGCCGCGACGATGGGTTTTGCAGAGTTTTCCACTGCGTTGATTGCCTCATGCAAGCCGGGCGAGAGCGGCGGCTTGCCGAATTCAGTAATGTCGGCGCCGGCCATGAAGGTTCTGCCTTCACAAGCCAGCACGCCGATCTTGATTTCCGGATCCTGCGCGAGTTTCGCGATGCCATCGATCAGGGCAGATCGCACGCCGACACTGATGGCATTGACGGGCGGATTGTTGATCCAGATGATGCCGATGTCGCCGCGTTTTTCGAATCTGCCTTGCATGTGCTGCTCCGGAAAATGGGTACCCGCCGATGTCGCGGACCGCGAAGCTTATCAAAGCGCTGCGCCCGCGTGCACCCGCATACTACAGTCGGCCGAGGCGCCGACCGCCGTCGACCAGAAGGGACTCCCCGGTGGTTTTCGCGGCAATCGCGCCCAGGTAGTAGATGGTCTGGGCCACCTCCTCGGGCGATACCAGCGCGCCGAGCGCCGAGGTCGACTGATAGCTGCGCAACAAGGCCTCGAATCGCTCCGGTCCCAGGCCCTGCTTGAGCCAGGGAGAATCGACCATTCCGGGCGCGACCGCGTTGACTCTGACCTGCGGCCCCAGCACTCTGGCCAAACTCAATGTGAGGGCGTTCAAGGCGCCCTTTGACGCGACGTACGCGATGCTGGAGCCCGTACCCAATTGGGCGGCAATCGATGAGACATTGACGACCGCGGCACCCGGACTTTCACGCAGCAGCGGCGCGAAGGCCCGGGTCATTTGAAACGGCCCGATGACATTGACCGCATAAATCCGTTGAAAGTCATTCGCATCGAGCCCATCCAAATTCTTCAGGTCGACGAATTTGGTGGTGCCTGCGTTGTTGACGAGCACATCGCAGCGGCCAAACTGTTGTTTCACGCGCGCCGCCAAGTGTGTGCATTGTGCGTCGTCGGAGACATCGGCGCGCTCGACGATCGCCTCCGCGCCATGGCTTCTGCACGTTGCCGCGACCGCTTCCGCCGGATTGGGGTCCCGAGAATAATTGACGCAGACGTCCCATCCACTCTGCGAAAACAATATTGCGCTCGCGGCCCCGATACCCGATGAAGAGCCCGTTATGACACACACTTTCTTGTTCACGTTGAAACCTCGAATCGATCCGCCCTAGCCCGTGTTTATTACCGGTATTCTCGCATGCCCATGCGATGGCGTTTGACGCGATCGAGCGCCTCGCCGCACACTATCTCCAAGGCCGCGCATCGTCGGCTCGCGTTTCGGGAGTGAATTATGAAGTCTTCTTTCCGTCCTCTGCTGATTGCAGCAGCCGTTCTCGTGCAAATTGTGTTTTCGAGCCCCGCAGCTGCGGAGGCTCAGCCCGCGGCAAGCGCTGCGGCCGCACCCAAGCCCACGACCCCCAGGCCGCGATTCATGCCGCAGCTCACGCCGGAGCAAATTGCCGCGCTGCCCAAGTGGACGGAAATGACCATGCTCGCCCGCGACGGGGTGAAACTCGCGGCCAATGTATTCCTGCCCCCAGGATCCGGGCCCTTTCCCGTGGTGTTGTCGCGCACACCCTACTTGAAGGATGCGCTGGGCGAATTGGCCGGATATTCCGCCAAGAAATATACGGATGCCGGTTACGCGTTCGTCATGCAGGACGTGCGCGGCAAGGGCAAATCGGATGGTTTCTACGAGGCTTTCGTGCCGGACCTCGAGGATGGGTACGACACGGTCGAATGGGTTGCCCAACAGCCCTGGTCGAACGGCAAGGTGGGTATGGTCGGGGCATCGGCCCTCGGGATCACCAGCAATCTGGCCGCCATGGCCGCGCCGCCGCACTTGGTGGCTGCCTTTGTCATCGTGGCGCCCTATGACCAGCTGCTCAATACCTTTCCGGGCGGCGTTCTGAAGGATGAAGACACGTTGGGATGGCTCAAGGGCCAAGGTGAAAGCCAGGCGCAGTTGGACATCGTGAGTGGCAGCGCAACCAATTCCGCCATATGGAACGAGCATGCGATGACCACGCAGCGCAAGTTCATCCGTATCCCGATGTATAACCAGGGTGCGTGGTACGACATTTTTAACGACGGCAACGTGGAGAATTTCCGCTGGCTGCAGAACTTCGGTTCCAAGGGCGCGCGCAGCAATCAGAAGCTCTACATGGTGCCGGGCGGCCATGGCGGGCTGGGCGGAGAGAAAAGCGATATTGAATACAATCAGGCTGGTTCAACCGTGCCGGCCACGGAAGAAATGCGCTGGTGGGAGTACTGGTTGAAGGGCGTCGACAACGGCATCATGAAGGAGCCACCGGTCACTTTGTTCATGATGGCATCGGGCCGCAAGGGCCATCCGTCAACCTTGAGCCGCGTATTCACCTCCCCTAACTGGCCGCCGGCCAATCATGCGACGTCCTACTATTTGACCGGCGACATGCATTTGTCGACCAAAGCACCCACTGCTCGGGACGCCAAGGTCAGCTTTAGATTCGATCCGGCAAATCCCGTCAAGACCTATGGCGGCTCGAATCTTCTGCAAACCGCCGGACCTCTCGATCAGCGGCCCATCGGCCAGCGTCAGGACTATCTGCGGTTCGAGACGCCGGTGTTGGAGAAGAACATCGCGATCGCCGGCCATGTCGACATGACGCTATGGGCGGCGACGGACGGGCTCGACACGGATTTCATGGTGAAGCTGGTCGATGTGTATCCCGATGGCTACGAGCAGATCATTTTGGACAACCCGATTCGCACGCGCTACCGCCATGGCCGTGATCCCGATGACGTCATGCTCATGACGCCGGGCAAGCCCGAGGAGATGCATATCGATCTGTGGAACACGGCGTTCACTTTCGAAAAAGGTCATAAGATCCAGGTGACGGTCACCTCGTCCAACTCGACCAAATTCGAGATCAATCCGAATACGGGCGAGCCGTTCGGAGTGGCGACGACCACCAAGCCGCGGGTTGCGACCAACACTGTTTATTTCGACAAGGCACATCCCTCGGCCATGATTCTGCCGGTGCTGAACACCCGCTAGCGCGCTGCCGCGTCGGCAGGTTCGAGGATTTGAGGATTTTTCGAATCCGCGTAAAGCAATTCCACCTCGCCCGCGCGCCGCTGCAACACCAACCGTTGGTTGATGGAGCGTTTGTCCGTGATCTCGCCGGCCTCCGGCGACGGCGGATCCTTCAGGATCAGCAGCCGCTTGATGGTATCGGCGCCACCTTGACGGCTGCCGTTGAACGCGGCGAGCTTTTGCGCGAGCGCCGCGCGAACCTTTGCATCATCGGCTACGGTCAGCCAGACCAGCGCGCCCAGCCAGGGATGATCCGGTGCGCATATCACCGCGTCGCTGACAAACGGTTGCAGCGCTTCGACCAAATCGCGCCGCACGATGCTGGCTTGCACCCAGGTCGCTGACAGGAGCTTGAAGTCCTCGGCGGTGCGTCCCGCGAACTCGAGCCCCTCGATGGGTTTATCGGGATCCACCCAACGAACGGCATCGCCGGTGATGAAGTAGCCTTCCTCATCGAACGCCGCGGCATTCAATGCCTGGTCCTTGTAGTAGCCCTGCATGATCTGCGGGCCCTTGATGCGCAGTTCCAGCCGATCGCCGATCGGCACCAGCTTCAGGATGACTCCAGGTTGAGGAAGTCCGAGGAGTCCCGTACGCGTGGTGTTCCAGTACACCGCAACGCCGGTGGCGGTGGTCTCCGTCATTCCCCATCCCGTGCCGAACGGCAGTTGCTCGCCCAACTCCTCGACCGCCAATCGCTGCATGCGCTCCCAGATCGGCTGAGGCAGCAGTGCGCCGCCGTAGCCGAGGCCGCGCATGTTCTTGAAAAACTTGTGGCGAAGATCCGCATCTTTTTCCAGCGCCGACGCCAATGCGCCGAATGCCGCCGGCACGCAGCCGAAACTGGTAGGAGAGATTTCCCTCAAGTTTTCGATGGTGGCATCGAACATGCCCGGCATTGGGCGGCCCGTATCGATATAGAGGGTGCCCGCGTTGGCCAGCACGCCGTTGAACTGCGCATTACCGCCAAAAGTATGATGCCAAGGAAGCCAGTCGACCACTGTGTGCGTGCGCGCCGGATCAAACGGCTCGCCGACCAGGCGGAGCATTTGCACCGACCCTGCGATGTTGCCGTGGGTGTTGATGACGCCTTTCGGGCGGCCCGTGGACCCGGAGGTGAGCAGTATCATGGCGATGGTCGAGTCCTGGATCTGCGAGCGCCGCGCGGCAACCGCCGCCTCGTCGACATCGCGCAGCATCTGCGGCAAATCGCCCCCGCCGACGATTCTCCGCCCCCGATCTCTCGCCAGGCGAAGTGCCGCGGCATAGCGTTCGGCATCCTGCGCAAAGACCAGCGCCGGCTCGGTCAGCTGCAGCGCATAGTCCAGCCGCGAGAGATCTTGGCCGAAGGAATACGTTGGGGAAACCGGGACCACGGCGACGCCCGCGCGCATCGCGCCGAGTTTGAGCACCGCGTGTTCGATGCTGTTCTCCGACAAGATCATGATCGGCGGGCTCTCAGGTCCATAGCCTTCGCGGATCAGCCAGGTCGCGACCGCCGCGGTGTCGCGGGTAGCGGCCGCGTAGGTCAGCCGGCGCCACTGCTTGGAAGAGTCGCGCTCCGCCAGGAAGGTGGTGTTGGGCCGCAACTCGGTTGCCCGGGCAAGATAATCGATCAAGGATGGCAGGCCCGGCTCATACCGTATGCCGCAGCTCAAGTAAACGGCGCCGTCGGCGGTGCGCCGCACATCGACGCGCGGCTCCGGGCGCTGCAATACGCGCATCGGATATTCGTGTAAGGGTTTATCCAGCCTACCCAACATTTTGCCCCCGACTTATCGATTCTTGTTCGACGCAAAGCGAAGTTTCGGCTGAATGGCCTCGGAATGGAAGCCGCGATTATCGACAAGTGCGGGCGTGGCCGCTAGGATCGCTGCATATAACCCAGTCACGGAGAACGGGATGAAGTGGACAAAAAGTCAAAAAAACGTCGTGGTGGCCGCCTATCTCGGCTGGACTTTGGACGCCTTCGATTTCTTTCTCATGGTGTTCATGTTCACGGATATCGCGAAGACCTTCCAAGTTGACGTCAAGGACGTCGCCGAAGCGGTATTTCTGACATTGGCCGCGCGCCCCATCGGGGCTTTTATCTTCGGCAGGCTCGCGGACCGATTCGGCCGCAAGCCCACGCTGATGTGGAACATCCTGGCGTTCTCATTGCTCGAAGCCGCCTCGGGTTTCGCGCCGACGCTGACCACGTTCTTGATTTTGCGATTCCTTTTCGGCATTGCCATGGGCGGGGAGTGGGGAATCGGTTCCGCCCTGACCTTCGAGTCCATTCCGCAGAGCGCGCGCGGCGTGGTGTCGGGTCTGCTGCAGGCGGGATATCCGAGCGGTTATTTCGTGGCCTCGATCGCAACCTATCTCTTTTACGACAGTTTCGGCTGGCGCTACATGTTCTTGCTCGGCGTCGTGCCCGCTATATTGGTGTTCTTCATTCGCATGGGTGTCGACGAGTCTCCCGCCTGGACCGAGCAGCGTGCCGTGAAGGCAAAGCCCAATTTCCTCGGCGTGCTGGCCGGCAACTGGAAACTCGCGGTGTACGCCATCATTCTGATGACCGCCTTCAATTTCTTCAGCCATGGATCGCAGGACGCCTACGCCAATCTGTTCTTGAAGAAGCAGCACGGCTATGACACCCATGGCGCATCGAGCATCACGGCGATCATGAACATCGGCGCGATTCTGGGCGGCATTTCCTTCGGCTGGTTGTCGCAACGGATCGGCAGACGCTACGCCATCATGGCTGCGACGTTGTTGGCGTTGCCCGTGATTCCATTTTGGGCGTTTGGAACAACTCCGGTGGTCTTGGCGGTGGGCGCCTTCCTCATGCAAGTCTCGGTACAGGGCGCCTGGGGCATTATCCCCGTGCACTTGAACGAGCTGTCGCCGGCGGAGATTCGCGCCACGTTTCCCGGCGTCGTCTATCAACTGGGCAATCTTATTGCATCGAGAAACCTGCCCATTCAGGTGGCGATCGCCGAGGCGCACGGCAACAACTATGGTCTGGCCATGGCCTATGTGGTAGGAACCGTGGCCGTCGTCATCGCGCTCCTGGTGTTGCGCGGGCCCGAGCGGCACGGCGTTTCGATGGCGAATGCATCCGCTGCGCCGGCGACCGCTTAGCTTCGCGGTTAGTAGAAAAAGTGTATGCTCAAGACAAACCCGTCTTGAGTGGGGCGGGCTGCGAATAATGAAATAGACATAAGACGCCCGGGGGTTCAATGGCAAGCAGCGAATCATCCCCGTACCCATCTTCTTTTGCCGCCTGGTACAGCGTCGCGGTGCTGATGGTGATGTACATTTTCTCCTTCATCGATCGCACCACGATTTCATTGCTGGTGGAGCCGATGAAGCGCGATCTGCAAATCAGCGACACGCAGGTCGGCATGCTGCAGGGATTGGCGTTTGCGCTGCTGTATACTTTTCTGGCCCTGCCGATCGCCCGCCTGTCCGATCGCCACAGCCGGAAGGGAATCATCGCCGCTGGAGTGATCATTTGGTCCGTCATGGCGACGCTGTGCGGGCTGGCGCGCACCGCGATGCAGTTGTTCATCGCCCGAATCGGCGTGGGTGTCGGCGAGGCGGCGCTATCGCCGGCCGCTTATTCGATGATAACGGACAGCTTCCCGCGCTCCAAACTGGGGCAAGCCTTCGGCTTCTACACCATCGGAATAACCATCGGCGCCGGAACGGCGTTCCTGGTGGGCGGCATCGTGGTCGCGGCCGTCTCCCACGCCGGCGCGACCTATACTCTTCCGCTGCTTGGCGAGGTGCGAGCATGGCAATTGGTGTTCATCGTGACCGGCGCACCCGGGCTGCTGCTGCCCCTGCTGCTGTTCACCTTTCGCGAGCCCAGGCGTCGCGGGATGTTGGCCGGCGCACCCCTCGCGCCTCCCTTGCGCGACGTCCTGGCTTACATCTGGTTGAACAGGCATTTTTATGTGCGGCACTTCGTGGCCCTCGGCATGCTCGCCATGTGCGGTTACGCAGTTGGCGCCTGGCTGCCAAGCTCGCTGATCCGAGCTTACGGGGTGACCGCGGGTCAGGTCGGCAAGGCGATGGGCCTGAGCACCATGCTGATGGGTTCGATCGGCATACTCTTGATCGGCGTCTTGTGCGATCGCCTAACACGTCGCGGCTCGAAGGAGGGACCCATCGTGGGCGCGTTGATAGCAGCCTGCGGCATCGTTCTGATCGGTCTTGTGCCGTCCTTTATGCCCACCGTGCCGCTGGTTTGGACGGCCATAATGATTTCCGGCATCACCTTCAATGCTTATAACGGCGTTGGGCCGATGGCCGTCAATCAGGTCACGCCGAATCAATATCGCGCGCAGGTGTCAGCCGTTTATCTGTTCGTGGTCAATGCGCTGGGGCTGGGTGTCGGCCCGTGGCTGGTGCCGTTCTTCAATGACCATGTATTTCACGATCCGGTGAAAATACGCTATAGCTTGGTGATCGTGGTGTTCTGCGCGGCCGTCACGGCCATCATATTGTTGTGGAAGGTGCGCCCGATCTACCGGCAGAAGCTGACCGAAGCGGCGCAATGGCAATAGTATAGTCAGATTATATTAATTATAATGCGGCCGGCGTTGCAGAGCAGGGGGAGCCGATGAAAGTCATCCGTGCCTTGACGGTTTTTGGGGTTTTCACCGCGGGCTCGGCGCTGGCGCAGCAGACGCACACGCTCCTGGGGGTGAATTGCGCGGCACCGCCGGCATATCACTGTCCCGATGCGGATTGTCCCGGGACCATGGTGACGCAGCCCGGCGATACCGTTGAATTGAAATCGCGCCGCACGTTCTTCCTGGACTGCCCGGCCGATTATAAGGCGGGCGACAAGGTCAACATCCTATTGAGCCTGCATGGCTACGGTTCGTATGCCAACTGGCAAAGAAATTATTTTCCGGCGATGGATGTCAAAGACAAATACAAGCTCATCGTGATCACGCCGGGGTCGCCGGTTCGCTATTGGAGCGATGCCGACGATGAGTACTTGCACAACATCGTCGACCTGGTCGTCGCCACGGTCGGCAAAGAGAACGTGCAGCACTTTATTCTGGCGGGACACAGTCAAGGCGGTCTGACCAGCAGTCGCTTGGTGTGCACCGATTATTTCAAGGACAAGGTCGACGTGCGCGTCAGCTTGTCCGGCGGACGGGTAGGGCCCGTGACCTATGCCAATCGAGGATTCTTCGGCGGTACGCCGGTTTACAAGAGCGGTGGAAATCCGGCGCCGCCGTCGGCGCCGCGCCTGCCGCCCACTCCGGCAGGGCCTCCGGGCGGACCCTGCGACTATTCCTTCATATTCTCGAATGGCGAATTCGAGTCCATCCCCGCGGAAACCTCGCCGTTGGCGGACAAGTACGGCTGCGGCAAGCGCGAGCAGCAGCCCGAGGTGATCGATCCCAAACCGGGGTATGTCTGGGATCCGACCCGCCAGGATCCGGGCGCGGACGGTTGGGGACGCTATCCCAAATCGGGCCGCGCGCAGGTCTTCGTGTTTCCCAACTGCAAGGATGGGCGCGTCGTTGCGGACATCGTGAAAATGCAGAAGGGTCACACCGAAGGCTACGAGCCGAACATCACCGACAAGATCGTCGAGTTGGCGGTCTCGGCCAAGGGTGGCAAGATCGCGACCGGCTCGTGGACGCCGCCTCCGCCCCCACCTCCCCCGAAGGGGCCATTCGGCTAGGTGCTAGGCAGCGCTTAAGTTCTGCGGCATGCGCAGATCCTTGGGCAAACCCTCGCCCATGAGATCGACGAAGTTGTCGCGCAAAAAGCGATCGACTTGCCGCGCCGGCGTGTGCTGCAACGAGTCGTTGAATCGCTTGAGCGGATTGCGGCCGCCCTCGATGTGGGGGTAATCGGACGAGAATAGACAAACCTCTTCGCCGGCGTTGGCGATGATCCAGCCCACATCCTCGTGCGGATAGGGAGTGGCGCGAAATTGGCGTTTTACGAACTCGCTCGGTTTCAAGGACAGCTTCTGCAGCCGCGCTTCGTGCTTCATGAATGCATTTGCCGCCGAGTCCATGAAGCGCATCCAGCTCGGTACCCAGGAGGCACCGAGTTCGATAGCGCCGAATTTCAATCGAGGATAGCGCTCGAATACGCCGTCGATGATGAGCGCCGCTGCGGTCAGCTGGACAGAATTCGGAATCGGCATGAAGCTCAAGGAAGTAAAATTTTCCTCGCCACCGTGAAAATCCTTGACCCGCGGAAGCCCATTGTTGAAAT
>DASXNX010000210.1:0-46147 GCA_036494725.1 Steroidobacteraceae bacterium
AGCCAAACGCCGCCGCGCGTCTCGAGTTCGGTGCAGGGGTCGATGCCGGGGGACTTCAGGGTGCGATTTTTTTCCTGACAGGAATTGGTTGCACTCGCCACATCGATGAACAGACCGCCGCGGGCATCGATGGCAAAAGGATGCATGGGGTGATCGCCGTTCAAGGGCAATCCGCTGACGACAACTTGCGCTTTCTCACCCGGCAGGACCGCGCCTTTGACCAGCGGATACTTCAGGATCTTGTCGTTGAGCTCGGCATACAGCCAGTCCTTGTATATGCCGATGCCGGTGCCGCCGGCGCCGCCGCTTTGCACGGTCTCGCCGAATCTTTGATTGACGTCGGCTTGCCCCGTGCCGGTGGTATCTTTGAGCGCGACCAAGAATCCGCCGGCATGCACGGCATCGTTGCCGAAATAGCGTCCGGACCAGGTATTGACGTAGATGACATTGTCCGCTGAAACCACAAGGTGGCGGGCGTGGCCGATTCCATCGGCAAAGAGGGTCGCACAGAACCCCGCGCGCAAGGACAGCCCGCTGTCATTGCTCGGGCAAGCAGGCGCATCGGCCGCGTCGGTTGCCGCCGCATCGGCGGCCTCGACCAGGGTCGACACGCCCGCGCCGGACAGACAACATGCCGCAAGAAGGGCGGCTCCAAGATTTACAGGCCCAAGCCGCCGACTCACGCGCATTGCTCTTCCCCAAGAAATGTTGCTCGCCGAACCACAGAGTATATCCTTGCGCGGTTGAAACGCTAAGGAGCGCCGATGTGCTTGATCCTGGTCGCGTGGCGGGGAACCGCGGAGTTCCCTTGCGTAGTTGCTGCAAATCGCGATGAGCTTCATTCTCGGCCGGCTACAGCGGCGCATTGGTGGGATACGCAGCCCGACATTCTCGCGGGACAGGACCTCATGGCCGGCGGCACCTGGCTGGGAGTCACTCGCGCCGGCCGTTTTGCGGCGCTGACCAACTATCGTGATCCGGAGCAACGGCGCGAGGGAACGCCCAGCCGCGGCACCTTGGTGACCTCGATTCTCAAATCCGGTGCCGCTACGACCCAGACTCTGGAGTATCTAAGAGACGTCGGTGCCGACTACAACGGTTTCAATTTGATATTTTCCGATGGCGAGAGGCTCGCCATCTATGAAAGCGTGCGAGGCACCGGACGCGAACTGGGGCCGGGGATATATGGTCTGTCGAATCACTTGCTCGACACTCCCTGGCCCAAGGTGCAAAACGGCAAGTCGCGGCTGTCCGAGGCGCTCGGGAATCGGGTCGATACCGCCGCCGTGCTCGCGCTGCTGCGGGACGATAAGCCCGCGCCGGATGATCAGCTGCCGCGCACCGGCATAAGTCTGCAATGGGAGCGCCTGGTCTCGAGCGCTTTCGTGCGTGCCCCGGACTACGGCACGCGCTGCTCGACGCTGCTGCGCATTGATCAGCATCGTCGCGCATGTTTTGATGAGTGGACTTGGGATGCGAGGGGTACGCAAGTGGGAGCAATGAGCGCCCAGTTCGCCTTGGAGTGACAGTATGTTCAAGCGTGTGCTTCTTTGTTATGACGGTACCGAAGCCGGACGCCGCGCGCTGCGCCGCGGCGCGGATCTCGCCATGCTGCTCGGCTCGCAGGTGCACGTGCTATCGATCATTCCGTCGGGTGTGGCAGACGCGGCGGTTTTGGCCGGTGCCGCGGGTCAGGCGTGCATCATTGATGAAGCGGGAGATTTCCGCCGCTTGCTGAATGAGTCCATCGCGTGGCTCAAGGAGCGCGGCGTCGACGCGGAAGGCTACTTGGCGAGCGGCGATTACATCGATCAAATTGCTGCGTTTTCCCAGCGCCTCAATATCGATCTGATCGTGCTTGGACACTACCCGATGCCGGCAGGCGGTTTCTGGTGGTCCGGCGCGAAGCGTTCGTCGTTGGCGGAGAGGACGAATTGCTGCATCTTTGTGGCGGTAAACGCCGCGGATTCGCCGGGCGACGATTCGTCGGGCGCCGTGCCAAAATAGCGCATGACTTCCACGGATCCGCCGGTTCAGGACACATCCTCTTCGACCTCGACGCGCGACCGCGCCCTGGGTGTCATCGCCGCCGCCGCCTTGCTGGCGCTGCTGTACTTCGCGCGCGATGTGCTGGTGCCGGTCACCCTGGCCGTCATTTTGAGTCTGTTGATTGCGCCCTTGGTGAGCTTTTTGCGACGGCTCGGGTTGGGCCAGACCTGGTCGGTGCTGACGGCGGTGTTGATGTTGGTACTGTCATTCGGAGCCGTTGCGACCGTCATCGGATTCCAATTGGTCGGCATGACAGGCAGCCTGTCGAAATACGAGCGGACCTTGGAGCGCAAAATCGAGGCGTTCAACACCGCCACGGTGAGACGCTTCAGCACGCTTACGGCACAGGCCGATCGCGTGCTCAATAAACCGGCGGAGACCGCGCCACCGGCGACGCTCAATAAACTGGAAGCCGCGGCTTCGACGGCTCCCATCGCGGTGGAACTGCATGAAGCGCCGGCCAATCCGCTGCAGGTCATAGAAAAGGTGGTGGGGTCCATTTGGGTGCCCATCGAAACGGCCGGCATCGTTCTGGTGGTGTTGGTGTTCGTGCTGCTCGAGCGCGAGGCGTTGCGCGACCGCTTCATACGCATCGCCGGCGGCACGGACATCAGGCTGACGACTCTGGTGATCAACGACGCCGGGGAGCGCCTGTCGCGATTCTTCGTATCGCAATTTGCGGTAAATTTCGGCGTCGGCGTCTTCATTTGGATCGGCCTGAAGCTCATTGGATTGCCGCACCCCATGGTGTGGGCGGCGCTCTCCACGGTGCTACGCTTCGTGCCCTACCTCGGCATTTGGATCGCGGCATTGTGCGCGGCGCTGTTGGCCGCGGCGGTCGATGCCGGTTGGACCATGATGCTGGAGACGGTAGGGTTGTTCCTCGGCGTGGAGCTGGTCGCCGCGCAGCTGGTGGAACCGCAGTTGTATGGGCACACCACCGGGCTGTCGCCGCTGTCGGTGGTGATTGCTGCGATATTTTGGAGCTGGCTGTGGGGGCCGATCGGCTTGATAGTCTCGACGCCACTGACTTTGTGCCTGCTGGTCGCCGGGCGCCACGTGAAGGCCTTGAGTCTCTTGGATGTTCTCTTGGGCGACACGCAGGCGCTGACCATGCCGCAGCGATTCTATCAACGCGCGCTGTCCGGTGATTCGGACGAAATCATCGCCAGCGCTCGCGCCTTCCTCAAGCAAAACTCCTTCGCCAAGTATTGCGATCTGGTGCTGCTGCCCGCACTGCATCTCGCGCGTCTCGATCTGCAGGCGGGCGCGATCAGCCCCGATCAGCAGTCGAAAGTTCGTGGCTCGATGGTCGCGGTGATCGCGGCCATCGGCGGCGAGAGCGCGCGGCCCACGCAGCGGCGGCTGCGATCCACAGTCCTGGATCAGCCCACCGCGGGTCGCCAGTTGCGTCAGCAGCGCCAGCTGGCCAGCGGCCGCTGGCAAGGACCGCTGGAGGTGCCGGCCGGATCGGTCGTCGTGTGCGTGGGGTTGGGATCAATGGCGGATGATCTGGCCACCGAGTTGCTGGTGCGCATTCTGCGCGATCAGAAAATCGACGCGCGCCATATGCTGCTCGAGGAGTTGAGCGCCGAGCCGCCTCCGAATGCTGCCGAGGCGGTGTCCCTGGTCTATGTGGTCAGCGCATTTCCCAGCGAGGAGCGCAATGGCGGGGATGCCGCGGCGGAAAAGCTGCGACTGCGGTTTCCCAAGGCCTGCATCGTGGCGGTGTTTCTACCCGGGATGTTGCTGGAGGAAAACGCCGGCGAGGGAGTGACCATTCACGATGCCGACAAGTCCGCAAGTTCCCTGGGTCATGCGGTGCAGATCTGCCTCGACATGCAGCCCAAGACGTCTTAAGGCACCACCGTGAGTGAGCCGGCCAAGACGGTCTTGATCACGGGCGCGGCGCAAGGCGTGGGGCTGGCGACCGCCACGCTGCTGGCGCAAAGTTCGTATCGTGTCGTTCTGCTGGACGTGCAATCCGTCGACGCTCAAGTGAACAAGCTGCGCGCGGCAGGGGCGCAAGCTGAAGGACATTCGGGCGATGTTTCCTCCGAAGAGTTCGTGCGCCGTGTGGCCGATCACATCGCCAACCAATATGGCGCGCTGGATGCATTGGTGAACAATGCCGGCATCAGCCTCATCGTCCCGGCCGAGCAGACCAGCGCCACCCAATGGCAGCAAGTCATGGCGGTGAATTTGTTCGGACCCTTCTTGCTGTGCCGGTACCTGGGTGCGCAAATGCTGGAGCGTCGGCGGGGCAGCATCATCAACGTCGCATCTGTGGCCGGCCTGGCGGGCGTCAGTCACCGCAGCGCCTACAACGCATCGAAGCATGGGCTCATCGGCTTGACCAGGACACTGGCGGCCGAATGGGGCGGCCGCGGCGTGCGGGTCAATGCGGTGTGTCCCGGATGGATCAAGTCCGAAATGGACTCGGCCGATCAGGGTGCGGGCGCCTACCGTGATTCCGATATCGTGGACCGGGTGCCGATGGCGCGGTTTGCGGCCACGCAGGATGTGGCGGAGGCAATCGCCTTCCTGGCCGATTCGGATCGCAGCAGCTTCATCAACGGCGCCAGCTTGCCCGTCGACGGAGGATGGTTGGCGGACGCCAGCTGGAACAGCTTGCGTTTGGGCACGCGCGGTTAAGTTGCGTCATCGGAGCGCTCATGTGGCTGCAAACAACGACCGCGATTGAACGGCGCACGTTGCTGGCCGCGTACTTGGGCTATGGCCTGGACGGTTTCGATTTCATGGTCTACAGCTTCATCATTCCCACGCTGCTCAGCCTTTGGGGAATGAGCAAGGCCGAGGCCGGATACATCGCCACCGGCGCGCTCGTCACCTCGGCGATCGGCGGTTGGGCAGCGGGCGTGCTCGCTGACCGATACGGCCGCGCGCGCATATTGCAGCTCACGGTGCTTTGGTTCGCCGTATTTACCTTTTTGAGCGGATTCACTCAGTCCTTCGCCCAGTTATTCTTCACTCGGGCCATGCAGGGATTTGGTTTCGGCGGCGAATGGGCCGTCGGCTCGGTGCTGGTCTCTGAAATCATCGATGCCCGTTATCGCGGCCGAGCGACAGGGCTCGTGCAAAGCAGTTGGTCGGTGGGCTGGGCTGCCGCGGCGCTGGCCTTCTGGGCCGTGAGCATGGCGGCGCCGCCCCAGGTGGCATGGAAGATCGTGTTCTGGTTGGGGATCTTGCCGGGTTTGCTGGTTTTCTATATCCGCCGCAAGGTGCCGGAACCCAAGGTCTATCTACAAATGCGTGGACGGCACCGGTCCGCGGAGTTCTTGGATATTTTTCGCGGACCATTGCTGCGCACCACGTTGCTGGCCACCTCGCTGTCCACGGGCATGCTTGCCGCCTACTACTCTGTGACCACCTGGCTGCCCACCTTTCTTGCCACCGAGCGCCACCTCTCGGTCGGCGGCACCACCAGTTACTTGTTGATGGTGATCGTCGGCTCGCTGGCCGGCTACCTGACCAGCGCTTCGCTGGCGGACGGCATAGGACGCCGGCGCGGTTTTGTTTTGTTCGCAGGATGCGCGGCGGTGTTGATCCTGATCTATACACGCATGCCGGTGGCGGGTGGAATGATTTTCATCGGTTTTCCCCTTGGATTTTTTACGCTGGGGATATTCTCAGGCATGGGGGCCTACTTGGCCGAACTGTTTCCCGATGCAGTGCGCGGCTCGGGCCAGGGGTTTAGCTACAGCATCGGACGCGGCATCGGCGGACTCTGTCCTTCCTTGATCGGGTATTTGAGCAGCCACATCTCGCTGGGCGAATCCATCGCAGCCTTTACGATGGCGGCCTACGCATTGGTCATCGTATCGGCCTGGGCGCTGCCCGAGACGCGTGGCCGAGCGATCGGCGGAGAGGCTCGCATCCCTACATGACACGCTGGGAGTTTTGGATCGATCGTGGCGGCACGTTCACCGACGTCATCGGATGTTCGCCGGACGGCGCGCTGCGCACACTGAAGCTCCTGTCGGAGAATCAGGCGCAATATGACGACGCTGCGGTGGAGGGCATTCGAAGACTGCTCGAGCTTGGGCCCGACGAACCGATCTCGCCCGAGCGGGTGGCCTGCGTCAAGATGGGAACCACTGTGGCCACGAACGCACTCCTGGAGCGCAAGGGCGAGCGAACTCTGCTGGTCATTACCCGGGGTTTTCGCGATGCCTTGAGAATAGCCACGCAGGCACGGCCGCGATTGTTCGACCGTCGCATTCAGTTGCCGGACATGCTGTATGAACGCGTGATCGAAGCCGCCGAGCGCATCGGGGCGCATGGCGAGGTAATCCAAACACTGGACACCCCGGCCCTCAGATCCGAAATGCAGGCAGCTTACGCGGACGGCTTGCGCTCCTGCGCGATCGTTTTTCTGCACGGCTACCGCTATGTGCATCACGAAATAGCCGCCGAGAGCGTTGCCCGGGAAGTGGGCTTTACCCAAATATCGGTTTCGCACCGCGTGACTCCCCTGATGAAGCTGGTTCCGCGCGGCGATACCACGGTGGTGGATGCCTACTTATCGCCCATTCTCAGGCGCTATTGCGACCGACTCATCGCATTGATGCCCGGCGTACCTCTTTTCTTCATGCAGAGTTCGGGCGGATTGACCCAGGCGCGTCATTTCAACGGGAAGGATGCGATCCTTTCCGGACCGGCCGGCGGCATCGTCGGTATGGCCCGCACCGCCCAAGCCCTGGGGCATGCCAAGCTGATCGGCTTTGACATGGGAGGCACCTCGACGGATGTCAGTCATTTCGCGGGTGAGTACGAGCGCGCAATTGACACCGAAGTCGGCGGCGTCCGGGTGCGCGCCCCCATGATGAGCATTCACAGCATCGCTGCCGGCGGTGGTTCGATCATCAGCTTCGACGGTGCCCGGTTGCGGGTGGGTCCGCAATCCGCCGGCGCCGATCCGGGCCCGGCAAGCTACCGGCGCGCGGGGCCGCTCACCGTGACCGATGCCAATGTATTGCTCGGCCGAATTCAACCGGCATTCTTCCCCAAGGTGTTCGGTCCTAGGGGCGATGAGACCTTGGACAGCAGCATCGTTGCGCGCCGATTTGGGGAGCTGGCTCAGCGCATGACGCATACGCCGGCCCAAACAATGACAGCGGAGGAGGTTGCCGCCGGCGCGCTCCGGATCGCGGTCGGCAGCATGGCCAACGCGGTAAAGCGCATATCGGTGGCGAAAGGCCACGACGTTTCCGGATATACGCTGCAATGCTTTGGCGGGGCCGGCGGTCAACACGCCAGTCTCGTGGCGGATGCGCTGGGAATGACCCATGTATTCGTTCATCCGCTCGCCGGCGTGCTCTCCGCCTACGGCATGGGCCTTGCCGACCAGATCGCGATGCGCGAGTCGGCCGTGGAGCGCGAGCTCAGCGAATCCGGTTTGCTCGCCACGCTCGCCAGTGCGTCGGCGTTGGAGGGCGCTGCTGGCGCGGAATTGAAAAGCCAGGGTTTGGCGAAAGAAGCGCTGCGCACGATGGCCCGCGTGCATATCCGCTATCAGGGCAGCGACACCGCGCTGCCCTGTGCGTTGCCGGCGGATGTGCCGCCGGCCGCAGGGGTGCAGAAGATCCGCGAAGAGTTCGAACTCGCCTATCGGCGTCGATTCGAATTCGTCGTGCCCGATGCGGCGCTCATCATCGAGGCCGTGTCGGTGGAATGTATTGCGCCGGGTGGATACGCGCCTGCGAGTGCCGCGGCCGGCCCGAGTGAGGACTATGGTCCTGCGGCGGACGCTGATATTTCGATGTACTGTCTCGCCGATGAAGAGCCGGCAGGCTGGCGCGCAGCGCGGCTGTATCGGATGGAGACCTTGCGCGACGGTGCTCGGATCGCGGGTCCGGCAATTCTCGCCGACCGCAACGCAACTACCGTGGTTGAGCCGGGATGGGAAGCCTCAGTGGTGTCCGGCGGCTGCGTGGAACTGCGTCGATCTCGGCGTGGCGCCATCCAGCGCGGCGCCATCCAGTGTGGCGCCATCCAGCACTCGGTGGGAACGCATGCGGATCCGGTGATGCTCGAGCTGTTCAACAACATTTTCATGAATGTTGCGGAGCAGATGGGGCTGCGGCTGCAGAACACCGCCTACTCGGTCAATATCAAGGAGCGGTTGGACTTCAGTTGCGCATTGTTCACGGCCCAGGGCGCGCTGATTGCGAACGCGCCGCACATGCCCGTGCACCTAGGGTCGATGAGTGAGTCGATCCGCACCGTGATCGAGCGCAATCCTGAGATTCGCCACGGCGATGTCTATGTGCTGAACGATCCTTATCACGGCGGTACGCACTTGCCGGATATCACCGTGGTGACGCCGATCTACTTGCAGGAGAGCGATGCGGCGCCGAGCTTCTTCACGGCTTCGCGCGGACACCATGCCGATATCGGCGGGATCACCCCGGGTTCGATGCCGCCGTTCTCCTCATCCATCGGCGAGGAAGGTGTCTTGATCGATAATTTCAAGCTGGTGGACCGCGGCATACTGCGCGAGGCGGCCCTGCGTTCGGTGCTCGCCGGCGGGGCGCACCCGGCGCGCAATCCCGCGCAAAATCTCGCCGACATTCGTGCGCAGGCGGCGGCGAATGCGAAGGGCGGCGCTGAACTGCGGGCGTTGGTCGCACAATATGGCGCAGCCACCGTGGCGGCCTACACGCAGCACGTGCAAGACAACGCAGAGGAGTCGGTGCGCCGCGCCATTGCCGCGCTCAAGGATGGGCGCTTTACGTTGAACCTGGACAACGGGGCGCGCATTCAAGTCGCCGTGCGCATCGATCGCAACCTGCGCGGCGCTTGCATCGACTTCACCGGAACAAGTGCCCAGCTGACTGATAACTTCAACGCACCGCGCGCCATCACCACCGCTGCGGTGCTGTACGTGTTTCGCACGCTCGTGAACGATGAAATACCGCTGAACGAGGGGTGCTTGAAGCCGTTACAGTTCATTCTGCCGGCGGACTGCATGTTGAATCCGCGACCGCCCGCGGCGGTCGTGGCCGGCAATGTCGAGACCTCCACCTGCGTCACCAATGCGCTGTACGGCGCGCTGGATGTGATGGCGGCCAGTCAGTGCACCATGAACAACTTCACCTTCGGCAACGAACGCTATCAGTACTACGAGACCATCGCCGGCGGCTCCGGCGCGGGGCCGGAATTCGACGGTACCAGCGTGGTCCAAACTCATATGACCAATTCGCGCTTGACGGATCCTGAGGTTCTGGAGTTCAGGTTTCCGGTGCGCTTGGACGCCTTTGAGATTCGCGTAAAGTCCGGCGGCGCCGGGCGTTGGCGCGGCGGGGACGGTGCGGTGCGCCGCGTCCGATTCTTAGAGCCGATGACGGCGTCCATCTTAAGCAACGGACGCACGGTGGGCGCTTTCGGACTTCAGGGAGGCGGCGCAGGATTGGTGGGAGAGAACTGGGTCGAACGAGCCGACGGGCAGGTCGAAAGATTGGGGCACATCGGCCAGGTCGAAATGCGGCTCGGCGATGTAATGGTGATATGCACACCGGGCGGCGGTGGTTATTCAACTGAGCATAAATCACACGAATTATGAATTGTAACGTATTGAAAAAACTGTTTATTATGGTGGATTTAAATGTCCGATATTGAAATCGTAGAAGTCGGTCCGCGAGACGGGCTGCAAAACGAGGCGGTGCTGTTCACCACCGAACAAAAACTGGAAATGATTCGCCGTGCGCTCGCCAGCGGCGTGCGCCGGATCGAAGTCGCCAGCTTCGTGAACCCCAAATTGGTGCCGCAAATGGCGGACGCCGAAGCCGTGTCCGCCGGATTGCCGCGCCGCGAAGATGTGATCTATATCGGATTGGTGCTCAACAAGCGTGGTGCACTGCGCGCCATCGAAGCGGGGCTCGATGAACTGGGTGCCGTGTGCGCCGCCTCCGACGGCTTCGCCATTCGCAATCAGGGGCAAACATCGGAAGAATCGTTGGAGATGTGCTGCGACGTCGTGCGCTTGGCACAGCAGGAGGGACGGCGTGCGCAGATCACGATCTCGACTGCATTTGGCTGCCCGTTCGACGGGGAAGTCGATCCGCAACGTGTGATCGACATGGCGAGGAAGGCGGCAGCCGCGGGCCCCGTTGAAATCGCCATCGCGGACACCATCGGCGTTGCCGGTCCCCGCGACGTTGCGGATTTGGTAACACGGCTGCGCGCGGCGATCGATCCGCTGCCGGTGCGAGTGCACTTTCATAACACGCGAAACACGGGACTGGCCAATGTCTGGGCGGCGGTCAACGCCGGCGCCAAGACCGTCGATGCATCGTTGGGCGGACTTGGCGGCTGTCCGTTCGCTCCTCGGGCCACCGGCAACGTTCCTACCGAAGATGTGGTCTACCTGCTCGAGCGGTCCGGTTACCACACCGGGCTTGATATCGGCGTGCTGATCCAAACCTCGGAGTGGCTGGCCCACGAAATGGGACGCGAGCTGCCAGGGATGGTGAGCAGGGCAGGCAATTTTCCCGCATCGACCGCGCGCCACTGATCGGGGTTTTCTCTAGGGTGCATTCAAGCAACCTTGGAAGCGCTGTTGAACGCGGTGCGCGTACCAGTCTGTGGTCAAGCTGCGCTTGAGCTTGGGTCCTCCCAGCGTAATGCGCGGCACCCTCGCGCGAAGCAATGGCCGCCCCGCCTTGGCAGCCGCCAGAGCGAACACCTGCTGGTACAGCGGGCTGCTCTCGAAGCTTTTGGTGCGCCCGTCTTGGAGTGCGGCGTGAATGGCGCCATCGCTCATTTTGAGCCGCGAGGCGAGCGCGCGCGCCGCCAGTTCCGTCGCGCTCGGATTACCTATATTGCTGTCATGGGTCAGCAGTGCGCCGTCGGCGGCGAGCTGTACTCCTGAGGCAATACTGAGCGCGTACTGAAAAGCGGCGTTGCGGCTGGCATATTGCCCGGCGTTGAAGTCGGCGAAGCGATACAAGTAATCGTCGTAGGGCGCGCGGTAGTCCAAAAGATGCGCGACGCCGAAGTAGACGCTCCCGCGCCGCGTGAAGAGCTCATCCGCGATGCTTAGCTTAGTGGGGTAGGGGTAGGGTGCCGCGGCCGCGAACTGCTCGGCAAAGGCCACATTGACCTGCATGGGTCCGCGCGTTCGAATCGGGTTTTTTTCCGCAAAGAGCGTCGTTCCCAGCGGCACGGCTGCGATGAAGTCCTCGTACACATCGCTCAGGTCTTTTTCGGTTCTCGCTGCGTCGATTCGCTCGCCGTAGCTGCGACCGTCGGCGGATTTGAGCTGCAAAACACCATCGACGATCATCATGGGCACGTGCGCGTTGTCGGCACGATGGGCGATCTCTCTTCTGGCGATGGCCCCGAGCCCCGGGATGACGGGATCAACGTGAAACCCCGATTCCTGTTCGATGACGGCAACCACGGCACACACATTTTCCCGAGTGGGTACCACCGTCAACGAGGTGAAAGCCCGGTACATATCGCTCGTCCATCCGGAGCGGTCGGAAACGCCGGGCGGGATGGATCGCTCGATCAATGCGCGCGGGTCGGCGGAGCCCGTCGGCGGCGCCGCTTCTTCGCGAGGCGTGCTGGGGCAACCGGTCAGCAACGAAGCGCCAGCGAACACGCAGCCCGCTGCGAAAATATGACGCACCGCGGCCTTGATATATCCGATGTGGCGGCGTGGTCTTGATTCTCGAGAAGGCGTAGTCTCTGGCGGCACCTTTCGATCATAACTTGAACATACAAATCGTATTCAAGAGGGGGGCATCCGTGAGCATCGACGAAAACAAACTCAACGAGTTCTTGGGCAAAGCAGTGGGCGATCTCGGCGCGGCGATGAGTGCGACGCTGGTGCTGCTGGGAGATCGGTTGGGTCTTTATAAGGCGCTGGCCAAGGGGGCCTTAAGCTCCGCTGAGCTCGCGCAACGCACCGGAACCAACGAGCGCTATGTGCGCGAGTGGCTCGGCAATCAAGGCGCGAGCGGATACGTACAATATGATGCCGCGGCCGGCAAATGGTCTTTGACTCCCGAACAGGCGGCCTGCTTGGCGGATCCCAATGGTCCGGTGGACATGCCGGGCGCGTACAACATTGTCGAGGCGACCTTCCATGCGCTCGGCCGCACGCTCGATAACTTCAAGACCGGCAAGGGAATGGAGTGGGGCGAACATCATGCCTGCCTTTTCCACGGCACCGAGCGATTCTTCCGCGCCGGCTACAACGCGAATTTGATCGCCTCGTGGCTCCCCGCGCTCGACGGTGTGGTCGACAAACTTAAGCGCGGTGCGCGCGTCGCGGATGTGGGTTGCGGACATGGCGCCAGCACGGTATTGATGGCCAAGACTTACCCCAAGTCGACCTTTGTGGGTTACGACTACCATGCCGACTCGATTCGTGTCGCCAAGGAGCGCGCCGCCGCCGAAGGTATCGGCAATGCGCAGTTCGAAGTCAGCGACGCCGTCAGCTACAGCGGCAACGGATTTGATGTGATCGCCTTCTTCGACTGCTTGCACGACATGGGCGATCCGGTCGGTGTCGCACGCCATGCGCGTCAGGCCCTCAAACCGGACGGCACGGCCATGATCGTCGAACCATTCGCGAACGATCGCGTTCAGGACAACCTCAATCCGGTCGGTCGCGTCATGTACGGGGCGTCCTCGCAAATATGTGTGCCGGTGTCGCTGGCACGCAAGGGTCCTGCCCTGGGTGCCCAGGCCGGCGAAGCCAAGTTGCGCGACGTGGTGGTGACCGGGGGCGGGTTTGCCAAGTTCAGGCGCGCCACCGAAACGCCGTTCAATCTGGTGCTCGAGGCGCGCCCCTAAGCATTGCCTCGAAGGATGGGCCGCGCAATACTCATGCCGATGAGTACACCGAGCGTTGCCGCTGATCTCGAGCCTTTGATATTGGAAAGGCGCAAGGACCATGTCGCCTACCTGACGCTCAACCGCCCGGGGCAATACAACGCGCTGTCCGAGGAAATGTTGGCGGCTATGCAGTCCGTGCTGGATGCGGTTGCGGCCGACTCGTCGGTGCGCGTGGTGGTGCTGGGAGGGGCGGGCAAGGCATTTTGCGCGGGTCATGACTTGAAGCAGATGAAGGCCAACCCCAGCCTCGAGTACTACCAGGCGCTGTTCGCGCAGTGCAGCCGTTTGATGATGCGAATTCAATCCCTGCCGCAGCCGGTCATCGCGCGCGTACACGGCCTCGCCACCGCCGCCGGCTGCCAGTTGGTGGCCATGTGCGATTTGGCGGTGGCGGCCGAAAGTGCGCGTTTCGCAGTCTCCGGTGTCAATGTGGGTCTATTTTGCGCCACGCCGTCGGTTCCGCTCGCGCGCAACGTTGCGCGCAAGGCCGCATTTGAGATGCTGGTGACCGGCGAGTTCATCGATGCCCCGGCCGCTGTGCAGCGCGGCCTGATAAACCGTTGCGTGCCCGCGGAGCGGCTCGATGAGGAAATCGACAAGCTGACGGAGGCGATTGTTGCCAAGCCGCCGTCGGTGATAGCGGCTGGAAAGTCCCTCTTTTATCGCCAGCTGGAACTGGGCGTGCGCGCGGCCTTCGAGCTCGCGGGCGGCGTCATGGCCTGCAATATGATTGATGACATCGCCCAGGAGGGCGTCGCAGCATTCATCGAGAAGCGGCCCCCGCGCTGGGACGATTCATAAGCGCCCATGTTGCAAATTCGCTCAAGTCGTGCGGCGGTTTTGGGCATTTGTTTCGGGGTTCCGGTTCTCTAAAATTACCGGGCTAAGCCTGTTAATCTGGCCGTCTCGAGCTAACCCGGGTATCCCATGAGCGCCGTATCCATCGCCGCCAGGCCGACTCCCTACCGACCCACGAACAAGGTACGGTTCGTCACCGCAACCTCCCTGTTCGACGGGCATGACGCATCCGTCAACATCATGCGCCGAGTGATGCAGGCATCGGGTGCCGAAGTGATCCACCTGGGCCATAACCGCTCGGTGCAAGAGATCGTCACCGCTGCCTTGCAGGAAGATGTGCAAGGCGTGGCGATCACTTCCTATCAAGGCGGCCACGTCGAATTCTTCAAATACATGATGGATCTTTTGCGTCAGAACGGCGGAGAGAACATCAAGGTGTTCGGCGGCGGCGGCGGGGTGATCGTGCCTGCCGAGATCCGCGAGTTGATGGCTTACGGCGTCACGCGCCTGTATTCCCCCGAGGACGGCGCGAAACTGGGTCTGCAGGGGATGATCGACGATCTCATCCGCGCCAGCGACACCGATCTGAGCGCCATGGCTCCGGCCGAAGGGGAGGCTCTGGAGGTCCTGCGTTCCGGCAATCGGCGAACTCTGGCACGCGTCCTGACCGCGGTGGAAAACAAGACCTATTCCATGCGTGTCCGTCAGGCGCTGCTGCAGGCCGCGGTCGGCGTCAAGACGCCGATACTGGGGATAACGGGCACGGGCGGAGCCGGAAAATCCTCGCTGACCGACGAACTCATCCTGCGCCTGCGTCTCGATCAAAGCGATCGGTTGCGTGTGGCGGTCATCTCGATCGATCCGTCGCGCAAGCGGACCGGCGGCGCACTGTTGGGCGATCGCATTCGAATGAACGCGATTGAATCCGACCAGATTTTCATGCGCTCGATGGCCACGCGCGACACCGGCACCGAAATCTCCGCGGCACTGCCGGAGGTCCTCGCCGCCTGCAAGTTGAGCGGCTTCGATCTCATCGTGGTGGAGACCTCAGGTATCGGCCAGGGTGAATCCGCCATCGTTCCTCTGGTCGACACGTCTGTCTACGTCATGACGCCTGAATTCGGTGCAGCCTCGCAGCTGGAGAAAATCGACATGCTCGATTTCGCCGACTTCGTCGCGATCAATAAGTTCGACCGCAAGGGTTCGGAGGACGCGCTGCGCGACGTCCGCAAGCAATACCAGCGAAATCACGAATGGTTTTCACGGCCTGCCGATTCGCTGCCTGTGTACGGCACGATGGCGTCGCGCTTCAATGACGACGGGGTGACCGCGCTCTATCAAGCTCTGGTCCCGGCGCTGCAGGAAAAGGGGCTCAAGCTCGGAGCGGGCAAGCTGCCGGCAGTTTCTGTGAAGGCTTCGTCCCGCGGCCGTGCCATCGTGCCGCCCGAGCGGGTGCGCTACCTGGCCGAGATCGCCGCGTCGCTGCGGGAATTTCACCAGGACATTTCACGTCAATCGCGGATCGCGCGTGAACGCCAATCTCTGGTTACGTCCAAGAATTTGTTCGCTGCGTCAGGACGCGCAACCACCGGCTTCGATGAGCTGATCGGCGCAAAAAACGCCGAGCTCGCGCCGGAGTCGGCGCAGCTGCTGGCGCAATGGCCTAAAACGGTGCAGCTCTACGCGCAGCCGGAGTACGTCGTGAAGATTCGCGGCAAGGAGATCCGCACCAAGCTGACGAGCGAATCGCTGTCGGGAACCCGGATACGCAAGGTCTCATTGCCCAGGTACGAAGACGACGGCGAGGTTTTGCGTTTCCTGATGAAGGAAAACGTGCCGGGCTCGTTTCCCTACACAGCGGGCGTGTTCGCTTTCAAGCGGGAAGGCGAGGACCCGACCCGCATGTTCGCCGGCGAGGGCGACGCCTTTCGCACCAATCAGCGCTTCCGCAGAGTCTCAGAGGGGATGCCCGCGCAGCGCCTGTCCACCGCCTTCGATTCGGTGACTCTCTACGGATGGGATCCGGACCCGCGTCCCGACATTTACGGCAAGGTGGGCAACTCCGGCGTATCGATCGCGACGCTGGATGACATGAAGGTGCTGTACTCGGGCTTCGATCTGTGTGCGCCGACGACTTCGGTGTCGATGACCATCAACGGGCCGGCGCCGACGATACTGGCCATGTTCATGAACACCGCCATCGATCAGCAATTGGAGAAATTTCGGAAAGAGAACGGCCGCGATCCGACGTCGGACGAGTTTCAAAAGATCAAGGCCTGGACTCTGTCGACGGTGCGCGGCACGGTACAGGCCGACATTTTGAAGGAAGATCAGGGGCAGAATACCTGTATTTTTTCGACCGAGTTCGCGCTCAAGATGATGGGCGACATGCAGGAATACTTCGTCCGCCACCAGGTGCAGAACTTCTATTCGGTGTCGATCTCAGGCTATCACATCGCGGAGGCCGGTGCGAATCCCATTTCCCAGCTGGCGTTCACGCTGGCCAATGGGTTCACCTACGTCGAGTCCTATCTGGCGCGCGGCATGCATATCGATGACTTCGCGCCGAACCTGTCGTTCTTCTTCTCCAACGGCATGGACCCGGAATATTCCGTCATCGGCCGGGTGGCGCGCCGCATCTGGGCCGTGGCGATGAAGAACCGATACGGCGCGAACGATCGCAGCCAGAAGCTCAAGTATCACGTGCAAACCTCGGGACGCTCCTTGCATGCGCAGGAGATGGCGTTCAACGATATTCGCACCACGCTGCAAGCGCTGATCGCCATTTATGACAATTGCAACAGCCTGCACACCAACGCCTATGATGAAGCGGTCACCACGCCCACCGAGGAAAGCGTGCGCCGCGCCATGGCCATTCAGCTCATCATCAACCGCGAATGGGGTTTGGCCAAGAACGAGAATCCGAATCAGGGCAGCTTCATCATTGATGAACTCACCGATTTGGTTGAAGAGGCGGTGCTCAAGGAATTCGATGCCATCGCGGATCGTGGGGGCGTGCTCGGCGCCATGGAGACCGGCTATCAGCGCGGCAAAATCCAAGAAGAATCGCTGTTCTACGAGCGGCAGAAGCACGATGGTTCCTATCCGATCATCGGCGTCAATACCTTCCGCAGTCCGCACGGCGCGACGATTCCCGAGAAAATCGAGCTGGCGCGCTCCACCGACGCGGAGAAGAAATCGCAGCTCGACCGCCTCAATTCGTTCAAGGATCGAAATTCGGTGCAGTCCACCCAGCTTCTGGAGCGTTTGCGGCGCACGGTCATCGAAAACGGCAATACCTTCGAGGTGCTGATGGAGGCGGTGCGCGGCTGCTCGCTGGGCCAGATCACGCACACCTTGTACGACGTCGGCGGCCGCTACCGCCGCAATATGTAGGATCGCGATGCAAGAATATCAGGCACCGCTGGCCGACATGAAGTTCGTGCTGCGCGAGTTGGTGGACAAGGAACTGTTGGCGCAATTGCCGGGCTTTGCCGACATGACCCCGGATCTGTCGGATGCGGTTCTGGATGAAGCGGCGAAATTCGCGGGCGGGGTTCTCTCGCCGCTCAATCATAGCGGGGATCTGGAAGGAGTGCGCTGGCAGGAAGGTCGGGTGCTCACCGCCGGCGGTTGGCGGCAAGCGTATACGCGGTTCGCCGCGGACGGCTGGAATGCGCTTTCTTGTCCGACGGAATATGGCGGCCAGAATTTGCCACGCGCGATTTCCGCGCTGGTCGAGGAGATGTGGAACGGCGCCAACGTCGCCTTTGCGCTCTGCCCGATGCTGACGCGCGGGGCCATCGATGCGCTGGAACTGCGCGGATCGGCGGCGCAAAGGGAAATGTACCTGCCCAAGATGGTCGGCGGCGAATGGACCGGGACCATGAATCTGACCGAACCCCAGGCAGGTTCCGATCTGTCGGCCGTGCGCACGCGAGCGGAACCCACCGGCGATGGCCGCTACCTTCTCACCGGCCAGAAAATCTTCATCACTTACGGCGAGCACGACCTGGCCGGCAACATTGTGCACATGGTGCTGGGGCGCGTCGCCGGGGCACCGGAGGGTGTCAAGGGCACGTCGCTGTTTCTGGTGCCCAAGTTTCTGGTCAATGCCGACGGCTCATTGGGAAAGCGCAACGACGTGCATTGCCTGTCGGTCGAACACAAGCTCGGCATCCACGCCAGTCCCACCTGCGTGCTGGCCTTCGGCCAGCACGGCGGAGCGGTGGCGGAGCTCATCGGCGAGGAGAATCGCGGATTGGAATACATGTTCATCATGATGAACGCCGCGCGCTATTCGGTGGGTATCGAGGGGGTGGGCCTGTCGGAGCGCGCGTATCAGACGGCGCTCGCCTATGCGCGCGAGCGTGTTCAGGGCACCGAGGCCGGGGTACGCGGCGGCTCCCGCGTGCCGATCGTGCGCCATCCGGATGTGCGCCGCATGCTGATGCTCATGAAGTCGCAGACCGAGGCAATGCGCTCCCTCGCCGTCGTGGTCGCCGTCTCGCTGGACGCTGCGCGCCTTCACACCGTCCCTGCGGAGCGCGAGCGTCACCAGGCCTTTGCCGACTTGATGATCCCAGTCGTCAAGGGTTGGTGCACCGAGAATTCGGTCGATATCGCCTCGTTGGGCGTTCAGGTGCACGGCGGTGTCGGATTCGTCGAGGAAACAGGAGCCGCGCAGTTCTTGCGGGATGCCCGCATCACACCGATCTACGAGGGCACCACCGGCATTCAGGCCAACGACCTGATCGGCCGCAAGCTGGCGCGCGACCGCGGACTTGCTGCGCAGGCCGTCATTGCGCAAATGCGAGCCCTCGCCGGTGCATTGAACGCCGAACCAAAGCTGTCGGGGGCGGCACCCGGGTTCGCCGCGGCTATTGATGCGATGGAGAAGGCGATTCGATATGTCGTTGAAAACTATGGTACCGACATCCGCGCCGTTTCCGTCGGCGCGGTGCCCATGCTCAAGCTGTTAGGTATCGCGGCCGGCGGCTGGCAGTTACTGCGTGCGGCGTTGATCGCGCAACGGCGGCTCGCCGTAACCGCCGGGGACACGGCGGAAGCAGGATTCTACGCAGCAAAGATTCTGACCGCGCGCTTCTACACAGACTACGTCCTTTCGCAGGCACCGGGTTTGGCGCATGCCATCATGAACGGCGCGGATGGCGCTCTCGCCGAGGGCGTCCTGTAAGGGGCGCCCTGCAAGGGGCGCCCTGCAAGGGGCGCCCTGACAGGGATACATGGACGGTCGATATCCGCGGCGCATCGTTTGTTTGACCGAAGAGCCCACCGAGGTCTTGTACGCGCTGGGACTGGAGGAACGGATCGTCGGCATATCGGGTTTTACGGTGCGCCCCGCGCGCGCGCGGCGGGAAAAGCCACGGGTTTCGGCATTCATCAGCGCCAAGGTTGACCGCATTCTCGCGCTGCAGCCGGATTTCGTGGTGGGATTCTCGGATATTCAGGCGGATATTGCGCAGGCGCTGATCAAAAGCGGGATCGAGGTCTGGATCAGCAATCATCGTTCGGTCGACGGAATACTGGGGTATGTACGGCGCCTGGGCGCGTTGGTGGGGGCTGCCGCCGAGGCCGAACTCTATGCCTCGAAGCTGGAAGCGCACATTGAGCATGTGCGGCTCGCAGCTGCACGTCTGCCGCGGCGTCCGCGCGTTTACTTCGAGGAATGGGATGACCCGCTCATCACGGGCATCCGCTGGGTCAGCGAGTTGATCGGCATTGCCGGCGGCGACGACGTGTTTCCGGAGCGGGCCCTTTGTGCCCTCGGCAAGGATCGCATTTTAGGCGACCCGGGCGAGGTGGTTCGGCGCGCGCCGGACATCATTTTGGGTTCCTGGTGCGGCAAAAAATTTCGCCCCAACCGGGTAGCCGCCCGAGCCGGCTGGACTCAAGTGCCCGCGGTCCGCGACAAGGAACTGCACGAAATCAAGTCGCCTCTCATCCTGCAGCCGGGTCCGGCGGCGCTAACCGACGGACTCGATGCAATTCACCAAGTGCTGCGGCAATGGTCGCAGCGCCGCTGAGACGTTAGACGCTGCGCTCGGCTTGATCGACGCTGGACGTGCCGGCACGGCCTAGCGTGTGTTTTCCAGCCCTGCCAGCGGATGGGCTTCCTTGCTCCATCGCGCTCGGAAAAATGCATCCACCATCGCGTCAGTTACATCCTCGATGCGGTCGGGCCGCCAATGCGGTGCGTTGTCTTTGTCGATCAGCACTGCGCGCACACCTTCCAGGATATCGCCTTGCTCGAAACAGTGGGCCGCCAAGCCAAGTTCCAGGCGAAAGCAGTCGGCGAGACCCAGGTCCCGGCCCACTTTAAGCTGGCGCAAAGTCACGCACAGCATGGTGGGGGAGCGGCTGCGCATGAGCTTGGCAGTCTGCCGGGCCCAGTCCTCGTAAACGGCGCGGCGCTCGGATTCGAGAGAGGCCACAATCGCGGGCACCGTCGGCTGCGAGAAGTGAAGGTCGATCGCCGGGCGCAATGCCGATAATGTCGACTCGGGCGGGCTGCGGGCGGCGCGACTCCGAAGGATTCCGCGCAGATCGGTGCGGTGGTCATCGCTCCAGATCAAAGCATCAAGGTCATCGTTCAGAGATGTCGCCGAGTCCGGCGGCAGGTAATGATCGGCCAACCCAGCGTACAGCGCGTCCTCGCCTCGAATCTGCACACCGCTTAAGGCTAGATAAACGCCCAGGCAGCCGGGAAGCCGCGAAAGGAAGTAACTGCCGCCCACATCGGGAAAAAATCCGAGCGCCACTTCCGGCATCGCCATCAGCGTGCGCTCGCCGACCATGCGCAGCGTCGAGCCCTGAGCAATCCCCATTCCCCCGCCCAAGGTGATGCCGTTCATGTAAACCAAGTAGGGTTTAGGGTAGGAATAAAGCAGGTAATCGAGCGGATATTCCGCTGCGAAGAAGTCATTGTGCAGGGAGGCGGAGCTGCGGAAGCTGTGATACAGCGCGCGCATGTCGCCGCCCGCACAAAATGCTTTTTCGCCCGAGCCGCCGACCAGTACGGCGTGGATATCAGGATCGGCGGCGTGCTGCGCGAGCATCGCACGCAGCATGAGGATCATTTCCAGCGAGAGGGCGTTGAGTGCGGCGGGCCGATTCAGGGTGATGAACGCAATGTGATTGCGGACTTCATTCAAGACAACCATGGCACCTGTTTTATTTGAGACTGATGGTGGTATTGACTCCGCCCGGTGCGCGCTCGTCGTCGAACCATCGCGAAGTGACGGTCTTGGTCTGCGTGTAAAACTGCAATGCCTGCTTTCCGTAGGGTCCTAGATCGCCGAGCTTGGAGCCGCGCGATCCGGTGAAGCTGAAAAAGGGAACCGGCACCGGAATGGGCACGTTTATGCCTACTTGTCCCACGTCGATCTCATTTTGGAACTTTCGGGCGACGGCGCCGCTTTGCGTAAATATGCCGGTGCCATTGCCGAAGGGATTGTTGTTGATCAGCGCGATTGCCTCGTCCAGAGTGTCCACACCCACGATGACCATCACGGGGCCGAATATTTCAGTGGTGTAGATCTTCATCGTCGGCGTCACCGCGGAAAAAATCGTGGGACCGATGAAGTTGCCTTTTTCGTAGCCGGGCACCTTGATGCTGCGGCCGTCCAATTCGAGCTTGGCGCCTTCTTTGAGTCCGTCCTCCACCAGGCCGAGAATGCGTTGCTGCGCGCTTTTCGACACCACCGGACCCAAGTCGGCGTTCTTCTCGACGCCCGCATTGACCTTCAGGGTCTTAGCCTTGGCCACGATATCGGGAATCCACTTTTGGGCCTCCCCCACGAGAACCGTCACAGAAGTGGCCATGCAACGCTGGCCTGCGGCGCCGAAGGTGGCGCCGATCACGGAATTGAGCGAGTTCTCCTTGTTGGCGTCCGGCATGACGACCGCATGATTCTTGGCGCCCATCATGCATTGCACGCGCTTACCATGCTCCGAAGCCAGGCGATAGACCCGGGTGCCCACCGCGGTTGAGCCGACGAAGGAAACGGCCGCGATGTCGGGGTGAGTGCAGAGCGCGTCCACAGCGCGTTTGCCGCCGTGAATGATATTCAAAACGCCGGGAGGCACGCCGGCCTCGACTGCGAGTTCGGCGAGCAGCATGGGAGTTATCGGATCCTGCTCGGAGGGTTTGAGCACGAAGGTGTTGCCGCTGACGATGGCCATCGGGAACATCCACAGCGGGATCATCGCCGGAAAATTGAACGGCGTGATGCCGGCGCACACCCCGATGGGCTGGCGCAAGGTATAGGTATCCACGCCGCCGGCGACGTTCTCGGCGAATTCGCCCAGTTGCAGGCTGCCGATCGAGCAGGCGTGCTCCACCACCTCGAGACCGCGAAAAACATCTCCTTCCGCATCAGCGAGGGTTTTGCCCTGTTCCGCACTCAAGGTGCGCGCGATACGGCTCATGTGCTCCCGCACCAGCGCCTGCAGCTTCAGCATGATCCTCGCGCGGGTTGCCAGCGGCGTGTTCTTCCAACTCTTATATGCCTGCTTCGCCGACGCGATCGCCGCGTTGATTTCCTCGTCCGTGGAAAAAGGAACCTGCGCCAGGACCTCTTGCGTTGCCGGATTGACGACGTCCTGCCATTCGCGCGAGTGCGAATCGACGAATTTGCCGTCGAGCAGCATTTTAACGGCGGGTGCCTGACCGGCCAGCATTGCGGGTTTGATTGTCATCGGAGAGTCCCTTGAGTCGTCGACCGCGATTGGAAACACCGTAGTTTAGCCTAGTGTATCGCGTAAACTGTTCGCCTAAATGCATCGAAATGGCAACACCGAGCCCAAGGATCTGAGCCGCACCCCGGAGCCCGGCACCATCTCGATTTGCTTCGTTGCCGCTGCGCTGCAAAGTGTCCGCGGCCGGGACCTGAATGCCGACGAGTTGCTGGCAAATGTTGGCTTATCATCCGGCCTGCTGCAGGTGCCGCAGGCGCGCGTCTCGGCCAAGCACTACAGTGCGCTATGGCGCGCCATTGCCGCTGCCCTCGACGATGAATTCTTCGGGCAGGATTCGCGCCGTATGAAAGTGGGGAGTTTCGCGATGCTCTGCCGCTCGGTGTTGGGGTGCAGGACGTTGGGTCAGGCGCTCAACCGAAGCCTGCGTTTTTATGCACTGATATTGGATGACATTTCGGGCACTGTTGAGCGCCGGGGAAATGAGGCGAGAATCGTCCTGCATGAACTGACCCAAGGAGCCAATCAGCGGGTATTTGCCCACGAACTGTTGTTGATGCTGCTGTACGGGGTGTCCTGTTGGTTGGTCGGGCGGCGTATTCCCATCCTGCGCACCGAATTCAGTTATGCGGAACCGGCGCACAGCGCGGAGTACCGGCTCATGTACTGCACGGATTTGCGTTTCAATAGCCCGAGTACCTCGATTGCCTTTGATGCGGGCTATCTCGATCTGCCGGTGATCCAGAACGAGCGATCTCTCAAGGAGTTTCTGCGCACCGCGCCGGAGGGTATCTTGTTGAAATACAAGAACGGCAGCAGCTTGAGCTCGAGGGTCCGGCGCCGGCTGCGCCAGTTCTTGCCCGCCGCGGTTCCGGACTTCGAGGGGCTGGCTCACGATATGGGCATGGCGCCGGCGACCCTGCGTCGTCGTTTGACCGAGGAAGGCGAGTCGTATCAGTCGATCAAGGATCAGCTGCGGCGAGATCTTGCCATCGGTTATCTCAGTCATTCGAGCCGCAGCGTGATGGATATCGCTTTGGAATTGGGCTTTTCGGAGCGCAGCGCATTTCACCGCGCCTTTAGAAAATGGACGGGAGCATCGCCTGGAGAATTTCGCCGGACTTGGCAGGGCTAGTGAGTTGCGCGCGATGTGGCCATTCCGCTCAGCCATCTTGCACGTTTCGGTCACTCCGTCTGCGGCGATGAATTGAGGATAATTGCCCTATGGATTTGTCAGGCAAGGTACTGGTAGTGACGGGAAGCGACGGCGCGCTGGGCCAGGCGGTGGCTGCGACTTTGAGCGCCTACGGTGCAAGATTGGCGCTGCTCACCCGCTCGCAGACAGCGCCGAGTACGAAACCGGCGAATGCATTGCATTACGGCGGCATTGATTTGACCAAGGAGGAGGAGGTGCGCTCCGTCATGGGACGCATCGCAAATGAGGCCGGCCGTCTGGACGGCTTGATCAATGTCGCCGGCGGCTTCCGTTGGGAGAAGCTCACCGCAGGCACGCTCGATGCTTGGGATGCTATGTACAATCTCAATTTGCGAACGGCGGTGATCGCCTGCCAGGCGGTGCTGCCGCATTTACTCAAGTCCGGCGGCGGACGCATCGTCAACGTCGGCGCCGTCGGCGCCATCAAGGCCGCCGCCGGAATGGGGCCGTATGCGGCATCGAAGGCCGGGGTCGCGCAAATGACCGAGGCTCTGGCCGATGAACTCAAGGACCAGCTGATTACCGTGAATGCCATATTGCCGAGCACGCTTGATACGCCAAAGAATCGTCTGGACATGCCAAAGGCCGATTTCATGCGCTGGGTGCCCCTGGGCGAGGCCGCGGAGCTCATTGCATTTCTGGTTTCCAATGAGGCTCGCGCGGTGACGGGTGCGCTGATACCCATCACGGGGCGGACATGACGCTCCCCGCCAACGCGTCTCCGGGCACGCGCTTTCGCGAGGCCATTGCCGAGGAGAAGCCCCTGCAAGTCGTTGGGGCAATCAACGCGTATGCCGCCAGAATGGCAGCCGCTTGCGGATTCAAAGCGCTGTATCTGTCGGGCGGCGGTGTCGCAGCCAATTCGCTGGGAGTTCCGGATTTGGGCATCAGCACCTTGGACGATGTGCTGATCGACATACGCCGCATCACCGACGCATGCTCTTTGCCTCTGCTGGTGGACGCCGACACCGGGTGGGGCGGTGCCTTCAACATCGCGCGCACGGTGAAGGCCTTCATCAAGTTCGGCGCAGCCGGGCTGCACATCGAGGATCAAGTTCAAGCCAAGCGCTGCGGCCATCGCCCCGGCAAGGAAGTCGTCTCGAAGCAGGAAATGGGGGATCGGGTCAAGGCGGCCGTCGATGCGCGAATCGAACCGGGCTTCGTCATCATGGCGCGCACCGACGCACTGGCGGTGGAAGGGATCGACCTGGCCATCGAACGCGCGCTCGCCTGCGTCGAAGCCGGCGCCGACATGATTTTTCCCGAAGCCGTGACCGACCTTAAGATGTACAAGCGATTCAAGGACGCCGTCAAGGTTCCCATTTTGGCCAATATCACTGAATTCGGCCAAACCCCGCTCTATACGCGCGAGGAACTGGGCTCGGTGGGCGTCGACATCGTGCTTCATTGTTGCTCGGCGTATCGAGCCATGAACCTGGCGGCGCTCAAAACCTACCAGGCCATTCGCCGTGACGGCACGCAGAAGAATGTGCTCGAGGCGATGCAAACGCGCGCGGATCTCTACAAGTATCTCGATTATTACGCGTACGAAGCCAAGTTGGACGATTTGTTCGCGGAAGGAAAGGAAAAGTGACAAGCGATTCCGACGGAAAAGCGGCTGGCGTTTTCAAGCCAAAGAAATCGGTGGCGCTGTCCGGCGTGACCGCCGGCAACACCGCACTGTGCACGGTGGGCAGGACCGGCAATGACCTGCACTATCGCGGCTACGACATTCTCGATATCGCGACGCAGTGCGAGTTCGAGGAGATAGCGCATTTGCTGGTGCACGAAAAGTTGCCGAACCAAGCGCAACTCGCCTCATACAAGGCCAAGCTAAAAGCGCTGCGCGTGCTGCCGGGCGCGGTGAGCACGGTGCTCGAGCAGCTGCCGCCGACCAGCCATCCGATGGACGTCTTGCGAACCGGCGTATCCACCTTGGGTTGCTGCGTCCCTGAAGCCAACGATCACAGCGCCGGGGGGGCGCGGGATTTGGCCGACCGACTGCTGGCATGCCTGGGCTCCATGTTGTGCTACTGGTACCACTATGCCGGAAGCGGCCGGCGCATCGATGTGCAAACCGACGACGATTCGATCGGCGGGCATTTCCTGCATTTGCTGCATGGGCGCAAGCCCGGCCCAAGCTGGGTGCGAGCCATGCATACCTCGCTGAACCTGTACGCCGAGCATGAATTCAATGCCTCGACTTTCACGGCCCGAGTCATCGCGGGCACGGGATCGGATATCTACTCCTGCATCACGGGGGCCATCGGAGCGCTGCGCGGACCCAAGCACGGCGGGGCGAACGAAGTGGCCTTCGAGATTCAAAATCGTTACCCGAGCGCGGAGGCCGCCGAGGCCGATATTCGCCGGCGCGTGGCCAACAAGGAGGTCATCATAGGTTTCGGCCACCCGGTTTACACCGTGGCCGACCCGCGCAATTCGGTCATCAAGGAGGTGTCCTTGAGCTTGGCGCGGGAAGCGAGCGATCTCAAGGGCTTTGAAGTGGCCGAGAGAATCGAATCGGTCATGTGGGACATCAAGAAGATGTTTGCGAATCTAGATTGGTTTTCCGCCGTGTCCTATCACCTCATGGGCGTGCCCACTGCCATGTTCACTCCTTTGTTCGTCATCAGCCGCACTTCCGGTTGGGCGGCGCACATCATCGAGCAGCGCGAGGACGGCAAGATCATCAGGCCGAGCGCCAACTACACGGGTCCCGAGAATTTGAGTTTTGTGCCACTTGCGGAGCGACGCTAACCCCATGTCCCACGACATAAAATCCGCCGAAAGACCGGCACCCGATGCGGTGCTGACCGCGATCGCGCAATATGCGTTGAGCTACGAGATCAAGAGTGCGCTGGCCTATGAAACCGCCGCCTACTGCTTGATGGACACGCTGGCCTGTGGTTTCCAAGCGCTGAAATTTCCCGCCTGCACCAAATTGATGGGGCCGGTGGTACCGGGTGCAACGCTGACCGGCGGCGCGCGCGTTCCCGGAACTGCCTATGAACTCGACCCGATCACCGCAGCATTCAATATCGGCGCGATGATTCGCTGGCTGGATTTCAACGATACCTGGCTCGCTGCGGAGTGGGGTCATCCTTCCGACAATTTAGGAGGGATTCTCGCGATCGCCGATTATCTGTCGCGCAGCGGCAAACGCCTCGTGGTGCGCGACGTGCTGAGCGCGATGATCAAGGCCCACGAAATTCAGGGCGTGCTCGCCTTGGAGAACAGCTTCAATCGAGTTGGATTGGACCATGTGTTGCTGGTGCGCGTTGCCTCGACCGCCGTGGTTACCGCGATGCTCGGGGGCACCAACGAACAGATCGTCAACGCGGTATCGAATGCCTGGATCGACGGCGGCGCGTTGCGCACCTACCGTCACGCGCCGAACACAGGATCGCGTAAAAGCTGGGCCGCAGGCGATGCCACCAGCCGCGCCGTACGCCACGCGTTGATCGCACTCAAGGGCGAGATGGGCTATCCATCGGCGCTATCGGCAAAGAACTGGGGTTTCCAAGATGTGTTGTTCAAGGGAAAACCCATCGTATTGCCGCAGGCGCTGGGCAGCTATGTGATGGAAAACGTGCTGTTCAAGATTTCCTATCCGGCCGAGTTTCACGCGCAGACGGCGGTGGAGGCCGCGGTGACTTTGCACCCGGAGATTCTCCCCAAGCTCGACCAAATCGAACGCGTCGTCATCGAAACGCAGGAACCCGGCGTGCGCATCATCGACAAGACCGGACCACTGGCGAATCCGGCGGATCGCGATCACTGCATTCAATATATGGTCGCGATACCGCTGTTGTTCGGCAGGCTGGCGGCGTCTGATTACGAAGACACCATAGCAAGTGACCCGCGCGTAGATGCGCTGCGCGCCAAGATGCAAGTCAAGGAGAATCCGACCTTTACCCAGGACTACTATGCGGCGGACAAGCGCTACATCGGCAACGCCGTGCAGGTTTATTTCTCGGATGGTTCCGCCAGCCGGCGGGTCGCGGTGGATTTCCCCATTGGCCATCGCAAGCGCCGCGCCGAAGGCGTGCCCGTGTTGATCAAAAAGTTCGAGACCAGCGTGGCGGCGCACTTTCAGCCCAAGCAGACCGAGGCCATCAAGGCAATGTTTGTCGATCAAAAAGCGCTCGGCGCATTGCCGGTCAGCGATTTCTTGGCGAGGCTGGTAACCGCCTCGTAAATATACCCTGCGCGCGGCCCGCATTATGACGCATCGGGCTTGCCGAGAGCCCGGTTGAGTCTGGATAGTGCTCCTAATGAAGGGAAGGGGTTCAAGATCGGTCAACGACTGGGCGGGCCGGCAATTGCAGGGTAAGGCACCGCCGCCCCCAAAATGGGCGGATGAGCGGCGCGGACGCGGAGATCGGCGCCGCCGGTTCTTGTGGGCGATCTGCTATGGCAGTTTCAATCCGCGCCGCCGCCGGCCGCCGCGTCGTCTCGACGATTCCCGTTTTCATCCCCTCGATTGGCACTCGGCGCATCTTTTGGGGGTGTCGGTCGGCATCTTGCTGTTAAGTGCGGCGGATGCATTTTTCACGGCGATTCTGTTGCTGCACGGCGCCGATGAAGTCAATCCGGTGATGGGGGCTCTTTTCTATCGCAGCATCGCGATATTCACGGCGCTCAAAATGGCGATGACCGGCGTGTGCATCGTGCTGATGGTGCTTCTCGCGCGCTACAGCTTCATGCGCGTGATTCGGGTCGAACTGATTCTGTACATGGTGCTGGCGGTGTATGCATGGCTCATTTTCTATGAAGTTGGGATGCTCAAGCTCTCGCAGGACCTGCCGATCTTGTAATTTCTGCTCCCGCCGTCACATTCCATATTGTGTCTCCTTCGGCTAAACTACACCGGCCAGATCGATTCTTTCCCGCGTTTAACCTATTGATGCGCCTGAGGTTTTTCTACCTTCCCCCTTGCTCATGAGCCAATCACTCGTCGACCAACTAGCCAGCACGGCGTTATCCGGCGGAAATGCCGGATTCATTGAAGATCTCTACGAACAGTACTTGAGGGATCCGACCAGTGTGGATCCGGCCTGGCGCGAATATTTCAATCGCTTCCAGGGGCGTGGCGAGATTGCCCATGGTCCGATTCGCGAGCGTCTGATGGCCCGCGCCAAGTTGCCGTCGGCGAACGCCGCCGCAGCGCGTCCCGCGGCGGACGGCGCGAGCGCGAAGCAAGGCGCGGTGTCGCGCCTCATCCAGGTTTACATGAATCGCGGCCACTTGATTGCCAAGCTCGATCCACTGGGTCTGCAAGAGCGCGCTAAACCCTACGTACTCGACTTGAAATACTTCGGGCTGTCTGACGCCGATCTGGAGACGGAATTTTTCACCGGCAGCCGCAATGACGCCATCCCGGAGCGAACCAAGCTCAAGAATATTCTGGCGGATCTGAAGTTCATTTATACCGATACCATCGGCGCGGAATTTGCCCACGTATCGGACACCGAGGAGCGCTTGTGGCTGCAGGACGGCTTTCAGGTAGCCCGTATGCGGCAGCGCTTCAGCGCGGAGGAAAAGAAGAACATCCTTTGGCAGTTGACCGCGGCAGAAGGACTGGAGCGCTACCTGCACACCAAGTACGTGGGTCAGAAGCGCTTCTCGCTCGAGGGCGGAGACAGCCTGATTCCATTGCTGGATGAGATGGTACAACACGGCGGCAAGGCCGGGGTGGAGGAAAACATCATCGGCATGGCGCATCGCGGCCGCCTCAACGTGCTGGTGAATCTGCTGGGAAAGGCGCCGAAGGATTTGTTCAGTGAATTCGAAGGTCAGTACGACCTGGCCAAAATGCGCGGCTCCGGCGACGTCAAGTATCACAAGGGCTATTCAGCCGATTTGAAGACGGGTTCGGGCAACGTGCACGTTGCGCTGGCATTCAACCCATCGCATTTGGAGGTCGTGAATCCCGTGGTGGAAGGCTCAGCGCGAGCCCGCCAGGAACGGCGCGGCGATGCCCTGGGCGACAAGGTCCTGCCCGTACAGATTCATGGCGACGCCGCGTTTGCGGGACAGGGCGTGGTCATGGAAACTTTGCAGCTGTCGCAGGCTCGCGGCTTCTACACCGGCGGCACCGTTCACATCATCGTCAACAATCAGGTCGGTTTCACCATCAGCGATCCGCGCGACGCGCGTTCGACGCTTTATTGCTCCGATGTTGCGAAGATGATCGAGGCGCCCATCCTGCACGTGAACGCGGATGATGCGGAAGCCGTATGCTTCGTCATCCGCTTTGCCCTCGACTATCGGATGAAATTCCACAAGGATGTGGTGATAGACATGGTGTGCTACCGCAGACACGGCCATAACGAAGCCGATGAGCCTGCCGCGACCCAGCCGCTGATGTATCAAATCATCCGCAAGAAACCGACGGTGCGGCAACTGTACGCAGATAAGCTCAAGGCGGAAGGCGTGCTGAGCGCGGCGGATGCGGCCGCAATGATGGAACAGTATCGCAGCGGCTTGGATGAAGGGAAGCCGCAGGCGCGAGCCGCGCTCGGCCTCATCGGCAACCGTTATACCGTCGATTGGAGCGAATACCTGGGCGGCGACTGGGAGCCGGTGAAAACCGGCGTCGATATGACGCGCCTGCGCGCGCTCGGCAAAGCCATCACCGCGTATCCGACCGATTGGACGTTGCATCCCCGTGTGCTGGCGGTCATGCAGGCGCGCGAGAAAATGATTCAGGGCGACCTCGCGCTGGATTGGGGCTGCGCCGAGAATCTCGCCTACGCCAGCTTGGTGCAGGAGGGATATCCGGTACGCCTCACCGGCCAGGACAGCGGACGCGGCACGTTCTTCCATCGTCACGCCGTGCTGCACGACCAGGTCACGGGACGCAGCTATATTCCTTTGCAGCATATCGCTACCAACCAGCCGAAGTTCACCGTGATCGATTCCGTGCTGTCGGAAGAGGCGGTGATGGGATTCGAATACGGATTTTCGACCACCGAACCGCACTGCCTGACGATTTGGGAAGGCCAGTTCGGCGACTTCGGCAACGGCGCGCAGGTGATCATCGACCAGTTCATCAGCTCCGGCGAAGCAAAGTGGGGCCGTTTGTCCGGCATCACGCTGTTCTTGCCGCATGGCTACGAAGGGCAGGGGGCGGAGCATTCGTCGGCACGTTTGGAGCGCTACCTGCAGTTGTGCGCCGAGTACAACATGCAAGTGTGCGTGCCCTCGACGCCGGCGCAGATGTTTCACATGTTGCGCCGGCAGATGCTGCGCTCATTGCGCAAGCCGCTCGTCATCATGACGCCGAAGAGCTTGCTGCGCCATCCCTTGTCCGTGTCGCGGCTCGAGGAACTCAGCAGCAGCGGATTTCAAAACGTCATCGATGAGATCGACGACATCAAGCCAAGCGCGGTGACGCGCGTGGTATTTTGCAGCGGCAAGGTGTATTTCGATCTGCTGAAATCGCGGCGCGATGCGCAGATCGATTCGGTCGCGCTGGTGCGCATCGAGCAGCTGTATCCGTTTCCGTCCGAGGAGTACGAGGCGATACTTCGCAAGTACGCGAATGCGCGCGAGATCGTCTGGTGCCAGGAGGAGCCGCAAAATCAGGGCGCCTGGTATCAGATCCGCCATCGACTCCAGTCAAAGCTCGAGCTCAAGCATGAGCTCCTGTATGCCGGCCGCGCCGGGGCGGCCGCGCCCGCCACCGGAATCATGGCGCTACATGAGCAGCAACAAAGGAATTTGGTCACCGCAGCTTTGCAAGGCGTGCCGCCGGAAGAATCTTCCCGGCAAACGTTGCAATTACCGACCGCTGCTCAATCCAGGACAGGCTCATGACAATCGAAGTTCGGGTGCCGCAGCTGCCGGAGTCGGTGGCTGACGCCACGCTCGTCTCATGGCACAAGAAGCCGGGCGACAGCGTGGCGCGCGACGAGAATCTGGTCGATTTGGAGACCGACAAAGTTGTGCTCGAAGTGCCGGCGCCCGTTGCCGGGGTGCTCAAGGAGATCAAGCTGAACGATGGCGCCACGGTAACGAGCGGGCAGCTCCTGGCGTTTATCGAGGAGGGTGCGGGCACGAGCGCCGCGCCGGTCGCGCCGGCAGTGTCCGCCGCGCCGAAACTCAGCCCGGCAGCGAAGCGGGTGGCCGAGGAGAACAAAGTAGATCCGCAGGCGGTTGCCGGCTCCGGCCGCGACGGTCGGGTTTCGAAGTCGGATGTGGTGAATTTCCTGTCGGCGAAGGAGACCGTCCCCGCTGTGCCGAGCGCCGCCGACGCGCCGACGCCGAAGGCTCCCGCCCAGTTCGTCCCGGCGCCGAGCGCGCGCGCGGCCCGTGCCGACCAGCGCGTGCCGATGACGCGGCTGCGAGCGCGGATCGCCGAGCGCATGGTACAGGCGCAAGCCACGCAGGCGTTGCTGACCTCCTTCAACGAAGTGGATCTGCTGGCCGTAAACCAGATGCGTTCCCGCTACAAAGAGGCTTTCGAAAAGCAGTTCGGCGTGAAATTGGGCTTCATGTCCTTCTTCACCAAGGCTTGCGTTGAGGCATTGAAGAAGTTTCCCGCGGTGAATGCCTCCGTCGATGGCAACGACATCGTTTATCACGAGTACTTCGACGTCGGTGTGGCCGTCTCGACGGATCGCGGGCTGATCGTTCCCGTGCTGCGGGATGCCGATCAACAGAGTTTCGCGGATACCGAGAAGTCCATCGCCAATTTTGCAGCGCGGGCGCGCGCCGGCTCGATCACCATCGAGGAACTGACGGGCGGCACCTTCACCATCACCAACGGCGGCGTATTTGGTTCGCTGCTGTCGACGCCCATTGTCAACGCTCCGCAGAGCGCCATCTTGGGGATGCACAAGATTCAAGACAGGCCGATGGTCGTCGAGGGGCAGGTGGTGGTGCGCCCCATGATGTACGTGGCGTTGACCTACGACCATCGGATCATCGACGGCCGGGAGGCGGTGCAATTCCTGGTGACCGTGAAACAGTGCTTGGAGGATCCCGCGCGCATGGTGCTCGGCATATGAGCGATGTTTTCGATGTGGTCGTCATCGGCGCCGGCCCGGCCGGTTATCCTGCCGCGATTCGCGCCGGGCAGAACAAGCTGACGGTGGCTTGCGTCGACGAATGGCGCAACACGGACGGCTCCTACGCCTTCGGCGGCACTTGTTTGAACGCGGGATGCATTCCATCCAAGGCTTTGCTGGAGTCATCCGAGTTGTTCCAGCGTGCCAAAGATGAGTTTGCCATCCATGGCATCAAAGTTGGCGGGTTGGCGCTGGATCTAGGCGCGATGCAGAAGCGCCGCGCCTCCGTGGTGAAGACCATGACCACGGGCATCAACTCCCTGTTCAAGGCCAATGGCGTCGTCGGCATCCAAGGTCATGGTCGACTGCTGCCGGGAAATAAGGTTGAGGTGAAGGGCGCCGATGGCTCCGTGCGAACCTTGGAAGCCAAGGATGTGATTCTCGCATCCGGTTCCATTCCCATTCGTTTGCGATCCGTGCCGCACGACGGCAAGTACATCGTCGATTCTTGGAATGCCTTGGAGTTCGATGCGGTGCCCGCGCGTCTCGGCGTCATCGGCGCCGGCGTCATCGGCCTCGAACTGGGCAGCGTGTGGCGGCGCCTGGGCAGCGAGGTTGTGGTGATCGAGGCTCTGGAGCAGTTCCTGCCGATGGTCGACCAGACTATCGCCAAAGAGGCGCTGCGCCACTTCAAGAAGCAGGGGTTGGACATCAAGCTGGGGGCCAAGGTATCGAGTGCCGTGGTGTCCGGGAACGCCGTTGACGTGTCGTACTCGGATGCACAGGGCGAGCACACGCTGCAGGTCGATAAGCTGGTGGTTGCGGTGGGACGCCGCCCCTTCACGGAAGGATTGCTGGCCGAGGGCACGGGCGTTCAAATGGATGATAAAGGATTCATCCAGGTCGATGAGCATTGCCGCACCAGCGCCGACCGTGTCTGGGCCGTGGGCGACGTGGTGCGCGGGCCCATGCTGGCGCACAAGGGCAAAGAGGAAGGCGTGATGGTTGCGGACCTGATCGCCGGCCATTATGGCGAAGTAAATTACAAGGTCATTCCCTCGGTCATTTACACGGCGCCGGAAATCGCGTGGGTGGGACAGACCGAAGAGCAGGTCAAGGCGAGCGGGCGCCCTTACAAAGTGGGCGTGTTCCCCTTTGCCGCCAGCGGTCGCGCGCGGGCGATGGAAGCTGCGGCGGGCATGGCGAAAATTGTTTCCGCCAAAGATGATGATGAAGTCTTGGGCGTGCACGTCATCGGTCCCATGGCCGGTGAATTGATCAGCGAAGCTGTTTTGGCGATGGAATATTCGGCGAGCACCGAGGACATTCAGCGCACCATCCACGCGCATCCCACCTTGTCCGAGGCGATCCATGAAGCCGCATTGGCCGTGGACAAAAAGGCCATCGACGCGCTGAACCGCTGAATTTGTAGCCTTTGTCCAACAATGCCTGCCTACCGGCCGCGGCATCCTGTGTGCCGATTAATTTTCATTTGACTATATCTGCCGCGGACCAACGCGTGTGACGTAGCTCACACCGCCAATCACCTGTCGCGGGCTACCTTCCGCCATTCGATTCCGTCGCAGGTCCGCGACGAGCAGGTCGCGAATGCCGGCCGAGGGGGAGGAAAATGCGACCAGGGCAACGTTTGCTACCGCTCAGCATGCTAGCGCTGCTGACCTTGAGCGCTTGTGGATTCGGTACCACCGGCACCGGCGGCGTCGCGACGGCGCCGCCCCCCGATAGTAGCTCCGGCGCCACGACCAGCAGTCCTCCTCCCAAGGCCGCCGCCGGCGGCAGCGGCGTCACAGGCACTGACAACGCGGTGGCAGCGTCGGCTTCCGTCGGCAGTGCTTTGATGGTGGCGGTCGGTGCCAGCCAGACGATCGTGGTCACCTTTACGTCGAACGATGGACTGATGCTGTCGGGATTCGCGGTGTCCGGCAGCTTAGGGTTGCTGCCTCCGGGTTGGAGCGGCCCGAGCACCTTCACCTGCTCGGCGGTAGGGCCCGGCAGCGGCTGCGCGCTCAATCTGACGTATGCGCCGCTCGCCACCGACAGAGGCACACTGACCCTGAATTGCGTTTATATCGACAACGCCGGTTTGCCGAGAACGCCGGGCCCGTGTCTGACGCTCAGCTATGCGGCAGCAATGCCGAACAATGTCGTTGCCACCGTTTCGCCCGCCGGCGAGATCGACGCCATCGCCGGCTCGTCCAAGCAAAGCGTTAACGTGAACTTCACCAGCGATGATGGCAGCGCAATTACCAATCTCACCCTGGCCACGAGTCTTGCTGCGTTGCCCGCGGGTTGGAGCAGCAGCGCGACCGGCCTCTCATGTCCTGTCGTGAGCACCGGCAGCGGTTGCCAGCTTGCATTGCAGTTCGCGCCCACTGCGCGCGCCGCCGGTGTGCTGGCGCTGAACTACGGCTATGTCGACAGTTCCGGCGCATCCAGAAGCGGCACGATCAATATTCCCTTTGCTTCGGCGTCAATGGGAACGGTGCGGGCCAGCGTCTCGCCCACGGGGCAGATCAATGCGGTCGAGACCACCGGGTCGCAGGCGGTCGCGATTACATTCACCACCGATGATGGCAATGCCGCCACCGGGCTGAGTTTGGCCGCTGATTTGACGGCTCTGCCTTCCGGCTGGAGCAGCGCGTCGAAGAGTTTCTCCTGTGACAGCGTCAGCACCGGCAACGGTTGCCAGCTGCAACTCCAGTACGCGCCCACGACACTGGGGGGCGGCTCGCTCGCTTTGCGGTATAACTACGTCGATTCAAGCGGAGCGGCCAACTCGGGGTTGCTCAACGTCCCGTATTCGGCGACGACCAATGACACCGTTACGGGCGCCGTGTCGCCATCGGGAGAGGTCGTTGCCATGCTGGCGTCAGCCGGCCAACCGGTCTCGGTGACCTTCACCACCGATGATAGCCGCCTCGCGACTGCGTTGCAGGTAACCAGCCTGGGCGCCCTTCCCGCGGGCTGGAGCAGCGCCGCGAGCAGTTTTACTTGCGGCGTCTTGACCACCGGTAGCGCCTGTCAGCTCATGCTGTTGTTTGCTCCGACTGCGATCGATAGCGGCACATTGACGCTGAACTACTCCTACTTGAACAACGCGGGGGAGGCCAAGACCGCATCCTTGGGAATTCCCTACCGGACCACGAGCAACGACAATGTCGTTGCCGCGCCCAATCCGGTCTCTCTTGCGGTGGCCGTGGGCAGCAGCAACGGGGTGGCCGTCACTTTCAACACCGATGATGGAAATCTCGCGGGCGCCCTGACGGCGGACTTGACGGCCCTGCCGGCCGATTGGAGCGCGGCCTCGGGCACTTTCACGTGTGCCGCCGTGAGCGTCGGCAACGGCTGCCAGCTCTCTCTGACCTATGCGCCGACCGCCGCCGCCAATGCCGTCTTGAGCTTTGGTTTCAGCTATACCAATGGCGCGGGTGCGATGAAGACGGGAACGGTATCGATCCCGTACTCCGCGAGCCCGTAGCACATCCTCATTTCTTGCGCCTGGCGCTGATGATGTTCGGCAGCCGGCCGATCCGCACCAATACCTTGGACAGCTGCGCAAGGCCGGTGATCGAGATGCTGATACGCATATGGGCAACGTTGTCGCGCTTGTCGGTGGTCGTTTGCATTCCGCGGATCCCGATGTTCGCGTCCGCCAGTGCGGCGCTGACATCGCGGACCAGGCCGCGGCGATCGAAGGCCTGTACCTCGATGTCCACCGGAAACTCGGCGGAGCCGATCTTTCCCCACGTTACGCCTAGTACTCGCGACGGGGCCTTGGCCTTGAGACGCGCAAGGTTTGCGCAAGACGAAGCGTGAATGCTGACGCCGCGCCCCACGGTGATATAGCCGACAATCGGCTCGGGCGGCACCGGCTTGCAGCAGCGTGCATAGATCGACAGCAAGTCACCGATGCCAGGGACTTCGACTTCCGGTTCGCGGGCGCTACGGCTGCGTGGCCGCGTGACTGCAGGCTGAGTATCGCGGGCATGTGCCAAGCGTTGGATGGCCCCGGCAACCTGCGCGCCGCTGACTTCGCCCAGCCCCAGTGCCTCATGCAGCAACTCCGTGCTATCGAGGCCCAATTCCCGCAATAGTTCCGGCATGGGCGGGCTCTTCATGCCAAGACGCTGCAATTCGCGCTCGAGCAGCGCCCGGCCCTCGACCTTGTTTTGCGTCGCATCCTGCTTGCGGAACCAGGCGCGTACCTTGTTGCGGTGGCGGGAGCTCGCGAGAAAACCGGACTGCAGGGAAAGCCAATCGCGCGAGGGTTGCGGAGACTTGGCGGTGATGATCTCCACGGTCTCGCCGTTCTTCAATTGATAGTCGAGCGGCACCATGCGCCCGTTGACCTTGGCGCCGCGCGTGCGGTGTCCCAGATCGGTGTGCACCTGGTAGGCAAAATCGAGTGGTGTTCCGCCGACCGGCACGTCGACGATTTCGCCTTTTGGCGAGACGACATAGACGCGATCTTGAAACAAGTCGAGGCGCACGCGATCGAGAAAATCGCGTGCCCCGGCGCCTTCAATGGGCGAAAGCAGCGCGCGCAGCTCGTTGATCTTACGCTCATAGGCTTGATCGCCGCGCCCACCTTCCTTGTAGCGCCAATGCGCCGCGACGCCGCGCTCGGAAGCGGCGTGCATCTCGTGTGTGCGAATCTGAATCTCCACCGGTTCGCCGCCCGGGCCGATGACGGCGGTATGAATCGAACGGTACAAATTCTCCTTGGGAGTGGCAATGTAGTCGTCGAATTCCCCCGGAATGAACTGCCACAACGAGTGAACGACGCCCAAAGCCGCGTAACACTCGGCGACGTCGTTCACCAGAATGCGCGCCGCACGGATATCCATGAGTTGTTCGAAGGCGAGATGCTTCTCCTGCATCTTGCGCCATATGCTGAATATGTGCTTTGGTCTGCCGTCGATGCGTGCTTCGACGCCGGCACGCTGCAGTTCGAACTGCAGCTGAGATTTGAGTTCTTCGATGTAGCGCTCTCGCTCGGAACGGCGGACCTTGAGGGCCGCGGCAATATGCTTGTAGTGGATGGGTTCGAGATAGCGGAACGCCAGATCTTCCAGCTCCCACTTGACCTGCCACACGCCCAGACGATTGGCGAGCGGCGCGTAAACCTCGCGTGTCTCCACGGCGAACTTGCGCTGCAACGCTGCCGCGACGCCCTTGGCGGAGCGCATTTTCTGCAGTTGCTCAGCCAGTCTTACGACGACCAGGCGCACATCGCCGATGACCGCCAGCAGCATTTTTCGCAGGGCCTCGGCTTGGGCCGCCTCGAGACCTCGATCCGGCGTCCAGTCCGGCGGCAATCCAAAATGGCCGAGCTGGCGCAAGGCCAGCGCCAGCCGGACCGGCTCCTCGCCGAAGCGCTTTTCGACAAATTCCCGCTCTATGAACTTGCCGTCGAGCAACGGCTGAATCATCGCCGCCAGTACCACGTCGTCGTCCGCATCGAGCGTGCGGACGATTTCCGCGACGCCCAAGGCGATGGTACGCGCCACGTCCCCTTCCGCCGGCAACTCGATCTCGCGCAAGGCGGCGATTGCGGCATCGAGCCGGCTGCTGGCCGTACGGGAGGATGCAGTTGTTTCCATGTGCGGAGATTGTTGCCGGTGGGTTTAGGCGCCTATTGCCGGTATCATACAAGGGCCATGCCAGACCCTATGCCTGATCAAATTGCGCGAATTTAAGGTAGCAGCCGTACGCGTGCTCGGCATCGATCCGGGGTCGCAGCGTACCGGATTCGGCGTGGTCGACGCGGCCGGATCGCGCTTGAGCTACGTGGCGAGCGGGGTCATCAGGACCAGCCAGGCCGAGTTTGCCGTCCGGCTGTGTGAAATATTCCGCTGCGTGCAGACCATTGTCGCGCAGTATCAGCCGCAGGAAATCGCCATAGAAAAGGTTTTCGTCAACCGCAACCCCGACAGTGCACTGAAGCTGGGCCAAGCGCGGGGCGCCGCGATCTGCGGTACCCATGAAGCGAACGCCGAGGTCTTTGAGTACGCCACGCGGCAGATCAAGCAGGCGGTGGTGGGATCAGGCAATGCGGAAAAAGCCCAGGTTCAGCTCATGATGCGAAGCCTGCTCAAGCTCGATGCGCCGGTGCCCACGGATGCGGCGGATGCACTGGCGGCTGCGGTGTGTCATGCGCTTCGCGGCCGGGTGCGGCGCCTACAAATGGGACTCTAGCGGATGATCGGATTTCTCAAGGGTCGCCTGGCGGTGAAGCAGCCGCCGATGCTGATGGTCGACGTGAACGGCGTCGGCTACGAGTTGGAGGCGCCGATGTCGACCTTCTACGGGCTGCCGCCCACGGGGGAGCCGGTGGCATTATTCACCCATTTGGTGGTGCGCGAGGACGCGCACATCCTGTTTGGATTCGGTACCGACGGCGAGCGCCGCTTGTTTCGAGGGCTGCTCAAGGTGTCGGGCGTCGGACCCAAGATTGCCTTGGGCATCTTGTCCGGCGCGAGCGTCGAGGATTTCTTGCGCACCATCGAAGCCGAGGATGTGGCGATGCTGACCAGAATCCCCGGGATTGGGCGCAAAACCGCCGAGCGGGTCATCATCGAGATGCGCGACAGCGTGCAGAAGCTGTCGATGCCGCTGCCGGGGTCTGGAAATCCCGCGGCGGCGGGTTTGGCGGCATCTCCGCAGAGCGAAGCTTTCAGTGCGCTGATCGCCCTGGGCTACAAGCCGCCGGAGATCACGCGGCTGCTCAAGTCGGCTGACGAACCCGGACTGTCGACGACTGAAATCATTCGGCGCGCCCTCAAATCGGCCGTGAGGGCCGGGTCTTAAGGATCGCGCATGGGAATAGAACAGGATCGCATCATTGCGGGCAGCAGCGGGCGCGACGACGAAGTCGTCGATCGGGCGGTGCGTCCGAAGACCCTGGCCGACTACATCGGACAGCCCAACGTCAAGACGCAGATGGACATTTTTATTCGCGCGGCGGCTGCGCGCGGCGAGGCCTTGGATCATGTATTGATATTCGGTCCGCCCGGGCTCGGCAAAACCACGCTCGCGCACATCATTGCCAATGAGCTCGACGTGAACTTGCGTCAGACCTCAGGACCGGTGCTCGAACGCCCGGGCGATCTGGCGGCGCTGCTCACCAATCTCGAGCCGCGCGATGTGCTGTTCGTCGATGAGATCCACCGTTTGAGCCCGGTGGTGGAGGAAGTGCTGTATCCGGCGATGGAAGACTCGCAGCTCGATCTGATGATCGGCGAAGGTCCGGGTGCGCGCTCGATCAAGCTCGATCTGCCGCCGTTTACCTTGGTTGGCGCCACGACGCGGGCGGGATTGCTCACATCCCCGCTGCGCGATCGTTTCGGCATCGTGCAGCGACTGGAGTTCTATAACACCGAGGAGTTGACGAAGATCGTCGTCCGCAGCGCTTCCATTCTGAAGTTGCAGCTGCAACCGGATGGCGCGCTGTGCATAGCCGAAAGATCGCGCGGTACGCCACGCATCGCCAATCGCCTGCTGCGGCGTGTGCGTGACTTTGCCGAGGTCAAGGCTGCCGGCATCATCAGCGGTGAAGTGGCCCTGGCGGCGTTGAATATGCTGGAGGTGGATCCGGAAGGATTCGACATGCTCGACCGGAAGCTGCTGCTGACCATCATCGAGAAATTCGACGGCGGCCCCGTGGGTGTCGACAGCTTGGCGGCCGCGATGAGCGAGGAGCGCGGCACCATCGAGGATGTCATCGAGCCCTACCTGATCCAGCAAGGATTCTTGATGCGCACCGCGCGCGGACGCGTCGCGACACGCGCGGCTTACGCCCATTTCGGTCTGTCGGCGCCTTCCGTGGAGCGTGAGCTGAACCTGCCTCTGTTCCGGGACGGCCAGTAGATGGCCTCGGCGCCGCGCTTTGCCGCGGGCTTTTCAGTCTACTGGGAGGATACGGACGCGGGCGGCGTGGTCTACTATGCGAATTATCTGAAGTTCATGGAACGTTGCCGCACCGACTGGCTGCGAGCCATGCACGTGGACCAACAGCGCCTGCGCGCGGAGCGCAAGCTGCAATTCGTCGTGGTCAGCGTCGCGGTGGATTTCCTGCTTCCCGCCGTGCTGCATGATGAAATTCTCGTCACCGCGGAGCTCGAGCGCCTCGGCGGTGCGACAATACACTTCAAGCAAACGGTTATGCGGGGCGATGAACAATTGATCGATGCCAGCGTTCGGGTTGCATGCCTTGATTCCGGTACGTTGAAGCCGCGTGCCATTCCAAAAGATCTTTTCGCGGAGTGGCGCAATGCCCAATGATTTATCGGTCTGGACTCTGGTGCTCGATGCCAGCCCGGTGGTACAGGCAGTGGTGGCACTGCTCTTGGTCGCGTCCGTGGCTTCCTGGGCGGTCATCTTCCGCAAGGGCCAGGTTATCGGACGATCGCGGCGGCAGGCTGAAAAATTCGAAGCGCAGTTTTGGTCCGGCGGCGATCTTGCGACTCTGTATCGCACCATCGAGACCAAGGGCCGCACCGGTACCGGATTACAGAGCATTTTCGAATGCGGCTTCGGCGAATTCAGCCGCTTGCGCCAGCATGGTACGCCATCCGAATTGCTGCTCGACGGGGCGCGGCGCGCGATGCGGGTTGCGCAATTGCGCGAACTCGAGCGCCTCGAGCACAACCTCGCCTTCTTGGCCACGGTCGGTTCGACCAGCCCCTACGTCGGCTTGTTCGGCACCGTCTGGGGAATCATGACCGCCTTCCACAACCTGGGCAACGTACAGCAGGCGACCCTGGCAGCCGTCGCGCCCGGCATCGCCGAGGCATTGGTAACCACCGCGGTGGGCCTCTTTGCCGCGATTCCCGCGGTCATCGCCTACAATCGCCTGGCCGATCAAGTCAGCCGATTGGAACTTCGCTTCGATACCTTCGTCGAAGAGTTCTCGACCATATTGCAGCGCCATGGGCCGAATCGGCCGCCGCAGACCTAAAAGATGCCAGCCACGCAGCGCCGCCGGAGGTTGATGGGCGAGATCAATGTAGTGCCCTACATCGACGTCATGCTGGTTCTGTTGATCATATTCATGATCACGGCGCCCTTATTGAAAGAAGGCGTGAAAGTGGATTTGCCGGATGCCGGCGCGAAGCCCATCGATGCCGATTTTCTGGCCAAGCACGAGCCCCTGGTGTTGACCATCGATTCGCATGGGCGGCTGTACATCAACTTCGGACAGAATCAGGATCAACCCGTGTCGGAATCGACCGTCAGTTCGCGCACCTCGGCGCTTCTGCGCCGGGATCCACAGACGCCTGTGTTGGTGAAGGCCGATACGACGGTGCCCTACGGCACGGTCGTGCGCGCCATGGTGTTGCTGCAGCAGGCAGGGGCGAGCAAGGTCGGATTTTTGACCGATCCCGTGCACTCGCTGCCCGCCCGCGGCGCACCCACAGGAGCCGCCGCCGGCGCGCATTGAATGGCAGGCTTCCTGCGTGAACATTCCTGGTCTCTTGCCTTCTCCGTGCTGCTGCACGCGGCGCTGGCCGCGGCGCTGGTGTCCGTGGCCTTGGTGAACGTCACACGCTCTCCGCCCAGCCTGCAGCCTTTGCCTGTCGATGCCGTGGTTGTCGACGCGCAGGCGCTGCGCTCCGCGCAACGCGCGTTGGCCGAGCGCGCGGCACAGGAAGCGGCACGAGTGCGGGCTGCCGCAGAAGCCGCTGCGGCGGCATCCGCGGCAGAAACGGCGGCGGCAGAGCAACAGCGTGCCGAGGAGGCGGCCAAAGTTGTTGCTGCGGCAGAGGCCGCCAAGGCGGCGGTCGCCGCAAATCAGCTGCGTGCGAAACAGGCCGACGAAGCGAAGGCAGCGGAGGCGCAGAAAGCGGCTGCCGCCCAGCATGCGGCCGAGCAAAAGCACGCCGAGGATGCCAGGAAAGCCGAGGATGCCAGGAAGGCCGAAGAGGCCAAGAAGGCCGAAGAGGCCAAACGCGCCGAAGACGCCAAGCACGCCGCGGACGCGAAGGCCAAGGCGGAGCGCGAAGCGGAATTGCGCCGGCAATTGGCCGAGGAGGAACACGTGAGTGCGGTAGAATCCAGTCCGGCCAAAGCGCTCTACTTGGCGAGACTTTCGAGCCGGATTCAAAACGCCTGGATCAAGCCGCCCTCGGCGCGCGCCGGGCTCGACTGCATCGTCAATATCACCCAGCTTCCGGGCGGCGAAGTGACCAACGCACACGTGACCCAATGCAATGGCGACGCGGCGGCACGCCAGTCGATCGAAAATGCGGTACTGAAGGCATCGCCGCTGCCGGACCCGCCGGATCCGGCTTTGTTTCAGCGCAATCTCGTGATCCACTTTCACCCTGACGAATAAAGTGCCTATGAATAAAACGATTTGCTATCTTGCTGTCATGGCTCTGGGCCTGAGCTCCTGGGCGCGTGCCTCGTTCGTGGTGGAAGTGACGCGCGGTCAAACCGAGGCCATTCCATTGGCCGTCGTGCCGTTCGCCTCGCCCGAGGTTTCGGCCGCTTCCTTCGACGTGGCGCAACTGGTGAGCGATGATCTGGCGCGCAGCGGCCGCTTCAAGACCATGGAGCGGGCCGACATGATCGACCAACCGCATAACGGCGCGGCGATCCTATTCGACGACTGGCGCCGCCTGAACAATGACTACGTGGTCGTGGGCTCCATGCAAGCGGAAGGCGCCGACCGCTACAACATCACTTATGAACTCTACAATGTGCTGACCAAGCAGCGGCTTCTCGGATTTCAGATCAGTGCCAATCGGGCGGGACTCAGATCGGCGGGGCACCAGATTGCCGATGCGGTGTTCGAGAAGATTCTGGGAATCCGCGGCGCCTTTTCCACGCGCATCGCCTATATATCGGTGACCGGGCATTTACCCAATAAAGTCTTTCAACTGATCGTGGCGGATGCCGATGGAGAAAATCCGCACGTGGTCATGCAATCCCGCGAGCCGCTGATGTCGCCGTCGTGGTCTCCGGATGGCTCGAGCCTCGCCTACGTATCCTTCGAGGACCGTTTGCCGACCGTGTACGTGCAAACTTTGAGAACGGGCGAACGCCATGTCATATCGGCTCATGCCGGCGTGAATCAGGCTCCCGCTTGGTCGCCGGACGGCAAGAAAATGGCGTTGGTTCTGTCCACCCGGGACGGAAACCTGGACATTTATGTAATGGACATCGCAACTCAACAGCTGACCCGCATCACCGATGACCCTGGCATCGACACCGAGCCGCAGTGGTCGAGAGACGGGCAGAATCTGTATTTCACGTCGGATCGTGCGGGCGGACCGCAGATATACAAGGTGGGATTGAAGCCGGGCGACAAACCGCGGCGCTTGACTTTTCAAGGCAGTTACAACGCACGCCCGCGCGTCTCGCCGGATGAATCGCAATTGGCCTTCGTGACGCAGGATGACGGAGCGTATCGAATCGCGACCATGGATCTGCGCGGGCGCGGCGATCTGCAGGTGCTGACCAAGGGGCGCTTCGATGTCTCGCCGAGCTTTGCACCCAACGGCGCCGTGCTGATCTACGCAAGCCGCGACAAGGGCCGCGGCGTACTGGCCTTGGTCAGCGCCGACGGGCGAGTGCAGCAGAGGCTGGTTTCGAGCGAGGGCGAACTGCAGGAACCGGCATGGGCGCCGCTGTGATTGAGCAATCTTTGGTACACAAATAGGCCCGTGGCCGGTACTCTTACAAACAATCGCCAACACGGACTTCGGACGGAGAAGTAAATGAAGAAAATGACATCGATCGTTTTATTGGTGGCCGCGGCGGCGTTGCTCGCCGGCTGCCCAAAGAAGTCCTCGGTGAGCGAACCGCCGGTGGCCGGCACCCAGGTCCCCGGTGCGGGCGCCTCGGCCGGCGAGGGCGCGTCCACCTCGACCAGCCCGCTGGGCGGCGACGCGGCCAATGCCGCGCGCGGAATCGGCGCCGAAGGGACCGGAGCATTGGCGCGCAAGATCATCTATTTCGACTTCGACAAATCGGAGATCAAACCGGAATTCGCCGATATCGTGTCGGCGACCGCTCATAATTTGAGCGCGAATCCGACTCTGAAAGTAAAGCTCGAGGGCAATACCGACGAACGGGGAACCCGCGAATACAACATCGGACTCGGAGAACGTCGCGCACAGGCGGTACGCCGTGCGTTGATGCTGCAAGGCGTCGCCGAGTCGCAAGTCTCGACCGTGAGCTTCGGCGCCGAACGACCGGCGGCGGAGGGCGATGACGAAGCCGCGTGGGCCAAGAACCGCCGCGTGGAAGTGGTCTTTCTGCCGTGAACGCGCGTGCTTCATTCGGGCTGACGGCGGCCTGCTTGGGCGTAGTGGCGCTGGGCGGATGTGCTTCCACGCCCCCTGAGGAAGATCCCGTACAGATCAAGTTGAAGGATCTGGACACGCGTCTGGCGCGGATTGAAAAAGTCATGGCGAACCAAAGCCTGCTGGAGGTCGCCAACCAATTGGAGGCATTGCGCAGCGATGTGCGGTCCATGCACAACGATGTCGACCAATTGAATAACGCGATTGACGCAGGCCGCAAGCAACAGCGCGATCTTTACGCCGACATCGATCAGCGGGTTAAGAACCTCGAGTCGCGCGGCGCCGCGCCTGCGGGGGCCGCAGCCTCCGGTGCCGCATCGGGCAGCGTTGCCGCGGCATCCGCGAATGCGGCCGATGGCGGTTCCGGGGAGGACAAGACCAGCTACCAAGCGGCTTTCAATTTGCTGAAGGACGGCCAATACGACCGCGCCATCGTTGCGTTTCAAAAATTTTTGGTGGCGTACCCCGACAGTTCACTGGCGGACAATGCGCAGTATTGGCTGGGCGAGGCTTACTACGTGAACAAGGCCTATCCGGAAGCCCAGGCTGCCTTCCAGCGTGTGGTGGACAAGTATCCGCAATCCCGCAAGCTCGGCGATGCACTGCTCAAGATCGGCTATTGCCGCTATGAAATGAAGCAATGGGAGTCGGCCAGGAAACGCTTGGACAGGTGGTGGCGCGATTTACCGATACTCCCGCGGCGCGATTGGCGCAGCAGCGGCTCGACAAGATGTCCGCAGAGAAACATTGAGTGAGAAAGCGGGCAAAGCGGATCGAATACGCATCAATGAAATTTTTCATTCGTTGCAAGGGGAGGCTGACTGCGTCGGTTTCCCGACGGTGTTCGTACGGCTGACGGGATGTCCGCTGCGCTGTCAGTACTGCGACACTGAATACGCCTTTCACTCGGGCGAGTGGCAGGATTTCGAGGCCATTTTGCGAACAGTGCGCGGTTTCGACGCCAAGCACGTATGCGTGACCGGCGGCGAACCGTTGGCACAGCCGAATTGCCTGAAATTGCTGCAGTTGTTGTGCGATGCCGGATTCGCCGTGTCGCTCGAGACCAGCGGTGCGCTGGATGTGGCGGCCGTCGATGGCCGCGTATCCCGGGTGGTCGACGTGAAAACACCCGGCTCGCGGGAGGCGGCGCG
>DASXNX010000211.1:0-9339 GCA_036494725.1 Steroidobacteraceae bacterium
CGGGGCTACTGGGGATCTATCTAGCTACATTGCATTTCGTCTTGTATTGGTTTCGCTTCCCGTGGTGGTACAACGTTGGGGTCGTCATCACGGCTGTTCCAGCGGTGCTGTTGGGAGCCCGTCTCGCATTTGATTTCCCTCCAGCTGCAAGAGCCGCCTGGTAGAACTCATCGACTAGATGCCGAGATTCCGCCAAAAAGGCGAGATGCGCCTTGCGCGTCACATCCGTGCTCGTCGATTCCCGTAACCAGAAATGGGGACTCTCAGTTCCATACGCAGTGTATGCATCCTGGTCGTATAGAACCTTAATCCCAAGTACTTCGAGTACGGGGGTGTAGAACTTCATGCTGTTGGTTCTGCTCGAAACATTCAACATTACATGGTCAAACATTGGTCGATCTCCTGCTTGAATATTGCACTTAGATTGATTGGACTAGATGCCGGCTGCGGATCGGGCGCTTTTCGCGCCTAGGCTATAGATCCTAGGAGCCACGTAGCCTTGGCTCATATGGTGGGTATCGTGCCGCCGTCGATGACGTAATCGACACCGCTAATGAACGCGGCGCGATCCGATGCGAGAAAGGATACGAGTTCGGCAACTTCCTCGGGTTTGCCTGGGCGGCCCAGGGGGATGCCTCCCAACATGTCCACGATCCGCCGACGGGCCGCGTCCTCACTAATACCGCTGCCGCGCGAAATGTCGGCGATCATCCCGTGCGCGCCGGCGGTCTCGATGAATCCCGGAGAGACGGTGTTGACGCGGATGCCTTTCGGGGCAACGCCCTTCGCGAGTCCCTTGCTGTAGGTGGCGAGAGCCCCCTTGGCGGCCGCGTAGGCCAGCGTCGAGTTGGAGAACGGCAAGCGGTGGGAGACGGAAGATACGTGAATCACGACTCCCGATTTACGCTCGAGCATCCCCGGAATGAACGCGCGGTCCAATCGCACGGCCGCGAGCAGGTTCACATTCAAGATATGTTGCCAATCCTCATCGATCAGCGCTTCGAACCCACCGGGCTTAGTCTCGGTTCCGCCGACATTGTTGATAAGAATGTCGAGGCCTCCCCATTCAGCGTGAATCCGATCAATGACGGTTTGAACCCCAGCCACCTCACCGATGTCGGCGGCGATGAAAAGCGCTGCGCTCGCTTTGTTGGGGGACGTACGTCCGGTCGTTGCGACTTGAGCGCCGCCCAGTTGGAAGCGCCGCACCAGTGCGGCCCCAATACCCTTGGTCCCACCCGTCACGAGAACGCGCTTGCCTGCGAACTCATCGGATTGCACTTTGAAGTCGTATGTCATGGTGGTAGTTCTTAGTACGGGGAAGGTTGATTGAAAACGATGATCAGACTGACGATCTTTCCGGCCTCTACCCGGAAGTAATTCGTGAGGATCAGATCCTTCGGTAGATTCGTCTTGTCGTAGTTGCCGTCATACGCCGCGCGTACGATGGTCTCGCCGTGGTGTTCGAGAACCTCCCGGACCTGCATCGTGACGCGGTCACCGACGAGTTCTTTCGCGACCCAACGCCCGATCGCATCGATACCGACGATTTCGCGCCGGTTGTCATTGACGTAGGCGTCCTTCGTAAACGTTGCGCAGATGGCGTCGGTGTCGAAGGCATTGACCGCGGCGATGTGCGCTGCGACGACGCCAGAAAGTGCTTTAGACATGAGATTCCCCTTTGCTTGAATGCGGCCACGTTGGCCGCGGGTGTAGAATCGGGGCTGCCGTAAGAGGAGTGTCAACACCCACCTCGAGTACTTGACTCTCCCCCAGGGGGAGACCGCACACTCTAAGGCATGCCCTCACTTGCCATCGGCGACTTTGCGAAAGCCACGCATCTGACCGTCAAGACGCTGCGCCATTATCACGAGGCGGGTCTTTTAGCGCCGTCGGAGGTCGATCCGCAGACTGGGTATCGGCGCTATTCCACCACGCAAATCCCCACCGCCCAGATCATTCGGCGCTTCCGCAACCTCGACATGCCCTTAAAGGAGATACAGGCGGTTATTGCCGCGCCGGATGTCCAAACACGCAATAGCCTTATTACCGCGCACCTGGAGCGTCTTGAGGGCACACTGGCTCAGACCCAAAGCGCGGTCGCTTCCTTGAGAGGGCTGTTGCAGAGTCCAGCGGCCGCGGCGCGGATTACGCATCGCCGCATCGAGCCAACCCTCGCGGCGGCCATCACCGAGGTCGTAGACCTTGCTGACCTCGCGGCCTGGTTTCGGGGTGGGCTCGGTGAACTCAGCGCCACGCTCAAGGCTCAGCGCAATACGAGCGCCGGGCCCGCAGGGGGTATTTACTCGAATGGCATCTTTGCGCAAGCGCGCGGTGAGGCGACGATCTTTATTCCTTGTCTTCGGGCCCCACGATCCGTTGGCCGTGTCAGCGCTTTCGAAGTGCCGTCAGTTGAACTCGCTATCATCGAACACTCAGGGTCGCACGCGAACGTCGATATCGCCTACGGCACACTTGCCACGTATGTATCGCAGCAGGCGCTTGGCGTTGAGGGACCGCTGCGCGAGTACTATTTGGTCGGGCAGCTCGATACCTCCGACGAGACGGTGTGGCGCACCGAGATCGGCTGGCCGATATTCCAGACAAATTAAATGCTGCGTTGCAGCGCAGCGGAGATCGCGAGTTTTTGTTACCGGGATGAAGCCGACAGGCTTATCCTTAAGTAATGCACGGCAAGGGACTTCATTTCGCGCAATGCAGTCTGGCGGCCGGCTAATCCTTCCTCATCCGTGAGCGAGCTCACCGCCTTGACGAGTTGTAAAAGCACGATCGACATGTCGCGCGCGGCGTCGGCCGTCAACGATGGTTGGCGAGCTCGCAGAATTGCCGCGATGTGTCGCCGCATCATGTGGCGAAAAGTCGATCGGCGAGTTCCCTCATCCATCCGCGCCGCGGCTAAGGGCAGGGCGGCGGCGCGCTCGCGCGGTCGACTGCGCAGCAATTTAAATAGAATTTCGACTAGAGCATCGATTTCGATTCCCGCGGCGCGCCGCTCGAGCTCTTGCAGATCATCGGCGATCAAACGGGCGTAGTTCTCTAGAAGCGTGTCGGCAAGAGCCTCCTTGCTGGGGAAGAACTGATAGAGTGAACCGATCGGCGCGTCAGCGCGCGCTGCAATCTCGGTCATCGTTGCCGCTTCGAAGCCCCTTTCCGCAAAAACATCGGCGGCCGCTTCGAGCAATTCCGCAACTCGCTGCTTGCCGCGGGCTCGTTTAGGAGCACGGGCTCCAAGGGACTCAACTTCGCTTGACATTTATGAGCATCCCCTCATAATCTAATTATATGAGCGTACCCTCATATTACCTGATTTCATAGTGAGTGTCTTCCATGCACCTAGAAGCTAAAACCAGCGCTTTAGTCCTCATCGACTTGCAGAAAATGGTCATGGCAGCGACCTTGGCGCCGCATTCCGCGGCTGCGGTCTACGAACGGTCAATGCGTCTCGCCGCGGCGTTTCGCACGGCAGGCGCGTTAGTGGTGCGCGTTCGGGTGTCTTTCTCGCCGGACTTCCTCGATGCTCTAAGGCTTCCGGTAGACCGACCTAGCAACCATTCGGCTTGGCCCGCCGGCTGGGATGAATTTCCGGAACCGCCACCGGCATCCGATCTGGTGATCACCAAGCGACAGTGGGGGGCCTTTCACGGCACTGAGCTCGACCTGCAGCTAAGTCGCCGCGGCATCAATCGCATCGTGCTCGGCGGCATCGCCACCAACATGGGTGTCGAATCCACGGCACGCGCCGCGGCCGAGCACGGCTATGAGTTGGTCATCGCCGAGGATTTGTGCAGCAGTATGAGCGCCGAGATGCATTCGTTCAGCTTTGAGCACATCCTACCGCGCCTGGCGCGAATCACCTCTGCGGAGGCGATCACGCTCGCATGAGCGCGCGCAGCCCCGCGGCCCGATGGTTGTCGCCGGCGCTGTGGCCGGCATCAGGGCAGTGGGCGGGGCTGATCGGGTTATCGGTTGTCATCGCGATCTTGTGGAACGCCACGGGCTTGCCCGCGGGCTTGTTGCTCGGACCCATGATTGCGGGCATCGTCTGCGGTGTGTACGGCGTGCGGCTTATCGTGCCCCGCGGGCCGTATCTCGGCGCGCAGGCCGTGATTGGAGCCATGGTAGCCGCAGCGGTTACGCCCACGATTGTCGCAACCTTGGGACATCGCGCACTTCTCTTTACCGTAGTAGTCGGCGCGATATTGTTGGGTTCTGCCGGCGTCGGCTGGGCGATCAGCCGCTTGGGCCTCATTCCCGGCGCCACTGCCGTGTATGGCACTTCCCCTGGCGCGGCGAATGCCATGGTGTTGCTGAGCGAAAGCGAAGGTGCGGATAGCCGGCTGGTTGCGTTCATGCAGTACTCGAGGGTGCTCTTGGTCGCGCTGGCCGCTGCCATCGTGGCGCATTTTTCCGGGCATGGGCGCGGGATTCAGAGTCCGACTATCGCATGGCTGGCGCCGGTTCACTGGGCTAACTTGGGCTGGATCATTCTGCTGGCCGCCGCCAGCCAACAGGCGGGGCGACTGCTGAGACTGCAGGCCTGGGCGATTCTAGGCCCGATGCTGACACTATCTGCGCTGCACGCGGCAGGGTTGATTACGATCGAACTGCCGCGCTGGCTGCTGGCTGGCTCTTACGCGCTCATTGGCTGGCACATTGGACTCGCGTTTCGTCGCGATACATTGGTGCATGCCAGGCGGGTAATACCGATTGTGGCCGGCGCTGCGTTGAGCCTGATGCTTTTCTGCGGCGGCCTTGCCTTTGCACTCACTCGACTCGCTCACATCGAGACCTTGACTGCCTATCTTGCTACCAGCCCCGGCGGCATGGACTCGGTGGCGATCATCGCCGCTTCGGCGCCGCAAGTCGATTTGCCGTTTGTCCTCGCACTACAAGCGGTGCGACTGCTGTTGGTCATCGCATTGGCGCCGCTGCTGACGCGCCTAGTCGTGCGCTACTCACCGCATCTTCAGAAAGTCGCGCCAGCGTCCGATGGCTTGATCGAAGACTGCAGCGAGAATCGGCGGGAGAATTCAGCTGGGCCATTGCGATCAGGCTAATGTGTCGCCCCGGAATTTCGCGCGTACGCCCCTCGCTGCAGTGGCCGGTAGATTAACGAAGTCTTGCAACGGGTCCATTGCTCGTTCGCGACAAGATTATGTCGGCGTTGCACTGACGCGAGCAATCGTCCAACCGCGGTAATTCTCTCGAGGGAAAGAGTCTGCGTTTCGCCCCGCTGGAATACCCGATATCACCAGCATCGGCACGTCGTTCTTTGGATGACTGACTGTTTAGTGCTGCCCTTTACCGTCCTTGGGCATTCTGAATACCGCCCGCTCAAAACCGCGGAGCGGTCATTGCGCGGCGGCTTATGACTTCCCGTTTGGTGATCTGCGACAATTGGGTCGATTCTAGCGGAGACGACACATCGGGAGGGCAACCGTGGACGATGGGATTCGCGCAGGTCGCATCATCGGTGCCCTGATCATTATGCAGATGATTTTCGGAGTGCTGTTGAACTTCGTACTGGAAGCGCCGCTGTTCGGCGTTCCAGGCTTCCTCGTAAACGCTGCCCACTACTCGCGTCAAATGGGTATTGCCGCACTCCTTGGATTGATAACAGAGGCGATATGGGTCGGCATTGCGATCACTGCGTTCCCCTTCTTCCATCGACACGGCCGAACGATGACGCTTTGGTTTGCCGCGCTAGCCGTGGTAGGTCTCGCGGTCGCAGTGGTTGAGAATGCAGCCGTGATGTCCATGGTCTCGCTCAGCGAGGCATATGCGAAGGCCAGCGCTTTGGATCGGTCACAGCTCGAGTCGATCCGAGTGATCGTGGCCTCTGCGAGAAACTGGCCACATTTCCTTGCAAGGATGCTTGATGGTTGTACGATTTTCGCCCTTTACGCGATCCTGTACCAGAGCGCGCTGGTTCCGCGTATGTTAGCAGGCTTCGGTCTCTTTGCCTCTGTCCTGCAAGTGTGCGGAGTGGCGATGCCACTGTTCGGGCATGATGTTGTGTTTCCGATGCTCGCGCCGTTAGGGCTGATTCAATTGGTTCTGGCGGCGTGGCTCATGGCTAGAGGCTTTCGCGATCACCGAGGCTCTGCTGCAGCTCGCGAGTGACCGGTATGGCGAAAGATGGACGCTTGTATCCATTCGCGATCGAAGACTACTTGCCGCCGCCTCAATAGAGTCGAGCTTTGAATGACCTGAGTATTGGCCGCTAAATCACCTGTCGGACTTGGTACTCGTTCCAAGTCCGGAGACAAACATTCGTAAGGCGAGGGCGATGTCTTCTCGTGTTGCCGGCGCACGGCGGCCACTCAGCTCTATCGCCGCGATGCCCTGTACGAGCGCCCGACAAGCAAGCGTGGCGGCTGTCGCGCGCGTAGGCTCGATTCCAGTCACTCGTTTCGCGAGAATTTCATAAGTGGCGCGAACTGCATCGGAGCTCGCATGACCATATTGATGGCTATACATTAACCGGAACAAAGCGGGATTTTTTTTAGCGAAATTGATAAAGGCCATCCCTTGCGCAATTAGGGCCTCGCGCGCATCTCGCTGATCGTCGGCTGCAACCAGAGCATCTCTCATTTCTTCGAAGCCGTGATCGGCCACCGCGGCTAGCAGACCAGCCTTGTCCGGGAAGTGACGGTACGGGGTCATTGCAGACACCCCCGCCGCGCGGGCCACGGCCCGCAGACTGGGCTCCTCTTTTTCAGCCTTCAAAATCTTGAGCGCGGCCGCGATCAAGGTGTTGCGGAGTGCTTGTGTGTCCAGTTGACAAATCCTGCTTACATCGTAAACAATATGGCCGCTTACAGTGTAAGCGGCGCCGTAGTGTTTTTCCAGTAGCAATGATCGAACTTAATATCAGGACTCCGTCATGTCGATCGTATCCACCATTCTCGGCCCCCTATATGTTGATGATCAAGGAAGCGCCGATCTGCCCGCCGCGTTGCTATGGCCCAGCCTCTTTAACGATCATCACATGTGGGATTATCAGGCGGTCGCCTTGCGAGCCGCCGGCTGGCGAACCGTTGCCCTGGATCCGCCGGGACACGGTCACAGTCCGGGTCCGGGACGCCGATTCACGATGGATGAGTGCGTCGAGGCGGCTGTTCAGGTACTGGACGCAATCGAAGTGGTCGCGCCGGTGGTCCTGTTCGGTACTTCATGGGGTGGAATCGTCGCGCCACGCGTCGCGTTGCGAATCCCCAATCGCGTGAAGGCTTTGGTGTTGACCAACACCACGGCGGAGCGCCCGACCTTCCTGACTCGTGCGAACGCAATACTGCTCACCAAACTCCTCGCGATCGGGGCATTCGATAATACGGTGGATCGCCTGATCATGTCTCTGAATCTCGCGCCCGCTACGCGACTTCGCGAGCCGATGCTCGCAGCCAATCTCGCGGCTCGGTTTCGATCCTGGGATCGTCGTGCCGTTATCGAGAGCGTGCGTTCGGTCCTCGTGGACCGTGATGGTGCCCTTGACGCGCTATCCGCCGTGCACGTGCCGACCCTGATTGTATCCGGCGCAGAAGACACAGTTCTGCCGTCGGCCTTGAGCCGCCGGATCGCAGAAAAGATGCCCAACGCACGACACGTCGAAGTTCCTGGCGCCGCGCACCTGGTGCCATTGGAACAGCCTCAGGCAGCCAATGAGCTCATTCTCAATTTTCTTCAGCAGTTACCCCGGGCGTAGCGGAACGCAGAGACTAACAGCGGCCACCAAAGAGGTAGATCATGACGATGCTTCTTCTTGCAGCCCTTGCGTTCGTCGGAACGCACTTCCTGCTCTCACATCCTTTGCGCGCCCCACTGGTGCGGATAGTGGGCGAAGCTGCATTCACGGGCCTGTATTCGGTCGTCGCGATCATTACTTTGGCTTGGATGGTCATCGCCTATCGATCAGCGCCACAGACCGCACCCGCCTGGTCAGTGGGCGATGGCCTGTGGGCAGCTGCCACGGCGTTGCTGCTGATTTCGTCCATCCTTTTGGCAGGATCACTGATTCGAAACCCGGCCTTCCCGAAGGCGGGTGCACCGAACGCCGCGCCCGATTCGGCTCGCGGCGTATACGCGGTCACTCGACACCCGATGTTGTGGTCATTCGCGATCTGGGGGTTGTCGCATATCCTCGTTTATCCGGTCACCCAGAATTGCATCGTCGCCTTGGCAATTGTGATCCTGTCACTGGTGGGCGCGAGCCTTCAGGATCGGAAAAAAGAGCGGCTGCAGCCGGACGTCTGGCCGGCGTGGGAACGGCAAACGAGTTATGTCCCGTTTGCCGCAATAGTTGCCGGACGAGCACGCCTCGGGGGCTTCGGGGCATTTGCCACGCTCGGCGGACTCATCTTCTGGCTCGTAGCCACCTGGATGCACAGACCGTTGAGCGGCTGGCCCGCGGGGATTTGGCGCTGGTTATCATAGGTGATACTGAGTCTCACCATTGACGGCTCTCAAGCACTTCAGTGCAATGGCGATCGAAGCACGAAATACCGGGTAAGCAGCGCAAGAAAAGCGGACAAGCTCAGTGCATTATGAGAGCGTCTCGATCCGTCAGTGTATTCAAAAAGGCAATCACGTCATCAATTTCGCTCTCGCTCCAGGCGGGGATGCCCCCGGCCTCGCGCGTAAACGGCTCTTCCGTCACATCGACATTCACCCGGAGCTTCTCGGGTAGGTCATCAAACTTATCCACGCCGCCCGGGACCCGAGCCGGATACCACCGCTGCGGATCGGTGTCGCGCCGCACATAAAAATCCAATGACTCCTTCAGCGTGTGAAATCGGCCGTTGTGAAAGAAGACCGACCGTGCCGCCACGTTGCGAAGCGTTGGGGTCTTGAACATGCCGCAGTATTTCGATTTTCCCGTCTGGTCGGTGCGGACCGGCCCGCACAGTCCTTGATCGAAATAGCCGGCATCGGCATTGGCGCGGATCTCAGGATTACGAGGAACTCCGAGCACTTGGAACTGGTAGTCCGTGAAGAGGGGATGCGACCCGTCGGCTCCCTTGCGGTCGAGATGACACTTCGCGCAGTTTCCTCGCTTAGGATCATCGAAGAGTGCCATTCCCCGGCGTTCCTGTTCAGACAGCTGCACCTTGCCCTCAAGGTAGTCGTCGAACTTGCTGTCATAGGGATGAAAGCTCGGATCGGTCAGCTCGAACCGTTCGAGCGCTGAGGCGGCCATGGCCGCCGCACGAGTCGGGTCATCGAAAATGTTCTTTCCAAAAAGATTCGTGAACTCCTGAGCGTAAGCCGCCTTGCGCAGCTTCGCGGTCAGATCTGCCTTGGAGCCGGCCGCCATCTCGT
>DASXNX010000212.1:0-2074 GCA_036494725.1 Steroidobacteraceae bacterium
GGTAGCTCGCCACAAGCGAATGAAGCGCAGCACCGATCGCATCCTCACCACTCACGTCGGCAGCCTGCCGCGCAGCCAGGCGGTCACCGATGTGCTGTTCGCGCGCGAACGCGACGAGATCAAGGACGCGCCGGCGGCGGCCGCCGTGATCTCCCATGCGGTGGCAGACGTGGTGCGGCGGCAGACAGCGGTCGGCATCGACGTCGTGAGCGACGGCGAAATGAGCAAGATCAGCTACGCTACGTATATTGCCGAGCGGCTCGCGGGATTCGGCGGCGATACCAAGCGCGAGCCCGGGCAGGATCTCGTGGAGTTTCCGGGACTGCTCAAGAAATTGGCGGAACGGGGCTCGACCGCCAAGTACCGCCGGCCGCGCTGCATCGGTGAGATTCGGATCAAAAATCTGGCGCCGCTCGAAGAGGATCTCAAGAACATCAGCTCGGCCGTCGCCGCCTCGGCGCCGACCGAAGCGTTCATGAACGCCGCCTCCCCGGGAGTGGTGGCCCTGTTTCAGCCGAACGATTTCTATCCCTCGCAGGACGACTATCTGACCGCGCTCGCCGAAGCGATGCGCGTGGAATACGAAACCATCGTGCAGGCCGGGATCATTTTGCAGATCGATGCGCCGGATCTCGCCATGGGCCGTCATACCATGTACCGGGACCGCTCGCTCGAGGAGTTCGAAGTGCTCGCGGCGCGGCACATCGAGGTTTTGAATCACGCTCTCAGGAATGTTCCCGGCGACCGGGTGCGAATGCATGTCTGCTGGGGCAATTACGAAGGGCCGCACCATCACGATGTGCCCATGGAGCGGCTGTTGCCCATTGTGCTCAAGTCCAAGGCGCAAGGATTGCTGTTTGAGGCCGCGAATCCGCGGCACGCGCACGAGTGGACGGTATTCCGGGACATGCGCATACCCGAGGACAAGGTCTTGATTCCCGGGCTGCTCTCCACGACCACGAACTACATCGAACACCCGCAGCTCGTCGCCGAGCGCATCGAACGCTTCGTGCAAGTCGTGGGACGCGATCGGGTGATGGCGGGAACGGATTGCGGCTTCGGAACCTTCGCCGGGTTCGGGCCGGTCGAGCCGGACATCGCCTACTTGAAGCTGCGATCCTTGGCCGAGGGCGCGCAGATCGCCTCCGGCCGGCTGTGGCGCTAGCGCATGAGCGCACCCGCCGGCATCGCGCATCAAGGCAGTGAAACAGCGGCGGCCACGCCGTTTCGCTTCTACGATAACCGGCAGAAATACCTCGCCTTCATCACCACCTGCAACGAGAAGTCGGCAATCGCCCGCCGCGCAGCTCACGAGATGACTTTATTGCGCCCGACTCCGCCGGCCATACGCATTTTCGATGCGGGAATGGGCGACGGCACCGTGCTGACCCGGGTCATGCGCAGCACACATCGGTTGTTTCCCACTGTGCCCTTGTTCGCGGTGGCCAAGGAGATCAGTCTCGAGGATGTTCGATTGGGGCTGGAGAAGCTGCCTGACCGGTTGTTCGAACATCCTGCAACGGTCTTCGTGGTGACCAATCTCAACTACGCCGAGGCGCCGCGCCTCATGCCACGTGACGCAAACCTGGCGGCGGCGCTCAACTGGCAGGAGGTGCGTCTAACTGGTTCGACCGCACACGAGTACGCCGAGCAGATTGAAGATCTGGCCCCTGCGCTTGCCAGCGGCTGGCAAACCAAACCCAGTCCCAAGACCGGCAACCCGCAGGTGGTGCGCCCGTCGGTGCTGGTTATCTATCGCGAAGATCACAAGTTTCTGCTCGATAGCGTGATCCCTAAACCAGGACGGATCTTTGAGCATTACGATCTCATTCTTGCCTCGCAACCCTGGCGCGCTCGGATGGGAGCCGATTTCAAGGTGCAAAAGGTCCTGGCGCCGCTCGCACGCAGTCTGGCGCTGGGCGGCCGTTTGCTAGCCATCCAATCGTACGGCCACGACCCGGGCCTCGAGATCATCCAGCAGCTATGGCCGCAGGAGCGGCCCTTCCAAGTCGACCGTCACGAACTGCTGGCCACACTGCGCCGCGAACTGGGGCGCGATGCACGCGATTTCAGC
>DASXNX010000213.1:0-2184 GCA_036494725.1 Steroidobacteraceae bacterium
TTGCTGCCACTTTGCGCGCAGAGTTGCGCGCAATTGCGCCAGCGCCGCGAGATTGTTCGCCCAATAGACGCCCTTCGCGACGAAGTCGGCCGGAGTTGCAATGAATTCATGCAGCCCGAGTTGTGCGACGATGGCCGCGCCTTGCCGCGACGCCGGTGTGGTGCCGGCGACGGTCAACGTGGGCACACCCATCCACAACGCATGGTAGGTCGTGGTCCCTCCGGAGTACGGCAGGGTATCCAGGCAGATGTCGACCTGGTGATGAAGGGCGAGATAGGCGTCCATAGTGCCGCGCGGATGCAAGGCCAGGCGCTCGGGAGCGATCCCTGCGGCGGCGAACCGCTCAGCCAACCCGTCATGACGAAGGTCCGGCGGCAGACCGCCGAGCAGCATCTTTGCCTCCGGTACGGCGAGCAGGAGCTGCGACCAGAGGTTCAATGTCGCGGAATTGATCTTGCCGAGCCGGTTGAAGCTGCCGAATGTGAGGTGCCCCGTCTCGAGCGCCGGAAGGCCGCGGACGGGCGGCGACGATGGGTACGGCTTGAAGGGCGCGCCGGTCGGTAGATAGACCAATTTTTCGGTAAAGTGCCGGTCGAATTGCCGGGGCGGCAGGAAATGACGATCGACGAAGTAGTAATCCACGGCGCGAAGTCCCGTGGTGCCTGGATAGCCGATCCAACTGATTTGAATCGGGGCGGGTTTGCGCGCGAATACCCGCAGCCGATTGAGCGAGGTGTGGCCCGAGAGATCGATGAGAATATCGATCCGATCGTCCATGATCTTCTTGGCCAGCCGCGATACGGAAAGAGCGGAAACCGAGTGCCAGCCCTTCAGGTAGCCGCGCAGGAGATGGCTGACGGCATCCTCAGTGGGGTTGGTGCAATAAGCATGCAGTTCCAGCCTGGAGGAGTCCTTCAAATGCGCCAAAACAGGCTCGACAAAAGTGGCCACCGGGTGGTTGCACAAGTCGCCTGAAACAAATCCGATCCGCAGACGGCGATCCGGGTCCGGAGTATTCAAATGCCGCGGCCACGATGCGGGCGCTTCCGCGCTGAATTTCTCGCCAATTCTGCAATGCTCCGCAAACAACGCATCCGCGCCAATGTCCGGGTTGTGGCTCAACATGAAAAGCAGCCCCGAATAGCGCATGTCTGTGCCGTCTTGAAGATCGTCGGACGGCAGAGAAATCGCCATTCGAAAGCTGGCCTCCGCCTCGGCATATCGCCCTTGCAGCTGGTATGTGTTCCCAAGATGGGAATACGCCTCGGCGTACTCCGGGTCGATCTCCAAGGCTCGGCGCAAAGCGATCTCTGCCTCGCCGAGGCGATCCAACTTGTTGAATATGGTCCCTAGATTTTTGAGCGCCTCCGCATCCTGCGGCGCCGCTTGGATAGCCTTTTGCATGGCGGCGATTGCTTCATCCGCTTGTCGTTGCGCAAAGTGCAAGGCACCCAGCGTCTTCCAGCCCAGCGCGCGTTCGGGAAAACGTTCGGTCAGGCTGCGGGCGAGCTCGAGCGCCTCCTCGAAGCGCGCCTGCTTCAACAGGGCGCTGAGCGCATTTTCCCGCTCGAGGATCAGGCGTTGTTGCCGGCGCACATCTGCCCGCGCTAATTTCTTGAGGGGTGCAAGCGGTTCGGGTGGGGCGACCGGCGGCACGGCGCGTTCTCGTGCGGCTGATGGCGGTACATGGGCGGCGAGCCGCTTCGAGAACTCCTCGACCGCGGCGCCGGACAGGCCGTGTTGCCGACCGAGCGCCAGAGTAGCCTTCGCATCGTCGATCTGACCCGCCAGAAGCAGCGCTTCCAGATATCCCAGCCAATAGTCCGGAAGCTCCGGATTCACTTCGAGGGCGGCGAGCAAGTAAGCCAGCGCGTCCGAGGGTCGATGCAGCTGCACCGTCAACATCCCGATACAATAATTCGCCGCCGCGTGCTTGGGCTCGACTTCCAGGATCTCGCGATAGAGACGCAGGGCGTGATCCAGCCGGCCCGCGACCTGCATCTTCATCGCGTTGCCGCAGATGTCGTCGAGCGACGGGGTGGTCATGACGTGCTGTGAAGAGTCGCGATGCGACATGAGATTATGGTAACACGCTGATTGCGGGGCCCGCCTGCGGCCGGACGAGTACTGCCTCACAAAATCGCATTAGCGGCCGCGCGAGTACCGCGCAAATTCGCATCAGCG
>DASXNX010000214.1:0-2210 GCA_036494725.1 Steroidobacteraceae bacterium
GAAACGTGCGGTTATGGCGGTGGTGCTGGCCTGTGCCGTGCTCACATATGGAGGCGTCAGCCTCTTCGTAGTAGCCTTCGCCGTCTTCCCGGTGGCGGACGCGTTGTTCCGGCAGGCGGCGGTTCCGCATCGGCTGATCCCGCCGGCGATCGTGCTTGGCGCCTTCACCTTCACCATGACGGCTTTGCCCGGCACCCCGGCAATCCAAAACGCTATCCCCATGGCGCATTTCGGCACCACGCTCTTTGCGGCGCCGGGTCTGGGCATCGTGGCGTCCGCAATCATGCTGGTCTTTGGCCTGTGGTGGCTGCGCATGGTAGAGACGCGAGCGCGCAGCGCCGGCGAGGGTTACAATGCAGAAACGCAGGCAACCGCCGATGAGCAGTTTGTACGCGAGCGCGCCGCCAGCGCCGACAATTTCGACACCGCCGAATTGACGCACGGCCATCGAAGCGAGCAGTTGCCGTCCTTTGCGCTGGCAGCGGCGCCTATCCTCATCGTGCTCGTGGTCAACCTCCTTATGAGTCTGTTCGTGCTGCCCCGGATGTATACCGGGTTCCTCGCCCAGCCGCGGTTCGGCGAAACCTCTCTCTCGGCCGTGAGCGGAGTCTGGTCAGTCGTCACAGCGCTGGCGATTGCCTCGCTGGCTCTGGTGCTGACGCTCCGCAAGCGTATGCCAAAGCTGCGTGCAACCCTCGATGCCGGCGCCAACGCCTCGGTGCTGCCTGCGCTCAATACGGCCAGCCTGGTGGGCTTCGGCGCCGTGGTGGCGGCGTTGCCCGCCTTCGCCGTCGTCAGAGACGGATTTCTCGCGGTTCCCGGTGGACCGCTCGTGTCGCTTGCGGTCGCTGCCAATGTGATGGGCGGCATTACCGGCTCGGCCTCAGGCGGATTGAACATCACGCTGAACGCGCTTGGCGAAATTTATGCCCAGCTCGCCGCGGCCCACGGGATTCACCCTGAGCTGATGCACCGCGTGGCCGCCATCGGCTCCGGCGCGCTTGCCATGTTGCCGCACAACGGCGCGGTCGTCACCCTGCTGGCGATCTGCGGCGCAACCCAGCGTGGGAGCTACCGCGAGATCATGATGGTGGGACTCGTAGGACCGATGATCGCACTGACTGGCGTTATCACCCTGGGAAAGATATTTGGGGCATTTTGAATCGCCACTCACTTACCTTTGACCTCGCTTTTGACCGCAAAGAAGTCTGCTCGAGAATAGCCATCAAGGACGCAATTCCATGCCAGGTCGTCTCGCAGGAAAAGTCGCCATTGTCACCGGCTCCGGCTCCGGTATCGGTAAGTCGATAGCCATCCGCTTCGCCAGCGAAGGCGCAACCGTAGTCGTTAACTACCGCAACCACCCGGAACAAGCTGCGGACACAAAGACCAAAGCCGAAGCCGGTGGCGGCAAAGCCATCACAGTCCAGGCCGACGTCTCCAAAATCGCCGACACCTACAACCTTGTCGATCAGGCCTACCAGCAACTGGGCCGCTGCGACATCCTCGTCAACAATGCCGGTATCCAGAAGCGCGCCGACTTCTGCGACGTGACCGAGCGGGACTACGACGCCGTCCTCGACGTCAATCTCAAAGGAGCCTTCTTCCTCACCCAGGCCTTTGTCCGCCGCCTCCGCGACGCCAAGCAGCCGGCCGCATCATCTACACCAGCTCCGTCCACGAGGACATGGTCTTCCCCCACTTCTCCACCTATTGCGCCTCTAAGGGAGGCATCCGCATGCTGATGCGCGACCTCGCCGTCGAACTCAGCCCCCTCGGTATCACCGTCAACAACATCGCCCCCGGAGCCATCGCTACGCCAATCAACACCTCTCTCCTCGAAGACAAGGCGAAACTCGACGCACTTCTCGCGAACATCCCCTTGGGCCGCCTGGGCACGCCAGAAGAAGTCGCCGGCCTCGCCGCCTTCCTCGCCTCCGACGAAGCCGCGTACATCACGGGCTCAACCTACGTCATCGACGGTGGTCTACGGCGCAACTACCACGAGTAATAACCGCAAATAGAGCTATGGATCGGGTGTCATGAGCACGTACGTTGTCGAACTGCTCGGAATGCTGATTGCTCTCGGCTTACTCATATTCTTCGCTTATCGGGGCTTCAGCCTGCTGTTGGCGGCGCCTGCTGCGGCGCTGGTGGCCGCTGCCTTCTCGGGAGAGCCGCTGCTTGCCAAATGGACATTGACCTTCATG
>DASXNX010000215.1:0-6644 GCA_036494725.1 Steroidobacteraceae bacterium
CGCACGCCGCAATGGACGATGGGCAAGAATTTCGATGCCACAGGAGCATTTGGCCCCTGGCTGGTGACGCCCGACGCTGTGCCGCCGGGGGCGCACGGGTTGCGCATTCAAGGCCGTTTGAACGGCCGAGTGATGCAGGATGCGCGTACCGACCGGCTCATCTTCAGCGTCCCTGACCTGATTGCAATGATCAGCGTCGCAATGACTCTGGAGGTGGGTGATGTGATCATCACTGGCACACCCGGTGGCGTTGGGGCGGCGCGCAAGCCACCTGTTTTCATGCAGCCGGGCGATGTTTTCGAAGTGGAGATCGACGGGATAGGTGTCTTGAGCAACCCCATCCAGAGCGAGTGAAAAAGAGCGACGGGGCCGGGGAGTTGAGTGGGATCTGCGGTCGGGTGAAGCTCGATCTCCTGAATCCCTGCCATAATCCTGCTCGTGCACATCGTCTGGCTCAACATCGCGGTACTCGTGCTCGGCTGGAGCAACGTGGCCTGGGCACTCAATCCTGAGCAGGCGCTGTCCGAATATAAGCACCTTATTTGGAGAAATGGTGATCAGGGGCTGATGGGTCATGGCGTATCCGTGGCCCAGTCGGGAGATGGCTATCTGTGGGTTGGAACGACAACAGGCCTCTTCCGCTTTGACGGTGTGCGCTTTACTGAATGGAAGGAAGCGGATGGCGCTTCCGTCGGTTCCGCGCGCCTACTTCGAGCGGCGGATGGCAGTCTCTGGATCAGTGCCATCGGTAAGGGAATCATCAGAGTCAAGGATCGCAAGGTCGAAACGATCGATCCGAGCGCTGGAGGGAGCCCTTTCAGTGCCGTCGTCCTAACCGAGGACGAGAAAGGAATCGTCTGGTATTACCACAACCTGCAAGCAGGCACCGGAGAGCTGTGTTCGTGGGAGCGGGATGCCAGAAGGCACTGCCTGCCGTCGCCGTACCATATCGACGAAGGAAGGCCCATCGTTTCGTTCGCCGATGCCATTTGGATCGGATCGGAGCCTGGACTCATCCGCTTTCAGGATGGGAAATCAAGTGACCTTTCAATTCCGGGATTGGCCTCATATAAGACCCAGCAAGGCGTTGTCGCGCTCTTGCCGGAGGGTCCCCGTGCATTTCTGCTCGCTGCGTACGGCGGTCCTGTTGGACGTGCGCGAATCAAAGACAACAACCTCACGCCTGTCGAGGGCCTCGAAGGTCTCGACGCGACCCTGTCGGATGTGATTTCTTTGTTTAAGGATCGGGAAGGCGCACTGTGGATCGGCACCGGAGGCCATGGCATCTATCGGATCTATAACAATCGAGTTGACCACTACGCCGCCGCCGCGGATTCAACCCGGGGGATTATTCAATTCACCGAAGATCAGGAAGGATCCATCTGGTTCGCGAGCTCTGAGGGCTTGGAGAGGTTCTCCGATCGCCGCGTGGTAACCGTGGTCAATGGTGAAAACTTTCATTCCCTCAAAGTGGACGGGGTCAGCCTAGCTCACGATGGCACGCTCTGGGTCGCGGGTATCGACACGCTGCTGACACTAGTGCCTGGTCACCGTGACTTTAGCGCTCCCGCACCCATCACTCACGACGCGGTGATTACCTCGATCTTTGAGGATCACACTGCCGCCACGTGGGTCGGAATCGGCCGCACTCTGACCAGACTCGAGGGTCAGCGATTCCTCCCTTTAGAGACGCCACGGGGTGTGGTTGTCTCGCTCGCGGAGGATCGCGCTTTCAACCTGTGGGCCGTGTCGCTTGGGCCTCCTCGACAGATTCTGAAGATCGATCCTGACAGAGTGCACGTGACTGCGGTCTCGAATCTCCCCCCGGCCAGCCGCGTGATGGCCGATCCGGCCGGTGGTATTTACGTGGCGGCCCTCAACGGTGATCTCGTCCATGTGGATTCACTTGGCGGGCAAGTGATTTATCCGCATCCTGGGGGTCACTCGGGACGCATTCCTCAGCTTTCCGTCACTCGTGACGGTACCGTGTTTGCTTCAACGAGCTTTGGTCTGGAGGTGCTAAGGAACGGCAAGATCCAGGTACTGGACACCCGTAACGGACTACCCTGCAACGTGCTCTACGATAGTATCTTCGACCGGGACGAAAATCTTTGGTTATATGCACAATGCGGTGCCATTCGGATCGCGAAAGAGAACCTCGCGAGGTGGATGAATGACCCGGCGGCGGTCATCCCGATACTGTTGTTGGATGCTGAAGATGGAGCCAATCCCTTTGATGCACCCTTCGGAGGCTCAGCGAGAACACCCGATGGTGTCTTGTGGTTCTCAAACAATGTCAACCTGCAGAAGATCGATCCTGACTCCGTAGCACGCGCCGGAAGGCCGCCGCCGGTCCACCTCGAGCAGTTTACGGCTGAGGGCAAGCACTATGACATTGATGAGCCGATCAACCTGCCGCCATCGACTGGCAATATCCAGATCGACTACACGGGCTTGAGCTTTGTCGCGCCGGACCAGGTGCGATTCCGCTACAAGCTCGACGGATTCGATAGGGGTTGGACGGATGCCGGGCCGCGCCGCCAAGCCTTTTACACGACACTGCCGCCGGGAAATTATCGCTTCCATGTGATTGCGAGCGACTACAGCGGCGCGTGGAACATTGTGGGCACCTCGCTTACTTTCGTGATCGCGCCGGCGTTCGTTCAGACCGGATGGTTCTTCGCTCTCTGCGTGCTAGGTGTTGCCGCCGCCTTGTGGGCCCTCATACGCCTGCGGGTCCGCCACGTACGCGAGCGTCTCGAGGAGCGTATGGAAGTCCGTCTCAACGAGCGCACCAGAATCTCCCGGGAACTGCACGATTCCCTGCTGCAGGGGTTCCAGGGCTTGATGTATCGACTGGAGGCAGTTCGGCAATTGCTTCCCGAACGTCCTGGCGATGCCATGAAGTCCTTAGACTCTGCGATGCACGTAGGAGACCAGGCGATTGGCGAGGGGCGCGACGCCATTCAGACCCTGCGCTCCTCGTCTTTTGACGTCTCTGATTTCGCGGCTTTGTTGAGTGCGCTCCACACCGAACTGGCGGCAGGGATGGATCCTCCACGGCCTGAGTACGGCGTAGTCATGGAGGGAAGGCCCCGCGAGTTGAGCGCCGTCGTAGGTGATGAGGCTTATCGCATCGTCCGCGAAGCGCTCCACAACGCATACCAACATGCGAAGGCTCGCCGTGTCGAGATTGAAGTGACTTTTGGCAATGCCGATCTCACGATCCGGGTACGCGATGATGGAATTGGCATGGCTCCCCAGATCCTCGCTCGTGGTCAGCGGCCGGGCCACTGGGGACTTCCCGGAATGCGCGAGCGCAGTGAGAGCTTTGGTGGTCACCTACATGTCTGGAGCGAAGAAAATGCGGGTACGGTGGTCGAACTTCGCATCCCAGCTCATATCGCATATGCACAGCCCTTAGCATCCGTATTAAGCCGAGTGGGGGCCCGTTTGGCTGCGGTTGTCCAGAACCGAAAAATACAGCGTCGCTGAACGACCTTGCGCCTAACGCATTTTCAGGATGATGACCTGATCGCTGGTTGGATTGGTCGTCCTGCGTAGTTTTGCAACTTGTGTGGCGGAGACTGCTGGCGCTTGATTGCCCCAGCGATTGCGCATGAAGGTGATGACTTCGGCGGCATCCTGGTCTGACAATTGCTGCCGGAATTGCGGCATGCGGTAGGCGTCAGGTGTACCCTCGACGACGAGGGGTACCGAGCCGTTTAGCACGACATTGATGAGCGAGGACGGATTCTCGTCAAGCACGACGGGGTTGGCGGCGAGCGCCGGCATGTACGAAGTGAAGCCTTTGGCGTCGAAACCATGACAGCTCGCGCAATCGCTCGCGTAAATCGCAGCACCTGGTTGGGTTGCGGGACTGTTGCGTAACGCGTCCGTTGTCGCACTGTCATAGGCGACGGCCCGCTGTGCGGAAGTCGCCGGCAACGATGTCAAATAGACTGCTATGGCCTGGATATCGCTGTCCGAAAAGTAAGACGTGGAGTTGTTGATGACATCGGTCATCGATCCGAACGCCGAACCGACTCGGTTGTGGCCACGCTCGAGAAAATCGCCGATGTCCTTCGTCGACCAAGTACCGAGGCCCGTCCGCATCTCGCCGCGAAGACTCGGCGCATACCAAGCGTCGAGCTCCGCTCCGGCTAGAAAGTTCGCGCCGCTATCATCGAGCGCCTTTTCCTGCATGCCGATACCGCGCGGGGTGTGGCAGGCGCCGCAGTGACCAGGGCCTTGAACCAGGTAGGCGCCGCGATTCCAGACCGCGTCATGGTCTGACTTTGCGACATAGCTAGCGCCCGGCACGAAGAAAACATTCCAGACCGCGACCGGCCAGCGGAAGCTCAATATTGCGGGGATCTCACTCTTCAAATTCTCCTGATGAACGGGAGGCACTTGATTCATAAAAAAGCGGTAAAGTGCCACGACATCCGCGTCGGCCAGTTTGACGTAGGACGGATAAGGCATCGCCGGATAAAGGTGGTGGCCATCCTTGGCAATGCCATAGCGCACCGCGAGATCAAAATCGGTAAGACTGTATTTGCCGATGCCAGTTTCGCGATCCGGTGTAATGTTGGTCGAGTAAATTGCGCCGAGGGGCGTTCCCATTTTGAGACCGCCGGCAAAGCCCTTGCCGCCAGGAATCGAGTGGCAAGCGACGCAATCCGCGACCCGCGCCAAATACTCATCGCCATTCCGGGGGGAACCGGCATTTTCAGGTTCTTGCAGGGTGGACTTGTGCCCGTAAGCCAGAACGAGGGCGACGAATATCGCGCCTGCGAACGACAAAGTCGCCCCGCATAAAAGGACCGTCCTTGAAACTACCGTCAAGTCTCTCCCCTGAGATCGGTGTCCACAATCGGCAAGGTACGAATGCGCCTGCCCGTTGCGGCAAAGATCGCATTCGTCACTGCGGGGGCAAGGGGTGGGACGCCAGGCTCGCCCGCGCCGCCCCAGACGTCTCCGCCGCTCGGTACAAGATGCACCTCAATCCTCGGCGCTTCCGCAAGACGCACCATGCGAAAAGTGTCGAAGTTGCCCTGGACCGCTGCACCATCCTTAATTGTGATCTTGCCGTAAAGTGCCGCGGTCAACCCAAAAATCACGGCGCCCTCAGCCTGCTCGGCGACGGTCAGCGGATTGACCATGTGACGGGTATCGAGTGCGACGATGACCCGATCGACCTTCACTTCGCCGTTCGGCTTGACCGTCACTTCGGCGACCTGCGCACAAAGGCTGTCTGTGAAATTGCAAATGGCGATGCCGCGCCCGCTGCCCTTTGGCAGTGGCTTGCCCCAATCGCCCTTCTCGGCGGCGGTATCCAGTACCTTGAGCCAGTCCGACTTACCCTCCAGGAGCTTGCGCCGCATGTGATAGGGATCGATACTGCCCGCTGACGCGATTTCGTCCAGAAAACTTTCGATGGCGAAGACATTCTGATTGCCGCCAGGCGCTCGATAGAACCACACCGGCAGGTGAGTGTTCCTGACTTTCAATTCCACGCGCGTGTTCGGCACGTTGTAGCCGTTGCTTGCCAGGCCGTCGACGGCCATCGGCTCTGCTTTGTCCGGCGGAAATGGAACACCGTACCACTTGAAGATCGACGAGGTCACGACGCGCATCGACCATGCGGTCGGCATTCCATTGGAATCGGTCACGGCCTTGAAGCCGACGACCGCGTGCGGGCGAAACTTGTCCTGCCGAGTGTCCTCTTCGCGCGTCCAGATCAACTTAACCGGGCGCTTGACCACGAGCGCGATGGCGATGGCCTGGATGATTTCATCGCTTGCATCGCGGCGGCCGAAACCTCCTCCGAGAAACGCGTTGTGAATGTAGACTTGCTCTGGTTTCAGCCCGGACGCGCGTGCCGCCGCACCGAGCGCCGCCTCCGCGTCCTGCGTTCCCACCCAGACGTCGAGCCGGTCGGGCTGCAAATTCACGGTTGCATTCAGAGGTTCCAATGGCGAGTGGGACAGATAGGGTGTCTCGTAGATTGCCTCTATCACCTTGGCTGCGCCCGACATCGCATTATCGACGTTGCCGTCGTTGCGCGCGACCACCATGCGATCTGTCAACGCCGCACGAAATTCCTTCGAAAGCTGCTCGCTATCGACATGTCCCGCAGCGCCGACATCCCACTCCGGCTCAAGACGGGACAGGGCCCGTTTGGCTCGCCAGAAGCTGTCGGTTGCGACGACCGCCACCGCATCCTCAAGTTTGATCACGCGCACGATGCCCGGCACGCCGGAAAGCACGGACTCATCGACGCTCTTGAGCTTGCCCCCGCGCACAGGACAAGAATTGATGGAGGCAAAAACCATACCTGGAACCTGTGCGTCGATTCCGAACTTGGCCGATCCGTCTGTCTTGTGCACCAGGTCGACGCGGGGCATTTTGCGGGGAAGAAAAGTGAACTGCGCAGGTGTTTTGATTGCCGGCTCTTTGGCGAGCCTGACCTTCGCGGCCTCGGCGGCGAGCTCCCCATAACGCAGCGTGCGGCCGGAAGGCCGATGTGTCACCACGCTCTGCGCTGCCGCGCATTCTGATCCTGGAACGTGCCAGCGCGCCGCCGCCGCGGCGATGATGCGCTCACGGGCACTGGCACCCACCTGCTGCACCATCTTTTG
>DASXNX010000216.1:0-1595 GCA_036494725.1 Steroidobacteraceae bacterium
TGCCGACATCGGCATTAAGTCCACAAGACCCGCAACATCATGGAGCGGCTGCCCAAACCGTTGCACGCATCGGTCCGTCGCACTCTGCGTCAGGCCTGGGAGCTGAACGATCCCGACAAGGCCGAGAAGCTCATCCGCAACTTTGCCCAGCGCCTGGAACGCGATGCGCCGGGCGTCTCTAAGAGCATCCTGGAGGGGCTGGATGAGATCCTCACGGTGACGCGGCTCGGCCTGCCGAGCGAACTGCAGCGATCGCTTGCCTGCACCAATATCATCGAGAACGTCATGGGCACGATTCGCCGGGTCAGCCGAAACGTGAAGCGTTGGCAGTCCGCCTCGATGGCCTTGCGCTGGACTGCCGCAGCCATGCACGAAGCAAAGAGGCCGGCTGAAAGCCTACAAGCAGCTTCCAGCCCTGCGGGTCGCGCTGGCTGCTCACCATGCAAAGGAACCAAACAACTACGCTCTTGCTGACAACGAGGAGGCCGCGTAACGTCATTCACGGTAGCACCTGCTTCGCCAACTTCAACAGAGACCGGGACATCACCCGCCAGCCGTCCGTCGTGGATTGGCACACGCCTGGCGCCCTTCCGAGCAGCGACGCCGGACTGCGTTCGCTGGTTCAAATGGCCGGAGAATCAATGAGTTTGTTCCGCAGATTCCTCTCCAGACCTTTCGGCTGGCTGATCGCGGTCGTCGGCTTTTTGTGCCTGGCCGTGCCTCTCGCCTGGGCCACCCTGGCCATCTACTATTCGAATTTGCCGTGGGCCGGCGTGCGCATTGGGGTGGCGGTCGCCTTCGCGGCGTTTGCAATCTGGGCGCTCTGGTTCTCCCGCCAACGTCGCATGTCCGTGTTGGCCGTCGTGCTGTTTATTGGAGTCGTGGCCTGGTGGATCTCCATCCGTCCCTCGCACGACCGCAACTGGCGACCGGAAGTCGCCGTCATGCCGCGCGCCACGATCGATGGCGATCACGTGCACCTAACCGGCGTCCGCAACTTCCAGTACCGCTCCCGGAATGACTTCACGGCGGGCTACCAGGAGCGCGACGTGCAGCTGTCGCACCTGGTCGCGCTCGATTTCTACGTGTCCTACTTTACCGAGGGGCCGGTCGGACATACCTTCCTGAGCTTCATCTTCGACAACGCGCCGCCGCTGAGCATTTCCATCGAGACCCGGCCCGAGGTTGGCCAGGGCTTCGCGCCGGTCGCCTCCCTTTTCAAGCAGTTTGAATTGATCTACGTGGTAGGCGATGAGCGCGACATCGTGGGCGTCCGTGCCAATCACCGAGGCGAGCCGGTGTATCTCTATCGCCTCAATACCTCAGCTGACGATGCGCGCCGGCTGCTTCTGGTCTACCTGGCGCGGATCAACGAACTCGCCGATCATCCCGAATTCTATAATTTGCTGACCAACAGCTGCACCATCAACATCGTGCGTTACGCAAACGCCGCCGGCCGGGGCGGCGGGTTCGAGCTGCGCCATCTGCTCAACGGTCTGGTCGACGGCTACCTCTATGACTCGGGCCGTATCGACACCACGTTGCCGTTTGACGAACTCCGGCGACGCTCCCTAATCAATGAGGCGGCGCGGGCG
>DASXNX010000217.1:0-1536 GCA_036494725.1 Steroidobacteraceae bacterium
ATGCCGGCAAAGATTCGAGCATTCTGCACCTCCTGGAGCGCTTCGGAAAAGCTGTCAAAGGATCGAACGACGCCGGGCATCACATCTGATGTCACGCTGAAATGCGTCCTTTCGCCAAAATAATGCGCGAGCACGCTCCCAGCGGCGCCGCTGACGCACGAATGGCCAGAGGGATATTCGGGATGCGCCGGTGTCGCAAACAACGGCATCCAGGTGGGATCCGCAATGGTTGCCGGATTGCCGTCCATATCCGCCAGGGGGATTGCGGTAACCGGACGCCAAGCGACATACGTATACTTTGCTTCCCAACACCCAATGGCCGCGTCCGCAATGGCCAAATTCAACAGCGCCAACAAGCGCGCGCTTTCCAGCGTCGAGTTAGGGCGGCGCGTCTGCGGCCCCTCATCATCGGTCGAATCTCGCTCGCGTTCCATGAGAGAGAGTGCCACATGGTTCCAGAGGTAACTTGCGGTGCTCGAGGCCCACAACCAGGCGAAGATGGTTTGATCAGGTGTACGCTTTGCGCTCATCATGCTGCCCATGCTCTTCGTTTCATTGAAGTCCACGGTATATCGAGCGCTCGTCAATGCCGGTGGACCCGCCGGGCGAAATTGTCCCGGCGCGCTGATGACCCACGGGGTCATGTAGGCGAACTGCGGCGCAGCACCAGGCGCGAATGCCGGTGGGGTAGGACGCCACTCACCGACAGCCGTCCCGCCTAAGAACGGCGGTGGTGCCGGTGCAAAGCCGTCGGTGGTTCGCCACGTTAAAATGGCGTTGGCGACTGTTTGGCCCCAAGCGATTCCGCTCGCGATTGCGGCGCTACTCTCGCGAGTGCCGATGGACGCGAGCGACACTGCGAGTCTTGCATCGAGCTGGCTTTTCTGTGTCGGGTACAGTGCAAGGAGGGTCACATACGCAGCCTGCGCGGCCGCCGCCTCTTGCGATGCTCCGGCGGGCGCAGCTGGTGGAACGTGAACCGGCGCATAGCGAGGCTCGATACCATTCACTGCATCAAACACCGCGCCCTGCACGATCGCCGCGACGCGCGTGATGACCAGGGGCGACGTGCCGCCGATGAGTCCCATCCGGAACAGCATCTGGTTCCAATTGGCTATCTCGTCCGTCGGTGCTGGGGCCGCGAGGGCCACTGGGCCGATGAAGGCAATCACAATTCCTACAACGAGTGTTCTCAAAAGTGTTCGCATGGTCCTCTCCCGTAGTCGCATTCTTGGATGTCGTTCTACTGGATAGCGGTCCAACGCCCGCCGTCCGTTGGCGCGAACGAGAGTGCGCCGTTTGTTTCGAGGCCGCAAGGGTGGCAACAGCATAAAATGAGGGCGCAGCACTGCGATGCAACACGCTGTGCAAAGCACCAATCGCGCGCGCAGACGATGCTCAAAAGACGATGCTCGCTTTCTTGTGCGATGAGCGGTTTCCACAGTACCTGCCTTCCTCTGAACTCCTCTCAGAAGGACGTTGGTAGACATCGGCTAGCACTGGCGGTGGTTACACACGCAGTGTTGTCTCCTATGC
>DASXNX010000218.1:0-29877 GCA_036494725.1 Steroidobacteraceae bacterium
CAAGGCCAAGTCTCGCGCCGCGCTGCGTTTTACCCGAGTGACCTGACTGCAATCGCAAGTGCTCATCGTCGGCGCGGGGCCCACCGGTTTGGTGCTGGCGCTGTGGCTGACGAACCTGGGGGTTCGGATCCACATCGTGGATCGGCTGGCTGAACCCGGCACTACGTCCCGCGCGCTGGCGATTCAGGGCCGTACGCTGGAGTTCTATCAACAGATCGGCCTGGCGCGAAACGTGATGGAGCGCAGCCACAAGGTGCCCGCGCTCAATCTTTGGGTGAAGAGCGCTCAGGCTACCCGCGTACCCATCGAGACCATGGGACTGGGTCTCACTCCTTTCCCTAATCCCGTCATCTTTCCGCAAGATGAACATGAGCAGTTTCTCATCGAGCGCCTACGCCAAGCGGGTGTCGAGGTGGAACGGCCGGTGGAACTGGCGGGATTCGCGGAGGACGGCGCTACAGTGCGCGCGACGTTGCGCAGGGCCGGCTCCGAGGAGACCCGCACCTACGCCTATCTTGCGGGTTGCGACGGCGCCCGCTCCAAGGTCCGAGAGGTGGTCGGTGCGGGATTCCCCGGAGGAACTTACGATCATCTCTTCTATGTCGCCGACGTCGAGGCAGCGGGCCCGCCGATGAATGGGGAATTGCATGTCGATCTGGACGAGGCCGATTTTCTCGCCGTGTTTCCCTTGAAGGAGGCGGGACATGCGCGGCTCATCGGCTCGGTGCGCGATTCGGCGGCGAAAGATCATGAGCATCTTCAGTTCGAAGATGTACGGGATCGCGCCATTCGGAATCTCAAGATCGACGTCAAGCAGGTGAATTGGTTTTCCACCTACCGCGTTCATCATCGAGTGGCGCAGCACTTTCGCATGGGACGCGCCTTCCTGCTGGGCGATGCCGCGCATGTCCATAGCCCCGTCGGCGGCCAAGGCATGAACACGGGAATAGGCGACGCCGTCAACCTCGCCTGGAAACTGGCGGCATCCCTCAAGGATCCGGCCGGCGATTCCATTCTGGACAGCTACGAGCCCGAGCGCATCGCGTTCGCGCGGCGCCTGGTGGCCACCACGGACCGTGTGTTTAGCGGCGTGTTGGATCCCGGCGGCTTTGCCCGATGGGCGCGCACCAAAATTATTCCCTCGTTCGCACCCATGCTGTTCCGCTTTGGCTGGATACGCCGGCTGGCGTTTAGAACGGTATCGCAGATCGCGGTGAACTACCGGAACAGCTCCTTGAGCAGCGGTTCAGCCGGCCGGATTCACGGCGGCGACCGCCTGCCATGGGTCGGGGATAACTTTGATTGCTTGACCTCCCTGCGCTGGCAGGTTCATATCTACGGCGCGGCAGCCCCCGACATGCGCGCATGGTGCGATGGAAACGGACTACCGATGCACGTCTTTCCATGGCGGTCCGCCATGCAGGGCGCGGGTTTGATGCGCGACGCGCTCTACTTGGTGCGGCCCGACGGCTATGTTGCGCTCGCCGACCCCGCTGCCAGGGCGGCTGCGATCGAGGACTACTTTAACCTTCGAAGAATCAAGGCTAATTTCCCGTGAATCAAACGCTTGAAGCCGTCCGGCCGCTGTTGTTGACCGAGATGCAGGATGCGCGCTGCCGAATCGCAAAGAGCATCGTGCGTACGCCGTTGGTGCGCCTCGATTTGGGAGCGGATTTCCCGGAAATCCGCTTGAAGCTCGAAAATTTACAAGCCACCAACTCGTACAAGCTGCGCGGCGCGGTCAATGCGGTCGCGATGCTTTCCGAAGCCGAGCGCAAGCTCGGCGTCTGGACCATCAGCGCGGGCAACGCCGGACAGGGAGTTGCCTATGCCGCCCGACAGGCGGGCGTGCCGTGCACCGTGGTCGCGATTGAGAGCGCACCGGCAGCGAAGATCGAACGCATGCGGGCGCTTGGCGCGAAGCTCGTGCCCGTGCCCTACGAGATTGCATGGCAGGCGCTCGGCGAGCGCTCCTTTCCCGGGATCGTTGGAACCTTCATACACCCCTTCGATGATCAGAACTTCATCGCCGGGCACGCTTCCATGGGCTTTGAAATTCTTGAAGATGCACCCGACACAGTGGCCGTCATCGCGGCCATCGGCGGCGGCGGGCTCATCGCGGGTGTCGGCAGCGCGCTCAAGACCTTGAAGCCGGGAATCAAGGTGTGGGGCGTGGAACCGGAGACCGCGGCTCCCGTGGCGCTGTCGTTTGCAGCCGGATCCGCGCAGGTGTTCAAGGATTGGCAAGCTTCGTTTGTCGACGGCGCCGGGGGCAAGAGCGTATTTCCGCGCATGTGGGAACGTATGAAACCGGTGGTCGACGGCTCGATCGTGGTGAGCCTTGAGGAAACCAAGGCGGCCATGCGCTTGCTGGCGGAAAAAGCACGGGTCATCGCCGAAGGTGCGGGCGCGCTGTCCCTCGCCGCCGCCATCAGCGGGAAGGCAGGCCGCGGACCCATTGTCGCCGTCGTGTCGGGCGGCAACGTCGACCTGGACAAATTCTCCAGCCTCATCGCTGGGCGCACTTAACGCTTCGGGCATCCATCTCACCGGTGGTTGCGATTCGCGACAACTGAATCCTTAGACGCCGCTACGTAAGAAAACGCTTCAGCGCCGCACCCATTTCGGCGCGCGCGCCGGCTCCCGAGAGAATCACGTCCACCGCGGTCAGCGAGGTGTGAATCTGTCCGCGGCAGGGGAGATGACGCGCGGACACGCCGGCCGCAACCAGAGCGTTCGCGTAGGCGGCTCCCTGGTCGCGCAGCGGATCGAACTCGCAGGTGATGATGAGCGCCGGAGGCAGCCGCGACAGATCTTTCGCGCGCAACGGCGAGGCTCTGGGGTCCTTGCGTTCTTCTTGACCGGCATAGTGGTTCCAGAACCAGTTCATCAAAGGGGTCGTGAGCACGTAACCCTCGGCATTTTCCACCGCGGACCCGCTCGAGAGGTCCCAATCGGTCACAGGATTCACCAGCACCTGACCGTCGATGCGGGGACCGCCGGCGTCGCGCGCCAACTGGCATGCGACTGCCGCGACATTGCCGCCGGCGCTCCAACCGCAGACGGCCAGGCGGTCCGCGACGCCGCCGAGCGTGATTGCGTTGGCGGCGATCCATTGCACGGCGGCGAATGCATCCAGCGCGGCGGCGGGGAAGCGATGCTCCGGCGCGTGGCGGTATCCCACCGACACGATGATGGCGTCGGAGCGCACGCATAGGTCGCGGCAAAAAGGATCGTCGGAGTCCGCCCCTCCGAATACCCAGCCGCCGCCGTGGAAGTAACTGACGATGGGATGCGGACCCGGGGTGGCCGGACGATAGAGACGGTAGACCAATTCATCCAGGGCGCCTTGCAAGACGCCGTCGGCGATCTCGCCCACGCCGGGACCGGGCGGGCGCTGCGCGCCCATCGCGGTAACCAAGGTGCGCGCATCGGCGGGGGACAGCGTTTCGAGCCGCGGCAGGTCAAAGGTTGCGATCGTTTCCAGAAAGGTTTGCACGTCGGGCTGCAGGCGGCGAATGACGCCGTCATTGATGCGGGCGCCCTGTGGCCCCGTCAGCACGAATCCCAGATAGTCCCGCGCCGCGACCTCGTCGCACGTCTTTCGGTAGCGATCCACCCCGCCGATATAAGGCAGGAAAACGCGCGGTTTGCCGGGCACATTTGCACCCATGTACCAGGAGTTTGCGCGAGGGGCGAGCGTGAGGTCGGCGCAATCATTGACGTGTTGCACCCAGGCCGCCTCGGCGGTGGGCGTCGCCTCGATCGTGTCGAATCCGTTGCTGCGCAGGTACGAGATGCAGTCGCTCACCCAGTCGATGTGTTGCTCGATCGAGACCACCATGTTCGATAGAACGGACGGGCTGCCGGGTCCGGTGATCAGAAAGAGATTCGGGAAGCCGACCGTGGTGAGTCCAAGGTAGGTAAGCGGTCCGTCGGCCCACTTGCGCCCAAATGTCTCGCCGCCGCGGCCCCTGATGTCGACGGAAACGATGGCACCGGTCATGGCATCAAAGCCGGTCGCGAATACGATGACGTCGAATTCGAATGATCTCGATGCCGTGTCGATGCCGCGCTCGGTGATGGAGACAAAAGGTTCCTGGCGCAGATCGATCAGACGGACATGCGGCAGGTTATAGGTTTCGTAGTAGTTCGTGTCGATGCAGGGACGCTTCGTGCCATAGAAGTGGTCCTTGGGACACAGCGCCTCGGCCGTATGGGGATCGCGCACGATTGAGCGGATCTTGCCGCGCAGAAAATCGCATACGGTCTCGTTGGCGGCGGGATTGAAGCCGATGTCGGCGAACGCGAACGATAATGCGAGCAGATCCCCGGACGCATAGGCGCCCTCGTACTTGGCCACGCGGTCCTCTTCGGAAACCTGAAACACACCGAGTGGATTGGCCGTCATGGGAACGCCGGCGAGTGAGAACTTGGCTGCACTGCGATATGCGGCGGGATCGGAGTCGAAGGATTTTTTCTTTGCTTCAGCGACATTGCCGTTGAATGCGGGGCGGGAGAAGTTCGGGGTGCGCTGGAAGACGGTCAATTCCGCGGCCTGCTGCGCGATGATCGGAATCGATTGCACCGCAGACGACCCGGTGCCGATGACGGCGACGCGTTTTCCCGTGAAGTCGACCCCTTTGTGGGGCCACCGGCCTGTGTAATAGGACTCACCGCGGAAACGACCGTAGCCCTCGACGTCGGGAGTCTTGGGTAGCGACAGGCACCCGCTGGCCATCACATAAAAGCGGCAGCGGAGCTCATCACCGCGATCGGTACGCACGCTCCAGCCGGAGGCGGCTTCATCCCAGACAGCAGCCTCGACGCGCGTCGAGAATTCGATGTCGCGGCGCAAGTCATGCTTGTCGGCGACGTGACCCAGGTAGCGCAGTATTTCAGGTTGCGTCGCATAGCGCTCCGACCACTGCCACTCGGCCTCGAGTTCGGGATCGAAGCTGTAGGAGTAATCGATGCTTTCGATATCACAGCGTGCTCCGGGATACCGATTCCAGTACCACGTGCCGCCGACATCATCGGCGCTCTCGAGTACCTTCACCTTGAGTCCGAGTCCGCGCAGTCGATGGAGCATGTACAAGCCGGCGAAGCCCGCCCCCACGACGATGGCATCGAGTTCAGGCGCTGCGCGGCTATGCGCTGGAATCGTTTTGGCGTTCATGGCGTCACCAATGCTTGAGCCCCCTTTGGTGGATTTTATGTCATGCCTGGCAAGCTGGGGGGCATTCCGCTCATAATTGGCCGTGCTCAAGATTCAATTGAAGGATGCCGCGATGAAATACTGGTTACTCGCTCTTGTGTCCGTTGCCGTCGTCGCGAGCGCCGCCACGGTGTCCAAGAAGCCGGACTTCTCCGGCGAGTGGAAAATGAACGCAGCCAAGAGCAATTACGGCCAAATCCCGGCACCGGCCTCGTTCGTGCGAAACATCACTCATGCCGAACCCAATCTCACCATTGTGGAGATTCAGAGCGGAGGAGGCTCGGACGGAACCATCACGCGCAAGATGACCACCGACGGCAAACCCACGAGCATGGATATCAACGGCACGCCGGTAGCTTGCTCCGCGGCCTGGGACGGCACTTCACTCATTGCGACGACCGCAATTGACAGCGCGGGAGTGACTTTCAAGGACAAGATGTCTTTGTCCGACGAGGGCAAGACCTTGACGAGCGTGGTCAAGATCACCTCTGCCCAAGGCGAGGGAGAAATCACGATCGCATTCGATCGCCAATAGCATCCCCCCAACGCCAGAGCGCTGGGGGGATGACGGCCGAACTTAAGGTTCTTGCGTTGTCGTGTCGACGGTGACGCGGGTGGCGGTTATGGTGCCCTTGATGGGTGCCGGCAAAGCCGGGGTCTTCCCATCGGGCATCAGTTGGTTGATGGCGAAAAATCCCGTGTAGCTTTGGCCATCCCGCGACAAGGTTACATATTGCTTGATGAACGCGGGTCCACCGGACGCGCCGGGCCCGCCGCCGGGATTACCCGGTCCGGCGGGACCCGTGGACGGCGCCAGCGGATTCCAGGACAGACCGATGTGGTTGAGAACGTAGGTACGTTCGCCGGTTTGCTTCCACACGCCGATGCAAGTGGCGCCGACGATGGGATTACGCGCGCCCGAGAAGGTGATTTCATTACCGTCCGCGAACCAGGCAGTGTTGCCGTTATCGATCGGGGCGCCGTCAGGAATACCCAGTGTGGTCCAGTTTCCCAGCGATGTGTACTTGAAGGCCCAAAGACCGACGATTGGCGCATGGAAAAAGGATGGTGCGTATTCTTCGTCTGAAACCTGCCTGAAATCCGCCTGCATAAAACGCGCGGATCCGTAAAGCGAGGGCGGGTTTCGCAGATCGCTCACAGGCCTCTTGATCCCCGGAACATCCAAACAGCCGGCGCTCGCTTGCTGAACAAGCCCGGTTCCAAAGGCCAAAATCGCGATCAGGCCGACGCCGCGGACAGCGGTTCGGCATTTCCTCAATTGAAGTAAAGTGCTCTGGAATCTCATGAGAAGCTCTCCGGTGTGACGTATTTGAAATTTGCTTGTCGATACAATTCGACGAATGGCAATCTAGGCTTTGCGCGGCGCGCAGTCCCGCGGGATTCGTGAGGGATTGGTGAGGGATTGACGGACGCCGGGGAGATGCTCTTGGATCAAGTCGTTTATCGCTGCGGAGACTGCGAGCTCGACACTCAAAATCGCACCTTCAAACGGAGCGGGACCGAATACACGCTCGAGCCCAAAGTATTCGCGGTGCTGACGCAACTCGTCATGCGACCGGGCGAATTGTTGACCCGGGATCAGCTGCTGGACGCCGTTTGGGGTCATCGTTATGTCACACCCTCGACGCTCAATCGGGTTATCGCGCTGGCGAGACGGTCCCTGCTCGACGATGCCGAGGAGCCCAGGTTCATTCAAACGGTTCATGGCTCCGGCTATCGCTACGTGGGTCCGGTCGAAAGGGCGGCGGCGCCGCGGACCGAGCCCCGGGCGCGCTTTGGACCTCCGCTCTCCGTACGGCTTCCCGCCCGCTTGCACACCCTGATCGGCCGCGAGCGTGAGCTGAGCCAGATCGATGCACTGTTGAGCGGCGGCCGATCACTGACGATCCTCGGCACCGGAGGGATGGGCAAGACCCAGTGTGCGTTGGCCTTCGCGCACGCCGCCGCCGATCGCTTTCCGGATGGTATTTGGTTCTTCGACCTGGCACCCATGCGCCGCGCCGAAGAATGGCTGCAGGCGCTCGCGCTGGCACTGGCGATTGCGCCTTCGAGCGAGCGTGAAGTTCTCGATAAGATCGCCGAGAGCCTGGCGGATCGGCGTGCATTGCTGTTGCTCGACAATTGCGATCGACTGTCCACCGAGGTGGGTGCGCTCGCGGTGGAGATATTGCGTGGCACGGAGCAACTGAAAATTCTGGCGACTTCGCAGCAACAACTGAGTTTCGTGAGCGAACGCGTGCTGCGCCTGCCGCCACTGGACCTGCCCGCCCTGGGGCAACCCTCGGATGAAAATGAGCTGCAACAAATAGCCGCCGCGCCCGCGGTCGCGCTGCTGCTGACCCGCATCAGGGACGCTCAGTCGGAATTCAAACTGACCATCGCCAACGCCCCGGCGATCGTCGCCATTTGCGAAAAACTCGACGGCATGCCGCTCGCATTGGAGCTCGCGGCCGCGCGCTTCTCCCTGCTATCGCCGGAACAGGTGCTGGAGCGGCTGGAACATCGCTTTCGCTTCCTGGTCGGCGAGGTTGCCGGCCGCGATCATCGGCATCGTAATTTGATTGCGTTGCTGGAATGGGGCTTTGCACTGCTGTCGCCCGATGAGCAGCGCTTGCTGGCCTGGCTCGGCGTATTTGTTCAGGGCTGGACGGTGGACGCCGTCATCGATCTGGCGCCCGCGTTCGGTGTGTCGCCCGAAGCAGCGGTGGATCTGCTCATCGGCCTTGCCAACAAATCGCTGGTTTCCGCAGATCCGAGCGCCAGCCCGCCGCGTTATCGGCTGCTCGAGAGCGTGCGCGAATTTGCACTCGAACAGCTCAAGAAGCTGGACGATGGAGGCCTCGCGCGCGATGCACATCTGGCCTACATCCAGCGCATGGCTCAAGCCGCGCATGCGGATTTGCTCGGCACTCGGATGCGTGAACGCATCGCGCTGCTCGGACGCGAGCACGCCAATATCGACAGCGCATCCGAGTACGCGGCGGGGGCGGGGCAAAACACGCCGGCGGTGTTGCAAATTGCCGGCTTTCTGACGCTCTACTTCAAAGCGCACGGTGAGATTCCATTCGCGATGCGCCTGTGCGCACGGGCGCTCGGCTGCGAGCCGCGAACGCGAAGCCGCGAACGTGCGATGACGCTGATGTGCCGGGGCATCAGTATTTTCATCGGGAGCAAGGTGGCAGCCGATGAGCCGTTGCTCGAGGCGGTTGGAATTGCGCGGGAAGTGGGCGATGAATGGACCGAAGCCTATTCATCCGGCCATCTGGCGCTTTGGCTGATTCACTTCGGTCAATCGAATCAGGCTGCCGAGCATTTGGCCGCGGTCGAACGGCTGGCCGAATCGCGCGACGAAGGGCTGTTGCGGGGTCTCGCAGGGTTCGTGCGCGGTTGGCTGTACCTCGCGGAGGAAGATACCGAAAAGGCCATTCGCGTCCTGCGCTCGGTCCACGGTCTTGGCACCGATTATCACCAACATCACTTTATCGGCATGTACCTGGGACTCTCTCTGTTCCGGCGGGGTGACTTTGCGCTGGCGGCGTACGAATGGCATGAGGCCATGCGCAATGCCATTTCGGTGGGGCATCTGCGTGGTGCGGCAGGGTCGGTGGAGGGTTGCGCGTACATCGCAGAACGCTTAGGGTCGGCGGAGCAGGCTTGCCGATTCTTGAGTGCGGCGGAGCAGATACGCCGGCGCGCCGAGTCGCCCCTGTTCAGCTTCTGGTTTCGCCACAACGAAGCGGCTCGCACGGCATTGCGATCCACCCTGGGACTGGCGCGATATGAAGAGGCCGTGATCGCGGGCGCGCGCATGCGTGCGGAAGATGTGGTGAACGAAGCCGCAGCGTTGCTGCAGCAATTTGGCCCGGCCGTCGCTCCCTAATCGCTCCCAAGCATTCCGGTGGGATCATACTTACGTCTCAAGTCTGCGAGGCGGCCCGCATTTTGACGTCCGAACCGGCGCACATTGTCGGCATCGTCCTGATCGGCAAAATTCACGAGAACACCGGGCAGCGCATCGCGCGACGCCGAGTCGTGGAGCGCCCGAATCCCCTCGCGAAGGGTGCCGACGGCGCCCGCCGCATCGGTGACACCAATGAAATTGACGAAGAATTCTGCGTCGCGATGTGCAAACGCCGAATCATCGGCCGCAACGCGAGCGACCGCACCGCCCATGTGCTGCACGTGTATCTCGCTTCTCATTGTCGGCAGGCGGTTGGCCATGGCAGCGAGTTCGCTCACCGTGTCATTGCTCAAGGAGGCATAGTTTGCAGTCTTCCAATAGTAGTAATGCCCCCGCGGTGCCCCTGGGTCTTGGGTCTGCTGCCACTGCGCATAGGGCATCGGGCCGACGTGGTCCACCACCGGTCGACCGTGTGCGCGCAATGGGGCCAGCGCTCGTTCTCCCGCGGCAATATCGCCCGACCAGCACATCGCAAACATGATCACCGGACGCCCATGCCAGCCGGCATCGAGAAACGGCAACGGCGGACCGTGGGCTATCACCGCGATTCCACAGAACTCATCCGGCGCGGCTGCCGCAAAATCGCGGAACGCGCGTAGAGCGTCGCCGGCGCGTTCAGCCGGATGGACGACGAGCCCGGCTAACACCTCGCGCAACGGATACAACTGAAATTCAAAACTGGTAACCACGCCCAGCCCGCCTGCACCACCGCGCAGGCCCCAGTAAAGGTCCGCGTGTTCTTGCGGGGAGGCTCGCACGAATCGGCCGTCAGCCAAGACCACGCCGGCGCCGCGGACATTGTCGCAGGCGAGTCCGTGCTTGCGCATGAGCCATCCCGCACCGCCGCCGAGCGTGAATCCGCCCACCCCCGTGCTGGACACCAGACCACCCGTGGTTGCGAGCCCCTCGATGGCCGTCGATCGGTCCACATCGCGCCACAAAGCGCCTCCTTGCACCGTCACAACCATGTGGTCGCGGTTGACCTCGACATTGCGAAGCTTTGAAAGGTCCAGCAAGAGCGTGCCGTCGCGGATCGATCGACCCGCCACATTGTGACCGCCTCCCCGGACCGTGAGGGACAGACCGTTATCTGCGGCTACGCGCATCGCGTGCGATACGTCTTCAGCGTCGGCGCAGCGGATGATGCAGGACGGACGCCGGTCAATGGCGCCGTTCCAGACGCGGCGCACGGTGTCGTAATCACTATCCCCCGGCACGAGTGCCGTCCCCTGCAATCGGGAACGAAATGCATCGATAACCTGGGATTTGAGAGCTTTCGACCCGTCATTCATCAGTGTCCCCTGTGACATTACCTGCTCGCCGCTAGTCTACGCAGAAACCCCTGCCGAATCGGGGGGCAGTTGTGATGGATTCGTGATGCGGCGATTCCTGCGTCGTCTCAGTTAAACTGACCACGTTGGGATGGAGATTTGCAACATGGCGAAACTGGTCTTCGCATTGAACCAATCCCTGGATGGCTACGTCGACCACACGAAGTTTGCGCCTGGGCTGGCACTCTTCCGTCATTTCATCCAGCAGGTGCGCGGCTTGTCGGGCCTGGTCTATGGTCGTCGCATGTACGAGGTGATGCGTTATTGGGACGAAGATCTTCCTGACTGGGGCGCGCAGGAGCGCGACTACGCGGCGGTGTGGCGAAGCCAGCCGAAGTGGGTCGTGTCGCGCTCGCTCAAGTCAGTCGGCCCCAATGCCACGCTTGTCGCGGATGACCCCGCGCCGGTGATAAGCAGACTGAAGGCTGAGCTGCCTGGCGAGATTGACGTTGCCGGACCCGACTTGGCGCGAAGCCTGACCGAGGCCGGTCTTATTGACGAGTATCGACTCTACCTCCATCCCGTCGTGATTGGTGGCGGCAAGCCATTCTTCGCCGCCCCCCCGCCGCCTCTGCGCCTCGTGGCCAGTGATCTAATCACCGAGGATGTGATCAGGCTGACGTACGTTCCTGCCCCATCCTGACGATCCACGGCAACGGCGACCCGGTCGCGCCTTATTCGCAGGCGGTACGATTTCACGAAGCGCTCACGAAGGCGGGTGTCCGCAACCAACTACTCACGATTAGCAGCAATACTCATGGCGACTTCACAGACGAACAGATGCTGGACGCATACGGCGTTATTCGCGAATTCTTGCTGAAATCCAACCTGCCTGTTCACGGGCAATGACAGTCCGAAAAGTTACCCCGCCGATTTCATCTGTGGGTTTCCAGCGAAAGATGGTCAGTACCCGCTTGTTTCGTTTGTGAGATCGACAAATTGCGACGCAATCTTGTCAATTGACAGAAACATGTCAGACTAGTCATCGACGAAGCGCAGGTACTCGCCGCGCCGGAGCACAAATCAGTAGCCCACGCTCTACGCGCGGGACTGGACATTCGCAAGCCCGGCATCAAGGTGCTGTTCGCGGGGTCATCGGAGGCGGCCCTACGGGAGATGTTTTCGCGTGCGGCAGCCCCGTTCTATAACTGGGCTCCGCTGGAACCATTCCCGCTGCTGGGACACGAATTTGTCGCTGCCACGGTCAAACAGCTGGCTACCCTGGCAAAGCACCCCTTGAGCATGGACGATGCCTTGAAGGCGTTTGCTGCCCTGAAGGAAACACCCGAGTTCTTTCGTTGGTACATCGAGCGCTATCTAATCTACCAGCACCAGGGGCCTGAGCAGGCACTGCGATATATGCAGGCACGAGTACACGACGATACGAGTTACGCCAAGACCTGGAAGGAGTTGAACCGCGCTGACCGGGCGATATTGTTGCTGGCGGCCCGTGGTGTGCAGGATCTTTATGGAGTCCACGCGCTCGAGCAGCTTAAGGGTCTGCTCGGCTCTGCCAAAGTCACGGTCAGCGCTCCACGAACGTCGCTGCGCCGGCTTACGAGTCCCAAGCAACAATTGCTAGCGCGCGTGGATCACGGAGCCTATCGTTTCGAGGACTCGGAATTCCAAGCCTGGGTAACTACTCGGCGTACCGTTGACTAAAAAGAGCATATGGTTGAATTGCAATGGATACCGACTCCGCACGGTTCGTGATCGTCCGCGATACATTTCGCGAATACATGCAATCGTGCAGTGAATTCTGGAAGGCATTTCAGCGAAGCACAATTGCCATAAAGTCCTCGGAACGCCAACGACAAGTATTGCAAACACATCTTGGGCTGCAGACGTTATGGTTAGAGCGGCAGCGACTGAGATTCGAATACCTGCTCCGTGGTGGGACTTTTGGAACTGGGTTCTGGGGTGAGCTGAATAGCATCAGTCAACGACTGGATAACGAGTGGACTGATGACGACGAGACCGGTCTCAAGGCAATCGACGCCTCCTATAGAGACCTGCTGGTAGAAATCGAAGATCTAGTACCCAAAATGAATGGCGCGGAACTCGACGCCCCAATTAAGGCGCTGCAGCAAAACGCACAGTATCGCGAGGCGCGGGAACTCATCGCAGATGAAGTTCAACGGCTGAACAAACGGCTGAGCCCAGCCTAGATGGCTGAGACCTATTAAACGCCTGTCCGAATCGAGTCCTGACCGAATCTGCGAACCCCCATTCGGGCCAATTCGAGTCCGACATCCCTATTTTTCACGGGATTTTGGCTCAATTCCGTCCCTCTCCGATCGTCCCCGATCGTTACCGGACGTTGCAAATTAGTGGGCCCGCTCGGACTCGAACCGAGGACCAAGGGATTCACTTCTGCCCCGCCGTTTCCGGAGGGAGTGGACTATCTCTTCACCCCAGTGGGGTGCGGGACGCTCTAGCCTGTTATTAAGCGCGACTCGTACGCGCTCAGGTAGTCTCTGCACCTTCCGGCGGTGCACCGCCGGCTTGGCTCAGGGTTGCCAACAGCTTTTGGCTGCGAGGTTTCCCTGAATTCATCCCGTCCACTTCGCACCTTGCGATGCGAAGGCACCATTTATTGATGAGTCCCCTGCTCTAACCAACTGAGCTACAGGCCCGACGACCGCATCTTATCATGCAGCCTCTTAAGCCTTGGTTCCTTGGGTTATCGTACGGCGCCTGTGAAAACCACATCCCTACCCGATTTGCCCATCCGCGAGGCGCTACCGGCGCTCCATGACGCCTTGTCCAGCCACCCGGCGGCGCTGCTCGACGCTCCGCCGGGCGCAGGGAAAAGCACCCTGGCTCCGCTTTTCTTGCTGGAGAGCCCCTGGCTCAAGGAGCAAAAGATCTTGATGCTCGAGCCGAGGCGCATCGCGGCGCGTGCCGTGGCCATGCGCATGGCCTCGCTCCTGGGAGAGCCCGTTGGCCGCACCATCGGATACCGAACCCGCCTCGAGACCCGCGCCGGCCGCGAGACGCGGGTCGAGGTGGTCACCGAGGGAATTCTCACGCGCATGCTGCAAGGGGATCCGGCTCTCCCCGGAATTGGCTGCATCATCTTCGATGAATTTCATGAACGCAGCCTGAATGCCGATCTGGGACTGGCACTCACCCTCGAATGTCAGCAAAACCTGCGCGAGGATCTTCGCATCCTGGTGATGTCCGCCACCCTGGATCTGGCGCCCCTGGCACGGCTGCTCGGCGACGCACCCATTGTGTCCGCACGCGGTCGCAGCTTTGAAGTTGCCACTCACTACGTGCCCCGACGTAAAGACCTTCATCTGGAGCAACAGACGGCAAACGTCATCCGAACCGCGTTGCACGAGCATCAGGGCGATGTTCTGTGCTTTCTGCCCGGCGCGTCGGAGATTCGCCGCGTGCAAGGCGCGCTGCAGGAAGCAACCCTCGAGCGCAACGTCGACATCCTGTCGCTGTATGGCGAACTTGAAGGAGCCGCTCAGGATGCCGCTCTCGTGGCAGCGCCTCCCGGCCGCCGCAAGGTTGTGCTCGCCACCAGCATCGCGGAAACCAGCCTTACCATCGAAGGCATCCGCGTCGTCGTCGACGCCGGTCTGCGCCGTTACGCGGAGTTCGATCCCAACTCCGGCATGAGCCGGCTGGTCACCGGCAAAGTATCGCAAGCGGCGGCGGACCAACGGCGCGGCCGAGCGGGCCGACTGAGCACGGGAGATTGCTATCGCGTTTGGTCGGAAGGCATGCAGGCCTCGCTGAGTCCGCAGACGCCCCCGGAAATTCTGCACGCCGATCTCGCCCCGCTGGCCCTCGAACTCGCATGCTGGGGTAGCGTGGATGCATCGGCCATGGCGTGGCTCGATGCGCCGCCCGCGGCGCCGCTCGCGCAAGCGCGCGATTTGTTGCACGAACTCGAAGCGATGGATTCGGGCGGACGCGTGACCGGGCACGGCCGCATCCTCGAGAAACTCGGCATGCACCCGCGGCTCGCGCACATGTTGATCAAGGCACGAGATCTGGGCGCGGCGCGCCTGGCTTGCGATCTTGCGGCCATCTTGAGCGAGCGGGATATCTTGCGGGCTGGAGCCGGCAGCCGCGACGTGGATTTGCGGCTGCGCATCGCGGCGTTGCGCGGTGAAACGCGGGAACTTCCCGCCGGTATGACGGTGGACGCCCGCGCCAAAAATCAGGCGCAAAGAACTTCCAGCCAGTGGCAGCGCGACTTGCTCCGCGATGCGCGCGATACCGCCGATGTGCACGATGCGGCCGGGATCCTGCTGGCATGGGCCTATCCCGATCGGATCGCCCGGGCGCGCGGCGACGGTTCCCGCTACCTGCTCGCCAACGGGCGCGGAGCGCGCTTCGCAGAGCCCCAGGCGCTCGCGAAATCGGAGTTCATCGTCGCGGCCGAGCTGGATGGCGCCGAGCGCGAGGCGAAAATATTTCTTGCTGCACCCATCGCGCTTCAAGATGTGGAAACGCACTTTGCGGCTCTCATCGAGGATACCGAGGAAATCCGCTGGGACGAGCGCGAACAGGCCGTTCGTGCGCGGCGCGAGCGGCGTCTTGGGGCGCTGCCTCTGGAATCGTCCGAGTTGCGCAATCCGGATCCGTCGGCCATCGGCGCGGCGGCGCTCACGGGGCTCAATTTGCTCGGCATATCCGCCCTTCCTTGGACCAAGGAATTGTTGCAGTGGCGGGCCCGAGTCATGCTGCTGCGTCATTTCAACGTGCCCGCTCCGACGCCCTGGCCGGATTTGAGCGACGAGGCGTTGCAACGCAGCCTCGAAGACTGGGCGCCCGCCTGGATAGTCGGCTTCACGCGCCGCGAACACTTTGCACGAATGGAGTTGGGCAATGTGCTGCGATCCTTCATTACGCACGCGCAGGGGACCATCATGGAGCGCGAAGCGCCGACGCATTTCACGGTACCGAGCGGGTCGCACATCCCCATCGACTATCAGGACGGCGATACGCCGACGGTGTCGGTGAGATTGCAGGAATTGTTTGGTTTGCGCGAGACGCCCTCCGTTGCCGGCGGCAAGCTTCCCCTGTTGCTCAAATTGCTGTCCCCGGCAGGAAGACCCGTGCAGATCACCAAGGACCTGGTGAGCTTCTGGCAGCGCGGCTATCACGAGGTGAAAAAAGACCTCAAAGGCCGATACCCAAAACACTACTGGCCCGATGATCCTTACACCGCCCAGGCCACGCGCCGCGCCCGCCCGCGCTAGAATCCCTGCATGCGTGCAGCATTACCTGGCTTATTTTTCTCATTCCTTGCGGGCATCTGCGGCGCGGCACCGGCGAGTGCTCCTGCGCCGGTGCCGATGGACCCCGCCGCCGCCGGCCGATTCGCGGGCTTGGCGCTCAAATGCCTGCATGACGAGTATCCGAATCACATCAGCGTCACGCTGGACCGCGATTCGGACGCGCGTCCGCCACGGGAGCTGACGCCGGTGTTCTACGGCTGCTTCGACTGGCATTCCGACGTGCATGGCCACTGGCTGCTGGTGCGCCTGCTGCGGCTGATGCCCGACGCGTCATTTGCGGCGCAAGCGCGCGCGGAGCTGACCCGCAGCTTTACCGCACAGAACATCGCCGGCGATGTGGCATTTTTCAAGCACCCAGGCCGAGCCTCATTCGAACGCCCCTACGGGCTGGCGTGGCTGCTCAAGTTATCCGCCGAATTGCGCGAATGGAACGACCCTCAGGCGAAACAATGGTCGGATGCCCTTAAGCCGCTGGAAACCGAGGCGGCCTCCCGCCTGAAGAGCTGGCTGCCGAACCTGCACTATCCGATCCGCGTCGGCGAGCATGACCAGACGGCGTTTTCATTCGGTTTGATCTGGGATTGGGCGGGTATCGCGGGAGATGCGCAGATGCGCGCGCTCCTCCGCGACGCCGCTCGGCGATTTTACCTGCCGGACCAAAACTGCCCGCTGAACTACGAACCGTCGGGCGAGGATTTTCTCTCGCCCTGCCTCGCCGAGGCGGACTTCATGCGCCGAGTGCTGGAACCGAAGGCTTTCGCCGCCTGGTTGTCGACGTTCCTGCCGGGCATACCTCGAAATACCCGCAAGATCTGGCTGGAGCCCGCGGTGGTGACCGACCGCTCGGATCCCAAACTCGCACACCTTGACGGCCTTAACTTAAGCCGTGCCTGGATGCTGGAAGGGATCGCCGGCGCTTTGCCTCCCAGCGATCCACGCGCGAAGGTTTTGCTCGCCACCGCGAAACAACATCGCGATGCGGCCCTTCCGGCCGTCACCGGCGAGCATTACGAGGGAGGCCACTGGCTGGGCACGTTTGCCGTGTACCTGACGAGCGCAGCGGGCCTGCGCTGATATAATGCGCAAATGACAGACCATGGCGAGTTGGATCGGGCTACTTTCACGTCAATGACGGAAAGCACCCAGGCGGACTGGGTGAAGATCGCAACCGCTGCGAATGCGTTCAATGCCGATCTGGGCAATCGAGTGCTCGCGCACTTGAACATGCTGAAGGGAGATTGCGGCGGATTCTCCGTCGACCGGCTGGAACATTCGCTGCAATCGGCCACCCTGGCCTATCGCGATCGCATGGACGAAGAGTATGTGGTGTGCGCGCTGCTGCACGACATGGGCGATATTCTGGCCTCAACCAATCATGCCGAACTGGCCGCCACCATCTTGAAGCCGTTCGTCTCCGAGGAAAACTGGTGGCTGCTGCAGCATCACGGCATTTTCCAGGGCTACTATTTCTTTCATCACCTAGGATTGGATCGAAACATGCGGGAGCAATTCCGCGATCATCCTAATTACGAGCGCACGGCGCTATTTTGCGCGCGCCACGATCAAAACGCGTTCGATCCAAATTACGACACCATGCCGCTCGAGGCTTTCGCGCCCATGGTGCAGCGCGTGATGGCGCGTCCCAAGCGATCGATCTATCTGCGCGAAGATCAAAAAAGCCCGTTGCTCGCCACGGTCTAGGATTTCGTCGCGCCCTCGGCGGCACGCTTTTCCGCGGCGATGATTCCAGGTGTGCGCCAGCCGCTGCGCACGCCCCAGAAGTAGAAGGCCAGCGAGGTGAGCGCCACGGCAAGCTGATCCCACCCGTACTTGATGTAATCGTTGCCTTCGAATTCCTTGCTGCCGGCCCACGACAGCACCGTGATGGCAATCAAGTAGGCGAGCAGCCACCAAGCGGCCTTGAGCTGGCGCCCGAAATCGTGCCAGTTACCTTTTGCCTGATAGTAAAAATACACCGGCAGCGGAAAGATCAATAACAGCATGATCTCCCCCGTGTGAGGCCAACGCGCCCAGAACAGCATCAATGTCGCCAACACGAAGGCGATAGGCGCCAGCACCTTGAGTCCCCGCACCCGCAGCGGGCGATGAAAATCGGGCGCAGTGCGCCGCAGCGCCATGACGCTGACGGGCACCACCAGGTAAGTGATGATGGTGGCCACTGAAATCACCGCCGCAAGCATGCCCCATCCGGGGAACTTGAACAGGAAGACGAAGGACACGGCCAGGTTGAACCACATGGCAGGCCTCGGGATGCCGTAGCGCGGGTGCACGCGGCCCAGCACAGCCGGGGCCGTTCCGCTGCGCTCCATGGCATAGATCATGCGCGCCGTCGCCGCCGTGTACGTGGTGCCAGTGCCGCTGGGGCTGACGAAGGCGTCGGTATAGAGAAGCAGGGCCAGCCAATTGAGATTCAGCGCAAGCGCCAGTTGCGCGAAGGGCGAGCTGTATTCCATCGCTGCCCATCCCTCTCCCAGATGTCCCGGTGCCACCGCGCCCAGGAAGGCAATTTGCAGCAACAAGTACACGGCCGTGCTCAACGCGATGGACCCAAAGATCGCAAAAGGCACACTGCGCCCCGGGCGTCGCGCCTCGCCGGCCAGGCTCACGGGGATCTGAAAGCCGTTGTAGCTGAACACGATGCCGCTGGTGGCCACCGCGGTGAGTATCGCGGCCAGGTTGCCCACATGATGGCCGCCGTGAATTCCCACCTGGAAATTTTCCCGATGAAAGCCGGCGCTTATGAGAGCGATGCCGGTCGCCGCCGGCACGATGAGCTTGAAAAAGGTGATGGCGCTGTTGGTGTTCGCGAAGACTTTCACGCTCCAGAAGTTGATCAAGAAGTAGATCACCACCAGCACGGCCGAGATGGACAATCCCGCGATCGTCAATTCTCCCTGCCCGTTGGGCTTGTGGACGTACAGATCGTGCGCCCACCCCCAAGGCCAGGAGCTCATGTACTGTACCGAGGCTTCGGCCTCCACCGGGATGACGGAGACGATCGCGATCCATGCCGCCCAGCCGGCGACGAATCCCACCAGCGAGCCATGCGAATAGTGTCCGTAGCGCACGGCGCCACCGGATTCCGGAAACATGGCGCCCAGCTCGGCATAGGTGAACGCGACGAACATGATGACAACGGCGCCGATGATCCAGGCATAAATCGCGCCGGGTCCCGCCAGCTGCGCGGCGCGCCAGGCACCGAACAGCCAACCAGATCCGATGATCGAACCCAAGCCCGTGAACATCAGCGCGATGGCACCGACTTCGCGGCGTATCGCGCTTTCATTGGACATTTATGGTCTCCTTGACGGACTGTAACGGCTTTGCACTGCTCAGCGCCATGCCCACCGACTTTATGTCCAAAGAAATCGCCCCATGATGAACTGGCTGCAGCGCCGGCTCGTGGAACCGCTGCTCTCGCTGTTGAGCCAGGGTATCTCGCCGCCGCGGCTCGCGCTCTGTGTGGCCATCGGCATCGTCATCGGCAACATTCCCGTTCTGGGAGTGTCGACCATCATTTGCACCTTCGTCGCGCTGATATTTCGCCTGAACCTGCCGGCAATGCAGCTGGTGCAGGGCGCCATGGCGCCCACTCAAGTATTGCTGATCATTCCCTTCGTGCGGCTCGGCGAATGGATATTGCGTGCGCCGGCGCAGGCCCTGTCCGTCAAATCCGCGCTCGCACTGATGGCGCAGGGACTGTGGCACGCCGCGGTGGTGTTGCGAGACGCCATATTCCATGGGTTTTTGGCCTGGGCACTGACCGCCCCTGTTTGTATTTATCTGTTTTATCGTCTGCTGACGCCGCTGTTCGAGCGGGCGGCGCTGCAAATCGGCTCTCGCGTCTGAGCTCAGGCTTCCGCTGTGGCTTCATCCTCGCAGCCATGCTCGCAGCGGTCTCTTTCGATTTGCAGCGTGGCATGCTGGATTTGGAAGCGCCTCTTCAAGTTCGGGGTCAGCGAGGTCAGCAGCGCGTCTTCGGCACCGCGGTCGGGGACGACCAGGTGCGCCGTCAATGCAACGCTGGTGGTGCTGAGCGCCCAGATGTGCAGGTCGTGAACGTCGGTGACCCCCCGCTGCTCGGCCAGATAGGACATCACCGCCGATGAATTGACCCCGGAAGGAACGCCGTCCAGCGATAGCGTCAACGAATCGCGCAGCAGGCGCCACGTGCTGGTCAAAATCACCGCGACGATCAACAGACTGACTATGGGGTCCAATCGATTCCATCCGGTCAACACGATGAGCAGGCCCGACAGCAATACGCCCGCGGATACCGCGGCGTCCCCGAGCATGTGGATATAGGCGCTGCGTCGATTTAGGTCGCCGTGGCTGCCCGCATGCAGCAGCCACGCGCTGATGCCGTTGAGCACAATGCCGATAGCCGCCACCGTCATCACGATCCGGCCGGCGACCGGCGGCGCTGCCGCGAGCCGGCTCGCCGCTTCCCAGGCGATGGCACCGCAGGCCAATAGCAGCAACACGGCGTTCACCAGCGCCGCCAGCACCGAGGAGCGCCCGAGACCGTACGTGAATCTCGCGCCCGGCGGACGGCGGCCAAGGTACATGGCGGTCCAGGCGCACACCAGCCCCAGCACATCGCTCAAATTGTGGCCGGCGTCGGCGATCAGCGCCACGGAGTTGGACAGGAATCCAAAACCACCCTCGACGATCACAAACGTCAGGTTGAGGAGCACGGCCGCGCCCATCCGAAAATTGATGCCATCGCTCGGCAAGCTATGAACGTGCGCGTGGCCGTGTGAATGCCCGTGATCGTGATCGTGATCGTGATCGTGGTCATGATCGTGCGCGTGGTGATGCTGGTCCTTATGTTCCATGCGGTTTGGTGTCCTTCAATTGTTCGAATGTCTGCATGCGCCACAGCCTGGGAAATAACACCCGCGCCCACAAAACCGTGACCACCAAGGTCGCGGCACCGCCCACCACAATCGCCGACACCAATCCAAACCACGCCGCCGTCATGCCTGACTCGAATTCTCCGAGTTCATTCGACGCTCCGATGAAAACCGCGTTCACGGCGCTCACCCGCCCGCGTATTTCATCGGGTGTTTCCAGCTGCACGAGCAGCGAGCGGATGAACACGCTGATCATGTCTCCGATGCCCAGTATGACCAGTGCCGCAATCGCGACCCAGAAGGTGTGGGTCAGGCCCAGCACGATGGTGGCGGCGCCAAACGCCGCAACCCCGGCGAACATGGTTGGGCCGACTTGCCGGGTCACCGGTCTGAATGCCAGCCACATCGCGGTGGCGCCCGCGCCGATGCCCGGCGCCGCCCGCAAATAGCCGAACACCTCCGGACCCGCATGTAGCACATCCTTAGTGTACGCGGGCAACAGCGCCGTCGCACCGCCGAACAATACCGCGAACAAATCCAGCGAAATGGCGCCCAGCACCGTTTTTCGATGCCAGACGAATCGCAAGCCCTGCAGCAGAGTTGCCCAGGACAGCGCTGAGCGCACGGTGGGCGGCCGGCGCTTTCGGATCAGGGCCACCAGGGTGATTGCGCCCAACAGCACGGCCGCCGCGGCGCCATAAACCACGCCCGCCCCGCTATTTCGTCCGAGGTCCGCCTCCGAAATCGCATACAAGATGCCTCCGATGCTGGGCCCCGCAATGGTTGCCACCTGATTGATCGAGGAATTGAGCGCAAGAGCGTTGCGCAGAACAGGTGTCGGCACGAGGGTGGGCACGAAGGACTGCGATGCCGGGAGCATGAAGGCGCGTGTCACGCCGAATACCGCGAGCACCGCGAAGATCGGCACCGTGGTTGTAATCTTGACTGCCGCGAAGGTCAGCAACAGCAACGCGCACGAGGCGTAGCAGCAGTGCCCGAGAATGATGATGATGCGACGATCGAACTGATCGGCGATGTGCCCGGAAAACAATACCAAGCACAGGAACGGCAGGAACTGCGACAGTCCGATGAATCCTAAGTCCAGCACTCGCCCGGTGATGTGATAGACCTGCCAGCCGACGGCCATGATGATCATCTGGGTGGCAATGCCGGCAAAAAAGCGCGAGCAAAGATAGAGGGCAAAATCGCGGATTCGGAGGACGGCGAAGCCGTGCGTGGCGTCCTGCGGTTGGTTGCCGATCAAAGTCCCAGTTCGCTCAACGACGGATGGTCACCCGGCCGGCGCCCCAACGGCCAGCGATAGCGCCGATCCGCTTCGGCAATGGACAAGTCGTTGATGCTGGCAATGCGCAGGCGCATCAAACCATGCTCGTCGAACTCCCAGTTTTCATTGCCGTAGCTGCGAAACCAGTTGCCGCTGTCATCATGCCACTCATAGGCAAAGCGCACTCCGATGCGGTTTTCGCGAAATGCCCACAGCTCCTTGATCAGCCGGTACTCGAGTTCTCTCGCCCACTTGCGTGCCAGAAAGGCTTGAATGGCGTCGCGGCCTTGGAGAAACTCCGCGCGGTTGCGCCATCGGCTATCGACTGTATAGGCAAGCGCCACCCGAACCGGGTCGCGGGTGTTCCAACCGTCCTCCGCCATGCGCACTTTCTGCGCCGCGGTTTCCGGTGTGAAAGGAGGTAGCGGGGGTCTGTCCATATCAGCTCCTTGAGATGGGGAGTGCGCCGAGCATTCGTTGTGAATTCGCCTGGGCGTCCTGTGTGAAAAGCACGTTCAGCAACAGTCCACGCTCGTGCTGCAGCCGCTTGAGATGTTCCGCAAACTGCCCGGGGCCGAGAAAGCGTATCGGCGAGCCGAAGACATACGCGGATTTGAAGTATTTTTCGGCGGTTTCGACAAACTCGGCCGCATTGCTACCTTGTTCGCGAAGTTGCTCCGGCGCGAACTCCACATAAAAGTTTCGCGTTTTCGCGAGCGTCGCCTGCGCTCCACGCATTGCCGCTACTTCGGTACCCTCGATATCCATTACGATCAAATCGATCGAATCCCAATCGCCGGGTACGGTGCGGTCCAGCGTTTCCATGGCGACTTGAATTTCGCCGCCCGCCGGCGCCACCCGGCTGTTTCCCGTATTGATGCTGTTTTCGGTGAACTGAATGCTGCAAGGCCGCTCTCCCAGCGCGTTGTTTCTGGCGATGACGCCCTCCACGCCGTTCAAGCGCAGATTCATGCAGAGCAGCTGGAAATTACGCGGGCTCGGCTCAAAAGCGATCACCGCGCGGGCGCCGGCCGCGCGCACCAGGGGCACCAATACCGCGCCGATGTGCGCGCCGGCGAAAATCAGCTTCGATGAGGAGTCGAGCAGGCCGGCGAGCCAGTTGATCTGCGGCCAATCGTATTCGCCTCGCTCGAGCAACGAACGCGAGACGTTGAAGTCCCCGGCCTGTACCGCGAGAAGTCCATTGTTCGTCTCGGCGATGATCGCAATGCCGGTCTTACCAATGGCCCGTTTACGCCAGCGACCGCGTATGTGCCTGGAAAGCCGCTTGAGGAAATGATTTCTCACTCAAAATCGTCGGCAGAGATGACTCAACTGCCTGCGCGCAGCGTTTGAATCTCAAAGCCAGCCGAGCCGCTCAGCCAAGTGTCCTTGTCGCGAATAATGGCCTGGGCCGGCAGCGCGGGCGTCTTGACCGTCATCCCCTGCAGCTTGCGGACCGCGGTTCCCACCGCAAATATCTCCACCAGCCCGGAACCGAGCTCGACGATATAAGTCTTGATGCCCACCACCTCCTCGGCGCCGAGTGCTTGAGCCTCGCGGTTCACTCGATCAAACACCTGCTCGCGAGCATCGTAAACGAGCGTGGTCAGATCGCTTATTTCCCCTCTCGCGAGACTCTGGAAGGCCGCCTTGATGCCGCTTATCGCTCCGAGCGAATACACCGAGGTCGAAATGAGGAGCTTGATGGGCATGTAGCCGAGCTGCGTCATTCCCCACAGTTCCTCACCCGTTAGATCGCTGGTCACCGGGGAGCCGCGCGCATCCGCGGGCAGCACCGGGTGAAGCGCGGCGGTCCCGGACATATACATCTCGTGAAATCCGGCGAAGTGCAGCACATTGGTGCGCACCCCGACCACGGCGTTTGCGCCCACCGCCCTGGCGTGCGAAACCAGGCGTTCGAGAGCATGATGACGCGTGGCGTTGAACACATCGGAGAATTCCTTGATCTCGCCGCGGACCAAGGTCTTCAAGGTGCCGGCAATGCCGCCGATCGCGCCCACCGAATAGGCAATGTTGCCGAAGACGAATTCCTTCGGCTCGTAGCCGCAATCCATGTGGCAATAAAGCTCCTGGGCATCGCCGGCACTGGTGAACATCCCTGTGCCCGGGGCGCCGCTGACACCGGATCCGACGAACAGGAATTCGGAATTGCCGCCGAGATTGCGCAGCTCGGAGGACACTCCCACGACTCCATGAACTTGCTCACGGTCCGCTTCCGCCCTCATGCGCTTGTAGGCCGCGGCCCGTCCCTCGTGGATCATTTGCGTTACATCCGCAATCTCTCCGCCCACGATGCCGCGGAACGCGGAACGGACTCCGCCGAAAAGGCCCATGGACTGGATGCTGTTGCCGATGAGCACCCCGCTCGGGATCAATCCCTTGAGCCGCATGCAATAGATTTCATTCCCAGACAGGCCGGTCAATTTTGGCGCATTGAACATGGGTAGATCCTAGGGTCTGGCCGATGAATTGTCGACGCGCTTTTCCGGCTTGAGCGGCGCACTCCAGGTACTCCACAAGATGATGGCAAGAAGTACCACCTGGAAAAGCAACCTCGCGATCAGCCCCCAGCGCGGGACTGCGAACAGTTCGGCATGCTGAAGCATATAGACGTTGGCCGGCGTCACCGCGATGGTGAGCAGAAACAGGCCTATCCCGGCCGCGCGCCGCGTGGCGGGAATCATCACTCCGACCGCGCCCAGCAGTTCAAACACCCCGCTGATCAAAACCGCGGCGCGCGGCCAGGGAATGGCCGGCGGTACGATGCGCATGAAGGCGTCAGTCATCGTGAAGTGCCCGACTCCGCCGAGCAAAAACCAAAGGAGCACGACCACGAGACCGATGCGACGGTAGGTAATCATGGCGGCAAGTGCCGGTTCACCAGAGCCACCATGCGCTCCGTCGCCAGCTGGAATAAATCAAGGCCCAGATCCGGCAAGTCGACAAAGGCGGCGTTGCTCTCGAGCAGAGGTTTCACGCGCAGGGTCTGTTCGATGATGTCGTCGTGCGGCGCGAATACCGTCAGCGGCGATGGCAGTCCCTTGAGCTTCTTGTCGATCGCATAACCACAGGCGGCGCGAAAAGCCGCTCCCGGATTCGGCGCGAGCACATGCTCGATGAAGCGCCGATGCGCATCGGCGAGATCATAGGGCGGCTGACGCAGCACCAGACCTCCGCGCCATGCGCCCAGCACGTGGCCGCCTTCGGATGCCGCTCGCAAGGGTTGTTCGCTGTATTTTTCCAGGTGGCGCTGCTGTTCCTCGGCGGTAAATAGCGGCATGCCGACCGCCACCACGCGCCGCACCTGGGAACCGAGTTGATGCGCAATCTCAATGGCCTCGATGGAACCCGTATGTATGCCGAGCAAGTCGATCGGACCTGCCATGCCGGCCGCCTTCAGTCCGTCGATCGTGCTCTGCGCGTACTGCTCCAGCGATAGTCCCCTGGGTGGCGCGTCGGAGAAACCGTATCCCAGGCGATCCGGCGCATGCGAGGGCCGCTCCAATCTTTCCTGGAAGGTCTCCCACATCGCGCCCGAGCGCGGCGACATGTGAAGCAATATCAGCGGCACGCCCTTGCCGTCGTGACTGCGTAAATGCAATTGGCCAAATCGGGTCGGGTAAATTCCGCGGATCATTCAATGCAGTTCCAAGAAGGCCTCTATCAGCGGCGCCACCGATTGCGGCCGTTCAATGTGCAGCATATGTCCCGCTCCGGCAACGCTGGCAATCTCGACGCCGGAAAAGGTCTCGCGCAGCGCGTCGAGGGTGCCGTCCCGCCCCAAGCGCTTCAGATAATCGGACTCCTCGCCCAGCATCATCAGCAGCGGCGCGCGAATCTCGCGCCACGTCGCTTCGGCGTCCTCGCGCTTATAGATGATGGGATTGACCCAATGGTGACGAGGATCGGCCGCCAGGCGCACCCGGCCATCTTGATCCGGAGTTCCCCACACGCGCGCCACGAAATCCGCGGCAGCGGGTGAGAATCGCGGGTAACGGAATTGGATAATGGCCGTCAGTTGCTCGAACGAATTGTAATTTTTCTCCACCGTCGGGACTTTTATCTGATCCAGCCACTTGCGCATGCGCTTGGGCGAGTCCAGGGCCGAGGTTCGCGGCAGTCCGAAACCTTCGAGATTGACGACGCTACGCACCCGCTCCGGCCGCAGTCCGGCATACAGGTTGGCGATGTTGCCGCCCATGCTGTGACCGACGATGCGCACCGGGGCGTCAGGCGAGATCTGATCGATGAGCGCGTCGAAATCCCCGAGATAGTCGGGGAATCCGTAGCCCTCCTGTGGCCACTCGCTGCGCCCGAATCCGCGCCAGTCGGGAGCAACGATGGACCAGTCATTCTTGAAGGCATCCACCATGAACTGAAAGGTATCGCCGACATCCAGCCAGCCGTGCAGCAGAAATAACGGGGACCGTGACGGCGAGGGCTCGGGCCCCCAGCGGGTCAGGTGCATATTGAGTCCGCGTACCCGCAAGAACTCATGCCGCGGCTGCCGCAGCCTCTGGTACGCCGTCACTGTCAATTTTGAGTCTGAGGCGGCTCCGCACCCCCATCATCGGGGCGCACCGTTCCGGGTCCGGAAGGTTTCGTGCCCTTGCTCGGAGGAGGAGGAGGCGGTGGTGGTGGCGATTTGTTTGGATCCTTTCCGTTTGACATGAGCCCGACTCCTGAGGGTTGGCTTTGGATGTGCCTACATACACGTAGAAAGCACCCCCCCGCAAGTCGCTCGGTTTGCAGACAGCCGCCGCCTAAGAGCATGCTCGCAACATGATGGGAGATCGCATAGGGCCGTACCGGGTGCTGCGCACCTTGGGCGTGGGCGGTATGGGTGAGGTTTTTCTTGCCGAGCGCGCCGATGCCCAGTTCGAACAGCAGGTCGCCATCAAGGTCGTGCACGGTGGATTGCTGGCCGTCGGAATGCACGCGCGCCTCAAGCTCGAGCGGCAAATACTGGCGCAGCTCGATCATCCCAACATCGCGCACCTCTTGGATGGGGGCGCCTTGCCGGATGGCAGCGCGTATCTGGTCATGGAGTATGTGCAGGGCGTCGCCATCGACGACTACTGCGATTCGAACGTCTTGGGACTCAACGCCCGCCTGAAACTGTTTCAGACCGTGTGTGCGGCGGTGCACTACGCCCACCAGAACCTCATCGTGCATCGCGACCTGAAACCCTCGAACATCCTGGTGACCGACTCGGGAATTCCGAAGCTGCTCGACTTCGGAATTGCAAAGCTATTGGACGACAGGCAAGCGGCCAAGCATCACCTCGAAAAGACCCAGGCCGACGTCCGGGTCATGACGCCGGACCACGCAAGTCCGGAACAGGTACGAGGACAGCCCATCACCACTTCAAGCGATGTGTACGTGCTGGGCGTCTTGCTCTACAAATTGCTGTGCGGATCGGGGCCGATGCTCATCACTTCCATGCGCCTCTCGGAACTCGAGCGTGCCATTTGCGAGAAGGACCCTCCGCCGCCAAGCGAGACGGTGGGCACCGATCATTCGAGCCATTCTCGGTCGATCGCCGCGGCGCGTGGCACGACTCCCAATCGGCTGCGACGTGCTCTCGCGGGAGACTTGGACAACATCGTGTTGATGGCCATGCGCAAGGAACCTGAGCGCCGCTACGCGTCCGCGCAGCAGATGGCGAGCGATATTCAGCGCCATCTCGACGGCAGACCGGTCATCGCGCACCGCGATACGCTGTCGTATCGATCGGCGAAGTTCGTCAGACGTCATTGGCTACCGGTTGCCGCCGGAATCAGCGCGGCGCTCCTGGTGGTGGCATTTGCGGTCACCGCGTACCTGCAGTCCTCGCGCATAGCCAGGGAGCGCGACCGGGTCGCGCAGCAACGAGAGCTGGCCGAACATGAACGGATCCGCGCGGAGGAGGTATCGAGCTTTCTGGTCGATTTATTCAAGCTCTCGGATCCCGGAGAAAACCGCGGCAATCAAGTCACTGCTCGGGAGCTCCTTGACTCGGGTGCGACGCGGCTGCGCGGCGGACTGCAGGACCAGCCTGCCACCCGGGCGGCGCTGCTATCGACGGTCGGCACCGTCTACGACAGCCTCGGCCAGTATCAAGCCGCCGTGCCGCTGCTGAACGAGGCTCTGCAACTGCAGGCAGCGCACGACGGCGCGCATATCGAGACGCTGCTCGAGCTCGGCCGCGCCCAAATCGGCGCGGGCAACCTGGCCGCCGCCGAGGCGCCGCTGCAGCAGGCGTTGCATCTCGCCCAGAGCGACGCGGGGCCGACGAGCGCGGCGACAGGGCACGCGCTGTGGTCGCTTGGCATGCTGAGACACCAGCAGGGCCAGATCAGTCAGGCCGAAGAGTTGTATGTCCGCAGCCTCGCCATTCTGAAGTCCAGCAACGCACCCGAGACCGATGTTTCTCCGGTACTGAACGACCTGGCGAGCGCGTATGTCAGTAACCAGCAATGGGCGCGGGCAAAGCAGGCTTACGAGCAAGCCCTTGAGATCGACCGCCGTGTGCTGGGAGACGATCATCCCAAGGTGGCATTCCGCCTGCAGAATCTGGCGATCGTCGCGCAATACATGGGAGAACTGCAGGAAGCCGAGACGCTTTATCGAGATGCGCTGCAACGCAACGAGGCCGCCTACGGCGATCGACATCCTGAAACAGCCATCACCAAGGGTAATTACGGTTTGTTGCTGCAGCGCGAGGGCCGGTTGGCCGAGGCGGAGCCGCTGCTGCGCGATGCAGTGTCGATTCGGCTGGCGCTATATGGCCCGGAGCATTACAAGGTCGGTTATGCACGCGTCAGCTTAGGCATTCTCCTGCACGACAAGGGCGACTTGGCAGGAGCCGAAAGCGAATTCCGCCAGGCACTCGCGATCTACGACAAGTCTCTGCCGGCGAATCATCAGTATCGAGCGTCCCTGCTCATGCACTTAGCCCGATTGCTGGTGGACAGAGGAAAATATGCCGAGGCGCTGGCCATGAGCGATGAATCCATCCAGATGTGGAGTACGACTCTGTCGGCCTCGAGCGCCCCGGTGGCGCAGGCGCACGCCATTCACGCCTATGCGCTCGAGCATCTCGGTCGGTTGCCGGAAGCCGCCGCGGAGCTCGATGCCGCGGTGCCGGTGCTGGCCGCGGCCCGCGGCGTGGAAGACCCGGCGGCGACGCGACGCGCGCAAGCATGGCTGGTCAACGCGCGCCCTGCCGCGAAGACGGCCAGCACATCGCGCTAGAGAAAACTTCTAGGCGCCCAGGAACAGCCGGTACGCCGCATTGTCTGTCTCTTCGGTGAAGGCGTACTGCAGCTCATTGATGTGCAAAAGAAAGTCGGTGGCGCTCTGCGCCGGCACCTGAATGCCTGCAAGCACCCGGCCGTGGTCCCCGCCGTGATTGCGATAGTGGAACAGGCTGACATTCCATTGGGTGCCGATGGCCTGCAGGAACTTGAGCAGTGCCCCTGGACGCTCCGGGAACTCGAAGCGATATAGCCGCTCATCGGCCAGTCCGCGCGCGTGGCCGCCCACCATGTAGCGTACGTGCAGCTTGGCCATTTCGTTGTCCGTCATGTCGCGGACCGAAAAGCCCGCCGCCGTCATGGTTCGGAGCAGTGCGTCCCGCTCCGTTTTTCCTTGAGTCAGCGACAGGCTGACGAACACCTGTGCCGCCTTTACATCGGAGTAGCGGTAGTTGAATTCCGTGACGCTGCGAGTTCCGAGCAATTCACAAAAGCGCAGGAACGAGCCCGGCTCCTCGGGCATCTGCACTGCGAACAGCGCCTCGCGCTGGGCACCGATGTCGGCACGTTCAGACACATAGCGCAGCCGGTCGAAATTCTTGTTGGCGCCGCCGTTGATGGCGACCAGCGTGCGCTCGGTGCAGTTCTCTCTTGCCGT
>DASXNX010000219.1:0-5480 GCA_036494725.1 Steroidobacteraceae bacterium
ATATGCTTGTCGATCGCGCGCGTGAACGGCAGAAAGACCGCATCGCCGTCGCCGTACGGGCGAATATTGAGATCGTAGAAGCGTGGCAGCAGCCGCCAATCATCGAGCACACCGCGCACGGTGTAGCTTTCGTTGTCCAGCCGTATGGATTTGCCGACGCTGTTGGCCCCGCCGAACAGCTTGTCGTTGAGCTCGCGCGTGATCACCACCACCGCCGCCCGATTTTCATCCTCTGAAGTACCCCAAGGTCCGCCGAATTTGAAGGGCACATCGAACATCGAGAAAAAATCCGCGTAGGTGGCCCTGGTGATCACCTTGGAGGGCTTTTGTTTGGGGTCCGGCGGCCGCAGCGACAGCAGCGCGGCGTACATGCCAGTTTGCCGCTTCGCGGCGTGGGCGCTCATGAGACCCATGACATCAATATAGGTCAGCTGCGGTTCCAGTCCGTCGACCGAGCCGTTGTTGTGCTTGTCCGGCCCCCAGTTGTCGAGCTGCGGCACATACAATTGCGTAGATTTCTGCGGAATGGGATCGCCCGACATGGCGCGAAATACCGTGAGTGCGGTCATGCAGGCGCCGATGCCGACGGCAATGGCCACGATCATCAGCGTGGTGAGAATCGTATTGCGCCTCAAGCTGCGCAGTCCGAGACGAAAATAATAATTGAACATGGTGTTCCCGCTGTGCTCTGCGCCTCAAACCGCCCGCGTCGCCAACGCCGGCGGTATCGAGGCCGCTTTCATCGCCGGCCAGAGCACCGCCACCTGTCCGAGCAACAGCACCACAATGGCGCCGACCACGGCGTAGCCCACATGCAGGCGCTGCATTTCAAAGGCGTTGACCATCCAAAGATTCAACGACACCGCCAAGGCGATCCCGACTGCGGCACCCGCCGCCGCAATCAAGAAATTCTCGGTTTGGAAGTAGCGGACGATGGCATTTTTCGTCGCACCCAGCGCCCGGCGTATGCCGATTTGGCGGCGACGCTGCGCCACCCAGTAACTGGTGAGACCGACGATTCCAAAAGCGGTGACAGCCACCAGCGCGGCGCACACCACGCCCAGGATGATGGCCAGCCCGATGTCGTCCTGATAGGCCTTCTGCCGCGCCTCGGTCAGAGATCGGGTTTTCTGCAGCACCCGCCCGCGATTGACTTCAAAAAGCTTCTTCTGCGCCGCCTGCATCAGGCCGATGAGCTGTCCGGGCTTGGTACGCACGATGTAGTGATAGCTGGTCGAAACGAAGCGAAACGGCACCAGCATCGATTGCTCGCTGAACTTGCTGCCCCAACCGCTGGCGCCCACCCAGGGCACCTGCAGCTGATCGACGATGCCGACGATGGGGATCACCTTTTTTTCGCCCAGCGAGTAGATCGGGCGCCCCAGCGCGTTCTGGCCTGGAAACAGTTTTTCGGCCAGCGCGCGTGTGATGATGGCCGCGGCGGCCTGTTTGCGGTCGGTAAAACCGTGCAGTTCGACGACCTCATCGGTATTGAAGTTGCGGCCGGCGATCAATTTCACCCCGAGAGCGTCTATTCCATGTTCGTCCACGAGGTAGACCGCACTGAGCGCGGTCTCGCTCTTCTGATCGGGATTAAGGCCAATCCCGTCGGTCGATCCGCCGCCGCTCAAGGGGAACGATTGGCTGACGGTGGCGTCTACGACGCCCGGCAAGGCACGCAGCGCCGCGAGATCCGTCTGCTGCAGCGCCGCCAGATCCGGAGGATTCCCCGCCCACTGGTTGGTGATGACGAACACATTGGCTTCGTCGGTTCCGGTCGGACGCTGGCTCAGGGTGATGCGTTGTTCGATGATGAACAGACCGTTGCACAGAATGGCGAGCGTAATGGCCATTTGCACCGCAATCAGGACTGCGCCGACTTTATTGCGACGCATGGCCGACAAAATGGGTCCAAGTTCCATGATGCTTCCTCTATTGGGCTTTGAGTTGCCATGCCGGCTGGACATGGGCCGCTCGCCATGTGGGATAAAGCCCCGCGAGCATGGTGGAGAGGATCGAGATGACGATTGCAATGGCGACGTTGACGAAACCGAAGTCGGTCAATCGGGCCGCCTCTTCAGAGAGCAGCGCCCGCAAGCCGAACAATCCTAGCCCGGTGAGCGCCAGTCCAAGCAATCCACCGGCGAATCCAACGACGCCCGCCTCGATCAGGCACTGGGCGAATATCGCCCGACGGTTCGCGCCCAGAGCACGGCGCACGCCGATATCCGGAGCGCGCCCCATGATTTTCGCCAGCATGAGTCCCATGGCGTTCAGCAAACAGACCAGCAGAAAGCTGAACGACACCAGCACCAGAATGCGGACTTCCTGGGACACCACGTGCTGGTAGGTCAGCCATTCGCGCACGTCGCGTATGCGTGTGTGCGGCGGCCATGTGAAGCGGCCCGCGCGCCGCTGTTCCGCGGCGTAGTTGTTCAAGAACTCGCGATAGTGTGCCGCGTCCGCAGCCGTCGGCAGTTCCGCCCAGAACTGCAGCCAAACGCATTCCGAGCGCAGCGTGCCCTCCCATCCGGCGTCGCGCTCGCTGCCCGAGCAGTTGGAGTTGCCCCAGGTGCTCATCTGGGATTCGATGGCGCGCGTGAACGGCAAGAAAACTTCTTCGGGGGTGCCGAATTGATTGTTGTTGAGGTCGTAGAATTTCGGCATGGGCTGCCAGCGGCTGAGCACGCCGAGCACCCGATAGTCGCGACCGTCGATATTGATGCTCTTGCCGACCGAGTTCGCGCCGCTGAACAACTTGTCGTTCAGATCCTTGGAGAGCACCACGACGTCCGCCCGCCCCTCATCATCGGCCGCGCTCCATGGGCCGCCAAACTGAAACGGCACCGCGAACATCGCAAAAAAATCCGTGTAAGCGGCACGCATGACGACCTGGAAGGGACGCAGATCGGGATTGGCGGGGGTCAGTGCCGCGCCGGTGACATACGCCACGGTTTGCCGGGCGGCGGCGTGCGCGTGCATCAGCGCCATCGCGTCGGTGTAGCTGATCTGCGGCTGCAGATTCTCCGAATCGCCGAGCCCCGGAAGGCTTTTCGACGGCCCCCAGTTGTCGATCTGAACTGCGTACAGCTGCCGTGATTTCTGCGGGATGGGATCGGCGTCCATGGCGCGAAACAACGTCAGCGTGGTCATCAGGGCGCCGATGCCGACGCCGATGGCCGCGATCATCAATACCGTCAGCACGAGATTGCGCTTGAGGCTGCGCAGGGCCAGTGCGAGATAGTAGCTGAACACGGTGAGCTCCTAGGTGTTTGCTGCCGCACTCGTGGTTGCCACCAACCGCGGCTGCGCGGCCAGATCGACCACTTGACCGTCGACGATATGAACCTCGCGCTGCGCGCGAACCGCCAATTCCGGGTCGTGCGTCACCATGACGATGGTGGCGCCGTCGCGATGCAACTCTTCGAGCAGATCCAAAACGCCTCGTGCCATCTGCGTATCGAGGTTGCCGGTGGGCTCATCCGCCAGGAGCAGCCGCGGGGATCCGGCCAGGGCGCGGGCAATGGCCACGCGCTGTTGCTGTCCACCGGAAAGTTCGGCCGGGTAGTGCCGCGAGCGCGCCGACAGTCCTACCCGTCCGAGCGCCTCTTGTATGCGGCGGCGGCGCTCGGCGGCGTTGAATCCCCGATAGCGCAGCGGCACGTCGATATTGTCTTGCACATTCAAATCGGCGATGAGGTTGAAGGCCTGAAAGATGAAGCCGATTTTTTCGTTGCGCAGCCGCGAGCGCTGGTTGTCATTGAGGCCCCGTACATTCGCACCATCCAGCTGGTACTCGCCGCCGCTGAACTCCTCGAGAAGCCCTGCGATGGTCAGAAAAGTAGTCTTTCCCGAACCCGAGGGCCCTGTGACCGCGACGAATTCGCCCTCGCGCACATGAATCGAGAAGTCCCGCAGTGCGAAGGTCTCGACGACCTCGGTGCGATACGCTTTGGAAAGGTGAGTCATTTTAAGCATGGTGTGGCCTCTTGAGGGCTGGTGAATTAGTGGCTCAGGATGACGCGCTGGGCGCCGTTAAAGGCATCGGTGCCGGAGATGACGATCTGATCGCCCGCCGACAGGCCGTCCAGAATTTCTACTTTGGCAATGCTCGCCGCGCCCAGCTGTACCGGATGGCGCTCGGCGATATTACCGTGGACGATGTAAGCGAAGCCGCCGCCTTCCTGGTCGACGAAGGAGCCGCGATCCACCATCAGCACGTTATCGCGTCGATCGATGAAGATGCGCACCGACAAACGCTGACTTTGGCGAAGGCCCGCGGGCTTCTCGGCTCCGAAACGCAGGCGCGCGGTCACCTGGCCCGCGACGACCTCGGGCGAGACCCCGCTCACGCTGCCCTGCCAGTGGTGGCCGCCGCCCTCCAGATCGGCAGCCATCCCGGGACGCAGATCGCGTGCCAGGCTTTCCGTGACCTTGATTTCGACTTCGAGAGCCGAGAGGTCCACCACCGTGAGCAACGGCGCGTCCTTGGCGACGCTGGCGCGATCCGCCACCTGCACCTGGCCGACCTGGCCATCGACGGGAGATTTCACATTCAGGCCGTCGACCTGACGCTTGAGGTCGGCCACGACGAATTGCTGGCGATCGAACAACGCCTTCTTGCTGTCGATATCGAATCGATTCTGCTTCGGCTGGGATTCATAGTTGTTCTTGGCTTGCGCGAAAGCGAACTGTGCTTTTTCCAGCGCATCCTCGGCCTTCAGCGCTTGCAGCTCCGAATAGGAACCCAGCTCGTAGGCTTTGCGGCTGCGGTCGCGTTCACGCTGCGCGGTCTTTTGATCGACCTCCGCCTGGTTAAAGGCATCGCGCAGCTGCGCGAGCTTGGTTTCGGCATCGAGCGTCGCGCGTTGCCAGTCGACCCGCAGGCTCACGAGCGTGGCCTCCTCCTGCGATTGTTTCGCGGTCAGGTCCGGGCTGTCCACGATCGCCAATACCTGTCCTTTCGTGACTGCATCGCCGGCGTGCACTTTGAGAGTGACCGTCCCCAGGGCATTGGCGTACAGGGTGGGACTGACGGCAGCCACGACCTGCCCGTCCGCCGCGATGTCGCGCACAAAGCTGCCGCGCTCCACGGTGGCGATCGACACCCGCGCGCGATCGACCGACGCGCCTGCGCCGGAATAGCGCACCAGGAATACGATCAGGACAGCCAGTGCGATGAGGGCCGCCAGTACGGCAATGACGATATTGCGATGGCGCTTGAGCAGATTTTTCGGTTCGATTACGCGATCCTGCGCGGATGTGTCGCGAAGCATGATGGGTTCCTTGGGTAGCAGACGCATGCTCATGCGGGCCGCTCGATGAGAAGATCGTCGATCGCCGCGAGATCTTGCATCGTCAACCGGCCGGCCTGTTGCTTGAGGGTGAGGACGCTCGTCAGGTAATCGTACCGCGCCTGCAGGTACGCGCGCCTCACGACATAGTAATTCTCCTGAGCATTGAGCAATTCGAACTCCGAG
>DASXNX010000220.1:0-104415 GCA_036494725.1 Steroidobacteraceae bacterium
TTGGTTATCTCGAGACGGTGACGGCCTATCTCATTTCGCCGGAATACCGCACGATTCCGCCGCTGATGTTGCTGGTGGCGGTCATGTACCTGCGGCCGCAGGGGCTGTTCGGAAGAAGGTGATTTCATGCGCGCGCTTCTAGCGAATCGCCTGTTCTGGCTCTGCGCCGTCGCATTGCTTGGCGCCTCTTTACTGCCGTTCTGGGTATCCGGCTACGTGCTCGGCTTGCTGACGGTTGCCTACTTCACAGGCGTGTATGCGATGTCGTGGGATCTATTGTTCGGCTTTGCCGGCGAGGTCAATTTTGGGCCGACCTTCTTGATCGGGCTGGGCGCATATACGGCCGGTATTCTTGACGCCCAGTTCTCGCCCGCACTTTCCGTTTGGTGGTGTGTTGCGGGGGGCACCACCGCCGCAGTGATCGGCGGCGTCGTGCTGGCTCTGCCGGCGCTGCGAGTGAGCGGGCCCTATTTCGGCCTGACGACCCTGGTCGCCGTGCTCATACTGCAGAACTGCGTGGTCGTCTTTGCAAGTCTCACGGGCGGTGAGATTGGGCTCGCAGTTCCCGACGTGATCACGGTTGATCCGAAGCTGAATTACCTCATGGCTCTCGGATTCATGATCTTGGCAGGCGCCATCCTGTTTGCACTGTCGCGCTCATCTGTCGGGCTCGTTCTGCAGGCCAGTGGCCAGGATGCCGTCCAGGCCGCGGCGCTCGGCTTCAACGTCACAAAACATAAGCTTTTCGCCTTTACGGTCAGCGCCTTCTTTTCCGGACTGGCCGGCGCGCTCATGGTGTTCTACATGGGCACCGCCTCGGTCGGTACCTTTATCGACATCGCGATCGCCGTACAGATCATCATTGCGGCGGTGCTGGGCGGGCGGCGTACCGTGATCGGCGCGGCGATCGGCGCGATGTTTCTGATTGTTCTCGCCGAGGTGCTAAGACCCTTGGGCGACTTGGCAACTCTGGTGGTGTCCATCATCGCCCTGCTGGTGATCTTGTTCTTTCCGAACGGTTTCCTCGGCATGCTGGGCGGAGCACGCGCTTGAGCGTCGCCTTCCTGCTGGAAGTCAACGCACTCACGCGGCGTTTCGGTGGCTTAGTCGCCGTGAAGGATCTCGACTTCAACGTACGGTCGGGAGAGATCCTCGGGCTCATCGGCCCGAACGGCTCCGGCAAGTCGACCGTGATGAAGATGATCATGGGCATTGTTCGGCCCAGCAGCGGGTCGATCCGTCTGGGCGGTGTCGAACTGGCGGGACTACCGCCACATAAGGTCGCCCGCCAAGGCGTGGGCCTCGTCTTCCAGCATTCTCGGCCGCTCAATCGACAGACCGTTCTGGAGAACATCAAGGTGGCGCTGCTGCCGGACAGCCTGTTCGCCTTGTTTGCCGACCGACGAGTCGACAATGAGGCACGGGCGATCGCCGAGCGTGTCGGCCTTGGCCACTTGGTCGATCGAAAACCACCGACACTGGCATTCGCCGACTTGCGGCGGCTCGAGCTCGCGAAGGCGGTAGCGCGCCATCCCAGGCTGGTGTTGGTCGACGAACCTTTCGCGGGTCTGACCGCCTCCGAGGTTCGAGAGCTGGCGGCATTGATTCGCGAGTTCCGCGACGACGGCCGGGCGGTGGTGCTGGTTGATCACAATGTCAAAAGCGTGTCGGCGCTGGTGGACCGCGTGCTGGCGCTGTACCTGGGGGAGCGGATCGCCGAAGGCTCGGCCCAGGAAGTGATGCAGCACGAGACGGTTCGCAGGGTCTACTTGGGCGGTGATCTGAAGATGAGCGCTGCGAGGAGCGAGCGGAGCGCCGCGGCGGCGGCGGATGGTCTGGTCGTGGAAAATGCCAGCGTTCTCTACGGCAAGGCGCAGGCGCTCCAAGATGTCTCTTTGCATGTGCGGCAGGGTGAATTTGTCTCACTGGTGGGCCTGAATGGCGCCGGCAAGACCACGCTGTTCAATGCGATCTCCGGACTGGTTCCATACTCCGGTTCGATTCGATGGGCCGGTGATCGGCTGAACGGACGCAGCCCCGCTGCGATCGCCCGCGGCGGAATCGTCCAGTGCCCCGAAACACGGGAACTATTCGGCGACATGAGCGTGCGCGAGAACCTCGACCTGGGTGGTGATCATCTAGCGGCAGACGAGCGTGCCCGAACGCTTCTCTGGCTGTTTGAGCTGTTCCCAATACTGGCAGACCGTCAGGACCAGATTGCGCGCTCCCTGAGCGGCGGCGAACAACAAATGCTGGCCATCGCGCGTGCCCTCGCCATGAAGCCGAAGTTCCTGATGCTCGACGAGCCGACGCTTGGGCTCGCGCCCGTCATCCTCGAAACGCTTTCCCATGCGCTGGAGCGATTGCGCCGCGAATCCTCGATCACCGTCCTGCTGGGCGAGCAAAACGTGACCTTTGCGCTGCCTCACGCCGACCGCGTCTACGTGTTAGACCATGCTCGAATAGCCTGGGAGGGACCGCCGAGGCAATTCGAGACCGAGGGGGCTGCGCACTTCCTTTGATTTGGACCATTGCTTAGTTAAAATTTTCGGGGGGTACCATGATTCCAGCGACCTTGTGGACCGCGATCGTGACGTTGTTGATCGGACTCTTCTATTTCTACGCGGGTTTCCGCGTCGGCAATCTACGCGGCAAGCACGGCATCAAGGCTCCCGCGACCAGCGGCCATCCGGAGTTCGATCGAGCCTACCGCGTGCACCTCAATACCCTGGAGCAAATGGGCTTGATCCTCCCTTTTCTGTGGGTGGCGGCGTTCTATCCCATACGCTTTCCCTGGATCGCTCCGCTGGTCGGCTTCATCTGGCTCGTGGGCCGCGTCCTATACATGCGCGGCTACACGGCGGATCCCAATCAGCGGCTGATCGGCGCGATGATGGGCGGTGTCACCGGCCTGTCGATGTTCGTCATTGCCGCCGGCGGCGTGGTGAAAGCCGTCCTCGCGCTGCATCCCTTGTGAGGGATCGTTTGGTGAACGTGCGCTAGACACAGGGCCACAATACGCCTTTGGTCCGACTTTGCGTTGAATTGAAGCGCGCCGTGGCGTACGGTCGCAGCATGCGAACCGCAAACCAATGGTTGGATGAATACGGCGACAGCCACCACAACCCCACCAACGAAGCACTGCACTGGATTTGCGTGCCGGTGATCCTGTGGTGCGTCCTGGGGCTGCTTTGGGTCATACCCTTTCCCGACAGTTTGCGGGCCGCGATGCCCTGGGCGAACTGGGCAACCGTGATCACGCTGGCGGCGATCGTGTACTACGCCATGCTGTCGGTGCGTTTGGCGCTGGGTGTCCTGCCGTTGTTGCTGCTCATGCTCTGGTCCATCGCAGCGCTGAGCCGCAATACCTGGGCGCCGTTGTGGCTCATCTGCGCCGCGTTGTTCGTCCTGGCGTGGATCGGTCAGTTCATCGGGCATGCCATCGAAGGCAAGCGGCCGTCATTCTTCAAGGACGTGCAGTTTCTGATGATCGGCCCTTTGTGGCTGCTGGCCAACGTGTACCGCCGCGCTGGAATTCGTATCTAGCCGGCGCACGCTTGCGGGGCGCCGCGCATGCTCGTAGGCCACTGCCTCGCGAAAAGCATGCTCATGCAATTCGACGGTTCTCGCCGGTGTGGCGGCATAGCCGCCCGCCAGAACGATCACCAGCGGAATGCCGCGATTACGCACCGCCGTTATCACCAAGCGATCGCGCCTTGCGACGCCCTCCTCCGTGAGTGCCAGCCTGCCGTAGCGATCGCCGGCTGCCACATCCACGCCCGCGAGATAGAACGCGATGTCCGCGCACGCGCTGTCGAGCACGCGGGGCAGATGCCGTTCCAGCTCGCCGAGATACTGCGCATCGCCGACGCCATCGAGCAACGGCACGTCCAGATTTGAGCGCATTTTCTTCGCGGGATAGTTGCGCTCGCCGTGCATCGACAAGGTGAACACCTGGTCGTCGTTTTCGAAAATCGAGGCCGTACCGTTGCCCTGGTGCACGTCCAGATCGATGATGACCGCGCGCTGAATCGTTCCCGCCGATCGCAGCGCCAGCGTGGCGACCGCGACATCGTTGAGCACGCAAAATCCTTCCCCATGATCCGCGAACGCATGATGCGAACCGCCGGCAAGATTGCCTGCCAGGCCCTCATCGAGAGCCGCCCGCGCGGCTCGCAGAGTGCCGCCCGCGGCGGCGCGTGAACGCTGCCACAGCGCATCCGACCAGGGCAGGCCGATTCGCCGCTGTTCGGCCGTGGAAAGGCTCGAGGTCCGAAGCTTGGCCAGATACTGCCGCGTATGCGCCAGTTCCAACGTTTCGATGCCAAGCGGTTGCGGCTCGATAAAATCCCCTTCCGCGAGCACGCCTTCGTCAAGCAGCCGTTCCTTGAGCAGCCACGATTTGCTCATGGGAAATGGGCCCGCCGGCAATGCCGCGGCGTGGTAGGCGGCGCTATAACTGCACTTCATTGGCGGCAGGTTAACGAAAATCGCGGCGGCGCGCAGCGATGGCGTGCAGCGGCCCCGTAATCACGATGTAACCAACTGTTCACGCGAACGTAACTGGATTCCAACGGCTGCGGCTCATGGTTAGTCCGGCGAGCGACGATGTTACAGATCCTGAATATTTCTTTGCGCGACTGGGCGACCCTCATTGCGCGCCGCGGCCCATGGTGGGTTTCGCTCATCCTGGCGGCGCTGATCGCCGTTGAGCTGGTACGCATTCTCCTCGCGCTGCGGCCGGCGGACCTCGCGCACGCGGCGCAACCCCTCGCCGCCGCCTCCTCGGTTCAGGCGCGTGCGGAGCCGAGAAGCATCATCGAGGCTCATCTCTTTGGCCTTGCGATGGCCGGTGATACGGATCCGGATCGTGCGCCGACCTCAGCGGCCAATCTCGTGCTGGCCGGAACCATCGCGACCGAGAATCCGAAGCGGGGGATCGCCCTCATCGGTGACCGCGGGTCCTCGCGGGTCTATTCGGTCGGCGATCGCGTCGGCGATGCGTTGCTGCATTCGGTCTATCTGGACCGCGTCGTCCTGCAGCGCGGTTCGGCACTGGAATCCCTGCTGTTGCCGCGCCTGTTGCTGTCCGGCCGGACGATGATGGCGACCCGCACCGCCGAGGCGGCTGAGGGTCCGCCTGAGAGCCGGGCGCGCGCCCCTCGCAATACGGAGTTGCTCCGATTGATCGGTTCCTTCGACAGTAAGGCGGGCAAGTCGGGCTATCACCTGTTCCCGGGGAAGAACGGCAAGGCGTTCTCCAATTTGGGGTTGCGCCCCGGCGATCTGGTGACTTCGATCAACGGAACGCCGCTCGACGATTCGCAACGCGCGCAGCAGGCGATGAGCGCGCTCGAGAGTTCCGACAACGCAACCATCACCGTGCAGCGCGGCAGGTTGACGCAAGAGATCGTTTTGAACATGGCGCCGGCGGTGGATTAGCCGCGCAGGCTTTCAAGCTTCCCAGATGACAAGATGGCCAATGACCGGCTTTTCGTGCTCGAAGCGCAGCCGCGAGCGCTCGAAGGCCTTGACCCGAAATTGGTTGCGTACCGCGAGCGCGTTCAAATACTCATCCGCGTGCACAAACCGGCGTGTGCGCAAGTTGAGCCGGTAGCCGGCAGCATCGCCACCCTCGGCCGTCGCCGAATCCATGGCTTCAGCCTCCACCGAGAAAGCAAACAGGCCTCCCGGGCGCAGCAGCCGCCTTGCATGCGATATCACTTCGTCCAGCCTGCCGACGTAAATGAATACGTCGGCCGCGAGGATGATGTCGTAACTTGTCGTTTCCGAGGTCTGCAGGAACTCGAGCAAATCCGTGCATTCCAATCGATGATAGTGCTTGCACCTGCCGGCTTGCTCGAGCATCTTCGGCGACAGATCCACGCCGACCAGTTGCCGCGCACGGGGCGCAATATACGATCCCACCAGCCCCGTTCCACACCCGAGGTCCAGCACATCCCAGGGCGCGGGCCGCCCGGCGAGCTTCTCCACGAGCGCGGCCAGCTCGCGCGGCGCATCGTAGTGCAGCGCCTTGACCAGGTGACTCTCAAAGATCTCGGCGTCTTCGTCGAACAGCGCCTTGACGTAGCCCGCCTCGAGCCGCTGAGGATTATGGCCGTCGAATGCGGCGAGAAGCTGGGCCGCGGCCTCGTGACCCGGCTCCACTTCCAAACTCTTCTCGAGAAATGCGCGCGATTCCTCCATCTTATTGAGCATGGTCAAGTCGTTGGCAATCTGCCAATAAATATTGGTGGAAGCACCCTCAGAGACGTATGCGCCCTGGCACATCTCGAATGCCGCATCCACTTGTCCCTGGCACCCGAGCGCCGCCGCGAGCTTGCGCCGTGCAGCCGGAAAAAGCGGCCTGATCACGAGTGCTTGCCGCAGGCTTGCAACCGCTTCGTCGACCCGGTCGAGAAACAGAAGCATCGCACCCAGGTTGTAATGCGCGGGCGCATACCGGGGATCGAGGGCGATCGCCGTGCGATACGCTGATTCCGCGCCGGCGAAATCACCGAGTTCCTTCGATGCAATCGCCAGATTGCTTTGGACGTCCGCCTGGCGAGGGTTCAGCGCCAGGGAGCGAAGAAAACACTCCCGCGCCTCTTTGCCTCGCTTCAGCGCGAGGCAGGCGACTCCCAGGTGATTGTGCGCGAGCGCGTGGCCGGGTACCGAACGGGTGGTTGTGCTGAGAACGTCGAAAGCGCGCTCGTTGCGGCCGGTTTTGAGCGCGATCATTCCGAGCACATACAGCATGTCGGCGCGTTCAGGTTGCAGCGCGAGCACCTTTTGGCAAAGTGTTTCGGCCTCCCAGAAGCGTCCGGCCTCATAATGTCGGTGCGCAGCGGCGGCGGCGCTCACGGCTTCCGTGGCGCCGCTGCGGCCGCAACAGCGCTTGTACTTGGCGCCGCTGCCGCAGGGGCAGGAATCATTGCGGCCCGGACGGCGCTGGCCGGGCGCCTGATTCATCATTTGAAGGTCTCGATCAGATCGGACCGGATCTTCTCGAACACATCGCTCCAGTCATCCGTCTTCTGCTGCCGATAGAGCCTGACCGTGGGATACCACGGACTATCGTGCCGATCCAGGAGCCAGCGCCAGTCTGAAACGAAGGACAGCAGTAACCATGTCTCTTTGCCGAGAGCGCCGCTCAAATGTGCCAGGCTCGTATCGACACTGATGACCAGGTCCAGGCAGTCGCACAAAGCGGCGGTATCGTCGAAATAGAAATCCAACTCGCCGGACAAATTCAATACCTGGCCGCCGGCACGCAGCGCCGGCTCATCGCGCTCGCGCACCTCGGTTTGCAAGGTCACGTACTGCAGGTGCGTCGGAAGATGATCGATCAGCTGGCGCAGCACGACGCTGCGGTGATGGTCATGCTCGTGATGCGCATTACCGCTCCACACCAGGCCGACTCGCGGTCGGCGTTTTTCACCCAACCTGGCAGCCCACCGCGCCACCCTGGCCGGGTCGCTCGTTATATACGCCGATCGATTCGGAATGGTGTCGAGGGTTGTCCCGAATACCAGCGGCAGGTCCAGCAGCGGACAACGATGGTCGAATTCCGGCAGGCTCGACCCCTTCGCCACCACCTGCGACACGCCCTCCACGCTCGACATCAAACCCGTCAGCGGCTCCTGAACTTCCAGGATGATCCTGGCGCCCGATTGCGCAGCCAGCGTCGCATACCGGCAAAACTGCAGCGTATCGCCCAGTCCCTGCTCGCATTGAAGCAGAAGCGTCTTGCCGGCTATCGCTTCGGCGCCGCGCCAGATCTTGCGCGCACTGTCCATGCCCCCGGTAACCGACTCCGCAATTTCCCGACGCTTCCAGCGCCACTGGTACTCCGCCCAGCCTTCCTTGAATTCTCCCCGCATGAGCAACACGATAGCCTTGTTCGTGTGAGCGTCGGCATGATCGGCATCGACGGCGATCGCTCGATCGTAGCTCGCAAGCGCCGCGTCCAATTGCTTGAGGTCCTTGAGCAGGATGCCGCGGCTGCAGTACGCCTCGACATAGTCGGCTTTGATCGCAATGGCTTGATCGTAGCTGGCAAGCGCCGCGTCCGGCTGTTGGAGATCTCTCAGCACATTGCCGCGATTCGCGTAGGCCTCGGCATAATCCGATTTGATCGCAATCGCTTGATTGCAACTGGCCAGCGCCTCATCGAGTCGCTTCAGCACGCCGAGCACGTTGCCGCGGTTGGAATGCGGCTCTGCATAATCGGCCTTGATCGCAATCGCGCGATCGAAGCTCGCGAGCGCGGCTTCCCACTGCCCAAGGTAGCTCAAGGCAACGCCGCGGTTGGAATGGGCCTCCGCATGGTCGGCCTTGGCCGCGATGACCGCATCATAACTGGCGAGAGCAGCGTGCGCCTGTCCCAGCCGATAAAGCAGGTTGCCGCGGTTGAATAGAGCCTGCACGAAATCCGGCTTGATGGTGAGAGCCTTGTCGTAGCTCGCGAGCGCGGCATGCCGCTGCCCGAGCTCCGTGAGCGCCAATCCCAAATTATGATGCGCGACGGCGCTCTGCACGTTGCTTGCGATGGCTTTGGCGAAAAGGTCGGCCGCCTGCCGCGGATTCTTCGATTGCGCGGCGATCACCCCCAGCGAATGCAACGCGTCGAAATGCCGCGGCTCCGATCGGAGGATTTCCTCGTAGATGGCCTGTGCTTGCACCAGCAGACCCTGCCGATGCAGCGCACGCCCTTGTTGCAATCTCGCCGGATTCGCCCGATCCGCACCCAAGGTGAGCCCGGGAAAATGGGTGACCCTGCGATTCATCAGTTTGGCTGCGAGGCGCGCCTCTTGGTGCGCAATTCCCGCGCGCGCTCTCGATACTCGTCCACCGCATTTTCCAATCGCGTACGCGTGATCTTGGTGAACGGCTCCGTCGCGCTCACCTTGGTGAACAGGCCGACATGTTCGTATCGATCCAGCACCTCGCTGCTGATTTCGTACAGCTGCAGGTTATTTTCCGCGCATTGATCAAAAGCAGCGTTGCGCTCGCCCAGTTCCTTGCGCGTCTTGTCGCGGTCCGTCTCGACTTCCTTGAGATTCACCGCGAGCTCGCGATAGTGCGTGACCAGCTCGGCCATGCGCAGCTTGGATTGCTCCAGGTTTTGTTCGGCGCTTTGCCTGCCGGCGGCTGCTTGCGCGGCGCCGGCCGCGACTCCGCCCATCTGTGCCTTCAACGCATCGAGCGCCTTTTTACCGGCAGCCGCATCCGCCTTCGCGGCATCCAGGTCCTTTTGCAGCTGCGCGATCTTCCCCTGCATGCTCGTGCGCTCGGCCGCGAGCTGCTGATATTCCTGCATGATTTTCTGGGAGGCGCCGCCGCCGCTGCGTTCGACCTGGGCGAGCAGCGGCTGCGCGGCCGCGAGAGAGAGCGCCGTGCATAGCGCCGTTGACCAGTAAAGCCGCATGGCCGCACCTCCTCAAAAACGGGTGTTCAAATCGAGTTGAATGGTATCGACGGCATACGGCGCCAGATCGATCTGATTGGAGCTCATATAGTGCAGCCGCGCCCACACCCGATTCACGATGCCGTAGTCCACGATGAAGTAGTAACCCTGTGCGTCAGTGCCGCCATAATGGAAGTCCGAGTCCGTGAAGGCATCGATGACCGCATCCCGCTGCAGGTAGCGGTAGCCGAACAGCGCCCTCCACGTACCGGCGGTCAGCACGCTGGGATCGCCGAAGCTGACTTCCGCCTGGTAGCCCTTGGTGCGCGGCGCAACCTCCATGCCGGTACGCGCAAAGATCTCATTTTCGTTGAATCCGATGTTTCGGACCGCATCCGCGTTGAACGTCAATGAGTAGCGCGGGAACGCGATGTTGTAGGTGGCGGCGACATTCACCAGCCGGAACTTCGAAGCCACTGCGAATAGATTCGTGGTGGGATCGTTATCGTTGCGAATGTCGAACACGGTATTGCCGGTGCGAAAAAACAGAGGCGCCGTGTAATCGAGCAGCGTGCTGTTCGGTGCATTCTCGCGGCCTTCATAGTTCAGGAAGTCGTAGTAGGCCACGGCAAATTCGAGCCGCTGATTGTCGGTGGTATTGATGATCGTTCCCAACTGCCCGGCGTACAGCCACTTGTCGCCGGTGGAAAGGGCGATGGTCTCGATGGGCATGGCGGCCATCGTCATGAACAGATGCGACTGATCCGGTCCCTCATGCTCGAAGCCGTAGCGGCCGGTAATCGCGACCCCGTTGAAATTCAGCTGTTTGTGAAAGATCAGATCGGTGGGTGAAAACCAGGGACTGGTGAACCGCCCGCCGATCGCCGATAACCAGGGGAAGCGGGTCGCGTCGCGCTGATCGAATCGGATGTAGAGATTGTCGATTCCGAAGGAATAAGGGGGCGTGCCGTCCAGCGTTTGCGTCGGCGAGACGAGGTCGGAGGTGTTGCCCGTGGACAGACGCATTCCCGCCTTGATCGAATCGCCGAAGTCGGATTCGACCCCCAAGCGTACCGCGCCGCGAAAGCGATATTGATCGACGCTGGTGTCCAGAAATGCCGCGGGGCCCGCCTTGACGATGCCGCCGGCGGAGTTCACGGTGTTGTAGTTGTAGTAATAGTTCGGGGTATTGCCCGAACCGTAAAGAACCGCCTCCTCGCGCAGCATCACCGATCCATACAGGCGAGTGTCGGCCAGCCATGCGGGCAGCGCGGCCGGCACGCCCCATTTTTCGTCCTTGGCTTCCTTGACCACATCCGCCACCACCTCGGGCTTGACGGTCTCGGCGACCTGCTTGCTGATCTCGTCCTTCACGATCTGCGGCACATAGGGCACGCGCACGGCGCCCTCATCCGCCTTGGCAATCGCCGCCGCGTCGGCAGCGGCCTTGTCCTGGGCCGACTTGACCATTTGATTGGCCTTTTCCTTGGTGATGATGCCTTGGTCGACCAGTGCCTGCAGCAGGTTGATGACCGTGTTGCGCAGCTCTTCCATTGATTGACGCTCATCCGCGGCAAAGCACGGCTTCAGCGGTGCGATAACGAGCGCCAGACACATGAACGCCCATGAACTTTTCGCACTGAACATGCTCGCCGATCTCCCTACACGAATTCTTTTGAAGCTAACTGTGCGACACGATTTGCAGGCTGACCGGCTGCGGCATTTCCAGCGGCGGGCCCTCGCTGATTCGTGTGAGCGAGCCGAGCGCGCCTTGAATGCGCTGATCGAGCTCATGATTGCCGGTGGTGGTCACCATCTGCACCTGCTTGATGCGCCCGTCGCTCTCGATCCATACGCGCACCAAGATCGAAAACCGCTTTGATTCGATGTGCGTGTCCGAAGTCAGCCGCTCCACCACCGCATCCTTTAACTTGTTGGTGTACCAGGCGAATGCAGCGTTGCCGTTGCCGCCCACCAGATCGCTTCCGCCGCGGCGCGCCGCCAATCCGAAGGCATCCCCGCCGGCGGAGCCGTCGGCATCGAGACCGAGCGGGCCGGCGGGAGGCGGTTCGTTGTCCTTCGGCGTCGGCTCCGGCTGGTCCTTGGGCAGAGGCTCCTCGGTCTTGACCGGGGGCGGGGGTGGTTGATCCGGAGGGGGTGGTGGCGGCGGCGGACGGATGAGTTGCACCATCTGCACCTGCCGCGACGCCTTGCCGGTTTTGGCCGACATCATGGTATGCACGAACCAAACGAAGCCCGCGATCAACAGCAGTGCGGCGGCTGAGCCACCCATCAGGCGTCCGTAGCGGCGTTGTGTTCGCTTGGCAGCCATGGTCGCTACTTGACGATGCGCTGGGTCACCAGCCCAAGTTGCGTGATCTCCAACCGGCCGATCACATCGAGCACGTCCACCACGCGCTGATAGGGAATGCTCGAGTCGGCCTTGACGATCACCGGCAGCGCGGGATTGACGGCCTTGTACTGCCGCAACAGATTTTCCAACTCCGGCAGGCTCACCGGGTAGGTGTCCAGATACATGGTGCCGTCGGCCGTGATCGTGATGGCCTTGGTTTGCGGTTTCGCCAGCGACGGTGTGTCGCTGGCTTTCGGCAAGTTGACCTTGATTCCCTGCACCGACGCGGTGGTCATGATGATGAAGATCACCATCAAGACATAGGCCAGATCCAGCATCGGAGTGATATTGATGTCGTCGTAGACATCCTTGTCGCCGCTGTCGATCGGGCCTGACATGGACTAGCTGTATTGCTCGGCGACGCGCGTGACGAATTCGTCGACGAACACGCGATTGTCGGCCGTGATGGATTTGATGCGGGAATTGAGCCAGTTATAGCCGAACAGCGATGGAATGGCGACCGACAACCCGGCAACGGTCGCGGCGAGAGCGGCGGCGGTGCCCGGCGCTATCGCGTTGACGTTGACGTCGCCCGACAAGGCGATGGCGGCAAAGGTGATCATGACGCCGATCACCGTGCCCAGCAATCCGAGAAAGGGTCCGCCGGATATTGCGATGGTCAACAGCACCATCTGGCTGGAGAGGCTCTGCTGCAGCCGTGTCATGGAGGCATCCATCGCGGCGCGGATCGCGGCGATGGATTGCGGCGAAAGCACGGAAACCCGCTGCGCGCTGACCGTTCGGCCGGCGACGCGTTTGTTGAGCTCCTGCACGCCGTGGTGATAGAGACGATAAAGGGTCGACGCGCCGAATTTGTTTTGATCGCCTGCAAGCGCCGACATCGACGGCGCCTCGTCTTCAAACTCCGCTTCTCCCTCGGTCGCGGGACTGTCCAGTGCGGTCGGATCGCCGCTCAGACGGCGGAATTCGCGCAAAAAAGCCGCATTCGCCTTTTCCACCCGGCTCAAGAAAATGGCCTTGATCAACATGATGACGAGGGCAACAACCAGCATCGCCAGGCAGATGCCGATGACCACCCAGCCGTCCACGGTGAGATTCTTGGCAATGGTCACGAAGTACGAGCCCTGGCTGCCGCCTTCGCGCTGCCCATCCGCGCCGTACACCACCAGATTCGCGTCCATTCCCTGGCCGCGCGCCGCGGCCTTGAGCCAATCGGCGGAGCGCGCGACTTTGGAGACTTCGACTTCGTCCACGTCGCCCTTCAAGAATTGAGCGCCGTCGAGAGCGCCGATGGTGAAGTTGCCCGCGAGTTCCTCCAAGCGCAGCGGTGCGCTGCCGGCGGCGACGCCATCGACGTACAAAGTCAGTTTGTCGGCGCCCGTGACGACGGCAACGTGGTGCCACTGGCTGAGCGCGAAGTCGGCGGTTTGCGCGACCGCAACGGCCGGTCCGCTCAAGGCGGCACGCGCGACGAATTTGTTGCCGTCTATGGCCAGCACCACCTGTTTCGCCTGATCGCTCAGCGCGAGCACAACGGCCTGTTGCGGCTGCTCGATACGAACCCAGGCGGAAGCCGTGAATCCTTGACTGGGCTGCAGGCGCAAGGAGGCCGATGCCGGCACGCTGATGCTTTGCGTGCCGTCAAACTTCGCACCACCCGCGATCAGCGAGGCGGGCGTCAGCACCGCGGTGGAAGCGCTGGGATTGTTCTTGTAAGCGGTCAGATCCTTGGGCGGCCCGGCGCCCTCGCTGAAATCCAGCACCAGCGCCTGGGAGGAGTCGTAGGTGCCCGGTATATCGGCGCCGGTTGCCGCGTCGGGGTTGCCGTAGTAGGCGTAGATTTTGTCCGACTTCGATGCGCCGGCGATTTGCGGCACGCGCACCCACAACAGTGCGATCTGACCCTGCGGATCATATTTCTCGAAATGAAATTTCAGAGGCGTCTTGTCGTCGCCCGCGACGATGCGAAAATCCGACGCATCCGGTTTGGTGTCGTTGAAGTAGCTGAAGTTCGCCAGCGATAGCCGCACCAGCACGAGAACATCTTGCGGCGTGCCCGCGATGTCGGCCCCCGCGGGCGACAAATCAAAGCTGATTTCTTTGCGGTATTTCCAATCGCCGCTCCACCACGCAGCGTAACAAACCGCCGGTGCCAGCGCGAGCAAGAGCAGGATTTTGCCGCATGACTTCATCAAGGCATTGTCTGGGTTCAGCGTGATGGTTTTGTTACAGGCCGGTTGCCGGATCCTTCGTCAATCGGCTACTGATGCTTCTGCCGCTTCAAGCACTCCATATCGCTCGGTTTGCAGTTTTCCTCGCCCAGACCCTGGACGAAAACGTCCAGCCAGCCGATGGCGTTTTCGGCAAGCGGGGCTGTCTGCCGCGCATTGGTGTTCGCATCCTGGACCGACGATGTCGCCGCGCTGCTGCTGCTGCTCGAGGCTGCCGAGACGCCTGAGAGTGCGGCACCGATGCCGCTCGTAGCCGGCGGCACGCCGGTGGCGATTCCGCCAACCTGGATGTTGTCGACGCCGATGACGCGCTGCGCCGCAATGTTGAGATTGCCGGCCGATCCGATGCCGGCATCGCCGGCGTTGACGTACCCCACGGGCGCATCGAGATCGACATTGCCCGCGGTAACGTCCGCACCCGTCGATATCGTGCGGATGCCGCTGCCGGCGATGGTGTTCGAGAAGTCCAGCGTCACTGCGCCCGATGCGCTGACGAGCGCCAGCGGCGGCGGCGCTGAAATGGAGGTCTTTGCGCCTTGACCGGCGTCGATGTTGCCGGCCGTCGACCAGACGATGATGTTGCCGCCGCCCTCGGTGAATATGCGCGACGAGTTCACGAGAACGTCATTGAGCGCATAGATCTGCACATCGCCGCTTTGTATTGCCACGATGCCAAGATCGGAGGCGTTGCGAACGAGCCCCAGCTGAGTGATATCGGGCGGCAGGATCGCGAGGCCGACGTCCACGCTCCCCCCGGGAACCAACAGGGAAATCGAACCTCCCTGCAGCGTGTAGATTCGGCTCAGATCGAGGGTCAAATCGCCGGCGTACGGGCTCGACGCACCACGGCTGGCGGGGAATAGCGAGTCGATGGCGGCATATCCTCTCGAGAATCCCAGCGCCGGATCGTTATTCGCCTCGCGGCCGGACAGCGTCAGTTCGTTGAAAAATACATTGGTGAGCAAGGGCAGCTGCTGTGCTTCGGGTAGTCCGCGGAAATCCTGCGCCGCCGTCGCGAAACTCAGATTCGCGCTTCCGGTGAGCAGGCCCACATAGGCCTCGAGCTGGCTTTGATAAGCGGTGGAGGCACCGATGATATTGGCGACGAAGTCGTCGGGGTTCGGCGCACCCGGTTGCGAGATTCCCAGCGGGGCTCCCTGACCCGCCAGCATGAGGATATTCGCGCCTTGCGGCGCGAGATTCGGGTTGGTCAAGTTTCCGACCGTGGTCACGCCGCGGGAGAAACCGAGATTGATGCTGCCGCCGGCCAGCAATTCCAGTTCGCCGGGCCCGCCGACTGAAATTTGTGCGCCCGCATTGAAGTCGGGCGAAGTCGGATCGGCGGTATATGCAATATTTCGCCCCGCGGTGATCAGCGTGACGTCCGTGGCAGCGAGATTCTGGCCCTGATAAACGAGACCTGCGATATCCCCGCCGGCCGTGAGCGTCCCCGCCTTCGGCAACGCCAGCGACAGATTGGTGATATTTCCACCCGCCGAAATCAGTGCGGGCGTCGAGTCGCCGGTGTGAATTGCCGACACCGCGGTGCTCTGGAGCAACCCCAGAGAAATCAGCACGCCATCCAGTTGATCGGTCGACAACAGGGCACCTGCCGAAGGCAACGTCGAGGGCTGAATGTCGGTCATCGCGATGCCGGAGGTAAAGATCCCCGTGACATCCTTGCCGGCAACGACGGAAAGCTGGCCGCGTGCCGCGGGAAACAAAGTCAGCAGCCCATTGATGTTCACATCGCCCGCGAAGGCGGAGAGATTCAATGTTCCGGGCAATACGTCCGATACCACCAATAAGTTGTTGACGTCGGCCTCGACGAAGTCGGCGAAGTGGGCGTCGCCGTTCATGGTGATGCTGCCGCCCGAACTGGACACATTCAGCGCGGAGTCGGCGCCGTAGCGATAGAAATAGGATGTCGTGCTGGGCGAGCCTACCTTGCTGAATTCCGAGGGCTGGTTCACTCCTTCGAGCAAGACATCGCCGCGCGCCGACAAGAAAAACGATGCATCGCCGGCCATCAGCATGGTGCCGAGCACGGCACCCGTGACCGAGTCGCTGCGTGCGCTGTTCAAGGAGCCTTCCGCATTGACACGCCCGATCCCGTCCGCGACATACAGGTACGCGCTGCCGACATCGCCATTCGCCGACAGGGTCAGATTGCCGCCGCCGAAGGGATGGGAGACGCCGCCCGCGTCGATGTAATTGCTGTCCGCCACCGCGGCACTGACATTGTTCACGTTGCCGCCGGCGTGCATCGCGACGTCGCCGCCGCCGAGTGCACCCACGCTCCATCCGAATTGAGTGAAGTTGATGCCCCAGGAAGCGCTCGGCGCGAGGGTGGGATCGGCGGGCGAGTACATCGAACGCGCCTGCCAGGTGAAGACCGATTCGTCGGTCGCGACACCGTTGATGTTCCCGCCGGCGGTCAAGCTGATCAGGCTATCGCCGCTGCCGTACGAGGTGGGCACGAAAGCCACGGGATTGCGCAGCCTGGCGACGGCGGTGGGAGCGGCCTGCGAGCCGCCGGTGTAGATGCTGGCGCCGATTCCGGCGTTGGTATCTCCGATATCGATGTCGCGTGCCGCGGCGAGCGTCAGATTGCCGGTACCCGTTCGCAGGATGGATCCGGCGGCGAATTGCAAATCGGCAGCCGCGCCGGCCACGGTCGCGGCCGCATCCGCGGACCCGAAATCAGCCCCGGCCACGAGCGTGAAGCTGGTCGAAGGGCAAATCGATCCGCCGGCACACAGGGCAAGATCAAGATAGGAGGAGGTCATGCGCGGCCCCGTGACCGTGGTCACGGTGCGGAAACCGTCGGAGACCGTGCCGTCGACCACCAAGTTGCCTGATGCGCGAAACTCGACGTCCGCCGGCTGACCATTGAATCGAAAGGCGCTGAAATCCAGGGAGGGCAGCTGCAGATCGCCCGGCGCCGCGATATCGACGAAGGGGCGCAGCGCGACGTTGGATGCGCTCAACTGAGGGATGCGCGCCAGAAGATTCGGCGAGACTAAGGCCATGAAATTGGCGGCATCGCCCATGATCGCCGCGATGTCGGCTTGAGCGGGCGTGGCACTCGCCAAGGTTTCCGACCAGATCGGCTCGATCAGAACGGAATCGACCTTGGACAGATCGGTCGAGACGCTCAAATTGATGTCCGTACCGGACACCGCGCCAGGCGCGCGGATCAGCAATTGCCCGGTGCCGTTCACACCGGAGGCCGCCACGGTGGAACCCTGCTCCAGATACACGGTGCCCTGGACGCTGGACAGCTGGATCGCACCGCCGCGGCCGGAGGCATCGCCGGCGTTGGCGATGAGCGCTCCCGCGATCAGCACATCGTTGCCCGCCGATAGCTCGATCAAGCCGCGCGAAGCACTGCTTTTGGCATTGATCGTGCCGTTGATGATGATCGATCCCGTATCCGCGGTGAGTTCGACCTGCTGCGCTGTGATCGTGGATCCCGAGGCAAGCGCGAGATCGCCGGTGTTCACGCGGTAGCTCTGCTGGGCCGTGAATCCGCCCTGCGCCAGCTGCTGATTGAGTGCGTTGAAATTCGCGAGCGAGCCGGCCGTGAGCGTGAACGTTCCGCCGGCAAAAGAGGGGTCGCCGGTGCCTACCAGGCTGCCGGCCAAATTCGCGGCGCCTCCGGCCGAGACCTGGATGGCGCCGGCGTCCGCGCCCGCGGCTCCCGAGACATTCAGCGAAGTGCCGCTGCTCAAGTTAAGTCCGCCCGCCGATTGCAGGGAAATGCTTCCGCCGGAAGATCCATGCGAACCCATGGCGACGGCCGGAAGGATTCCGGCCACGTTGATGGAGGCTCCCGATTGCAGCGTCAGCTGGGTCGATGCAGTCAGGGCGACTTCCCCGGAGGGCATCAAAATGTTCGCCTCATCGAGGATGCTTTGGCCGCTGAGAGCCAGCGATCCACCCATCCCGGGAGTCAGAGTCGAGCTCGATGCGGACGCGGCACCGGGCTCCAGATGCAATTCTCCGTTCGCGGCGCTCAGAGCCGTGGTCGCGCCGGATTGCGTCGTGATCAGATTGGAACGTACATCGAGGCTGCCGGATGCGGTCAACCCGCCGCTGCCGAGGCCGACTACGGCATCATTGCCGATCAGCGTCGTCTGGCCGAAGCCCGAAAGCGACAGAGTGCCGGTGCCCACATCGATGACATTCGCCGAGAAGGTCGCCGATCCGCTGCCTTGAATCGCGGTCGGCGTGGATGCGCCCGGCGTGGATGCGCCCAAGGAACCGAGCGTGATGGTATCGGCGCTGAAGCTTGAACTTCCCGCGCCCGCGAAATTGTTCAGCGTCGGGGTGAAGAGGGAAATTTCCCGGAAAGAAGATTGACTGCCGCCGCTCGGGGCGAGATTCACCGCCACATCGAGGTCGATCGAATTGGCGCCGTAGAGGTCCACCGACGAACCCGCGCTCAACGCTGCCAGCAAGGACGAATCCACGGTCAGAACATTGGCCTGGTTGCTCGCCGGACCGAAGACAATTTGGCTGCTGCTCAAGGACCATCGGGCGCCGTTGCCGGTGAGGCTCCCGTCGGCGATCTGCGTCGTGCCCGGCGCGTCGATCGAGATCGCACCGAAGGACCCGACCTTGGCGCCGGATGCGATGGTCACCGTGCCCAAAGCAGCCGGGGGTTCCGCCGTGCGCACAACATTGTAGTAATCCAGATCGGACACCGCGAAAAACGCGGCGCCGCTCGCACCGCTGCCCCCGGCACCGCTCCCCGTCAAGGTGAGCGGCGTACTCGATAGCAGCGCCGCCGATGGCGCGGTCCCCGCCGACACCGAGGTGGATTCGACCGTCGCTCCCGCGCTGATCGAGATCCCTTGTCCGGCGACCATGACGATCTCGTCCGCCACCAGGGTCGAGCCGCTCGTCACGCCGACATTGTTCGAATCAACTTGGATCGCGTCGGGCGACGTTTGACTGCCGCCCAGAATCAGTCTGCCGGGATGCCATGAGCTGATGACGCCGGCGGATAGATGCACGTCGCCCGAGGACTGGGGCGCGTCGGCGTTGGGGTCGATCTCGATTTGCGGCGCAGCGATGGAAATCGTGGCGTTTTGTCCGCCGGGCGCGCCGGCGGCGAGCACGGTACCCAATACCTGAAGACTTTGCTGCACGGCTATCGACACGCTGCCGGCGTCCGCCGGGAGATTCGGCGGTGCGGTCGCGCCACTCGTGGGCGTGCCCGCGAAGAACGTCGATGCATTGGCCGTCGTGTAGTCGGCCAACATGGTGCTATAGGTTCCCGGTCTGATGGAAAATCCGGAATATCCGGCGCCTGCTCCGAGGTTGGTTCCGGCAAAGGTCAGGTAACCCGCCACGATGGGCGCGCCATCCGGTGTTGCCGCCGCGACGCCCGGCTGCACATTGGCAAACCCGGACACGGCCTGAATCAGATAAGCACCCGGCAACAAGGCATAGCGCGCCGGCAGCAAGGCATACACGCCCGCGGCCAGTCCGCCGCCGCCGCTCAAGTAAACACTTTGACCGGGCTGCAGATTGGAGCCTTGATAGACGAGCGGATCATAGGGCCCGAAGCCGCTCGACAGGGCGGGAATGACCGCGTACAGCCCGGGAATACTGCCGTTCGCGAGTGCATCCGTGGTTCCACCCGTGCCCGGCGTCCACTGATAGCTGGAGAGATCGCCCCCGCCCGACACGTTGATGGTCGCCCCCTGCGCAAGCGTCACCGAAGCGCCGGTCAAGTTAATCTGACGCGCCGGTACGCTCGTCACCGGCGAGAGGATCAACGGCGCAAGACCATATTCCCACACGGTGCCGTTTTCGAGGATGCCGTACGGCAGCAGCGCGCCATTGCCGCTGACCGACGTGGTGCTGCCGGCGGCCAGGAGCAGAGATCCGTTGACCGGGTTCGCATTGAGGGAAATCGTGCCGAATGGCGCCAGAATCGTCCCGGCCTGCACGATGTTGTCCGCATTGACCGTGATCGAGCCGGCAACCGACAGCGGCGTACCCGGCGAGGGGCCGGCTTGCTCGAACTGCACGGTGTAACCTGCCGCTCCCGCGTCTGGATTGACGTCGGTGATCGTGAACTGCGCGGCAGTGCTCGGCAGGACGCGTTGCGCAGTGAGAGTCAGGCTGCCGGCCATGCTCAAGGAACCGTTGTCCGTGAGACTGTTGGCCTCGTTGCCGCGCAGGGTGATATCGCCGGTACTGACGATACTGACCGTCGATGCGCCCTGAAATGACAGAGTGCCGACGATATCCACGTTATTGGCCTGGATCTTAAGAGTGCCCGGACCCGGTGTCGTCGCGGCGGCGATGAGATTTCCCGTTTGCGCGCTCGTTCCGGTACCGATGGCGAGGTAGGGTGCCGAGACGCTCACCGACGATCCGTCGCCCACCGAGAGCGCGGGAGATTGCATCACGAGGCTCTGGCCCAGTGCCAGCGTAACGCCGCCGTCGAACTCGATCCGGTCGGCGGCCAGCAGCGTCAATGAGGTGATGCCGCTCGCTGCAATCTGCTGGGGCGTGAGCACCGCCAGTCCGTTGGTGTCCGAATCCGCGGGCGTCAATTGATTCGTGACCTCGATGACGCGGGGTCCGGCCGGGAAGGATTGCCCATAGCCATTGCCGATCTGGCTCAGGAGCTCGACGCTCAAGGATCCGCCAAAGGCGCTTCCCTGGCTTCCCACGCCGCCGGCACCGGAAAAGCCGCCGAGCAGTGCGATCGACTCGGGCGAGGCCACGGTCAGAGAGCCACCGGCGCTGGCCAAGGTGGTTCTCGAGGATGCGGCCGATCCGGCCGAGCCCGGAAAATCGAACGGCGCCTGCGTGCCGGAGAAATCAATCGACGACCCGGCATCCGTGATCACCGATCCGCGCTGCGCGTCCAATGTCACCGAGCCGCCTGCGTATAGGGTTCCCTGTAGAAGGCCCGCGGTATTCGGGGTGTACACGGCCGTACCCGACACATTGATGTTGGCGGTCGAGCCGAGCTCGATGCGCTGGCCGGGAACGTAACCGGGATCGAGCGCGGCCGCGGGGGTCGCGATCATCATGCTGACCGAGCCGCCCGGCAGGGCGACCGATCCATCGAACTCGATGCTGCCGACCCCCGAGATCGCCAGCGAAGAGTTGGGCGCGCCCACCACGCCGGCGCCGGAGCCAATGAGAATATCGCCAACCTGCGAAAATGAATTCGGACTGGCGGGGTTCGCGGTGAGCACGAGCGACGACGTCGAACGTTGATACGCCGGGAACAGCGTGGGCTGCGCAAAATTCAGCAGTTGCGTGCCGGTAGGCTGCGAGCTCGCGTTCGCGCTCAGCTGCAAGGTCTCCGTGTTCAGGTCGATGCTCGAGTGCGGCGCGACGCTGAGCACATCGGTGCTCGCGCCGGCGGCGGCATTGGCGGCCGCCGCAAACGGCGCGCCATCGGCGGTGAGCGAGAAATGCGCAAAACCGAAGCTGGAGAACAGCGAGGTGTCGATGTTGAGAGCGGAATTGGATGCAGGGTCGCCCATCACGGTCTGCGCACCAAGCCAGGAGCTGCCGCCGGAGCTGATCATGATGCGCGGCGCCTCGAGCGCAAAACTGCCTCCGGCTGCCCCCTGCACGCCGAAGGCTTGAACGCTGAGGCCGTCGGCAAATTGCATCGTGCCGTTTCCGTTTCCATTGACGGCATTCGATACCAGCGCGATGGAGCCGCCGCTGCCGGCCGTGAAGGTGCCGGACAGAGCGCCGGACTGCTGGAACCAGCCGCCGCCGTTCGCGAGGAGCTGCACTCCCGAACCGATCGACAGCGTCCCTCCGTTCACGGTTTGCTCGAGACTGATGTTGCCGCCATTGACCGGGGCCAATCCGGCGGGGACCGAACCCAAGGGCGCGAGCAGGTCGTTGATCCACGACCCGCTTGCATCGAGGCTCACGCCATTGCCGACGAACAACCCGGAGGTGAGTCCGGCCGCCGGCGACGCGGACTGGGTCGCGGCTGCGGCAATCGTTCCGCCCGGCACGCTCACCGAGGAGAGGATGTCGATGCGCGGCGAAATCAAGCTGAACGAGCCGCCCGGCGCGATCGTGATCGGCGTGTTCTCCGGAACCATGATGCGGCTGTTGCTGGCGACGGCCACCTGGGTGAATCCGCCGCTGGTCATGAAATTCGTGGACAGAATCAGCGGCAGCGAGCTTGGCAGCGGCGCGCTATCGTCGAACACGATGTTCGGAATGGCCGACGCGAACTGCACCGTGGGCGCGACAAAGTTGCTGGGATTCAAGCTGGTGCCGTTCGGCGCGCCGACAGTGAACGTGCCCCCCGAGGCCGTGCCGGCGCCGCTGCGTTGATACGGGCCATTGACGGCCGAGCCCAGAAAATTACCGTTCAAGATCATCGTCGGCGCAATGAACTGCAGCGAGCCGGCGGAGGCGCCTTGCACGTAGCCGGGCTCGTAGTAGGCGATTCCGGGAGAGGGAATGAAGCTGATCACGCCCCACTTGTCGGAAATCGATTCGATGGTCGGCGTCACCACCCCCGCGTACGGCTGGTTGGGATTCGCCTGGGCAATGTTGACGAGCGTGCCGTCCGGTTTGACCAGGTAGCTGGTCTGCATGATGCCGCCGGTGTAATTCACCGCACCGCCCGACACATTGATGGTCGCGCCATTGGCAACGCCGATGTCGCCTGTGGAGCTGAAGGTCGCGGTTCCGCCCTGGTCCAGACGCTCGTTGATGCCGCGCTGCGTGAGCGCGATTTCTCCGGAAACGTTCGCCAGCGGCGTGCCATTGCCTCCGTCCGCGCGCGCATCGACGATCACCGTCTGGCCGCGCAGGGGTCCATCGCGCTGCACCGGCGAGTCCGCGAGCTCGGTGCCGCGCAATTGCACCGTCACCAGATTGCGCGTGACCGGCACGCTTGCATCGCTGCCGGCCAGGTCGATGGCGGCGCCGGAGTCGATCCGAATGCTGGGGTCGGTGCCGGGACTGGACAGCAACGGGCTCGCCAGATCCGCGGCGGCGGTGACCGTCAGCTTGCCGTCGGGCGCGTTGATCTGGCTGCCGCCCGCCATGCCGACATGGAGCCCGGAGAGCTCGATGGTCGAGGGCAGTTGCGCCTGAGCATCCACCACCGTTGAATGATCGGTGGGATCAGGCAACACGGAAGTGACACTTTGCGGGCCCAGCTCCAAGGTGCCTCCGGGCTGCACCGCGAACTGCGGGCCCCCGATGCTCGGCAGGAAGGACACGTCGCTCGAGGTGCTGTCGCGAGCCAGCAGCCGCACCGAACCGTTTTCGGACGTGCTGGTGGTCGCGGACACCCGGCCGTTCTGATTCACCGCGAGGCCGATCAAGGTCACATTGCCGCGATCGGCGCTGACGCTGCCCGTCACTTGATTGGTCGTCGTGCCGGCGCCGTCGACCTCGACCAGCAAACCGCGCAATTTCGGATCCGTGCTTGCGTACAGAAATACGCTTTGGCCCGACGCCAGGATGGCCTGTCCATCGGGTGTGCTGATCGAACCGCCATTCGTAACGGTGGGCGCGGCCAGGATGATTCTCTGTCCCGGACCCGCGGTCGAAAGCGTTGCGCCGGCCTGCACCGTGATGCTGCTCGCGAGCGGTTGCCCGTCGGGACCTGGAGTGTAGGTCAGCGCCGGCAGTCCATTCTGGATGGGAGAGAGCAAGCCGGAGGCAAACGTGGAGTCGGAGATTGCCAAGCTCGAGGCGAGCAAGCCGCCCACGTTCACGCTGCTGGTGGACCCAAACAAGAATCCGTTCTGATTGACCAGGTAGATCTGCCCGTTCGCGGTGATGCTGCCGAAGATCTGGCTGGGACTGCCTTGAAAAATGCGGTTGAGCGCAATCGAATTTCCGGTTGGCTGGTTGAACACGACGTGTCCGTCCGCGCTCACATTGAAATTCGACCAGTTCAGTATCGTATTGGCCGAACTCTGATTCACGCGCAGTGTGCTGCCCGTGATCGTTGCGGTCGCGCTGCCCGAGGTGACGAAGTTCGCCGGACCGCCGTTGCCGGCGCAAGAATTTGCCAGGCAGGGAGCCGGCAACGTGGCAGCGGGACTCGCGCCCGCGCCCGCCAGGGCGGCCGACACGCCCATGGAAATCATCGACAGCCTCGGCATCATGCGCTTCATGGGATTCACCACATGCCGCGCAGGAAAAAGAGCACCCGGCCATCGTGAGCACGAGTTTCCAGGCCATCGTTCAGCGGATAGGCCCAGGACAGCGCGCCGGTCATGTGCTGGAGCAGGCTCAAGTTGATGCCGGCGCCGAGGCTGCGCAGTTCCGAATTCGAAGGCTCCCCTGGCAGGGAATCGATGGTGTTGACGCGCCCGACATCGTAGAAGACAAAGGCGTCGGCGATGAACTTGCCGCGCAGCAGCTTGAGCTGCGGCGTACCGAGCTGCAGCGTCGATTTAATACCCATGTCGCCGAGTTCCTCGGCCTCGAGAAAGCCGCGCACCGAATCGGCGCCGCCGATGGTGAACTGCTCGTTGCTGATGATGGGCGCGGGCGCGTACTGGCCTGACAATCTCAGGATGATCGTGAAATCGGCCGGCAGACGCGCACCGAAGCTCGCGTTGGATCGCAGATAGGCGTAATTCCCGTAAGCACCGAAGCGCTTGTCGGCGAATTCGGTGTCGTCATTCTTCAGCCCGCGAATTCCGAAATTGAGCGTTGAATCGAATCCCCACTGAAAAATATCCCGGCGCCAGGCGCCGGAATAGGCGAGGGAGAAATTGACGTAGGAGATCGGCGTCTTCAGCGTGGAATCCGGATCGACTTCGATATCCTCCGCAAAATCCTTGTAATCGACTCCCAATGAAAAGCTTTGCGAACTCTCGGCGCTCAGCGTGATCGGCTGCGTCAGGCGCGTGCCGAATATTTTTCCCTTGCCCAGAATGGCGAGGGCGCCGATGGCGGAGATGTCGCTCGATGAGTCGATGTATTGAAACGACCAGCGGGTGCCTTCATCGTTGAGATGCAGCGTATAGCTCGCCACCAGCACGCCGTATTGCCCGAGCGCCTGCGGCGCAAATTGGTATTGCAAGGCCAGGCTGTCCAGTCGGCCGAACATGTCGTCGTAGTTCATGGAAACCAGGGTCCGCAGAGGCTTGGTGTCCGGCGTCTCCTGGTTGTTGATCTCGACGCTGCCGTGAAACGGCAGCTGATCGACGACCTTCAGGGAGAGGTCCACGGTTCCCGGCGTCGGCCCCGCCTTCAGGACCGGCACCACCGCGCGATCCGATGTCTGGGCGTTGAGTTTGGTCAGTTCATTCTGCAGCGAGGGTAGATTCGGCACCGTTTCCTCGGTGGCCGCCGGCAGCGCGTTGCGGATCTCGCGGTTCGAAAAGTAGCGCGCGCCGCTGACGCGGGTCGTGCGCAATTTTCCTTCCGTCACGCGCAGCCGCACGACACCCTCCGCGATCTCTTGTTCGGGAATGTCGACGAAAACGGTGCCCAGGCCGGCCTGGTGATAGGCCTCCTCGAGCGCCTTGCGCGCCGCTTCCACATCCTTGATGGTCTTCTCAGGACCGAGATACGGGTACACCGCCGCCTCGATGGCCGTGGCGGCAAGGGAGCTGTTCCCGAGCACGCGGTACTCGTCGATGCGAAATTGCGGGTCCGCGGCGCCGGCGGCCGGAGCGTCGGACTCGGTTCGATCGGCCGCCATTGCCGGCGGGCATATCGCTGCGGCGGCTACCATCAGAAATAACGCCAGGTTCGCCTTGAGTATCGCATCACCTTCCGCGTCGACACGCAAAAAAAGGCCGGCCCCCGAGTCCTTCGGGGGCCGGCGATTCATCTCGATTTCCGCGACTCGCTTTAGTTGCCGTTCGTCCCGCCGAGCACCGTGCAGCTCTCGCCGTTGTTGTTGGCCAGCGCGACCGGGATGTTGGTCAAGGTGTTCACGTTGCCCGTGCTCGCCGTATTCGACGCGATTCCCGGCAAGGGATAGGCCCCGACCTCCGCGCCCGCCGCGGTGCTGAACCGATTGTCGCTTCCCTTGGTTACAGTTTCGTTGCCGAGCACCGCCGACAGACCGGTCGCCGTTCCTGCGTCGGTGATCAGCAAATTTGCCACGGTGAGCTGCGGCGATTTCTGGTTGACGTACGCCCAGGTCTGCGTCGCGAACTTGTAATAACCGGCCGCCGAGTTGTGCGCGTTCGGTTGAGCACCGTCGATGTTCTCGAGCAAGTAGTTGTCCGTTTCGTTCAGGTTCGGCACGTTGCCCGTCAAGCTCAGATAGCCGATGGAACCGGCGGTCGCGTTGACGATGGTGCGCATGGCACTGGTGGAACCGGCGATCACCGCCGGGCCGCCGCTGCCCGTGTCCTGCGCCATGCCGCCGTAATTGGGCAGCCCGCACTCCGTTCCCGTGAAAGCGATGCTGGCCGCGATTTGGCTGCCCGAGCCGTGATCGCGCCGGACCAGGGAGATGGCGGTGGGGGTCGGATCGCCGGCCGAGCCAATTTCCGGTACCTGGTTCCAGCTGGTGTAGGTACCCTGGAGAATCGACGCCAGGGAATTGCTCGAGAGACTCTTCGGATCGGTGACTCCGGATCCGACGAAGTTGGTGATGATCGCGAACACTTCGCCGTTCACGAAGGACGCGCCCTTGGCTGCGATGATCTTGTTCAATTGAGTCACGGTCGGAGCGGTGCCGGCTGCTTGGATTCCCAGAGCCTTGTACAGCGGCGGGGCCCAGGTGTTCGCGGCATTGGCAATCGGCCAGTTATCCGCGAATTGAAACTTGCCCGGCTCGAGGTCGGCCACGTCGACGTCCGGTTGAACGGTGACAACGTAGGCCGGATTGCCGCCGATCATGGCGTCCGTTCCGCCCGTGGTGTACAGATCGTACTGGCCGGTGGGAGCCACCAGCGCGCCGCCGCAGTTGGCGCCGCCGCCGCCGGTGTAGGTCGCGTTTGCCACGACATACGGCACCGGCGCGCAGGTACCTGCATTCGCCAGGAAAACGTGAGTGACCGGATACGGAGCGCCGACGATGGCGCCCAAGGCATTCGCTACGCCCCAGACGGAACCCAGTTCGGCGGAATAGTGAAAGGTGACCGTCACGCCGCTGGCGATGCCGCCTTTGGCCGACGCGGTCGAGGTGCATTGTACGTACGAGAGGTCAGCCGGCTTCGTGAACGGTAGCGTGTTAGGACCGGCCCACTTGTTGCCGGTGATCGAGCTGGCCGCGCAACCGGCAATGTTCGCCAAGTCCGCATACCAGAAATTCTTTTGTGCGCTGGCGCCCGAGATGTAGATGTCGACGTTTCCCGCGGCGCTGGCGGCGGCGCTGGCAAGAGCGGCAGCAACGGCCGCTGCTACTGTTAAGTTACGCATGAGTGTTCCTTTCCAATAAGTTGAAATTGATAAGACGAATCTGTGCGGCCCGCCTTGCGACTCGCAAGGCGGGCATCCAAAACCCGACTAGGCCGGGGTGATCGCGCGGCGGCGACCGACGCCCACGAGTCCGAGCAAGCCGCTTCCGAGCAGCCAGACCGCAGCCGGCAGAGGGACCGCGCTGCTGTTATTCGTCACCGTGATGACACCCTGCTGGGAGACATTGATTGTCGCGCCCACGTACGGATTGGAAGGAGCCGCCGTCGTGGTGCTGTTGACCCCGAACAGATACATGGTCTGCGCGGTGCCGATGGCCCCGCCATTCGAGAGCGACGCCGAAATGAAGCTGTTGGGTGCCAGAGTCGCGCCCGTGCCCGTTCCCCAGCCGTAGGATGCGCTGGTGTTGCCGCCGGCGTAATTGTTGTTGACGTCATTGAAAAACGTCTTGGCGCCCGCGACGTAGGACTTCACATTGTTGTTCGTGAATGTGGTTGTTGGTGAGACCACCGAATAATCGTTGACCGAGGTGATCAACGCACGCTCCGATCCCGGATTCAGGATCGTCGAGGTGTCATCGGCGGCCATGATGCTGTAGCTCACATCGCCGGCCGTGAACTCGGAAGCGGCGATTCCGCCCAGGAAGGTTGCGAGGAGCGCGTCGGTGCCGGCAAACGAGGTGGGCGTCGTGAACGACCCGGCGGTCGTGAAGATGCCGTCGGCGGCGACTTTCGCGGCGGTCACCGTCTGGTTGAGCGAAACCCCCAGATCCTGCGCGAAAAATTGACCCGTCGTGGCATCCGCGACGAACAGCACGAGATCGCTGCCGCCGGGAGTCGTGGGTACGTTTGTGATCGTGTTCGCAGCTTGCGCGGCCGTGCCGGCGAGAGCGGCGCCCACAGCCAGTGCCGCGGCCACCGCAGCCTTGAGAGAAATATGCATTGTGAATCCCCTGTTGAAGAAAAACCGCCATAAAATGGGAGCCCGAGTATTCGATCCCCCCTGAATCCGCATCGACCCTTCCTGTCATCGCGCTCCACTGGTCGCGATCGAGTTTCCGTCCCTTAAGCTGGTGCGTGTCACTGTATTCGGCGTTTGTGACCTGCGTCCGAAAGTTCCTTGAACTTTCTGCAACACGCGTCGCCGCTCTGGAATCGAGTGATGGAGTGTGGAGACGAAATGTTGCATGGCCGTCACGTTCATGTGACGAATGCAACTCACGGCCGCCTGGGAATCAGCGGCGGGAATTCGGCGGGGCGATTTTTATTTTCGCGGCCAGGATGAAGGCTACAAGGAAAATCAACAGGTTCAAATCCATTGCTCCGCCGCCGCCCGAATGTGCCGCCGCCGTGGTCGTGACGGTGACCGATTGCGCGGTCGTGCCGCCCGGGCCCATGCAAGTCAGCGTGTAGATCGTCGTCGAGGTGACGATCAGCGCGACATTACCGCTGCCCGTCGCGGGGTTGCCGCTCCAGTTGCCGCCGCCGGCCGAGCACGAAGTGGCGTCCGTCGTCGTCCATGCCAGCGTGCTCAAGCCTCCCGCGGACACGGTGACGGGCGATGCCGTGAGCGTCACGCTGGGAGCGGCATAAACCACCTGCACACCGTACATGCCGTATTGCTGCTGCGCTGCCGGCGTGGCGATGAAGGTCAGCTGATACGAGCCCGGCGTGGCCGACATGGGGAAGGTTCCACCGCCGAATGCCTTGCCGATCACATTGCTGCCCTGAGATACCACGAGCGCCAGATCCTGAAATTGCGCCGGGAATTTCAGGTCCGTGAGGGTGACGTTGAAATCGCCCGCGGTGCCCAGGTTGATTTCCTGCGAGTCGAAGAGTCCGGAGGTCGTGACACCCTGCGCCTTGTCGAACAGCAGCGCGGCCGCGCCGCCGGACTGCACGTCGATGCCGAACAGGCCATTTCCATTGGCGGCAATGCTCGCGTCGACCAGCAGGACCACGGGACCTGCCGCCGCCGTGAACATGACCGAGCCGGCGGTGGTGGACTTCTGCAATATTACGTCGTTTTGGGCCACGGCGAAGCTCAAGCCCAGAAGCGCCGCCGGCACGCCAAGATCGCCGGCATCGGCTTGATAAGCCCCCGCCGTCAGCGGCTGCGTCACATAGGCGTAGCTCAACGAGTTGCCATTCGCAACGCCGAAGGCCGCCGTGTACAGATTGGCCGCCGTCGAGTTCAGATCGACCTCGTAGGTTCCCGCGTCGGTCCCCGGCGCGGCAAAACTCCAGATTTGCAAGGGTCCCGCGGGCGCGGCGAAGCTGTCGGCCGCGCTTCCGGCCGACACCATGCCTATGATCGTGCCGCCGGAGCTGACCAGCGAGCGCGCGCCGGCAAGCGCCGAAGGAAAGGCAAAATCCGTGACGTTGAGGGCCAGCGTCTGCGCGCTGGGATTGTTGACGAGCGGTGCGGGTGCCAGAGTGCCCACGGGAAACAGGCTGGCGATCAAGGGCGCAACGCCCGCCGGACCCGAGATCGTGATGGAGTACAGCCCGGCCTGGATGGTTTGGTCGGCCTGCGCGATCGCCAGCAGCGTGTAGACACCCGGACTCAGATTGAAGCTCGCGCCGCTTTGAATACCCAGCGCGATCGGCGTGCTGCCCAGGAACAGCGCCAGATTGGGCGCCAGATTCAACGCCGCCGGAAATTGCGCATCCGCGAAAGCCACGGTGTAATTGCCCGCGGTCGTCACTGTGAGATTGCTGCTGAGAGTCGAGACCGTCGGGTCCGCGGCAGTGGATGCGCTGGAAATGTTTCCCGCCAGTGAAGCGTCTTGAATGCACGCGGATGGGTTCGCTTGCGGCGCCACGCATACCGTGAAGGTTCCAACGCTGAACGACGAGCTGGGAGTTCCGAAAACGCGCAGCGTGTACTCGCCCACCGCACCCGGTATGGTCAAGGTGGCCGACGTGGCGGGCGGCGCCAGGGTGGCGGCCGCGTTTCCCGCCGCAATTTGCACGATCGCTCCGCCCTGGGTCACGACAACCGTGGCCGAACTCAAGGCCGCAGGAGTCTGCAAATCCGTGAGCGTGATGGTCAGGTCTTGCGCGGCGGCAATGGTGAAGGTTTCCTCGGTCGCGGGCGGCGCACTGCTCAAACCCACGAACCGCGTTTCCGGCGGCAGTGGCTCGACCGTCTGCGAGCGGGCAGACAGCATCGGAAGCAGCAAAGTTAGCGCCAGCGTCCATCTTGGCAGGTGCCGTAGCATTAGGATCTCGGAGTCGCGCTCGCTTGGGCCGGCAGTTTTGCCAGCTTTTCCAGAGTCGCCTTCGCTTCGTCCAGTCCCGAGAATTTGGTGCCTGAGTTCACCGCCCGCGTCAGATTGTCGACGGCCTCGGCGCTGGCACCCGATTGCGATAGCGCCATGCCGAGGTGGTAGCGCGCCAACGGCTCATTGGGCACCTTCGCGACCACCCGCTCCAGTACCGGCACCGACGCGGCCGATTCGCCGCGCTTGTACAGCACCCACCCGTAGGTATCCAGATAGGACGGATTTGCCGACTCCGCAAAGCGCGATGCCAGCGCCTTGGCGCGATCCAGGCTGGCGTGATCGGTCTTGTGCGTGACCAGCAGCATGGCGTAATTGTTCATCGCCACTTCTGACTTGGGATAGCGGCGCAAAATCTCCTCGTATTCGCCGACCGCCTCATCCGCCCTGCCCTGGGATTCGAGCAACGATGCCAGTTGCAATCCCAACGCATCTGCTTGATCGACCACCGGCTGCGCCTTGCGCAGTGTATCAATGGCGGCGTTGACATCCTTCGCGCCGATTTGCGCATAGGCCAGGCCGCGATACGGAACCCACCACTTCGGCGCGCGCTCGATTGCCGCTCTGTAGGCGGCCTGAGCGTCGGCGGTGCGGCCGCCGGCGAGCAGCACGTCACCCTTGAGATTGAGCGCAAACACATTGCCGGGATTGGCCGCTGCAATGCCGTCCAGACGCTTCAAGGCCTGATCGGTCCGCTTCAAGCCCATCAGCAGCCGCACCTCGGCCTGCAGCGGCTCGCGGCCTTCGGGCTCGAGATCGAGCGCGGCGGAGTAGCGTTGCACGGCCTCCTCGGGACGGTTCTCCGCCTCGGCAATCACACCTTGATAGAAATAGCCGAGCGCGGACTTTGGCCTGATCGCGACGATTGCCGCCGCGGCACTCTTGGCCGTCACCAAATCCTTGGTCGCGATGCTCACGCGAAATTGCGCGTCAAGCGCGGCAACATTGTCGGGCTGCTGTTTGACCAGATCGGCCAGGACGGGCTTGGCCTGTTCCGCCTTGCCCATCTGCGCCAGCAGCTGGGCGAAGTCCAGCTGCACGGCGGGGTCCTTCGGATTCGTCTCCAAAGCATGCCGCATGGTTTCCTCGGCAACGGCGGGTTCGCCGTTGGCCAGATGGGCACGCGCCAATGATCTCAGGACGCCGACTGCGTTGGGCTGGTCACGCAGCACGGCGCGAAGGTCGGCTATGGCGGAGCGCGGATCTTGCTGCGCCAGCGCAATGTTCCCGCGCAGCAGCAGCGCTTCGTCGTCGCGCGGGCTCTTGGCGAGCACCTCTTGCGCCAGGGCCAGAGCACCCGCCACATCGTGGTTCTGCAAGCGCAGGTCGGCAAGATGATTGCGCGCGCTCAAGCCGGCCGGGTCGAGTTTTTCCCTCTCGATGACATCCCTGTACACCGCTTCGGCCTTCGCGAGGTCGTGATTGCCTTCATAGAATCTCGCCAGGGCGAATTTCAACTCATTGTCGGAGGGGGCCGCGGCAATCATGGCCTTGAGCTCCGATTCCGCCGCCTCGTGGCCGCGGCGCGCAACAAGAAAATCGACCAGCGACAGCTTCAGATCGCGTTCGCCCGGCAGGTCCTTTACCGCTTGCCGCAATACGTGTTCGGCGGCGTCGATCTGATTCGCCAGGGCGTAGAACTGCGCCAGCCGCAAGCGATGAGACTTCTCCGCGGGTTTCAACTCCACCAGCTTCAGCAGCAGCGCTTCGGCTTCCGCATGCTGCCCGGCCTGAACGTCGATCTGCGCCAGTATCAAGCGCAGTTCCACCGTATCCGGAATTTTCTGGATCGCCCGCTCGAGCAAGCCTTGCGCCTTGGCCTTGTCGCCGGCCGCCGCGTATATGCCCGCAAGTATGGCGACCGCGTCCTCGTTGGCGGGCGCCAGCTGCACGGCGCGCTCGGCGTCGGCCAGGGCGCCGGCGGGGTCCTTCTGCTGCACGCGGACTGCCGATCGCAACGACAGCAATTCGGCGTTGTCGGGATGCTTCTCGAGCGCGGGTTGGATCAAATCCAGCGCTTTGTCGGGCATGCTTGAGAACAAGTACAGACGCGCCAGTTTCGTGCGCGCACCCACGTGGTCCGGATCCACTTCGAGAACGGCCTGATAATATTGCGCGGCCTGACGTGCGTTCTGCAGCTTCTCGTCGATGACGCCCATCTCGAAACGCGCCTCGGCATCTTTCGGCGCGATTTGCAGCGCATTTTGAAATTCCACCCTGGCCTTCTCGAGATTTCCGGCCGCGAGATATGACTGGCCTTTCTCGAGATGCTTGGCCTTGCGCGATTCAGCGCCGCCGCAACCCGCTGCCGACAGCAACACGAGTGCCGCCAGCGGCAACAGAACTCTCGACAGCGTACGAGACAACATGATCGGCTATTCCAAGACCGGGGAGGGAGCACAGGCTACGAACATCAGATGACGTTCGTATGACGAAATCGTTTACAACAGCGGCCTCACAATCAGCCCGGCCATCAGCGCGGCGGCCGCAATGCGCAACCACACGACCTGCATTTCGCTGCGGCTCACCAGCGCCTCGATCGCGTAAAACAGGATCACGAGTTTGGCGATACCGACGGCACCGCCATTCGGCAAACCGAAATTCCCGGGCAGGCTCGGGATCACCAATGCGACGAACAGCACGATCAGATCCAATGGCGTCAACTCGAATCGCCGGTCATTGGACAGGCGCAGGCGCAGCACCGTCCCGGCGGCCATGGTCAGAATGGCGGCCCAGATGGCGACCGCCAACACGGGCCGATTGTGCGTAATCGTGCTGTCGAGATAGACGAGCACGGCGGCGGTGATGTAGATCGCGGATTTTTCCACCGTGCTCAAGGGCTTGCCGCGCAGGAACACGAACCACACGATCGAGACGCCGAGCAGGGCGATCAGCAGAAGCCGTACATCGCCGCTCAGGCCCCCGGTCTCCGTCGTAACCACGAGCAAGGCGTAGACCAGGGCGCCGCCGGCGATTGCAAGGTAGGACCATCGAGGCAGGCGGCGCGGCTCCCGAAGCCGCATGATGAGGCGCGTCAAGGGAGATTCGGCCCTGGATTGTCTGAGAGATCGAAGGCGCCATTTCCGGCGTGCCGCGGTTTGCAGCAGCGTGATCGAGACGAGAAAAAACGCGCTCACGACACCGAGAATGAGGACGTCGGACTCGTAGCGCATCCAGTAGGCCAGCACGAACAACGCGGCCTGCACCGCATAGATCACCATCACCGCCTCGTGGTGATCGAAGCCGAGCTGCAGCAGCTTGTGGTGGATGTGGTTGCGATCCGGACTGAAGGGCGACCGCCCTTCGCTGATGCGCTGGACCATCACACTCAAGGTATCCAGGATCGGCAGCGCCAGCAGCAGGACCGGAGTCGCCGCGCTGACAAGATTATTTCCGGTTTGGGTCGCACGTATGCTCAACACTCCCACGGTGAAGCCCAGCAGCTGGCTCCCCGAATCACCCATGAATATCGTCGCGGGGAAGGTGTTGAATCGCAGGAATCCCAGCACGGCTCCGGCGAATGCCAGCGCCAGCGCAGTGCATGACAATTGTCCGACACTGTAGGCGAGCATCGCCAGCGCACACAGACACAGAAACGTGGTTCCTCCCGCCAGCCCGTCCAACCCGTCGGCAAGATTGATGGCATTGGTGATGCCGACCAGAAAAAACACGGTCAACGGGACCGCCAGCCACCCGGGCAAGCCGATGCGATCCTCGAGCGTCAACGAATGGATTTGCACATCGCCGGCGAACACCACGATGGCGACCGCAATCAACTGGCCCACGAGCTTGACCCGGTAGTCGAGATCGAAGCGATCGTCCAATGCGCCGAAGAGCGTCAACACGCCCGCCGCCATCAAAAAATATCGATCGGGCGGTTCGAGCCTCACCACCATGAACGCGGCTGCGAACACCCCCAGCGCCATGGCGACTCCGCCGATTCTCGGGATGGGCACCGTATGCACCTTGCGGCTTCCGGGCACATCCACGATGCGCCATTGCGAAGCAACGCGGCCGAACACGGGCAGCAACGCGATCGTGACGACCATCGCCAACAGGAAGGGCATGACGAACGACATGGGTGGGAAGAACAATCGCAATAAAATGTTTCAACGCCATGACATGAGAGACGGGTAAAAATCCTGTCATCGACGAGAAGCACACTGGCGACGTTCGCTGTCATAACGGGGATTCAAGAATGAAACTGAACGCGGGAACAACGCTCCTCAAGGCCGGACTCGCAGCATGCCTGCTGATGGCGGGCGCCGCGCCGTGCAATTCCGCGGATACGCCGGAGCCTTTGAAACTGCCCCTGTCGAAGGAGGAAGCCAGCTACCTGCTGGGCGTGAATTACGGCATCGTGATGCGCAATTATGACATCGTCATGGAAATTGATCCGGACGCCGTCAACCGAGGTTTCCAAGCAGGCCTGGCCGGCAAAAAGAACAGCGCCGCGGATCAGCAGCGACTGCAGGCATTCATCTCCACGGTGCAGCCCGTCGCTGCGCAGTTGCACGCCGCCGCTTCGCAGGAATTTCTGAACCGCAATCTGGGCGAGAAGGGCGTCAAGGTCACGGCGTCCGGTCTGCAATACCGGATTCTTGCCGAGGGCGATGCGCGCGCCGCCTCTCCCAAGCCGGATGATTTCGTGTCCGTGCTGTATCGCGGGGCGCTGCTCGACGGCACTGAATTTGACGGCGCCCACGCGCACGCGCTGCCGGTCACAATGCCGCTCAACGGCACGCTCAAAGGCTGGCAGGAGGCGCTGCCGCTCATGAAGCCGGGAGCGAAGTGGCAGCTGTTCGTTCCGCCCGCGTTGGGCTACGGGGCAGTCCCGCGGCCGGGAATTCCCGGCGGTTCGGTGCTGATCTTCGACGTGGAACTGGTGAAGGTGATTCCGGGCGAGGAGAGCAAAGATCAGTCCGGTACGTAGGCCGGCAGGATCGAGACGATGCCGCCCGCGAGGCGCGTCAGGCGCTTGTCTCCGTCCGCCTCGCCCGATCCGGGCGGCAGCATCACAATCAGCCGCACCAGGCTGCCGTCGGTGCGATGCCGGGTGAGCGCGTCCCAGAACAAGTACCACTTCACCGCGTATTCGTTGGTGACGACGCGGCCGCGCTGTTGAAACCAGTAGTACACCAGCTCCCGCTGATTGCCCAGTTCCATGAGCGATCGGTTGACCCGCAACGGCTGCCCGTCGATGGCCACGCCGTTCACGCTGCGGGTGGCGAAATCGCGCATCTGCCAACCACCGCCCGGCAGGCACCAGCGCGGAGAATGAAAGGCTTCGCCCTTGCGTTGCGAATAGTAGTACGAGACATAGAGGTTCACCGGCGAACCGCCGCCATCGGTGAAATCGGCGAGCAGATAGTCGTCGAGCTTCAGGGTGTCAAGATAGATGCCTTCCATGGGAATATCGTGACGCGTCCATCCGTCCAGATGCATCGGAAACTCGCTGAATGTGGCGCGCGCCGGGGTGAGTTCCACGGGCCGCGGAATGAAAGTCGCCACCGCCAGAAAAACCAACAACAGCCCGCAAGCTGCGAGAAATTGATGCGGCAGCGGCCGGCTTCGGACCTTCGCATCGCGCGGCGAGGGAGCCGGAAATTCGACGCCGAACTTCTGGCGCCAGGTGCCGGTTTCACGGCCGAGGTGATGCAACAGCGCGACCTCGCCCAGCAATAGCGCGGTACTGGCCATGAACACCGCCCAGCCCTGGAATTCGTGCAGGAATCCCTCGGCCATGCCGATGCCCCAGTGCTCCACCATCACGCCGATGGTTCCGATCCGGAAGCTGTTCATGATGACGGTGATCGGAATGCTGGACAGAAACAGCAGTACCCGCTTCCACAAAGCGCCCTTGTAGAAATAGGCGATCAAGAAGCCGATGGTCATCAAGGGAAAAAGATAACGCAGGCCATCGCAGGCTTCCGCCACCTGCAGCTTGTAGCTGCCGAGATCGATCACATTGCCCTCGAGGAACACGCTGATCCCGAACAGGCGAATGAAGGCCACCCCGATCTGGGAGGAGAGCAGCTGCAAATCGGCGGATAGGTTCGCGAACACGAATTGCGGCAAGGGGACCATGAGCACCAGAATCAGCAGCGGCACGACGATGAGCCGAAACGGTTTCAGCCCGGTGAGAGCCAGGACCAAGCCGAACACGGTCACCAGATAGGCGTACTGCACGATGGTGTAAATCGTCGCCACTTGACCGATCAGCAGGATCACTCCGCCCAGCAAGACGATCGCAACCCCCCACCAGCTGCCGCTGAACGCCTGCCGCTCCAAGCTGTCCTTTTGCTGCCAAATCAGGAAAGCCGCCACCGGCGGGATCAACAGGGCGTGGCTGTACTCGGGAGCCTCGATCCATTTGTCCCACATGCGGAACAATCCATCCCAAAAGAGCCAAATGCTCGCGATGGCAGCGGCGCAGGCAATGAGAAGCGAAATCCTGGGAAATCGCCAGACAACCTCGATTTTGGGAAGCGGCGGAAGGGACTCGACGGACATGCGCTGCACGATGGCAACAAAATGTTGCAGCGGAGTGACATCGCACGCATTGACCACGGGCTCGATTGCAAATGTCATGCGCGCGTCATCAACCGTGTTCAATACTCGCCCGCCTGAATGCGCACCGTCAAATTGGCCGGCACCGATCTATCTTGCTCCCGACTCGGTTTTGGACTTTCCGGGCTGCATCATCTGCTTCGATCGAAGGATCGGCAGAACTTGCTGTCCTCTGCCCTGCAGGGCGGCATCACCTACTTCGACAGCTCGCCTTTTTACGGACATGGCCTGGCGGAGCGCGAATTGGGAGCATTCTGCGATAAACAACGGGGCCGCATCCTGATCGCCAGCAAATTCGGCATTGGCGCCAATCCTTGGTTCAACCGCTTTCCGTTGCTCATGCATTCGCGGCTGGCGGCCAATGCAGCGCTGCGGCGACTGACGCGGCACCGGTCGTTCGTCGTTGCCAAGCGATACGATTACGGTGCGTCAAGCGCCATCGCCGCGCTCCATCGTTCGTTGCGGGCCCTGCGGACCGATCATATCGACATTCTCTATCTGCACGACCCGACCTTGGCGCGATTGGCCGAACCTGAAAGCTTGTTCAAGGCGCTCGAGGATTTGCGGGTGTCCGGAAAAATCCGTTATTTCGGACTTGCCGGAAACGTTCACGATTGCCTCGATATCCTGCGGCGCTCTCCCCTCGCCGGTTGCCTGCTGCAAGTCGACGCCGCGCCGGGCAATCAAGAACTGGAATTACTGAATGCCTCATCCGTGCCTTTTCACAGTTCTTACGGCCACTTCCGAGGCACGCAGGGAAGCATTCGAGACGCGCTCGCCGGCGCCGTGATCGCCAATCGCGAGGGCGTTCTGTTGTTCTCCACGCGCCGGGCTGGGCGGATCGGCGAGATGGTGCAACTGTTGACGAGTTTGGAGCCCCCGTGAGCAGCGGCTGGATCCATGACCTGAATACGGATGCGCCGTCGGCGCCGGTCGTGACAGACGTCTGCATTCTCGGCGCCGGCCCCGTGGGATTGACACTGACTTGCGCACTAGCCCAGCTCGGACTCAGCGTGACCGTGCTCGAGCTGGGCGGTTCGACTTCGTGCCCTGCCGACACATCCGATGTCCACTTCGACAGCCGTCCCTACCGGGGCGCCACGATAGGCAGGGCGATGGGGCTGGGCGGGACATCGGTTCTATGGGGCGGACAGTTGCTGCCGATCCGAGCCGCCGACCTTCTCGCGAGGCCACAAATCGGAGCGCCGGCTTGGCCCATCGCGTATGCGCAAATCGAGCCCTATTTCGCCCCTTTGCAGAAGTTGCTGCGGGTCCGTGGAGACGGTTTCGATCTTCCCTCGACCCGTGGATCAGCGTCTGCCCTGACGTCTCTCGATTTCACCGACTGGGAGCCGCGCGCATCGAAATGGCTGTCCTTCAGACGGCGCAATGTGGCCATGGCTTTGAACGGGCATCTCTCGCGCCATTCCGGTATTCAAGTCTGGCTCAATGCTCGGGTCGACGGCTGGGAACTGGGCGGGACGAACAACGAGAGATCGGTGCGAGAGTTGCACGCTCGCTCCGCCCACGGCGAGACGTTGCGCGTGCAGCCGCGTGCGGTGGTAATCGCGGGAGGTGCGCTGGAAGCGGCGCGCAGTGTGTTGGATCTCAATGCTGCGGCTGGATCGCTGAGCGCCGGGGTGAGCGCGCTGGCCGGGCGATTTTTGCACGACCATTTGTCGCTGCGCATCGCCCGTGTCCGGGTCGTCGATGAAGCGCAATTCCAATGCCGATTTGCGCCTTTCTTCGAAGGTTCGACCATGCGCTCGTTGCGCATGGAATTGCCCCCCAATACGCTGGCAAACGAGAATCTGCCCGCCCTCTATGCGCACTTCATCGCCGAACCGCAGCCGGGATCGGGCTTTGCCGTGGTGCGTGATTGCCTGCGCGCGGTGCAACGACGCGATGTGGGCTTGATACTCGAGTCGGCCCGCCGGGTACCCCGCGCCCTCCCCGAAATCGCCAAGATCGCACATGCGCGATTCGCAAAGCGCCGCCTGGCTTTTCCTGCACACAGTGAGTTCTATTTGCATGTCGATCTTGAGCAGGCCCCGCGCTACGAAAACCGCGTGTACTTGGGCAACGCTGCCGGCCGCGAGCGCGCTGCATTGCATATCGATTGGAACGTGAAGGAGAACGCCCCGAGAATTGCCGGTGCGGTTCAGAAACAATTCGAGCGGTTTTGGAGCCGCAATACATTGGGCCAGGTCGCGACGTTGGAATTCCTCGATCTCAGCAACGCATCGCAGGCCTGGAACGGCAATATCTACGACCTCTACCATCCCGCAGGCACCACGCGCATGGCGGAGGATCGCGACGCCGGCGTGGTCGATCAAAATTTGAGGATTCATGGAACAGGGAACGCCTTTGTCGCGGGCTGTTCGGTGTTTCCGTCGCTGGGCGCAGCCAATCCCACGTTCACCGCCATGGCGCTCGGGTTACGTTTGGCCAATTTCATCGCCGGCATGGAGTCAGCGTGAGGTTGCAGGTGTTCGCGGCACTCGTGGTGACCGCGTTGGCGCTTCACGCGTGCGGCGGCGGTAGTGACGCTGTGGCTCCGCCGCCGATCCCCGTGTCGTCGGTTTCGGTTTCCCCAGACAGTCTTCAGTTCGGCGATGAGCCCGTGGGTACCAGCGGGTCCTCCCAATACGTCACGGTTACCAACTCTGGAAATCAGGCGTTGTCGATCTCGAGTGCGGCGCTATCCGGCGCCGATGCCGCATCATTCTCGATGTCGAACGGTTGCGCCAAGACCCTGGCAGTCAACATGTCCTGTTCGGTGACGATCACTTTTGTGCCGGCAACGGCAGGTGCAAAGAGTGCGGTTCTTGCGCTCAGCACGAACGCGCCGGCAAATCCCAGCGTCACCCTGTCGGGAAATGGCACAGCGCCGATGGCGTCATTTCCGCCCTACCCGGCTTCCGATCCGCGCGTCATATTGGACATCGGCACGACGGCCGTGAATCCACGCAATACGTGGACGGCATTGCCTGCCGGATTCGTGTTGGGCCAAGTCGCCGGTGCAACCCCGGGAACCGTGAGCGATACGATGGGATTTACGCCCAACAGCGGTGGTTATATTCAAAATCCTGCGGCTTTTCCGAGCTTGCCCTCGACACAGGGAACCGTCTATATGCGGCTTGAGCGAGCGGCGCTGGCCGCCGACAATTCTGCCGACGCGGGCGTCGCATTCTACGACTCGACCGGCAACACCACGGGGGGCTTCGGCTCCAGCGCCGCGGCTGCCTTTACCCTTTACGATGGTGCCAACAACATCCTTGAGTGGGTCATGAGCCTGCAGCCTTCGAGCGGCCTGGCAATACTCGACGCCGGCACGTGGCTCACGCGGGGCCAACGATATGCCAACTCTCACGGCTCGACGAATCTTGATCTTTTGTATGCCGACATCGCAGTCAGCTGGCAGGGAGGGACCTATTGGGTTTATTTCGATGGGACACCCACAGCCTATGGCACCCTCCCGACAACGCTGCCGAATTCGGGGCAGTTCGCGCAAATCGTCATCGGCGGGTACTTGAACGGCGCCGGCAATGTCGGTCACCCCTTGGGACCCTTTGCGATCCAGCGATTTCAAATAGCCACTGCGTTCAGCGCTCCGCCTCTGTTGAATGGGGCGCCTCTAATAGGATTTTACGGAGACTCCTTCGTCCTGCAGGGAGGCGGGGTGACAGGAGATGTCGCCGGCTTGTCAGGCTCGCCGACTATTGCGCAAGTGAACTCGGTGCAGGCCCAGCTTGACCAGTCCACCGCCCCGGGCGCTACCGCCGGTACGATCGGCCAAGACGGCTTTATCTCCCGCGCTCAGGCGTATAGCTTGAAACAATTGGGCGGCTATGCGCAGTTCTACACGGCCACCCAGTCCGGACATGGCTGGGCCTATTCCGGAATGGGAGGAACGAGCGCGGCCAATACGCCGGCGATCGACGATTTTGCACTTGGCAAGACGGGTTTCTCCGATGCGTTAAACGCTGCGCAGCCCACATACATCATTGCATTTGGTTCGGTGAACGACGTCAACAACGGAACTCCAGACGATATTGCCGGCGACACCAAAACGCATTTCGATTACTGGGCAAATAACAATCCCAAGCTGCGAGGCATTTACTTCATCGAGACTCTGTCGTGGGAATTGGCCACGGGCGTGTGCACGTCACACGGTGGACCGGCCGGCTGGAAGGCCGAGATGGCGCGCCAGCGCGGGTTGTTGCGAAATGCGTTCGGCACCGGATATCTTGCTGGGACGCGCCAGGTGCCGGTGACCTATGTCACGACCTACGAATCTTGGGTGCAAGGCCCCAACTCCGCCCGCTTCCTCATCGCGTCGAATCCTGACAACCAATCACAATCGTCCAACACCGGTACCAGTCCCAACGGCCATCCGGACGCCGAGGGAAATATTCAGATGGTCGACGCATATGTGTGGCCCTACCTGATGCAGCTCCTGGACCCGAGCGGGACCGGCATACTTCATTGATCAAGGTCTTCTGGGGAAACATCCCTCGACCGCCTCCGCGATGCAACGCGCACTTTCATTGGTAGACCAGCGCGCGCTGCGTTCCTGCCCCCTCGCCCCGAGCATCCGAAGCTCGGGCCGGCCAAGTTCGACCGCTCTGCGCAATATAGCGGTCAACGCGATGTCATCGCCCGACTCGAATATCCAGCCGTTCTCGCCCGGTTGTATCAGGTCCCGCGCGCCGCCAACCTTGGAGCTGGCGATTACCGTGCGGCCGCTGGCCATCGCCTCGTTCAGGGCCAGGCCCCAGGTTTCGCCCGGACCGCACGAGGGCAGGACAAACACATCGCCGAGGCGGTAGACCGTGGGCATCATGCTTTGATTTTGAAACGGCAGAAAATGCACCCGGGCCGACTGCGCCGCCCGCGCCTTCAAATCCGTCTCGAGTTCCCCGGATCCCACGAACACCAAGTGCGATCCTGCTGACAACGAACCGAAGGCATCGAGAAGCAGACCCGGGTCCTTCTTCCTTTGAAACTTGCCGGCATAGAGGAACACGACGGAGGCCGGATCGATTCCAAGCTGCTCGCGCCACTGCTCGGCGCACAGCTCCCGGGCCTCTGCATTCTCCGCGAAGCGCACGGTGTCCACTGAATGGGGCGCCAGCGCGACACGACGCCGCGGCACACCGCACCAAACGAAGTAGTCGATGCTGTTGCTGCCTACCGCAATGGCAACATCGACATGCCGGTACAGCCACCGGAGAAATCCACGCCGCAGCAGATTGCGCCACCAGGTGCGCCGGTCGAGCAGTGTCGAGTCGCCGCGGAACAGCACCGGAATTCGTCCTTTGAAATGTCGCAGAGCTTGAAGATGCGATCGGTGGTACCAGCCGTAAATGAGCAGTGCGTCAGGCTGCCAGGCTTCGATTTCGCGCCGCAGTGTGGGATTTTCGATGCCCCCAAAATGTTCCGGGCCCGGCCTCTTCGCGACGTTGTCGACGAACTGGTGGTCATAGCCTTCCAGCAACGGCACGTCCCATTTCAGCGCCGCGCCAAAGCCTGCGTCGAATAGCTGAGCTTGTGCTGCCTGCGACCAGGTGTAGAAGACGCGCACCTGGATCGATTCCTGCAGGGATAGAGCCCGAAACACGGGAGCGTAGTACTGAATCGGATGTGAAGTGACGATGGCCAGCTTACGCGTCGGCATGAACTAGAATCGCACGCGCTGCAAACCCGCTGCAACATTGCCGTTTCAGACTGCTGCGCTCAAGTGAGCGGCCGCCAAACGAATCCAGCCCCTGCCTCCAGACTCGCCAGTCTGCGACGCATCACATCCGGTGGACGGTTCATTCCCGAAATCGACGGATTTCGTTTGCTCGCCATTCTCGTCGTGCTCAACGAGCACATTTATCTTCAAGTCGCGCTCCCCAAAGGGCTGCCGTGGCCGCGCATCCTGACCCTGCCGGACGGCGGCATGCGCGGCGTGTATCTGTTCTTCACCATCAGCGGCTTTATTCTCAGTTTGCCCTTCGCGCGAAGGGCGCTGGTGAACACACCCAGCGCTCCCGCGTTCAGTTACTCAGCCTATCTGAAACGCCGCGTGACCCGTCTGGAACCTCCCTATGTGCTCACCTTGCTGCTGCGCTTCATCCTGCTCCTGACCGTGATGCGAGCTGCCGGCGATGCGCTGGGTCCGCATTTCGCGGCCACACTGTTCTACGTTCACAGCCTGGTCTATGGCTCCATGTCGACGATCAGTCCGCCGACCTGGTCGCTCGAGGTTGAAGTTCAGTTCTATCTGCTCGCGCCGTTTCTAGCCGGCGTGTTTCGCATACGCTCCCCGTTCCATCGCCGCGCGCTGCTGGTCATTGTCACCCTGGGATTTGCGTTGTTCGCGAACAGCCTTTCCATCAACAGCCCTCGCCTCGCCCTCTCACTTGCGGGTAACTTGCAATATTTCACTGCGGGCTTGCTCTTGTGCGACCTGTATCTGACCTGCCCATTGCGCAAGCTCTCCGAATACGCGTGGGATTTCCTCGGCATTGGCGCACTGGCATTGTTGCTTTGGGCCACCTCCCGTTGGGCAATCGTCGTTTTTCCCTTCGGCACGGTGGTGCTGTATCTCGCCGGATTGCGGGGACGGTACGTTCGGCGGCTTTTCGCGGCGCCCCTGGTCAGCATTGCGGGCGGCATGTGCTACAGCGTCTACCTGACGCATGGAACGGTGTTGGCGGCGGTCGCCAAGGCGTTCTCCCACTTTGATCTAAGCGCATTGCCGATGTTCGTGCAGCTCTCGATGGTGCTCGCCCTGTCGCTCATCGCCGCGTTCCTCGTTGGAGCCATTTGTTTCGTGGTCTTGGAGCGCCCGTGCATGGATCCGCGATGGCCCGAAAAGCTCGTTGCCGCCGTGCGGCGCCGTTTCCGAGTGTAGGATGCATCCATGATCGTGGATCCCCGCGGCGCTTTCATGCCGTATCCGAAATGGACCTATCCCATGCGCGCCGTGTGGCGCCTGGTGGAAATCACCGTCTGGCGATTGGCGTGGAAGCGGCTGTTTTTTCTGCGCCCCGCAATCCTCAAAGCATTCGGAGCCTCGCTGCCCTTGCGCTGCCTGATTAGCGGCGGCGTCACAATCTACTTTCCGTGGGCTCTGCGCATCGGGCGTAGCGCGGCGATTTCCGACCGGGTCGTTTTCTACAATCTGGCAGGGGTGACGCTCGGAGATCGCGTCGTCGTCTCGCAGGATGTGTACTTCTGCGGAGGGACTCATGACTACACACGGCCGAACTATCCGCTGCGGAGGTTGCCGATCCACGTGGAGGATGACGTCTGGATTGGTGCAGGCGCATTCATCGGCCCCGGAGTACGTGTTGGACAAGGAGCCGTCGTGGGCGCGAGAGCGGTCGTGACGAAAGATGTCGCCCCATGGAAGGTGGTGGCGGGAAATCCGGCGCGGATCATCAAAGACCGTCAAGTCATCAGCTATTGATTCACGATGGTGCTCAACGTCGCCCCGTCATTGGAGACGATCGGGTCCGGCTCTCGATGCGTCACCGAGAAGCTGGTATTCCAGGCTCCTGCGCTCACCGCGGTGCCAATGACCCTGATGGCTGAGGACTGACCGTGCAGCATCCGACCCAACAAACAGACGTTCGTGCTTAAGTCACAGGATCCGCTGCCTGAGGCAACCAAGATGTCCGAAATCTGAATGCCGGCGGATGGTTCCAATGTCAGCGCCACACCGTCTGCCGCAAGGCGCTCATGATGGTTCGTCACGGTGACCTCATAAGTCACCCGATCTCTCACTTTGACTTCGGCCGCGCCGGCGCCCGCGGTCACGCCGACATCGACGGCCTCGGCGCCGCGACATTCGCAGGTGTCGCTACCGGCCGAAGGACAGTACCGTACCGTGCCGATGCTCGTCTCGCTCAGCGGCGTGTCCACGGCAGTGCAGGAATTGCCGTACAAGGTTGAGCGCCACGAGTTCATCGAGTAGGCCTTGCCGTTTTCCAACGGATCGATGCCGATGCCGATTCGCGGCGCGCCGGGCGGCGTTGCGCCGTCGATCGCGCGCGAGATGCCTTGCAATGCGTTGTGGAAGATCAACGTGGCGTCGCCCAGTTGCCACTGGTTGAGCCCCGATGCATCCGACGGCCCGGTGGTCCAGTCTCGGCTCAAGGTAATGGCGCCCCTCGGCCAATGATCGGACATCGGATCATTCGAATCAGCGGCCACGAGACGATTTCCCGCAATGGCAATGCCGAATCCGAGAACGGGCGGAGCGGGAGCGGACACCGCCGCCCCATAGCCCAGCGCAATACCCCCCGACGTCGAGGCCGATGTCGCCCGACCGTAGACGCCGGTGATGATGTTGTCCCGGATCTCGTTGCTGGACTGAATCGTCACGTTCGCCGGAAGCAGGATCGCCGAGGGTTGCGACGGCGCATAGTTGTGGTGGACAAACACCCCGCCGGAGTCGAACAGCTGATTACCCTCCATCGCCGAATCTGCCGTTGAATCGTACCAAGTCATGCCGCCCCCTCTTGAGAAGGTGTTTGCCTTGGTGCAAAGCGGCCGGCGCTGATCAATGGTGTTATCGACCGTGACATTCTGCCAAAAGGCACGACTGATCAAGACCTGGCTGGTGCGATCCGGCAGCACGTCGAAAGCGGGTGTGACGTGCAACGTCAGAGAAGGCGGCGTGCCTGCGCCCGGCGCGAGCGATTCCGTTTTTCGCCACTGCCCTTTGCCGGTCCCCGCCACGATCTCAACCCAGAACCCACGATAGTAGAGCGTGGGATCGGATGAAATGTCGACGTGAGCGTAATTGTTAAGGACGGTAACGAGAGGCCCGTGCAGAGTGAGCGTGGTGCCGCCCATGCCGAGTGAATTCGTCCACGGCGCCGCGGAAACCACGGGCTCCGCCACCGGCAAGCCGCCCAAGGTCACGCTGCCGTCATAGGCAAAGGCTTCTCCGTCGCCGTTCTTGTCGCCCGGGCAGCTCACCCGGTTGCTCGATACCAGCGTCATTTCCTGATTGGCGCCGGTGCTCCAGAAATGGGCCGCGCGCCAGCCTCGCACATCGCTTGCGGCGTCATAGAGATACCGTGTCGAGGAGCCGTCGGCGATGTTATTGCTGAAATCGGTTCGCAAACCGGTATTGATCTGCGTCGCGATTGTCCCCTCGCCGTAGCTGCCCGTCGGCGCCGCATAGTTCCAGCTGCCGGGATAAAAAGTGTTGTAGTCCGTCACCGAATCATCGAAGCGATAGGTTTGATACGGCAGCGACGCCGCGGCCAGCAGATTGTTCACTTCGTTGGTGTCCTGTCCCAGCGATATGGCGCTGCGATAGGCACCGCCGAAGGTGTTGTAGGTGACGTAGAGGTGGTCGGTGGGCAGCCCTCCTCCGCCAAGGGCCACGTAGGGTTTGTCGAAAAGGTTTCTGGAGATGACCACGTTGGATACCGCGATCGGATCGGCGCTGCCGTAAAGCCGCGCGCGATACCAAACCAAGCCCAGCTGCAGAACGGGGCCGCCACCCGGCGATCTTCGGTAGTCGTTGTCGTCCTTGAAGATGAGTCCGCTGACTTGATTGTTGCCCTGTAAGGTGAATTCCGGAAGTGCAGCGCCGGCCGTTCCGTCGGCCGATTTTCTCGCCCAGCCGGCACCGCGCTCGATGGTGGTGGTGTGGGGTTCGTCGGATCCTGCGTCGGATCCTGCGCCCTGCAGACTCACGCCTGGCGGAACCAGAATGCCGTCATAGGTCACCCCGCCCGGGGTCGGCTCAAGAATGTCTGAATTATTCGATCCAGGCCGCCAACGTCCGGGATTGGACATCGTCCATATGCCGGGACCGAACAGCACGGTCGCGCCTCCAGGCACCGCCGCGGCCGTCCGAATCGCGAGCAAGATGCACTTCGTATCGTCGATATTGTCGTTCGGCAAGCAAGGACTGCGGGCCGCCTGCGCAAAATCGCCCACACGAAAGGTTTGCCGAGCCTTAGGATCCGGGAGGACGGACAATACTTGCGCGGGCGCCTGGCCGTTACCCAGCAGCGGAATCCAACTCCTGCCGTCGCGGCTTAAGTGGACCCGGTATTGGTCGACCGCCAACAACGGCGGCAACTTCACCACCGCGGCGTATCGGTCCAGCGGGGCGCCGGTATTGCGTGGATGGCTCTGCGCCGTCAACAAATACGTTGTCCCCGTGCTTTGACCCACCAGTCGCACCTGGGTCGGACCGATTGCCGCGGATGCGGACGCTAAGTTGCGGCCGACCACCTTCAGGGTCCGCGGAAGGTTTGCCAGGCTGGCACTCTGATAGGCGGTATCGGGGGTAATCCACAGAGGGCGGGCGTCGTTGATGAGCACCGGCGCACTCCATTGACTACCCGGCCCCACGACCCACAAGGCATAGGACTGGCCCGCAGTCATGACTTTGGGCAAGTGCAGGGTCAGGCTGTGGGGCGCATCCGCCGCGCTCACCAAGTCCGCAACGCCCAAGGAAGCCGTCGATGTATTCGGGATGGATTGCGGATGCGCGGGGGGTTGCCTCGTATTGGCCACCGCCTCGTACACCACGGTGTCGGCGGCCGAGAGCCCGCCACCGGGCAGAAGCAGCAGATCATCAGGATCGCCCCGCACCGGACTCTCGTAGGCAGGCTGACTAAACAAGACCGGCGCGAGAACAGACAACCCCAGGGCGATGAGCGACATGGGTCCTGCTTACCAGGGGCGCGTGAAGGCTTCGTGATGATCGCAAAATACAGTTGTCATACATCCCCGCGATACTTGGGAATTGGCCCTCGATGGTCGCCTTGAACGAGCCGGAACGTGCGCGTCTTGATTTTCGAGCCCGACTGCGGAGGACATCGATTGCAGTACGTCGCAGCGATCCTGGACGCGCTGGCTCCTCTACCGGTCTCGAAACTATTGCTTTGCCAGCGAGGGATTCGGGAGACCGAGGAATTCTCCGCTCATTTGGCGCCGCTTCAAGGCGGATTCGATATCGACGAGGGGGCATCCAACACGCGGGGCATGTCGGCATACCGGACCGGAATGCTTCGTTTCCTGGACCTCTACAAGGCAATCGCCCGTCACAAGCCTGATCATGTTTACATTCCCTACGCGGACGGCCTGATTCAGATTGCCGGTGTGGCCCGTGCGCTGGGTTTTTCGCTGGCGCGGCCCGGAATGGAAATCGAAGCTCTCATGATGCGCGGGAAATTTGCCTACGATCCGCCGCCTTCGTCGATGCGAATTCGGCTATTCGCAAAGACCCTGGCGAGCACGCCCGTCGACATCGTGCATCATCTCGATCCCATCGTTTACGACTTTCTTCGGCAACGCTTTCAAGCGATGGCCGGCCGATTTCGACTGATGCCGGAAGCCGTCGAGACAATTGACATCGTGGACCGGAGAATTGCGCAAATGAAACTGGGGATTCCCCAGAATGGAAAGTACGTCGGGTGCCTTGGGGCGCTCGGCGCCGGCAAGGGGATCGCATTACTGCTCCGGGCATTTGAGAATGCTCCGCTGGCTGCGGATACCCGCTTGCTGCTGCTCGGAAAACCGGACCGAGAGCTGCGGCTCCTTCTCGATGGCCGATTTCGTGGGTTGCGTGAAGCCGGCCGCATCATTCACTTTGATCGTTATGTCACCCAAGACGAGTTTCATCTCGGCTTGATGGCTTCGGACATCGTGTGCGCACCGTATCTTCGCCAGATTGGTTCGTCCGGAATCGTGGTGCGAGCTGCCGCCGTAGGGCGGCTGGTGCTCGGCTCACAATTTGGATGGGTCGGGAGGGTGATCAGGGATTTTGAACTGGGAATTGCCTGTGATGTGCAGGATGTGCCGCGGTTCGCAACCGAAATCTCGCGCGCTCTGTCGCTGTCGGAAAACTACCGTCCCGGATTGAAGGCGCAAGCCTTTGCCAATTTCCACCGCATGGAAAATTTCGAATGGCACTGGACACGCCGCCTTCGCGAGCGGTTGGGGATGGGGCATCCGGAAGAGATCGTCGCCTGGCAATGGCCGAAACCCGCATTGGCCGAAGCGTCGTGAAGGCAGAGAGCGCTCCAAGCGCTTCCTTGCGCCGACAAGTCTCGGCCGGGTCGATGTGGATGCTGACAAACACCTTCGTGACGAAGGTGCTTTCGTTGGTCGCCCAAATTGCCATGGGATGGTTTCTCAGCGACCGGGACTTCGGTGTTTATGCCATCGCGGTTTCCATATCCACGGTGGCCAGCCTGCTTCGTGACGGAGGACTGAGCCGTCTATTGATCAAGCGTGGCGCCGAATTCGATCAGCTTCAGGGCCCGGTATTTTGGATGATGCTGGCGTTCAATTCCTTCGCCGCCCTCTTGTTGGTGGCGATTGCGCCGATGGCCGCCCGGTTTTATGCGGAGCCGCAATTGCAGGGGCTGTTGCTTCTGGTCGCGTTGTACCTGCCCCTGCTCGCTCCCGGATCCGTCCTGGCGGCCAAGGCGAGCTTGGACCTAAAGTACCGCGAAATAGGCGTCATTCAGCTGGGTTCATGCCTGCTGCGCTACCTCGGAATGGTCGCACTCGCGAAGCTGGGGTTCGGCGCCAAAAGCTTCTTGCTGCCGGTCATGGCCGTGGCCTTGTATGAATGGCTGTCGTTTTGGCTGGTATCTAAAAGCAAGCCGTGGCGATGTGGCCCCGGCTTCCGCTCTTGGCCGGGTTTATTCCAACAAACCAAGTGGGTGCTGCTGGGAACATTTGCCGTGGGGCTCATCAACTACGGGGTCTATTTCGTCATTGGAAAATTGGTGGCTCAGGAAGTGGTCGGCATTTATTTCTTTGCCTTTCAAATCGTCCTCCAAGTCGGGGTCCTGTTGTCCAACAATCTGTACCAGGTCCTGTTTCCCGCCTTTGTGCGCATAGCGCAGGACAAGGAGCGTAGTCGGGCTGCTTTGGAACGCTCGATCAATATCGTGATGCTCGCCGCCACATGGCTCAGCATGATCTTGGTGCCCCTGTTCGCGCCGATCGAGGCGCTCATCTGGCATGGCAAGTGGGCATCCTCCACCGCCTCCGTGCAGATTTTGAGCATTACCTACCCGCCGAGCGTCGCGCTGAGCGTGGTCATGGCGATACAGTCGGCTCGCGGCCAATTCAAGGAATGGGGTCTGATGACGCTTGCCATTGCGGTCGGCAGCGTCATCGCCGCCGGTATCGGCGCCTATTGGGGCCGTACCTCGGAAGCCATCGCCATCGCGTCGGGGGCATTCACGATGGTTGGCACCTATGGCTATGCGTGGATTGCTCTTCGCCAATTCGACTTAGGAATACGGTCGTTGGTCGCGAGCTTGCTGCCGGCGTGGCTGATCGGATTGGCGGCGGCAATGGTTACGATGCTGGCAAGACTGTTCATCGCCAACGCCGCAGGCCGGCAAGCCTTTCATTCCACTTGGTACTCGATCGCCGACATCGGCATCACCGCGCTGCTGTTTTCATTTCTGTATTTTGTCGGCGCGAGGAATATCAAAGGGATGTATCTGCGGCAAATCATCCCATTGCTTCCCGTGCGGGTCGGCGCCGGAATGTCGTGGCTGCTTTCGTGAATGGCATCGCGCGCTGGGCCCGAAATACGATCAAGGATTCATTCCTGCGGATCGGCGTCGACGTGCGGACCCTCGATCATACCGAGGGCGGCATTCTGCGCCGACTGCTCGAGGCAACCCGGCCGGCTGCGGTGCTGGACGTCGGCGCCAACATCGGCCAGTACGCCCGCCAATTGCGCGCGGTTGGGTACCGGGGCACGATCGTGTCCTTCGAGGCAGTCGAGGCCATTCATGCCCGCCTGGTGCTGGCCGCCCAGGAAGATCCCGCTTGGATCGTGGCGCCGTGCCTCGCGCTGGGTTCCGCTCCGGCTCGCTCGAGCATCAAGGTGTCGGCCAACACGGTGAGCAGCAGCCTGCTGACCGTTCTTCCCGCCTCGGTCGAGGTCGCCCCGCTGTCGAATCAGATCGATGTGCAACTCGTGGAGATCGCGCGGCTCGATGACGTTCTGCCCCGTGTGCTGCCTTCGGGTGGCGATCTATTCCTCAAGATCGATACGCAGGGATACGAGAATGAGGTGCTGCTTGGAGCGCGAGGAACCCTGGCGCGGACCACCGCCCTTCAGCTCGAGCTGTCGCTGACCCCGCTCTATGCGGGCGCACCGGTGATGTGGGAAATGATTCGAAACATCGAAGAGCGGGGTTTCGAGTTGTTCAATCTCGTTCCGGGGTTCCGGGACCCGGCTACGGGCCGTCTTCTGCAGGCGGACGGCTTCTTCGTCAGATCCCTCAAGTCAGCAGATTCGTAAATCTCGCCTCGGGCGGCCAAGTTTGGGGCGCGGACTCGGTTGCGGTGGCGGTCGCCGCCGATTTGCGGGCAAAGAGCAGGTGCAAAAGTCCGACCGCTGCCATGGTGCGCAGCCAGACCACGTAGGAAGTCGCGATGGATCCTTCAAATCCATGGATGACGAACTCCACGCTGAGCGCCATGACCAACAATCTCGTCACCGTCTTGCGCTCACGCAAGTTGAAGCGCGAGATGAATCCGGACAGCGCGCCGATGGCGGCCATTCCCAGGACGACTCCCGGCCAGCCGAAATTCCAATAAAGCTCGCCAAGATGCGAAGGTGAGATGTAAGTCTCGTCCTGTTCCGTCACATTGAATGCCCTGTTGATCATTCGTCCCACGGGGACATCCGGCTTGTCCGTCCATACGATTCTCGGCAAGAACGATGAAATGATCGGCGTCAATGTGTATCCGTGTTGAAAGGGAATGCCGGATTCGGTTCCGTGAACGATCATCTGGACACTGCTCTTCATCGACAGGCGTTCGAAGAAGGTCTGGGCGCGCTCCCGGCCACTGTTGGTCCTGGTCTCCGCAGCCAGCACCGCGTCGAGCGTCTTGGAAAAATTCTCCAGCACCGCGACACGCGATACATTACCGGTGACCACCGCCCGATATGCCTGAAATACGGGGAACGCGGCATAGATGAATATGGCCACGCCTGCAATCCAGGCCTTGGGGATTCGACCTTCGGTGAGAACAATCGTGAGAATGACGAGCAGCCCGCCGGTGAGTGCCATGACCTTGATATCGATCACGAAACCGAGAAAAAACTGGACGGCGACCACCATCGCCACCAGAGCGAATATCGAGCCGCGGCGGGTTGATCGCCAGGCGTAGGCGAGCAGCAGAGTGCTCAAAGGCACCAGCATCTGCCCGAGAATCAGGCCCGACACCACCCACTGGCTCACTGACGAGATGGCCTTGGTGCCGGCCAGCGTCTTGTCCGTCACGATAAAGAAGTACCAGTAGTACGTAGCGGCGGTCCCAATGAGCCACATCGCAGTACCCACGACCAGAATGGAACGTAGGGGCCAATCGGCCGCCGGCAGGGTCTTTCCGGGGGGATTGCGGAATTTGACCGCCACACGAAACCCCAGCACCAGCATCATGCCTCCCACCAAAATGAGAGCCTCGGTCTTGCTGAGGACCTCTTGCGATCCCCCGCCATACGAACCGTCAAACAAGGAGCTCACGTCCTGTACCCCGAAGTAGACGAAGTACAAGACGAGAAAGATCGCGAGAAATGAATAGCGACCGTTGAGCCCATCCAAATCGATGACGGCGCTGCTGCACAGCGCGAACAGCGCGACGAGATAGAGTATTCGCGGATCCGCTTGTCCGCCGACGGCGTAACCCACCGCCAGCAACAGCCAGAACAGAATGTTCAGTCCTGCGTAGAGCGCGAATCTCATGTTCTTACGGCACCTTTGGATAGGCTACCGCCGAGTTGCCGTCCCAGTTTCCGGCTGAGCGCGATGGCCGGCTGCTCGACGAACCGATTGAGCCAGTAACTGAGAAGGAATATCGCCGGTATCGCAAGCAGGACGATTGAGGCGAATGACAGCCGTGGGTAGAGCCAATTGATCAAGAACAGCAGCACAACCGCGTGGCATAGATACAGAGAATAGGAAATCTTGCCCAGCCATTGGATCGGGGAACGATCCAGAAAACCGCCTGCATGCGAGGAACACAGCGCCACGATGATGATCCAGGAAGCGCCCAGCAGGGTGCTGTAGGTTTCCGATATGCGCAGGCCGCTGTAAAGAGTGAGCGCGCCCAGAAATAGAACCGCTCGATAGGGTCCCGGCACCCGGTTGTATTGGTGCCGGATTTGCGATTGATACTTGGAGATCAGCGCACCGATCACGAAGTAGGTTTGTGCGCCGAACGTGGCCATCAGGGAGGTGGATGAAGAACCGAGATGATGCTGCGCGAGGATCGAAACAGCGCCTACACCCAAGCTCACGATCAGCGTCAAGATGGGGCGGTTGCTCTCGACCGCCCAGAAGATCAAGGGAAAGATCAGCGAGATCCGCATTTCGAGCACCAGAGACCAGATCACAAAATCGATCGGCTTGGTATCGAACTGCCCGATCATGAGCAGATGCTGACCGAGCATCGCGGCGGATGGCGAGGTGCCCAGAAAAGAATTCATCCAATCGCTTTGTCCGGCAATCTTGTGGCTGCCGACCAGAGCGATGCCGATGGATGCGATCACCAACGTCGCGGCATAGGGAATCCAAAGGCGGGCGATACGGCGGGCGGCGAAGCCGGCATAGGTCATCTTTCCGGGCGATAACATCCGGTGCAGGGCATATCCGGACAGGATGAAAAAAAGCGCGACCGCGGAGGTTCCCGCCCAAATCGCGGAAAGGGGGGTGTACGAAAGGACCTCGAGAGTTTGGTCAACCCAGGCGTACCCGGGAAATTCCGTGCCCTGAAATATCGACACCAGATGCAGCACCACGACCGTCATCGCGGCCAGCCCTCTGACGCCATCGAGCGGCGACGAGCGATGATTGGAAAACATGGGGATGCACAGTATCCCGGCCAAGTATGACGGCTGGTTTACACCCACCCCCCGCAACCCTTCATCACACTGATTTAATCAAGATGTGGTATCAGATCTCTCATGGCATTCAAGGTCGCAAATGTAATATGTCGCTTCAATTCCAGCAGCGGCGGCCCTCCGCGCACCGTATCGCTCATCGCCCGTGCCGGCGTCGGCCATTGGCAAGCCGAGCTATTCACCACGAATTTCATTGAATCTCCCGAGGATTCGCTTCTGGTGGGGGAATTTCCCGGACATGTGATCGTCTTGGACCGGGGCGCTCAGAGGCCCTACGGCGCGCTGGTGCGGGCGCTCGGTTTCTCGCGGGCAATCCGCGTCCAATTGACGCATGGCTCGAAACCGAACGTCGTGCATTTGCACGGGCTCTGGAATCCCCTGCTGACGGCGTATGCGAGAGCCGCCATGGACTCCGGCATCCCGTACATCGTCGCGCCCCATGGCATGCTCGAGCCCTGGTCGCTGACCATCCATGCGACGCGCAAACGCATCGCATTGAAGACCTATCAAGGATCCATTCTCTCGAGGGCGGCGGCCATCCATACGACCAGCGATGCCGAGGCCGAGCATGTGCGGCGCCTCGGGATCACCGGCGTGCCGATATTCGTGGTACCCAACGCGATCGACGAGCCGCCCAATCGCCCGGATCGGGGGGCGATGCCGGTTGCCGGCGGGCGGCCCATCTTGCTGTTCCTGTCGCGCGTCCACGAAAAGAAGGGTCTCGACAACCTACTGAGGGCGTGGAATGAACTTCAGCCGGCCGCGTGGGATTTGAAAATTGTCGGCCACGGCGAGGCGTTCTACGTCGATCATCTCAAGCGCCTATGCCGGGAAAAGCGGATTCCCAACGTGCACTTCCACCCCCATGTGGACGGGGATCAGCGCGAGACGATGTTCGAGAGCGCCTCGGCCTTCGTGCTACCCACCTTCAGCGAGAACTTCGGCAACGCGGTCGCCGAGGCAATGGTACGGGGGCTTCCCGTGATCACGACCAAGGGCACTCCCTGGTCGGTCATCCGGGAGAGAAATCTCGGCTGGTACATTGAGCCCACCTGCGAACAACTGATCGTGGCTCTGCGCGAGTTGTTTCAGGCCGACCCGCAGTCGCTGCGGGAAATGGGAGAGAGAGCGCGGCAGTATGCACAGGACAACCTGTTGGTTTCGTCGGTACGCTCACGGCTGCTGGAAATGTACACCAACTCGCTGCGGCACTGAGTCGCCGGAGCCGAAGTATGTTACCGCGCCGCACTCTTGTACCGCCGCACGGCCCGCGCCGGCGAATTCAGAGCGTACGATGCCGGCCACTTTCTCGACGCAGATCTCGCGCACGCCGCGAGGATCGTGAAGCACGTGGTGCCCGGGTCCGAACGGGAACCACTTTCTGGGGCGATTATAGTCGCCGAACAGGGCCACGCAGCGCGTGCCCTGCGCCGCGGCCAAGTGCATCGGCCCGCTATCGTGACACACCATGAGATGGCATCGCCCGAGCGCCGCGGCGGCCTCGCGCGGCGGAATCAATCCGCACAGATTCACGACTGGTCCCGCCCATTGCCGCGCCAGATCCTCGCACAAGCTCCTTTCATCCGGCGCACCGACGATCAGCAGAGCGACGCCGTGAAGTTCCGCGGCCAGGGACTTGAGCAATGCGGACCAGCGCGAGGTTCCCCAGTCCTTCGCCGGCAATCTCGCGCCCGGCGCAATGGCGAGCAGCGGTTTCCCGCCGGCCGCCGGATCGATCAGGGCATCGACCCGGGCGCGCTCCTCGGCGGACAGGCGCAGATCCCAGTTGTCGGGCGACAGGCTCACCAACAGCGCAGGCATCAAGTTGCGCGCCAACCGCTGCGCTTCGTATTCGAGCTCCCCGGTAACCGGATCGAGCCGGCAGGCGCGCAGCGATCTCTTCCATGGCACGCCGACGATGCGCGGAATGCCCGCGGCCTTGAAGAAGGCAAGGTCCCGGAGCACGGGAGCCGGCCGCATTCTTTCAGCCAGGTAGATCAACAATTGCGGATCGAGCCGCCTGATCTCACGCCGCAAGTTCACTGCCAGTCGAATACTGAAGCCGGCCGGATAATAGATGACTTCCTGTATCAACCCGGTGCCATCCAGCACCGACTCGGCCGAGGACGCGCGCACCGACCTCAGCGAATTGGTCAACAGCACCCGGCGATGGCGCGGAAAGGCGCGCGCGATGGCGTGAAAGCAGGGCAGCGCCACAACCGTGTCGCCTATGCTCCCCAAACGGAAAATCAATACGGTGTCTTTTTGGATGGTCGGCAACGGGATGTTAGGGGCTTGCGGGTGGCCGGTTGGCGGCTAAGATTGCGCCGATATCATGAAACGCTTGTGACATCGGCCTAGCTCATGAATTGCGTGTCCGTTCTCATCTTGACCTTGAACGAAGAAGCCAATATCGGCGAGTGCATCGATTCTTGCGCTTGGACGGACGATATCGTGGTTCTCGATTCATTGAGCCAGGATCGGACCCGGGAAATCGCCCTGGCGAGGGGCGCCCGGGTGGTCGAACGTGCCTTCGACAACTACGCGGCGCAACGCAACGCCGCACTCGGCATCCCCTACAAGCACTCCTGGGTTCTGATGGTCGATGCCGATGAGCGGGTTCCGCAGGATCTGGCCACGGAAATTGCCGCCCGCGTCGCCGGCGCGGACCCCGAAACCGTCCAATTTCGCATGCGGCGCAAGGACTTTTTCATGGGCCGTTGGTTACGGCGCAGCAGCGGCTATCCGACCTGGTTCGGGCGCCTGATGCGCATCGGCCGCGTACGGGTGGAGCGCGAGGTCAATGAGGAATATGTCGGCGATGGCACCGCCCTGCATCTCGATGCCCACCTGCACCACTATCCGTTCAACCGCGGCATCGCTTACTGGATCGAGCGCCATAACCGCTACTCGAGTCTGGAGGCGATCGCCAAAGCGTCCCTGCTCATCGAGCCTGTCGCACTGGGCAATCCTTTCACGACCGATCCGGTCGAGAGGCGCCGGGTCCTGAAGCAACTGCTCTATCGGTTGCCGCTTCGGCCCCTCCTGGTTTTCGTCTATCTGTACATCATCCGCTTAGGGGTCTTGGACGGCCGGGCCGGCTATTACTTCAGCCGCATGCGCGCCATTTACGAATTTCTCATCGACCTGAAGGCGATTGAACTCCGGCGTCAACGGCGCGGCCAGGCTGTGTGAGAACCGCGTTCCATTGAGCAAATGCGCGCTCCGCGCAGAAACGCCGGTGATAGGCCTCCTCGCCGTTGCGCCCGATCTGCTCCCGCAGCCCAACGTCGGCCCTCCAGGCGGCAAGGTGGCGAACCGCTCCCTGCGCGTCGCCGACCGGCACGGCGGCACCGCAATGGCACTTGCCGATCTCGCGTGCGAGTTCGCCGTCCGGATCGCCGATGAACAGCACCGGCCGTGCCGCGGCGAGAATCCCGTAGAATTTGCTGGGGACGATGAATCCTTCGAGATCCGGCAACAGGCTCACCCAATGCGCGTCCGCCGCGGCGAGTGCGTCGGCAACCGCTTCGCGCGGCTGATACGGCAGGAAGCGGAAATTCGTCAATCCGAGCTCGGCGACCGCCTGCGCCAGCCGGCCCATGCCCGTTCCCCCGCCGATCATCAAGAACACGATGCCGGGATCGGCGCGCAACAGGGTCGCCGCGCTCAACATGGTTTGAAATTCATGGGCGCGCCCGAGATTCCCTGAATAGCCGACCACGAATTGGTCGCTTAAGCCCAGCTGTGATCGCAACCGGCTGTGCCCGGCGGGCTTGGGCTTGTCCGGAGCGAGTTCGGCCCAGTTTTCGATCACTCGTATGGTGCCGGGCGGGATGCCCTTGAGCTGCAACTGTTCCCGCATGCGTTCCCCGAGCACGACATTCACCCGGGCAAAGCGCAACGACCCATCGCGACAATGGCGAAGCAGCTTATCCAGCGGACCCGGCAGCGGATTCGCACCCAGGCGCGTGGCCACTTCCGGGAAAATGTCCTGCAGCCAGTTGATCTGCTGCGCGCCCTTCAGTCTTGCGGCGAGCATCGCTGCGATCGAGAGCAGCGGCGGATCCGTCTTGGCAATGACGGTGTCGTCACGGGCCAGCAGCCTCAGCATCGCAATCGTACTGGACAGATAGAAGGTCGCATAGTCGAGCGCCCGGCCCAGCAGCCGGTCGCGCCCGAAGCGCGTGGTCCGTACCCGGTGCACGCAGACCCGGCCGATCCATTCGAGGCGCGCAAGCCGCGCCGACGGATCATCGTAGCGCTGGCGCGAACAGATGATGTGCACCGGAAAACCCGAAGCCGCGAGCGCCGCGGCCAGATCGGTCAACAACTGGCTGGTCGCCGACAAGTCGGGATAAAAGTACCGGTTTACGAAGACGATCTTCGCTTCGCGCGCGAACTTCATCATCGCGCCGAAGCACGGCGGACCCGGAAGGGCGCGCTCAACGGTTCGCCGATGAACAGTCCCTGCCCCGGCATGGCAACGCTTTTCCAGTACGCTTCCAGAATCGTCTCGCCATGCAAATAGTGATGCATCAAGACATTGATGCTGGGAAACTTTTCCAGATGATTGCAGGGCTCGGAGACCGTTCCATACGCGGCGGTGGCTCCCTGCTTGAGCCACTCGAGGGCTGACATCTGGTTTCCGCCATAAAGCACCCCGCCGGCCGAAGTCAAATGATCGGCCACCGCTCCGGGCAGGAATTGAATGCGTTCGAGCTCCTCGACCTGGCTCGCGCCGGTGAAATAGCCGATGGCTCGCGGCACCTCGCTCGTGACGGGCGCCGACAGCTCGACGATACGCAGGCGCGCGCCGATCGTCGACTCGATATCCTGGTAACTCGCTGCGCGCACATTGCGCGCCTTGTCCGCGGTGCGTGCCAGATAAAGAATGCCGGGTGGATTGCCGGCGTCCGCCGCGATGCCGCGATCGATCAGTGCACGCGCGCCGGCGATATCCGCGGTGGGGATCAGCATGGCGGGCCACCAGCCCACGGTGTCGGCAGGCAACCATCCGTCCGTATCGAACAGGGGACTCGGCGCCGTCGCTTCGCATCCGGGCGCGCAAAACTCCGGGCGATAGCCTGCCGCAAAGGCGGTCGTGATCGACATGCAGCCCGCCGCGTAAGGCTTGGACCAGACCAGGGCAAGGGACTGCACCGCGTCGGGTAATTGAGCCATGGCTTGCTTGCGGATGGAGGAAAACGCCTGCGCGTCGAGCACGCCTGCGGTGCCCATATGTATGCCGATCACGTTCGCCGCCGGAATGGCGCGCCGGGCGGCATAGTATTGGGCGATCTCGCGGCTGCTCGACTCATCCAGGTTGTAGAAAACGCCCAGTGTGCCGGCATTGAGCCCCTCGCTCCCGGCGGGTCCGGTCAAGGCCAAGGCGGCGAGCAACGCTATGAGCCGATTCAATCCGTCAGCTTCGCTCTGCAACGGCGCCGGCATCCAGCTTCGAAATCAGCGAGACCCCTGCCGCCGCCGGTCCGAACAAGGGCATCGAGCCGTGCTGCCTTCGATCCTGCATGACATGCTGCATCAAATCCAGATCGATGCAGCTTTGCTGCGCGGCGTAGGCGTAGACCAGGGCGATATCGCACAATCGATTGATCAAGCGGGGAACGCCGTGCGTCTGTGCGTGTATGAAAGCGACCGCCTCGGCCCGAAACAGCGATGCGTCGCCGCCGGCCACCCGCAATCGATGCTGAATGTAGGCCAACGCGTCTTCCAGGCTGAGCGCTTGCAGATGAAAATCCATCGATACGCGCTGGGCAAATTGTTCCAGCTCCGGCGATTGCAATTTTCTTCGCAAGGCCGGTTGACCGACCAGCAATGTTTGCAAGACCAGGTCCCTCTCCGAATTGACGTTGGACAGCAGACGCAACTCCTCGAGCACGTTCAACGATAGGTTGTGAGCCTCGTCCAGGACCAGAAGGGTACGGCGTCCCTGCGCGTACTCGCGCACGAAGAAATCCGTCAGCGCTTCATACACCGCAATATCCGAATCGTCGCAGGGAGCGATGGACAGCGCCGAGAGCACCCACGAATGTATCGACCGAAAGCCGCCATGCGTGTTGCTGATCAGCCCCACCGTGACATTTTTGCCCAGCCCGCGCAGGAAGTGCCGCAGCACCGTGGTCTTGCCCGAACCGATCTCGCCGGTCAGAAGACAGAAGGGCGCCTGCGATTCGACCGCATATTCGAGCATCGTCAAAGCCGCGGCATGCTGGCTGGACGGATAAAGGAATGCCGGATCCGGATTCATCGAGAACGGCTTCATGGTCAAATTGAAATGGCGCTCGTACATCGCGCTCAGCCGTAGCCCGAATGCGCGTCTGTCGCCCGGTTGAGCACGGTGCCGACGATGGGGGTCTTGCGCACCAGCTCCATGCAGCGCAACAGATCCTCGCGGCTCGTCACTCGTTCCGCCACCACCACCAACCCGCACTCGACCAGCGGCAAGAAGGCCAGCGCGTCGTCCGTCATGAGAACCGGGGGCAGATCGAAGAGGATCAGTCGCTCGGGATACCGGGCCCGCAGTTCGGCCACCAAGGCTCGGCCCTGCGGTCCCGCCAATACTTCGGAAGAATTGGCGATCGCCTCCCTCGCAGGCAGCACCAGCAACCGGTCAAATCCTTCGGGGTGATACAGGCATTGTTCCACGCGCGCCTGGCCGCGCAAGACATCCTCCAGTCCGAATTCCGGCGCCAGGCCCAGGGCCGCGCCGATGGCGGGGCTGCGCAGATCGGAGTCGACCAGCAACACCGTGTGTTGCCGATTGTTGGCGAGGCTCATCGCCAAGTTGATTGCTGTCGTCGTCTTCCCGTCCTCGGATCGAGGGCTGAGAACGGCCAATGAGCGCCAGCCGTGCTCATCCATTCGCTGCAAAACCTGGGTGCGCAGCATGCGAAATGCCGCGGCGGCCGGATTGTTGGCCGACGAGTCCACGATGCGGTTTGATTCGAGCAAGGCCGGCCCGGCGGTAAATGTGCGTGATGTCGTATAGGCAATCGATACCGGCACCTGCGAGGCGGCGACCTTGATCTCGACTCTGGGTTCATCCAGCACCTGCGGTGCGGAGTAGAGGCGTTCGCGTTCCTGGCGCGCCAGATCGAGTGCTTTACGAATCCGATCCACGGCTCACATCCCGAATCGATGCAACAGGCTGATCCACAGAACATCGAGCGGCCGAACAGCGATATGCACGGTCAATGCGAGCGCAATGATTGCGGCCACCGTCGCGCCGGAGAATGCCCGCGCCCTGAGGCGCCGGTTGCGCCGCTCTGCCGCCGTGACGATGGTCGGAATGGCCGCGAGCGGTGGTACCGTCAGCAGCATCCTCACATCATTGAAGCCTCGAATCGAGGGATCAAAGCTGTCCTTGATGATCGCGGCGCCGAGGCCTGCGGCCAGACTGAGCATGAAGCCCATCGCCGCCACCAATAGGCGATTCGGCGAGACCGGCTTCTCCGGAGGCAGCGGCGGCTCGATCATCGTGAAGCGCTCACCCTTGCGCTCGGTTTCCAGATTTTCGGAGACCTGAACATCGTTTTGCTTGGCGCGAAGCTGTTGGTACTTGAACTGCGCGTTTTCCAGATCCCGCGCGAGCGCCCGGTAATCGCGCTCCACCGCGGGCGCCTGCGCCATGCGCCGCTCATAGTCGTCGAGTTTCCGGTGCAGCTCATCGCGCTTGGCTTCCACGCTTTCCCGCTCCGAAGTCAGGGCATCGAGCTGGCCCTTGACCTGGATGTAGACCGGATTGTCCGCGTGGGCGTCCAGTTTCAGCGGGTCGCCGGCCGCCGGCTGCGCGGCCAGTTCCCTATTCAGCTCATCGACCAGGTGCGACAGGCGGATGACGTCCGGATGATCCGCCGTATATTTTTCCCGCGCCCGCGCGAGCTGCGCCTGCGCCTCGCTCAGCTGGCGCGCGATGTCGCTGGTGCCATCATGCTCCTTGGCCTCCTTCTCCAGGCCGGCGATCTCGCGTTCCGTATTCACGATATCCGGGTGTCCCGGCGCGTAGCGCGCCTTGTAGCCGGCAAGCTCGGATCGCAGCGCCTTGAGCCGATCATCGACGCCCATGACCCGCTGGCCCGTGTCCGAGAAGACTTGCGAGGTGGGATTCAATTGCGCCAGCTGCGCGCGCAGCAACACCTGCTGCGAATCGATCGCCGCGATGCGATTTTCCGCATCGTGCAGCTCCAACCCGGTTCGATCGCTCACCTGAAAATTCAGCTGCGAGAGTTCCGGCAAACTGTCCTGATGTTTTGCCTTGTAGTCGGCCAGCTGTTTGTCGAGTTCCTTGATCCGGGTCTGCTGGTTCGCCGCTTCCTCCGCAAAGAAGGCTGTTGTCTGCTCGGCCATCTGGGTGCGCGAGGTCAGATTCTCGTTCAGGTACAGCGTCGTGAGCTCGTTGGCCACTTTCAGAGTCAACGCCGGGGAGCGGTTCTGATAGGAGATCGTGAAGGCGATCGTGGCCTGGGTCGGGTGTCCGCTGCGCGGGTCGATCACGTCGGCGCTGATCATCTTCAGCGCGATATCGCTGCGCATCTTTTGCAGCAGCACCTCGCGCGGTTTCGATTCACGGATGTCCGGGTACAGGTTGTAGCGCTCGATCAGCGACATCAAATTCTGCGTGGTCATCACCCGCTGGCTGATCACCTGCACGCGCTGATCGGCGAAGGAAGTGATGGCCGAGCGCACCAGGTCCTGGGGTATTTCCTGCTGCTCGATCAGCACGGTCGCGCCGGCGCGATAGGTCGGGGGCCATGCCACGGCCGCGACGAGCGTCAGCAGCATGAGCGCTCCAGATACATAGAGAAATGTGTGCCGCAGACGCCAATACGCGAGCACCCGATCGCGCAGATTCGGGACCGGCGCGGACACGACCAGGGACGCGGCGGCGGCATTCATCAGTTGTTCGTCCGGTAGAACTGACGAGAGATCTGCAGGCTCACCCCGGAGGAGGTTGCGCTGATATCGGGTGGTCCGTATTGCTGGGTCAGCTTTGTTGCATGCATCGTGACCAGCCATTGCTCCGTCCAATGCCACAGCGCCGATAAGTCGGCGCTGTAGTACCGCCGATCGGTGGATCCGCCGCCGATCACGGGATCGGAGAGATTGGCCCAGCTGAAGGCCGCGGTAAACGCCCAGCGCTCGGAGTACTGGTAATTGGCCGACAAATTCACGCTTTGCTGGCGCGAGAGAAATGCCCCTCCGGTGGGCGCCAAGGCCTGCGACACGCTGGCAATCAGGGCCAAGCGCTCCGTCTGGCGCTTCAAATTGATCGAGTAAACGCTGCCGGTTTCATCGTTCTTGAAGGTCGCGAATCCGAAGTCGTATTGATTCGTCGACTTCGAGTAACCGGCGGTGGCCGACAGCGTCCATAATTCGCTCAATTTGCGATCGATGCCCAATTGCAGATTGGAGCTGTCGCTCGCGGTGAAGCCGTTGAGCGAGTAGTAGCGGCCCACGCTGCCCAGAAATCTCATCGAGTCCCGCTCATCGAGCGCGTAGACGATTGCCGGCGATAGGTTGGTATACCGGTAATCCACGAGGCCGCTGAGCTCCTCGCTTTGTCCGTACAAGGTGCGCTGGGTATTGCCGTCCAGCTGAAATTGCAGGCGCTCGGAAAGATTGTGCTGCCAGTTCAAATCGCCCGACGAGGTATCGCGGCGCACCCCGACGCCGTTGGCGAGCTCGCCGGCGTAGAGCAGCGAGGAATCGCGATACAGCGCGCCGGTGAATGCAAACGAATCCAGCTCGGACTTGTACTGTGCGGTCGCATCCAGGTGGTAGTAATTCGATGTCACGGAGGAATAGCCGGTGTCGCCGCCGTAGCGCACCCGCGGCGTCACGGCGAAGTGCAAGGCATCCAGGTCGTAGTACACGGGCAGATCCAGGATCAGCGCCGCGTGCGTCTCCGATCTGGGATTCTGCGCCAAGAGCAGCGGATTGGATGCGTATTCCGCCACGACGCCAACCAGGGGCTGCGCGCTCCAGGGTCCCGCCTTTGCTCTGCCGCCGGCGCAAAGTACGCTCACCGCCGTCAAACACACGAATAACCGTGCCTTCACGGCACGATTACCGTATCTCCGCTCTGTAATAGGATGTTTTGATCAAGATTGCGGCCCCGTGCGACATCGCTGTAGCGGAAGCGAGTTGAAGTGAGATGCGATCCGTCCCGATGCAGTATCCGAATCCTGTCAGTCGAGGCAAACGGCGTGGCGCCTCCCGCAAGACTCAACGCCTGCAGCACGTCGGTGGGACGCAGCAACGGAAAATCGCCTGGTCGATTGACCTTGCCGATCACGAATACGCGATTTCCATTGGGAGCTTTGACGGAAACCGTGACCACCGCGTCCGGAATCAGCTTGCGTACCCGGGTTTCGAGTTCCGAGCGCAGTTCGGCGGTCGTCAATCCCGCGGCGATCACATCGCCCGCCAGAGGAAAGGAGATGCCGCCGTCGGGGCGGATCAATGCTTCGCTCTGAAGCTCCGTTTCCTTCCAGACGACAACCTGAAGCACATCGCCGGGTTGCAGCTTGTAGCCGACGGACACGGGCGGCGACTCTGCGGCGGCGGGCAAGACAAACAACGGCAATATGACAAGCAAATGACATAGCCGCTTGGTCAAACCCGTACCGGTTACCGTTCCCGACCCCAGCTTTCTCATTAGAATCCGTCGCTTTTTGCGCAAGGACCCGGGAGTCTAAAGGGGCTATGTGAGAGTTTCATTTCAGTCGATGACACTTGCCGTACAAATGTCATCGCTCTACATGAACCGCTCCCGCGTCAGGGCTGGAGGCGATGACGGCGCGACCAAGCCAGCAATGCGAGTCCCGAGACCAGCAGCATCAGCGACGGCGGCAAGGGAACCGGATTGGAACCGCTGGGGGTAAAGGCAATGTACAAACCGTAGACGCCCATATCCAGCGGGCCCTGAGCCGCGCCAAACCATTGGGCGAAGATTCTTCCGCCGCCGGCAAGATCGAAGCTTTCCGACCCCGCGCCCATCTCGGGCCCCAGCAGGCCGCCGCTCGTACCCACCACCACATTCAGGCTGGCCAGCTGCTCCGGCCATGCGATGTTCGACAGCGTGATTGTCAACACACCGGGCCCGGAGACATCGAAGGACTGCACAAATGCCTGCTGGTCCCGCAGGAAGCCCGACTGATTGTAGAGAACATCGGCAGCCCTCGCGGGCCGTATCACGGCGCACGCCGCTATCGCAAATATTCCCGCCCAAATAATGTTCCGGAAGTTCATGTGTCCTCCTGCGGCCGCGCAATCGATCTTCATGCAGCCGGCATATGAAAGCTTTCCGAGCTGTCGCTCGCCATCACGTGTGCCACTTCCTTATGCATCATCGCGTCGTTGCGATACACGTACTTTTCGTACAGATAACCGCGCAGCGAACGGCCCTCCCCCTGCCCCTCGGGCGACCCGCTGCCGTTCTGCAAACGCATCCTGAGGTATTGCTCGCGCAGGCCGCTCATGGCGAGGAGCGCGATGTCATCCCGGTCAACCCGGGCACCTTCTTCCGCGCGCTCGTTGATGATGCTTTCGAGACGATAGCTGTCGAGCTCGAAGTAGCGAATCAACTCGTCCCCCGACTCCACCAGAACCGGCACCAGGTTCCGGCCGCTGATGGCTTCGTCGCACAGCGGCGAATTTCGGTTCAGCATGGACTTGATCGCGAAACGGATGATGTCCGAGTCGCGCACTCCCAGGCGCTGCGCCAATCGTTTGATGTTCCGAAGATCACTCTCGCCGAGCCGTATCGAGACCGCCTGTTTCCGATGATCAAGCACGAATCCCCCTCATTATTATCGACGTCACACGAGACGCTGATCATCGTAGGAGAAAAGTATGTCGTGGAAATGGCAGTCCCATGACGATTTATACATAACGCGCAACCGTCACGGCTGCAATCGTCTGCGAATTCAAGCGGACACGCGCACGCGAGGATGGGGCGAGTGACGGGGCGAGCTATGCGCGAACGGGGAATGGCGGGTGGGCGACCGGTCGGCCGCGTCGCGCGCGAGGCGCGGACTGGGAAAGGAATCGTTGAGCGGCCGGCGGTTGGCCGCCGGGTTCAGGCGGCCGACATCACCCGGTGAGGGTCCGCCGCCGGCGCGCCGCCGGCTTCATACTCGTCGAGAGCGGTGAGTTGATCGCCCAGCGCGTCGCGCAGAGTTTCGATTTCAGCGAGTTGCGTCCGGGCGCGCCGCCAGGCTTTTTCGGCCAGCTCCACCACTTCGCGCAGCACCTCGCATTCCGCCTGGGCTGCACGAACGGCCGCGATCGAGGAGAACCAACGTCGCTCGAGAAGATTTGCCGCCCCGTCGCGATCTATGTATCGATCGATCATAGCGATCTCCTTGGTCCGTTCGTCAGTTGCTTCCCAAGATGCTGTCTTCGAGCCGCTCAATCTTCGCCATGATTCGTGCCTTCATGGCTTCCGCGCGATCCAGGCGCTGGCACACCTGCTCGAACGCGGAGGTGTCGGCCGCGCGGAGGTCTCACCCAAGGCGCGCAGCTCGGCGCGGGCCGCAATGCTGCTTTCGTATGCCTGTCGCCACTCCGATTCAAGACTGCTCATCTGGCTGTCGAGGTCAAGGTCGAGGCTGCTCATGGCTAAACTCCACGCAATATGAATGGGCCGATACTGCCGCGCGAACATGACGGTTAGCGGACAGTGATGCGGCAAATATGTTTAAGCAAAAGAGGCCTCCGCAGGAGGCCCTGTGTCAGACGGGATTGCGAAACCGTGGAGCGCTAACGCGCCGACTGATGGTGCGTGGGCGAAGCGCTGCGGGCGCGAGCCAGCCAGCTGGCCGCCGCCTGAGCATTCACCGCACTGCCCTTCGCCCGCGGATTCTCCATCGGTTCCGACCACAACTTCGTAGCGACGCTACGTTGCAGGGCCTGCCAGGGGTTGATCGGTATTTCCATGATCATCATTAGGCGGCGCCGAGTTGACATGCGTATGAAGACTTCGTGGCGATTTGAAGTTCAGGCCGCCTGACCGACAGGCTCGGCTGCCGTCGGTCGCACGCGCGCCTGTTCCACCAGTTTCGGCCAATCGATGAGGCGCAGTTGCCCGCTCATGTCCTCAACCAGCGAGGTGCAGCTTTCCACCCAATCGCCGTCATTGCAGTAACGGATTCCGTCGATTTCACGGATTTCCGCATGATGAATGTGGCCGCAGACCACGGTGTCGACGCCGCGCTTGCGTGCTGCCTGCGCCACCGCGTCCTCGAAGCTGCCGATGTATTGAACCGCAGTCTTGGCCTTGTGCTTCAGATACATCGACAAGGACCAGTGCGGCAGATTGAGCTTGCGCCGGAACCAGTTGATGTAGGGGTTGGCGGCCAGCAGGATGTCATAGATGTTGCTGCCCAGCTTGGCGAGCCAGGGGCTGCATTTCACTACACTGTCAAATTCATCGCCGTGCAGAACCAGCATCCGCCGGCCGTCGGCACCTTCATGAATGTACTCGCGGTGAATCTCCAGATTGCCGAACACCGCGCCGTCGAATTCGCGGAACACCTCGTCGTGATTGCCGGGGACGAATATCACCTTGGTGCCGCGCTTGGCCTTGCCCAAAATGGTCCGAACGACATTATTGTGCGATTGCGGCCAGAACATGCTCTTTTGCATGCTCCACACGTCAATGATGTCGCCCACCAGGATCAGCGTATCCATCTCGGCACAATGCAAGAAGTCGAGCAGCAGCTCGGCGCTGCAGCCTTTGAATCCCAGATGGATATCCGAGATGAAGACCGTTCGCATTCGCAGCGGTGAGGGGGCGTTACGCTCCAACATATCTTCCTCCGAGTGCATCCGAGTCGCGTACTAAGATCGCGATTTGGTGTTACGGATGCGTGACTCGTGGAAGAAGATTTGCTTACAAAATAAGTAACTTAGGCGTGGAACATCACGTGGAACAATAGAAACGTGATCTGACGCTCATTCCACCATCGCGGGCGGCGCGAACCGGTAGCCGAAACCGCGCACGGTTTGGATATAGGCCTCGTAGCCGCGCTCGCTCAATATTTTCCGCAGTCTTTGCACATTGACGTCGACGGTGCGCTCGTCGACCTCCGTGTCGCCGCCCCATACCCGGTTCAGGAGCTGGGTGCGATTGAAGGTTCTGCCGCTGTGGGACATCAAGAACTCGAGCAATCGATACTCCACGCCGCGCAGATTGATCAATTTGCCCTGCGCGGTCACGCGATTGGTGGACGCATCCAGTACCAGATCGTCGCAGCGAAGCGCTTCCTGCTCGGACTGCTGCGGATGGGAGCGCAACAGCATGCATACCCGCGCAACCGTCTCGCGCAGCGAGAAGGGCTTGGTGATGTAGTCGTCGGCGCCGAGATTCAATCCGGTCACCACATGCTCCTCGCCCGCCAAATCCGACAAAATGATCAGCCTGATGTCGTGTGCCGAGCCGTTTCGGCGCAGCTTTTGAATGATTTCGAGAGCTCCCAAGCCCGGCACATTCCATTCGATGATGAGCAGATGCGGGGGCCGTTCGGCGACCGCGGTCGCCGCCGCGGAGCCGTCGGTGATCGCGCGCACCACAAAACCGGCCTCGCCCAGTCTCTGCCGCAAGGGTTCGACTGTGGCTACATCCCGATCGACTATCAATATTTGCTTATGAGTTTCTGTGGCAAGCATGACGCCACAGCATTAAAGATACCGAGCTTTACAATACGTTGACGGTTTTGTGAATTGCGACTTTAGTTACTCCTCGCCCTGCATGATGCGATTCGCGGCGCGCACCGACACGCAAGGATAAGCGCGCAAGCACTCCGGCCTCCGGGCTGTCCTGGCCGCGGCGTCGTTGTCGCCTGCATTCCACGCAGCGAGCAGCAATCCCAGCGCCAGCCAGTTGCGCGCGGCCTCGCGGCGGGAATCATGGAAATTCGGCGTACATAGGGCCGGTTGTCTGCCTGTGTTGATCATGGCGCTCCTCCTCGTTGACTTAAGCCAGTGTGTTCGCGGCGGGCGCTGCGGCGGAGGCGGCAAAGAGACAGTTTGAGGGCCAATCCAGGCAAATAATGGCAACCCGCAAGGGTGCCGGATCGGCCGGGTTGCCATGGGCTATGATTCCGTTCATGAAAAAGCAGATCGCCATCGTCGAGGACGAGCCGGCCTTGCGCGATAACTATGCGGCGGCGCTGGCGCGACAGGGTTACCTGATCAAGACCTACGGCAACCGGTCGGCCGCCATGCAGGCCTTCCATACGCGCCTGCCGGATCTGGCCATCATCGATATCTCGCTGGAGGACGAGGCGGAAGGCGGTTTCGACCTATGCCGCGAGTTGCGCGCCGCCTCGGCGGAACTGCCCATCATCTTTCTGACGGCTCGAGACAGCGAGCTGGATGCGGTTTCAGGATTGCGGCTCGGGGCCGATGACTTCATCACCAAGGACGTCAGCCTGCCGCATCTGGCGGCGCGCGTGGCGGCGCTGTTCCGGCGCATCGACGCGCTGCGTCTTCCGGCCAATGCCGCGGAAATCATCCGGCGCGGCGCACTGTCGATCGATGGAGATAAGATGCAAACCACCTGGAATGCATCGCCGGTGGTGCTGTCGCTGACCGAATTTTGGATCGTTCATGCCCTGGCCCGCAATCCGGGGCATGTCAAGAATCGCCAGCAACTGATGGACGCGGCCAACGTCGTTCTGGACGACAACACCATCACTTCCCACATCAAGCGGGTGCGCCGCAAGTTTCAGCAAATCGATCCTAAGTTCGATGCCATACAAACCGTCTACGGAATGGGCTATCGCTGGGTCGAGTGAGCATTCGGCTGCAATTGTTGATCGTCGCGCTCAGCACCCTGGTGTTGCCCTGGGCGGGATGCCAGTACGCGCGCGAGTTGGAGACGGCGCTGCGCGGTTCCCAGGAGCGATCCTTGCTCGCCAGCGCCGGCACCATTGCCAATGCGCTGTCGGCACAGCCGCAGCGCGTGTTCCACGATACGGCCGATAAGGACCTTTTTTCCGCCGCGGCGGGGGATCTTTATGTCTTTCCCCTGTCCACGCAGCCGTTGCTCGATGGTTATCGCGAGGACTGGGACATCGCGGCGGATCCGACGGCTCTGCCGAGCGCCACGGGATATCGCGCGCGCCTGCAAGCCGGCGCCACCGAGCACTACCTCTATCTATACATTGAAGTCGACGACAGACACTTCGATGCGGAACCCAACGATCCGCAGCCCGACAAGGATCGGTTCGACCGGATCAATATGACACTGCAGAATCCCGACGGCACGGCGACGGCCTATTTTTTTGCAACCGACGCGCCGGGATTGATCGCCGCGCAGACCCTCTTGAAAAGCGACGACGGCAGCTTACGCGTCGCGGTCGAGCCGCGCATTCAGGCCTTCTGGCTGCAAACGGCCGCGGGCTATCGTCTGGAAGCGCGCATTCCTTTGAGCTTTGTCGGCCGGCACCTCTGGATCGAGGCTGCGGATGGCAGCAGCAAGGGGCGCGCCGGCGTCGCTGCGGACACCCAGGGCGGTCGCCTGTTCTTTGCGACTGCCGGGCTCGATACGCTGCTGGCGACGTTTATCCGCGATGGCACGCGCGTCACCGTCATCGATGACAATTCGCTCAAGCTTGGTCTGGCCGGCAGCCTCAATGCCGCCCCGCCGGGCGAGGCGGCGCAGTCCACCTGGTACCGCTACCTGCTCGGCAGCAACAGCGAAAACCTGCCAACCGTCTCTTCCTCGCCGGATCATATGAGCGGCGAACCGGTGCGCGCCGCACTCGAGGGCAGGGCCCACGCGCAGTGGGCGTTGAGCGGAAGCGCCCGCGAACTGCTGCTGACGGCCGCGGCACCGATCATCGTCGATGGGCGCACCCTGGGTGCCGTCGTATTGCAGCAGGCCGGAGATCAGCTGTTGGCGTTGCGCGATGACGCCCTGACCCGCCTGCTCAATCTGACTCTGGTTGCCATTGCCGCCGCGGCTTTGGTCATGCTCGGCTTCGCGACTTGGATCAGCGTGCGCTTGGGACGCCTGCGCGGCGCCGCCGATTCAGCGGTGGGCAACGACGGCAAAATTCGCCTTGAGATGCCCGAGTCGGGCCGCGGCGATGAGATCGGCGCGCTGGCGCGCGCCTTCGAGAGCCTGCTGTCCAGGCTCAACGAGCACACTCAATACCTGCGCACGCTCGGGGGCAAGTTGTCGCACGAACTGCGGACTCCGCTCACCATCGTGCGCTCCTCGCTGGACAATCTCGAATCGGAAGGACTGCGCGACGACCAGCTGCGCTACATCGTGCGGGCGCGCGAGGGAACGGCCCGGCTGCAATCCATCCTGAGCGCACTGGGCGCGGCAGCACGCGTCGAGGAAAGCATCAAGCAAGCCGAGCGGGTCAGCTTCGATCTGCGGGCCTTGATATCCTCCGCGGTGGCCGCCTACCGGGACGGCTTCCCGGGGGCGCAGATCGTGCTGGATGTGCCCGACGATGCCTGCTTCATCAGAGGCGCGCCCGACCTCATGGTGCAGCTGCTGGACAAACTCATTGAGAATGCGGTCGATTTCTGTCCGCCCGGCGGCGCGATCACGGTGCGCCTGGGCCGCACCCCGGCCAACTATTCTTTGCAGGTGAGCAACGACGGTCCGCTCATTCCCGAAGCGCTGCTTGGGCATTTGTTCGAATCCATGTTCGAGCAACGCCAGGGGCGCGACGATAAGCCGCATTTCGGCCTCGGACTCTACATCGTGCGCCTGGTGGCAGAATTCCACGGCGGCAGCGCCGCGGCCGCGAACAGGGCGGACGGCGGCGGTGTCGTATTCACCATCATGCTGCCGATGATTTGATGAGCGAGCGGGAAAGAAATGTGGTGATCGTCGGTGCCGGTCCCGCCGGCCTGACCGCCGCGCTTGAATTGCAAAAGCGCACCGGGTTCAGGCCGATCGTCTTCGATTCGGATTCTCAGGTGGGCGGTATCTCGAAAACCGTCAATTACCGCGGCAACCGCATGGATCTGGGCGGGCATCGATTCTTCTCAAAATCCGATTGGGTGATGAAATGGTGGCAGGAGGTCCTTCCCATCGATGGCGCGAGTGCCGTCAATGGCCATTCCATCGGGATAGGCTATCAAAATAGCTTTCGCGAATTCGTCCCTGTGATTGCACAGGCACAGCATGAGGGGGCGACGATGCTGGTACGCCGGCGTCTTTCACGCATTTACTACCGGCGCAAATTCTTTGACTATCCGTTGAAGCTCAACCTGCGGACCTTGAGTAATCTCGGATTCGGCTCGACGGCCGCGATAGGCGCAAGCTACCTGGCCGCCCGCATGAATCCGCGACGGCCCGAAGCGACGCTGGAAGACTTCCTGGTCAATCGATTTGGAGACCGGCTCTATAAGACATTCTTCAAGTCCTATACCGAAAAAGTGTGGGGTGTTCCCTGTCATGAGATTTCCGCAGAATGGGGCGCGCAGCGAATCAAAGGTTTGTCGATAACCAAGGCGATCATGCACGCTTTGCATGAGTTGTTGCCTCGCTCCCGATCGGTCGCACAACAGGATGTGGAAACCTCGTTGATCGAGCGCTTTCTGTATCCGCGCCTGGGGCCGGGTCAGATGTGGGAAGCGGTGGCGGACCGGGTGTGCGCGGGCGGCGGCGAGATCCACTTGCGTCACAAGGTGATCGGTATCCGTCGTCGCGGTAATCGCGTGGAAGGAATCGACGTACTGAACCTCGACACTCTCGAGGCCCGTCATATCGCCTGCAATCATCTCGTTTCCAGCATGCCGATTGGCGAGCTCACCCGGCAACTCGAGCCCGAGTCGGGCGCAGTGTCGATCATTTCCGCGGCGCTCCCGCACCGCGACTTCATGACCACCGGATTGCTATTGAGGCGCATGAGCGGCGCGGCGACGCCCCCGGACAATTGGATTTATGTTCAGGAAGAAGACGTGCGGTTGGGTCGCATCCAGATATACAACAACTGGAGCCCGTATCTGGTGGCCGATCCTGACACTGTCTGGCTCGGGCTCGAATACTTCTGCAATGCCGGCGACGATCTGGCCGGCTTGACCGATGCCGCCTTCGTCAGTCTTGCCGCCGCCGAGCTGGAAAAAATCGGACTCGCCCGCCGCGAGGACGTCATCGACGCCCATGTCATACGCGTACCCAAGGCCTACCCGGCTTATTTCGGCGAATACCGAAATATCGATCAGGTCCGGAGCTGGTTAGACCAGATCGAGAATGTGTTTCCGATCGGCCGTAATGGCATGCATCGTTACAACAACCAGGACCACTCCATGCTCACGGCGAAAGCCGCAGTCGACTGTATGCAATCCGGCAGCAGCGATAAACGGGCCCTTTGGGAGGTCAATACAGAAGACGATTATCACGAGGACAGGGGCTGAAGAATCAGGCGGCCGCTCCTGCGCGATCCGTCTCTTCCAGAAAAAGCTGCCGCGTGCCGGGATGCCCTTCATGCGCCAGCAGCCACTGCTTACGTTCGATGCCGCCGCCGAATCCCGTCAATGATCCGTCGGCGCCTATCACCCGATGACAGGGAACCACGATGGCAATCGGATTGCGCCCGTTCGCCAGGCCCACCGCCCGCGAACCTTTGGGATTGTCGATGCGCTTGGCGAGTTGGCCGTAGCTCCAGGTTTCACCGAAGGGAATCTTGGTGAGCTCGCGCCAAACCCGACGCTGAAAGTCGGTGCCCTGCAGGGAAAGCGGCAGATCGAACACGCGCCGGGCGCCGGCGAAATATTCCTTGAGCTGGCGAATCGCGGCCGGAAATGGATCCAAGGTGGCATTTTGCACCCAGTCATCGCCCGCGGCAGGCCGCTTGAGCGGCTTGCCCTGGCGAAGATTCATGTACAGCCCCGTCAGGGCCTCGCCGTCCGAGGTGAGCATCAAGCGTCCGATCGGACTATCGACATAGCAGAAGCTGTTCATGGAGTGACTCCTGATGACTGCCATAAATATTGTGCCGCATATGCGCGCCATGGCCGCCAGGCCTCGGAGCGTTTTTGCAATTGTCTCTGGTTGGATTGCGCGACCCTCATCAATACCAGATCGCCGCTGGGGAATGCATCGGGCCAGTGCAGCGCGCGCATGGCGATGTAATGAGCCGTCCACGGACCGATACCGGGCAAGCTCATCAAGCTTTCGATCTGCTCCTCGACATTCGGAGCGAAGGAGAGCAACACCCGCCGGCGCGCCACCGCCTGCGCAAGGCTCGCCAGGCTTCGGGCGCGTGCGCCCACCATTCCCAACTCGGCAATCTTATCGGCCGGCACATCCGCCATGCGTTCCGCTCCGGGACTCAGGCGATTGAGCCCGGCAAAAGGAGTCGCCATGGCTTCGCCAAAACTCGAAGCCCAGCGTCCCGCAATCGTGCTCGCGCCCTTCACCGACACTTGTTGCCCGAGCACCGTGCGTACCGCGAGTTCGAATCCATCGAATGCGCCCGCCACGCGCAATCCGGGAAGACGGCGCACCGTGGCGGCGAGCAGATCATCTTGGCCCAACAGCAGGCTGACCGCATCCGGAGCAGCGCCCAGATCAAACAGTTGCTTCACACGGGCGATGACGGCGCCGATGACCTTGGTCAACGAGGGCGAGATTTCCACATTCAACGCCCCGCCGCTCTTGTGCATCGACACGGCAATCCATCCCCTGGTTTCGCCAATCGCGACAGTGCGCCGATAATGCGTGTCATCGGCCATCTCCACGCCGGGAATGGCGCGCAACCTAAGATAGGCCAGCATGCTGCTCCAGGCCAGCGGCGGTCTGAATTCAAGCTGCACGCTCAAGGTATCCGTGTCGATCGACTTGCCGCGAATCGCGCGCGGACTCAAGCCATAACGAGATTTGAACAAGGCATTGAAGCGCCTCACGCTGCCGAATCCGCTGGCGAAGGCGATGTCGGTTTGACTCAGATTGGTTTCCCGCAACAAGCGCTTGGCCAGGAGCAATCGTTGCGTCTGCGCCAGTTCGATGGGCGACACGCCGAGCTCGGCTTCGGTGACTCTTCGCAAATGGCGATCGCTGACACCGAGCGAAGCCGCCAAATCTCCCACCCGCGCGCTCGATAAAGCATGTTCTTCTATGCCGGCCATGGCGGCGCCGACCAGCCGGCTGACCGCATCCACCGGCGCCAATCCCGGCGCCCGTTCCGGCCGGCAGCGCAGGCAGGGCCTGAAGCCCGCGCCCTCGGCGGCGGCCGCATTGGAATAAAAACGCATATTTTTGCGTAGCGCCGGTCGCGCGGTGCAAATGGGACGGCAATAAATGCGGGTGGAGGTGATCGCCACATAAAATCGGCCGTCAAACCGGCGATCCCGGGCACGTGCCGCGCGATAACAGGCGTTCCAGTCCAGTTCCATGGCACTAGATTAGTCTCTATCGCGCGCGAATACTCGCCGTTTTCGGACCTCGAAATGGGCCCTTGGTTGGCGCTAATTCATCCCCGGGTCACATGCGCCGATATTGTTTTCCATCCTGAAGCGCGGCGCGCCCAGACGTCGGTATAGCGCCCCTGGGCATGATGCCCGTCGGCCAGATTATAAGTGGTGCGTCCGTGGATGATGGCAACATCGCCAAAAAATCGAATCAGCACATCATGGGCGCGCAGATGGCGAATGGTCACCGGCTGCGAGGTCTGCACCAGAAATTCTTCCCGATCGACCAAGGTACCGTCGGGATTCGAACAATAAAAATCTTCGTCGAGGATTTCATCGAATCTGCCGACATCGCCATTTTGCACGGAAACGAGGTAATCGCGATTCAGCGCGCGCAGCATCTCGAGATCGACCTGATTGGTTTGCTCAGCAAGCATGATTTGGCTCCTCTTTGTAATGCGATTTATTGTCTGGCCTGCTCTCTCACTCCCAACTGCCGCAATATTCCCTGCGCCGCTTCCCGTCCTTCGAATACCGCCGTGACCACCAGATCCGAGCCGCGCACCATGTCCCCGCCGGCAAATATCTTGGGATTCGTGGTCTGAAATCGCGAATGCGGGGCGCCCGACACCCGCACCCGCCCGTTGCCGTGCAGCTCGATGCGCTGCGAGCCAAACCAATCCGGCGGGCTGGGCAAAAAGCCGAAAGCGATGATCACCGCGTCGGCGGCAATGGTTTCTTCCGTTCCGGCCACCACTTCAGGCACTCGCCGTCCGCGCGCATCCGGCGGCCCCAACCGAGTCTCGACCAGCTTCACGCCGGTCACTCCGTCGACGCCGACGATCTCGATGGGCTGCCGGTTGAAAAGAAAATTGACGCCCTCTTCTTTGCTGTTCTTGTAGTCGCGGCGCGATCCCGGCATGTTGTTTTCATCGCGCCGATAAGTACAGGTGACGCTCGCGGCACCCTGGCGGATTGCGGTCCGATTGCAATCCATGCCGGTATCGCCGCCCCCTAAGACCACCACATTCTTGTCCTTCATGTCGACGAATCCCGATGACGATTCGTCAAGTCCGAGTTCGCGATTGATGTTGGAGATGAGATACGGCAGGGCTTCGTGAACGCCCGGCAGATCCTCGCCGTCGAAGCCGCCCTTCACATATTTATAGGTACCCATGCCCAAGAATACGGCATCGAATTCGTCGGTCAGCTGCTCGATGGCAATGTCGCGTCCCACTTCGGTGTTCAGGCGGAATTGAACACCCATTTCCTCCATGATCTCGCGCCGCTTCTCCACCACTTCCTTCTCCAGCTTGAATGGCGGTATGCCGAAGGTGAGCAATCCGCCGATCTTCGAATAGCGGTCGAACACGACCGGCGTGACGCCGTTGCGCACCAGAACGTCGGCGCAGGCCAAACCCGCAGGACCCGCGCCGACGATGGCCACGCGCCTGGAAGTGCGCACCACATGCGACATGTCGGGCTTCCAGCCTTGGGCTAGCGCCTCGTCGGTGATGTATTTTTCGATGGCGCCGATGCTCACGGCACCCAGCCCATCGTTCAAGGTGCAGGCGCCCTCGCACAGCCGATCCTGCGGGCAGATGCGGCCGCACATCTCGGGCAACGAATTGGTCTGATGCGACAGTTCAGCGGCTTCGAACAGCTTGCCGTCGTTGACCAGGGTCAGCCAGTTGGGGATGTAGTTGTGGACCGGGCACTTCCATTCGCAGAAGGGATTGCCGCAGGCGATGCAGCGTCCGGCTTGCGCAGCAGCCTGTTCCGCCGTGTATTGCGAATAGATCTCGCCGAATTGCTTGATGCGCACTTCCACCGCGAGCTTGTCCGGATCCTTGCGCGGTATATCGAGAAATTGCATGTGCTTGTCGGCCATGGGCGATACGGTCTCAAGCCGCGCGGCGCAGATTTTCGAGCAGCGAATCGATCGCCGAGGCCTTGGGTTTCACCACCCAGAATCGGCCGATGTAGCTTCTGAAATCATTCAGGAGCTGGGTACCCCAGTCGCTGCCGGTGGCCTCGACATGCTGCTCGATGAGCCCCCGCAGATGCTGCGCATGCGTGCCCATGCCCTCGGTCGAGACGCGATGGATGTCGATCAAATCGTGGTTGTAGCGATCGACGAAATCGCGCTGCATGTCGAGAACGTAGGCGAAGCCGCCGGTGAAGCCGGCACCGAAATTCACCCCGGTGGTTCCGAGCACGCACACCACGCCGCCCGTCATGTATTCGCAGCAATGATCGCCGGTGCCCTCCACCACCGCGAGCGCACCGGAATTGCGCACGGCGAACCGCTCTCCGGCTCTGCCCGCGGCATACAGCTCGCCGCCGGTGGCTCCGTACAGGCAGGTATTGCCCATGATCACGGTATTGCGCGCAATGAAGTTCGAACCGGCATGCGGCTTCAGCACGATCTTGCCGCCCGCCATGCCCTTGCCCACGTAATCGTTGGCCTCGCCTTCCAGATTCAGATGCAAACCACCGGCGTTCCACACGCCGAAGCTTTGTCCCGCCGATCCCCGCAGATTGACGATGAGCGGCGCCATGCTCATGCCGGCATTGCCCCAGCGCTTGGCGATCTCCCCGGAGATGCGCGCGCCGATGGAGCGATTGAAATTATTCACGCCATAGGAAAACGTGCCGCCCGACTTGGCGTCGATGGCGCTACGCATGTCCTCGAGCATGCGCTCGGCCAGCACTCCCTTGTCGAAGGGCTCGTTGTGAGGATCGATGCAATATTGCGGCTTGTCGGAGACCAGCGCCGCGTTGGCCAGCAGCGGCGATAAGTCCAGCTTGCGTTGTCGCGGAGTCTCTCCCGGCAATATCTCCAGCAGCTCGGTGTGCCCGATCAATTCGGCCAGCGTGCGTACGCCCATCGAGGCCATGATTTCGCGGCATTCGCGTGCGACGAATTGAAAATAGTTGACCACCATTTCGGGTAATCCGATGAAATATTTGCTGCGCAGCACGTTGTGCTGGGTGGCCACACCGGTGGCGCAGTTGTTCAAATGGCAGATGCGTAGGTACTTGCATCCCAGCGCGACCATCGGTGCGGTGCCAAAACCGAAACTTTCGGCGCCGATGAGCGCCGCCTTGATCACATCAAGACCGGTTTTGAGGCCGCCGTCCGTTTGCAGGCGCACACGATGGCGCAGTTCGTTGGCACGCAAGGTCTGGTGGGTTTCGGCAAGCCCCAGTTCCCATGGCGTGCCGGCATACTTGATGGAAGACAGGGGACTCGCGCCGGTGCCGCCGTCGTAGCCCGAAATGGTGATCAGGTCGGCATAGGCCTTGGCGACGCCGGCGGCGACCGTACCCACGCCGGGTTCCGCCACCAGCTTCACCGACACCAAGGCCTTGGGATTCACCTGTTTCAGATCGAAGATCAATTGCGCCAGATCCTCGATGGAATAGATGTCGTGATGAGGCGGCGGCGAGATCAAGCCGACGCCGGGCCGCGCAAAGCGCAGGCGCGCGATCATGTCGTTGACCTTGTGGCCCGGCAGCTGACCGCCTTCGCCGGGCTTGGCGCCCTGCGCAATCTTGATCTGCAGCACCTCGGCATTGATCAAGTATTCGGGCGTCACACCGAAGCGGCCCGAGGCCACCTGCTTGATCTTCGAATTTTTCTCGCTGCCGTAGCGGACGGGATCTTCTCCGCCCTCGCCGGAATTCGAGCGCGCGCCCAGTCGATTCATCGCGATGGCGAGGGCCTCATGCGCCTCGGGAGACAAGGCCCCCAAGGACATGCCCGCGCTGTCGAAGCGGGCCAGAATCGCGGCAACAGGTTCGACCTCATCGATGGCGATGGGTACGGTGCCGTTCTTGATGCGCAGCAAATCGCGGATGCAGGATACCGGCCGTTCGTTGACCAGCGCCGCGAATTCCTTGTATTGATCGTAGTCGCCGGTCATGACCGCGGATTGCAGCGTCGCGATCACATCCGGGTTGTACATGTGGTATTCGCCGTTATGCATGTACTTGAGCAAGCCGCCCTGGCTTACGGGTTCTGACTTATCCCAGGCGCGCGCCGCGAGATATTGCGAATCGGACTTCAAGTCCGTGAAGTCGGCGCCTTGAATGCGGCTCTCGGTGCCCTCGAAGCACAGCTTCACGACCTCGTCGGAGAGGCCCACGATCTCGAACAGCTGTGCGCTGCGATAGCTGGCCACCGTGCAAATGCCCATCTTGGACATGATCTTGAACAGGCCCTTGCGAATACCGCGGCGGTAGCTGCGGCCCAGTTCCTGGCGCGCGCTGGCCTCCATCTTGAGCGCACCTTTGCGCATCAGATCGAACAGGGTCTGGTAGGCGAGATAGGGATACACCGCGGTGGCGCCGTAGCCGATCAGGCAGGCGAAATGATGCGCATCGCGCGCCGTGCCCGTTTCCACCAGGATATTGCACTTGCAGCGCAAGCCCGTGGCCACCAGACGATGATGAACCGCGCCGGTGGCCAGCAGCGCGTGCAGCGGCAGCTTAGCCCTGACCAGGTAGCGGTCCGACAGGAGCAGCACCAGCTTGCCATTGCGCACCGCGGCTTCCGCTTGGTCGCACACCATCGTGAGCGCCGCTTTCAGATCCAGCTGTTCGTCGTATTGCAGATCGATGAACTCATTCGGCACGCCGGAGTCGGCCAGCGCCACGATTTGCCGCAGCTTGCGCTGCGACAGCACCGGCGAACTCAACACGATTTGTTCGGCATGCTGCTGCGCGGGCACGAAGATATTCGCCTCGGGTCCGATCTGAGTCTGCAGCGACATCACGATGCTCTCGCGCAGGCTGTCGATGGGGGGATTCGTGACCTGGGCGAATTGTTGGCGAAAGTAGTCGTACAGCGACCGCACTTTCCTGGACAACACGGGCATCGGCGTGTCGTCGCCCATCGAGCCCACCGCCTCGCTTTCGTCCTCGGCCAGCACGCGTATGATTTCATCGCGTTCTTCGGCCGACACGTGGAACATCTTTTGATAGAGCGCCAGCGTGTCGCGGTCGAAGGGCTCGGCCGCCAGGCGCGGATCGATGAGATCGGTTTGCAGGTAACGCACGCCCTTCTTGAGCCACACCTTGTAGGGATGCCGGCTTTTCAGCAGCTCGTCGACGCGCTGCGTGTCCATCAGTTCGGCGGTTTGCAAATCGAGCGCCAGCATCTCGCCGGGTCCGAGCTTGCCTTTGTCGACTACATCCTCGGGCGGGTAATCCCACACCCCCGCCTCCGAAGCGATGGTGATATGGCGATTCTTGGTGATGACCCAGCGCGCGGGCCGCAGTCCGTTGCGATCCAGGGTGCAGCAGGCATAGCGTCCGTCGGTGAGCACGATGCCCGCAGGCCCGTCCCAGGGTTCCATGTGCGTGGCGTAATACTCGTAAAAAGCCTTCAAATCCGGGTCGATCATATCGACCGACTGCCAGGCGGGCGGAATCAGCATGCGCATCGCGTGCATGGGATCGAGGCCGCCGGCCAGGAGCACCTCCAACATGTTGTCCAGCGACTGCGAGTCGGAACCGGAGAGCGAGACCAGCGGCAGAATATCGGCGAGATCCGGAAGCAACGGCGAGCGGAACAGGGGACCGCGGGCCACCGCCCAGCTGCGGTTGCCCTGCACGGTATTGATCTCGCCGTTGTGCGCAAGATAACGATAGGGATGCGCGAGGCGCCATTGCGGCAGCGTGTTGGTGGAAAAGCGCTGATGGAAGACCACCACCGAAGCTTCCATGCGCGGATCCTTGAGATCCGGATAGAACTGCGCCAGAAATTTCGGCATCACCATGCCCTTGTAGACGAGGGTGCTGGCCGACAGCGACGGGATATAGAACACCGGATCTTGCGCTTCCAGCTTCTTTTCACTGCGCCTTCGCGCCAGGAAGAGTTTGCGGTTGAACGCGGCTTCGTCGATGCCGCTTTCCGCATTGACGAAAATCTGTTCGATGTTGGGCAGCGTCTTCAGCGCCTCGGAACCGCAGGCTTCAGGATCCGTCGGCAACGCGCGGAATCCCGCGACGCGCAAGTTCTCTCGTTGCAATTGCTCGGTGAGTGTTGCACGGGCCTGCGCGGCTTTGACGGGGTCCTTGTTCAGGAACACGCAGCCCGCGGCAAACATCGGCGCCAGCGTCAATCCCGATTCGGCGGCCACTGCCTTCAAAAACCCTATGGGACTTTTGATCAGCAGGCCGCAGCCATCGCCGGTCTTTCCGTCGGCGGCGATGGCGCCGCGATGCGTGAGCCGATTCAGCGAACTGATGGCGGTCTCGAGCACCCAGTGACTGGCGTGATCGTCGAGGCTTGCGATCAGGCCAAATCCACAGGAATCCTTCTCGTGAGCGACGCGGCACAGACCCCAATCAGCGGTGCGCGGATCCTCGCCGTTGAAACGGGTGTTGAGTGTTGCCGTATCGTTCATCGTCATGTCGAGCGCCCAAGGGTCAACCAAGCTCCACGATGTCTCGCAGAACCTTTAAAAACAATAACTTAAACTCGGTACGAGGCGCTTGAAAAATCAAGCGCCAATTCGGGCAACGACCTGTCGCGCCTCAAGTATGGAACTTACCTTATATGCAGGGCGCCCCGATTGGCAAGGGATACGATGCCACGGACTCCTTTGTTTGGGAGGCGCGCCGTGCCATATTCCGCCCTTCAATTTGGTTGCGCGTTTGGAGCATGGATGAAGCGCCCGACCGGTATATCGTTGCGATCGTCAGGCCCTTTCATTCTGGCCGGGATGGCTGTTTTTGCGTCCGGCGTGCATTGCGCGGCGCGCGCGTCGAACTCGCCGCCGACATTCACCGCGGACTTGGCGTTCGATCAAATCGGACGGGTATTGACGGACACCCCACCGCCGCCGCCCGGTCCCTCGCCTGACGGATTCGCTTCCGATGCCCGGCGCATCGCCGATCTCCCTGCCATTCCCAAGGCCGACGGCATCATGGCCGCCGCAGAAGCAACCCGCGCACTCGGGATGACTCCCCTGACTGCCCCTGCCGCGCAGCTCGGCGCGATTGCGCTCGGGGCCGCGACCAATGCCTATACGGCACGGGCGACCGCGGTTGGAAAAGCTTACATGCAAGCCGGCTCGATGACGCACGCATGGTTCTATCGCGGCTGGACTCGCCTGGAGACGCCGGCACTACACAGCGTAGCCATCACCAAACCGGACCAGGGCCTCGAAATCTGGCTGGATCCGGCCGCTCGCACTTATCGTGAAAAGCGCAAGACCGTCCCAGGCCAGGATGCAGAGGTGTATTCCGTCTCAGCGGCAGATGACGTGCGGATTTCCTTTGATGGCGGCAATGCGCCGATGTTCAAAACGATGAACGAGGCCGTGCTGGAGGGTCTCGCGGTCCGCGGTTACCGGACGGATGCGACATTCTCGGTCTCGGGGACGCTCGGGTTTTGCTCGAAGGGAAGCCATGTGCTCAGCGAGGTGGAATACGTGGCCGACGTCCCGGATCCACAAGTGGCGACCGGACCGGCACTCGGGGGCAGCGCACTGGCGCGAGAGGTATGCCTGCCCACCAACAGTGGGTCGCATCGCGAGCCCGGCCGCCTGGTGCTGTATCGCGCGATATCCCTGACCGGCGGCCCGCCCTATGGCGACCTGGTCAGCGTGCTGGAGCGCGCCAATCTTCGTTCGGTCGGCGCCGCCGAGAGCTCCCTGTTTTCCGTCCCATCTGAGTACAAGGAAGTCCCATGACAGCACATCAGTCTCGATATTGGCGGCTCGCCTGCGCTGTCGCGTTCAGCGCCCTGGGCGTCGAGCCCTGTATCGCCGGCCGTGCGGCTGGGGAATCCGTGGTCTACGAAATAACACAAGTGACCAACAACAAGGCCGATTTGTCCTCGTTGCCGGCCATGATTCGCGGGCGCGCGGAGGCTAATCAGGCCGCGGCGAACGGCAAGAAAATCACCACCACGCTGACGCTGAGCACAGATAAGCTCGATGATGACGGCAGTGCCCACGTCCTCGCCAGTTACCATCAGTCCATGGAAGGAATTTCCGGCGTAGCGGCAACCGCGTTTTCCGCAGCCAAGAAATTCCAGGGGACACTCACTCCGGATGGGCGCGTGCTGCCGGCCTATGATCCGGGTGTACCGGCGACGCTAGATTCTCATGGATTCTATTCGGAGGCCGAGAAGGAGAATATCGCCGCCCAGTCGATGCTGGGCACATTCGGCAACTTCAACACCTTTGTCGCGGGCGTGGTCAAGCACCCGCAGTTGAAAGACGGCGATGTTTGGCATCTGGTCGTTCAAGACGCCTTTGGAATCAGCCGGCAGTATGATTTTTCAGTAAACGCATCCGAGGTTTCGATGGTGGGAAACTTCAGCGCCGCGCACTCGTCGATGAAGCTGATGGCAAGCGGCCGCTATGACTCCGCGCGGCGGCTCCTCATCGACTATCATGAAGAAAACACCTATGAGACGGCAGCGCCCAATGGAATTGCCTCGTCGGGCGTCTCGACCAGCACATTCAAGCTGGTCCAGTAGACTCACCCGGCGATGTAGCGTTCCAGCTGCTCGATGTGCTCGGTCTGTTCTTGAATGACGGCTTTGACCAGATCGCCGATGGACAGCATGCCGACCACTCGCCCCGACTTCACCACCGGAAGGTGCCGGAATCGGCCCTCGGTCATGAGTTGCATGCAGTGATGCACGGTCTCGTCCGGCGTCACGGTCACCGCCGGCGAGGTCATGATGTCGCCCACCGGCGTGTCATGCGATGAACGATTTTTCAGGATGACCTTGCGGGCATAATCGCGCTCGGAAATGATGCCGAGCAAAACGCCCTCGTTCATCACCAACAGCGCGCCGACATGCCGCGTTGCCATGATCTCGATGGCGCGCAGCACGGAATCCTGCGCCCCCACCGAGAATATCTGGTTGCCCTTCGCCTGAAGCAATTGACTTACCGTCTGCATACCTACCCCCGCCGCCGGCAATCGAACCTGCTCCCTTTTCAGTGACTATACTCGCGCCTCCAACGAGGACAAGTGCCCCAAATGACCGACACCGATCCCAAGCCTCCGATTGCCGCCGTCAGACCCCATGCGGTGGCTTCGCCGTATGGCGTCCGCCTGGATCCTTATTATTGGCTGCGCGACGACGAGCGCACTGACGGCGAAGTGCTGGCGTATTTGAAGTCGGAAAATGCCTACCGCGAGGGCAGCATGGCCCATGCGAAAGCGCTCGAGGATGCCCTGTTCGACGAAATCATCGCGCGTCTGAAGCAGGATGATTCGACCGTGCCTTATCGAAAGAACGGCTATTGGTACGCCACGCGTTTCGAGACCGGCAAGGAGCACCCCATTTTTGTGCGCCGCAAGGGCTCGCTCGATGCACCCGAAGAGATCCTGCTCGATGCCAACGTGCAGAGCGTGGGCCACGAGTACTACCGCGTCGGCGCCCTGGAGATATCGCCGGACAATACCCGGCTGGCATTTTGCGAGGACACAGTGGGACGGCGCCAATTCACGCTGCGCTTCAAGGATCTTGCGCGCGGCGAGATCGAGAACACCGCTATCGCCGACGTGGAGCCGGATCTGGCCTGGGCCAATGACAGCAAGACCATTCTTTACGTCGAGAAGGATCCCGAGACGCTGCTGGGGCTGTACGTCAAGCGGCATGTGCTGGGCGAGGATCCTAAACAGGACGTCGTGCTGTTCGAACAAACCGACAAGAGCTTCTACACGGGAATTTCGAAATCAAAATCGGACGAATACATTTTCATTCACATGCAAAGCACGCTGTCATCGGAGTGGCGCTTTGCGCGCGCCGCGGATCCTTCGCTTCGCTTCGAGATTTTTCTGCCGCACGAGCCCGATCATGAATACGAGATCGAACACCTCGGCGACTCCTTCATCGTGCGCACCAACTGGCAGGCCCGCAATTTCCGGCTGATGCGCGCCGCCGTAGGATCGCATGCGGACAAGGACGGCTGGCGCGACGTCGTCGCGCACCGCGCGGATACCTTCATCGAGGATTTCGACGTTTTCGACGCCTTTATAGCACTCGGCGTGCGCAGCGGCGGCCTGCGCAAGATCGCCATCCGGCCCTATCCTGCCGGCGACGAGTTTTTCATTGCGAGCGGCGAGGCCGCTTACAGCATGGAACTGGGCGCCAATGCCGAGATGAATAGCTGGATTCTGCGCTACGCCTATTCATCCCTGACCACGCCGACGACGCAGTACGACTACGACATCCGGACCCGGCAACAGGTGCTGCTCAAACGCGATCCGGTGCTGGGTAGCTTCGATCCGGACAACTACACGTCGGAATTCCTGTTGATCGGCGCGCGCGACGGCGCGCAAATCCCCGTTTCCTTGGTCTATCGCAAGGGATTCGTGCGCGATGGCAGAGCGCCGCTGCTGCAATACGCCTACGGAGCGTACGGCATATCCATGGATCCGAGCTTTTCGTCGGCGCGCCTGAGCCTCATCGACCGCGGTTTCGTTTATGCGATTGCCCACGTGCGCGGCGGCCAGGAAATGGGCCGCGCCTGGTATGACTGCGGAAGGTTGCTGCATAAGAAAAACACCTTCGATGATTTTGTGGATGCCACGCGCGCGCTCAAGCTGCTGGGTTATTGCGCGAATGACAAGGTATTCGCCATGGGCGGCAGTGCCGGCGGCCTGCTCATGGGGGCCGTCGCCAATATGAGCCCCGGCGACTATCGCGGCATCGTGGCGCAGGTTCCCTTCGTCGATGTGGTGACCACCATGCTCGATGACAGCATCCCGCTGACCACGAACGAGTTCGATGAATGGGGCAATCCGGCGGACAAGGTTTACTACGACTACATGCTGTCCTACTCGCCGTACGACAATGTGCGTGCCCAAGCCTATCCTGCGATGCTGGTCACGACGGGACTGTGGGACAGCCAAGTGCAGTATTTCGAACCGGCAAAATGGATCGCGAAGCTACGCGCTTTGAAAACGGATCAACGTCGGCTGCTATTGCACGTGGCGCTGGATGCGGGCCACGGCGGCAAGTCGGGACGCTTTCAGCGTTACCGGGAAATCGCCATGGAATATACGTTCCTGCTGGATGAACTGGGCGTGCGCGCCTGAAATGCTTGCTAAAAAAAAGGCGCCGCGAACGAGGGGAAGGGGGGAAGCTGCTCGCGGCGCCCGGGGTCACCTAAAAATCGTTCAATTAACTGTGCGCGAACACCTCGGCCGGCGCGGAGATGTACGGCGCGGGTAGGTAGGCGGCGGCCAGTCTCACGGCCAGGCCTAACCGCGCATCGATGCTGGCGAGCGCAAACTGGCCGTCGGCGCGTCGCACCAATAGCGTGGCCAGAGGACTGCCCTCGGCTGCCAACAAGGCAATGACCTTGGATTGCATGATGATACCGAAGCAAGTGCCGTGCCAGCGTCTTATTGCTTTAAAATCAATTAGTTAGAGACACGAGCATCTCTCACTGGGTGACAGGAATTGTCGGCTGCTGACGCGGGCCGCCACCTGCGGCGCTAGATTACGGGTGGAGGACGAAACATCCTTGGGAATGACTCTTCAGCGACTCGCAAATGGAGGTGGCGTGCTTCTCGGTCAAGTTGACCACTTGCAGTCGATACAGGGTTCCCGAGGAACTCTTCAGCGGCGCGACCTTCGGCTTAAGATCCGACAGCACCTTGGGATATTCTTTTTCGAGCTTGGCCCAACGTTGATTCGCCGCGTCTGCGCTGGTTTTGAACGCGCCGAGCTGAACGCCATAAGAACCACTGGTGTTGGCCGCGGGATGCGGCTTTGTCGCGGCGGGCGGTGCCGCGGCGGCCGGCGGTGTTGCGGGCTTTGGCGCGGGAGCGGCGGCCGCGGGAGACGGAGCGGCCGGGGCAGCGCTTGCCGGCGGCGCGGCTCCTTGGAGCGGCGTGACCGTGGGTGGGGCCGAGGCCAGTGTGAAATTCTCCACGCGTATGCGCGCTTCCTCGGTCCACTTGCCCTCCGGGTGATCTTTCAGGAAGGCCTGATAAGCCTCGAGCGTGTCCGCGTCGCGCGCCTTTTGCCAGTCGCGCTCCTCGTACAGTTCCTTGACGCGGGCCTGGGCCTGGGCCGAGAACTCGCCGCTGGGATAGTTCTTTAAGAACTGCTCATAGGCATCCGTGGTGTTCGCCGCCCGGGTTTTCTCCCAGTCGCTTTGCTGGCGGCTGCAGCCCGACATGCATATGGCCAAGCCGAGACACAGCAAAAGCACTTTGTTGATGACCATTTTCACACTCTGCGAAGCTTGTTCAGGTTTGGCATTCTACTGCCATTCAGTTCATGGCGGTGACGCCAAGCTCGTCACATCATGGCTCATGAGGATAGGTTAATAAGTGCTCATGAACCAACCCAAGCGCCGATTCCTGGAGAGCAATGGAGCCACCCCCACCTTCATCGGCGCCAATTCGGTGTTCATCGGCAACATACGGGGCGTGGGCCAGTTCGTGGTCTCCGGCGAGGTCCATGGCGACGGCGAATTGGAGGGCGCGCTCAATCTGTCTTCCTCCGGCAGCTGGCATGGCAATGTCGAAGCCCATCAGGCCGTTGTCGCCGGCACCATACTCGGGGGCCTGAGTGTCAAGGATAAGCTGGAAATCGGCTACACCGCGGTAATACGCGGCAAGGTGAGCGCGCGCACGATCGCCATTGCCAAGGGCGCGATAGTCGACGGCGAAATCGAAGTCACGTCGGATTCGCCCGTTCTGCAATTCGAGGAAAAGCGCGAAGGCAAAACCTAGCCGGCGACGAATCCTTTCCTGTTCGCGAATGGCGACAGGCAAAGGGTGGAGTGTTTTTGCGCAATCCCGCATCCTAGAGGCTAAGCTTGAGCCTCACTAACATGAAAGAATACGATGTGGTCATTGTCGGCGGCGGTATTCACGGCGCCGGCGTACTGCAAGCAGCCGCGGCCTCGGGACTGCGCACCTTGCTCATCGAGCGAAAGGGTCTGGCGAGCGGCACGTCCAGCAAATCCAGCAAGTTGATTCACGGCGGCCTGCGCTACCTGGAATCCGGTCAGTTCGCGCTGGTGCGCGAGAGCCTGCGCGAACGCAGCATTCATCTGCGCATCGCGCCCGAGCTGGTCGAACTCAAGCCGTTTTTCATTCCGGTTTATCGGGACACGCGCCGCCGGCCGTGGCAGTTGAAAGTCGGATTATGGATCTATGCTTTGCTCGGCGGATTCGCCCCGGGCACCGGATTCGGCAGTGTGCCGCGCGCCGAATGGTCCGGGCTCGACGGACTGAAGCTTGAGGATCTCGATGCGGTCATTCGTTATCACGATGCGCAAACCAACGATGCCTTGCTGACTCGCGCCGTGGTGCAGTCGGCAATCGGCCTGGGGGCGACGGTCGCGATGCCCGCTCGTTTCATCAAGGCTGTTTTGAACGAGACGCGAGTGGCAGTGACCTACGATGAGGGCGGTTCCAGCATCGAGTGCACCGCCCGGGTGCTGATCAACGCGGGCGGCCCGTGGGCGACGCAAGTCGCGGGCGCGGTCGAACCGGCCATTTTCGTGCCGGATGTGGAACTCGTGCAGGGCACGCACATCGTGATTCCGCGCAGCATCACCCAGGGCATTTACTACGTCGAGAGTCCTGCCGATGGGCGCGCCGTTTTCGTGATGCCGTGGAACGGCGCCACTTTGATCGGGACCACCGAAACGCCTTATCAAGGCGACCCCGATCAGGTGCAGCCGTTGCCGCAGGAAGAGGAATACCTGCTCGCCGTCGTGCGCCACTACTTCCCGGCGCTGAAAGGCCTCGAGCGCAAGGACATCAGTGAGCGCTTTGCCGGCCTGCGCGTGCTGCCATCCGCCACCCAGGCGGCCTTCGACCGCTCACGGGAGACGATTATTACCGCAGATCGCGACGCATGCCCGCGCGTGCTCGGTATTTATGGCGGCAAACTGACTGGATGGCGAGCCACCGCTGCCCATGTCATGCAGCGGATTGGGCCCTCCTTGCCTCCGGGCTTCAAGCCGGCGGCAACGGACCGGTTGATTTTGAGGAGACCGACATGAAGAGGTACGGCTTAGCCTTGGGCTGGCTGGCGTTGTTCGCGACGCTGGCTCATGCGGAGGACTATTTGAGCCCCACGGATGAGCGTGTTCGTCTGTCGCTCGGCGTCGTGCGCGTATCGAACGATACCAACATGCTGCTCGACAGCAGCACGGGGGTTCCCGGCACGCCGGTCAACGGCGAGCAAGACTTCGGATTGGACAAGACGGACTTCGAAGCGAAGCTGCAGGCCATGGTGCGTGTCGGCGAGCGGCACCGCTTGCGGTTCGACTATTTTTCCCTGGACCGCACCGGCTCGACCATTGCGACGGACACCATCATTTTTCGCGATGCCGTGATCCAAGCCGGTGCACCGTTGGACACCAGCCTGTCGATACGCAGCCTCGGCATCAATTATGAATATTCATTTCTGCATGGCGAGCGCTATGAACTCGCCGCCACCGTCGGCGTGAACGTCACCGATATCTCCACGCGCGTCAAGGTGACCACCGAGGCCGCCCATATCAATCAGGCCGAGGATGTGGCCGGTCCGTTCCCGACCCTGGGACTCGACGGCACCTATATAGTGAGCAAGCGATTTTATTTCGACGCCCGCGGCCAATATCTGAAGGCGAATGTCGATGACTTGCAAGGATCGCTGACCATATTCGAGGCCGACGCCCTGTACCGGCTGCGCCCGAACGTCGCATTCGCGCTGGGTTACTCCGGCACGCGCGCGCACGTCGCGTCCTTCCAGGCCAAGACCATGGGCTATTTCAATCTCAACTCCAGCGGTCCGGAGCTGTTCGTCAGAGTCTCGTTCTAGGGATTCGCTTCGGCGGAAAATTCCACGCGATTGTTCGCCGCCGCGGCGCGATTCCATTCCCCTGCCGTGAGCGCGTCGGAACGGGCCGGATAGGACGTGCCGGCGCGGGAAGTGCCCGCATTCTCCAGGGTCACGGTAATCGCGCCCCCGGTGCGCTGGCGCACGCCGGCGATCAGATTGGCAAATGCCAGCGACTCGCGCTGCTGGTCCGACAGGGATTCATCGAAGGGATTGCCCGTCAAATCGCAGCGCGCGGCGGGCAGCGCCGCGGCGGCGGGCGCAAAGCCGTCCGCGCCGTTGCCGGTGAGGCAGAACAATCCCGCCTCGCTGGTGATCTTCACCACGCCGCGGAAATTCTGCGCCTCCAGCTTGGTCAGCAAATCGCGCAGCACATCGAGACGGCTGCGGTCGAAGGGGATTTCCCCGTAAGGCACCGGCTCCGTCCGCGAAGGCACGGCCGCTGCGCCCGCGCCTGCCGGCGTGGCGTTGGCGGGATTGCTGTTGGCGGCAGCGAGCGCGGCGGTGAGATCCTTGACGGTCGCGGAGAGCTCCGCGCTCGAGCGTTGCAATTCGCCGTTCTCGGACTTGAGCGTGGTGATGTCGGCGCGCGCGCCCAGAAGATCATTGCGCGTAACCAGCCAGCCTGCCGCGAATGCGCCGGCGGCGATGATCAGCCCCATTATCGCAACCGTCCGCGGCCACGTGGGGGGCGGCGGCGGCCTGGGTGGCGCGATGGGTTCGTCATACTGTACCGGCATCGAGCCGCGCACATCGCTCACGATGCGCGTGGCGAAACTGTCGAGACTGGCCACGATGAAGCGGCGAATGTCGACCGCCTGATCCTTCATCGCCGCCTCCACCCTGCGTCCCCAATCGGGCGCGCCGGCTCCCACGCCTGCCGCCGGCTTGAGCGCCGGGCGCCTCTCGGCCGCGGCGCCCTGCTCGATCTCCACCGGGGCAAGGGCGGGTTCCTCTCCGTCGCGCCGATCGGGCAACAGATGCAGCTCGTACAATACCTTCGATACGTCGACCGGCCGCACCTGCTTGGGCAAAACCCCCATCGCGCCGAGCGCCCGCGCCTGGCCGACGTACAGTTCGCCCTCTTGCGAGGTGTACATCATGATGGGAATCATGGCGGTCTGCGGATTTCCCTTGATCGCCTGCACCGCCTGCAAGCCATCCATCCCCGGCATGAGATGGTCCATGAATATCGCATCGGGCCGATTGCCCTTGAGATATTCGATGGCTTGTTCCGCCGACTCGGCCATGTCGACTTCGATATCGTATTTCTCGAGCATGCGGCTCAAGATGATCCGGGCCGATTTCGAATCATCGACGACCAAGGCGCGTTTGTGACCCATCCGCAGATTTGCTTTAGGCGGGATCCGAGCTCTGCGATTCCTTGTTCTGGGAAATCCAAGTCAGTGCGGACTCGACGTCGGCCAGTTCCGCGGCGGTAAATCCCTCGATTCTGACCCCGGTGGTCGCCGCTTTCTTGTTGGCGAGTTCCTGCGCAGCGACCGAGTACACCCACACCAGGCCGCGGCGCACCTTGGCCGTAAACTTTTGCTGCTTCTCGTCGTTCATTGCTTCACTCCTTAAATTTATCCAGCGAAATATCGGCACGATACACGACTAATACCGCCGTGAGGATACCGGCTTCCAAGGTTACGGCGTTGCAGTAGCGCGGTCCAACTGCTCACTGTAGGCGTTGAGCGCACGCGCGACCACCCCCACGTATTGATTCGCTTCGTCCCAGCGGCGCTCCTCGATCGCCTCGCGAATCCCCGGAAGCGTTTTCACGCCGTATCCGGTGTGCGCGCCGGGCGCATATATCATGTGCTGGAACCATTCGCGGCCCGGCAGTCCCGCCGGGCTGGTGAGACTTTGTTCGAGAACCGTGAGCATCGAATTCACGCGCTCGCGCGCGGCGCCGTTCGAAGATTCCGCGGCGAGCCGCGCATATTCCTTGTCGAAGTTTTTCGCACTTTGTTCCAGTTTCGCGACCGCGTTATCGAGCTCCGCGAAATTCAAGTAGGGGACCTCGGTGCTGCGCGGCGGCGCTGAACGCGGCTTGTCGGGGTTTGCGGCAAGCTTGAAGGAATCATCGTCCAGGAGCTTGCCGAGATCGCGGGCTTTGGACCGCATTCCCTCGGCCAGCTTGTGCAGCTCGTCATTGTAGGCGGCGATCGAGGCGGCGAAATCGCTTTCGCGGGCCGGGATCAGTTGCGATTGCGCGGCCCGCAGCATGATGCGGCCGGCCAGTTTCGCGAGAGCGACGCCATATTCAAACGTCGGATCGACGAAACGGCGGTAGTGATCGAACGAATCGTAGGCCGAATGATAGACGCCGTATTGCGATTCGCCTTCGAAGCCCAAGTTCACGGAATTGACGCCCAGATGCTGCAGGAACGGCGTGTAGTCCGAACCTGAACCCAGTGCGCCCAGCTGCAGCTCGCCGTTAACCGTGTGACTCGCGGATTCCCCTTGAGTTCCAGTCTCATAGTTGGACACGCGCCTTTCGGCGAGCGACCGTGCGAGAACACTGCTGCCGGTTTCCGGATCCTTTACATCGCGCGCGGCCTCGCTCAAGAAATGTTGCAGGGCGTGACTGCCTTCGGCTTCAATGAAGCCGCGGCCGTTGGTGTCGGAATTCACATAGAGCACGGCCTTGGACTTGAGTTCCGCAGCATGCTGTTCGGCCCATTCGGTTGAACCTATCAGCCCCGGCTCCTCGGCGTCCCAGCTCGCATAGATCAAGGTACGGCTCGGCTTCCAGCCCTCCTTGACCAGCTGTCCTATGGCCTTGGCTTCGGCCATCAAGGCAACCTGTCCCGACAGAGGATCCATGGCGCCGAACACCCAGCCATCGTGATGGTTGCCGCGAATGATCCACTGATTCGGTTGTTGGCTGCCGGGTATCTTCGCGATGACATCGTAAATGGTTTTCTGGCTCCAATCCGACAGCACCTTCATGTGCACCTTGGCCGGTCCCGGACCTACGTGATAGGTCAGCGGCAAGCCGCCGCGCCAGCCGGCAGGAGCAACACGGCCGGCCAGGGCCGCGAGCAGAGGTTGTGCATCGGCGTAGGACATCGGCAGCACCGGAATTTTCAAGATCACCTTGGCGTCCTTGACGCTCAAGCGCTTGGCTCCTTCAACCGCTCCCACTCCGGGGGTCAGGGGATCGCCGCTGTATAGCGTCATATCCTCCACCGAGCCGCGCTGCACGGCATCGGCCGGCCGATATCCACCCTTCGGATAAATATCTCCCGCTCCGTAGCCGTCATCCTTGGGATCCGAATAAATCAGGCAGCCCACCGCGCCGTGCTCGTAAGCCAGCTTCGGTTTCAGCCCGCGCCACCCGCCGCCATAGCGTGTCAGCACGATTCGGCCCTTGACGCTCACTCCCTGGCGCTCGAGCTCCTTGTAATCATCCGGCATGCCGTGATTCACATAGACCAGCTCCGCGGTGACATCGCCGTCCGCGCCATACACGTTGTAAGGCGGCAGCTCATCCTTGGTTTGCGACGAGGTGGCATCGCCGGCAATCGGTCCCTCGCTCAAGCGGGCTTTGAAATGATTGGGAGCGATGAGCTCGACGGACACTTCCCGCGGTGTCGGGTACAGCACTGAAAAAGTCTCGATGGAGGCATCCCAGCCCCACTCGCGAAACTTCGCCAGCTGGAATTCCGCATTGGCCTTGTCGTGCGGCGAGCCCACGTGATTCGGTGCCGAGGACATTTGCTGCATCCAGCCGCGCAAATCCGCGGCGGACAGGGCCGCGTCGAAACGCTGCTCCAGCTGCTGTTCGGTGGCGGCGCCGCCCGCGGAAAATCCCAGCATGTCGCCGGCTCCCGCGGGCGCATCGGCCGCGACCATTCCCGCCAGGCTCAAACCGACCGCCGCTGCGCACAGCGCGCTCAAGGACCGCGAAACCGTAACTATCACTGATTCATCTCCTTACTCGCGGATACCGGTACCGCGATTCAACAGCACGACCGCCAGAGCGAACATCCCGCCGGCGGCACCCAGCATGATGGCGTAAGCCAGGCGCAGGTCGACATCGGAGGTGCCGAGAAATCCGAAGCGAAATGCGCTCACCATGTACAAAATGGGATTGGCATGCGAGGCCGCGTGCGCCCAGTTCGGCAGCATCGTCACCGAATAAAAGACGCCGCCGAGATAGGTGAGCGGCGTGAGCACGAAGGTCGGGAACCAGGAGATATGATCGAAGTTCTTGGCGAACAGCGCATTGATGAAACCGCCGAGCGCGAAGATCACGCTGGTGAGAAAGGCCGCCGAGATGATCGCCGCCACGTGCGTCAGCGCGAGGCGCGTGAAGAACAGGGAGATGATGGTCACGACCGACCCCACCAGCACGCCGCGCAGCACCCCGCCCATGACGTAACCGGCGACGATCAGCCAGTTCGGCAGGGGCGACACCAGCAGCTCCTCGATATGCTTGCCGAATTTCGCGCCGAAGAACGACGACACCACATTGCCGTACGAGGTCTGAATCACGTTCATCATGATGATGCCGGGCGCCATGAATTGCATGTAGTCGAAACCGCCGACCTGACCGACGCGCCGGCCGATCAGACTTCCGAAAATGACGAAGTACAGGGTCGCGGTCACGCCGGGCGGCACGATGGTCTGTCCCCAGATGCGCACGATGCGGCCGAATTCGCGGATGACGATGGTCTGGAAGCCAATCCAATCGGTGGCGGCGCGCGATTGACTCATGACGATCAGGAGGCCCTCACGGCCGCGGCTTTGGCGCCGCCGTCTACCAGGCGGATGAACATCTCTTCCAGGCGATTGACCTTGTTGCGCATGCTGTTCACCGCGATTCCCTGCGCCGAGAGCTGCGCAAAAATGTCGTTCAAGCTCTGCGTCTTGGACATCTCGATCTCCAGCGTGTTTTCATCGGACAGCACCGCGGTGAATCCCGACAGTTGCGGCGCGGCGCTGCGCGCATCGCGCAGGTTGAACACGAACACCTCCGTCTGCAGTTTGCGCAGCAGATTCGGCATGCTGTCGCGTTCGATGATTTTTCCGCCGTCGATGATGGCGATGTGGCGGCAGAGATTTTCCGCCTCCTCCAGATAGTGCGTGGTCAGGATGATGGTCGTTCCCTGCTCGTTGATGTTGCGCAGGAAATCCCACATGGAGCGGCGCACCTCGATGTCGACGCCCGCGGTCGGCTCGTCCAGGATCAGCAGTCGCGGCTCGTGCATCAGCGCGCGTGCAATCATGAGGCGCCGTTTCATGCCCCCCGAGAGCGAGCGTGCGGTGGAATTACGTCGATCCCAGAGCTGCAGCTGATTGAGATATTTCTCGGCGCGTTGCTTTGCCACATGCCGCGGTATGCCGTAGAACCCGGCCTGATTGACGACGATGGTAAACGGGGTTTCGAACTGGTTGAAATTGATTTCCTGCGGCACCAAGCCAATGCAGGATTTGGCCTCTTCCAGCTCCTTGTCTATATCGTGCCCGAATACCTCCACGACTCCGCTGGTCTTGTTGACCAGGGATGTGGTGATGCCGATGGCGGTGGTCTTGCCGGCGCCGTTGGGACCCAGCAGCGCAAAAAAATCGCCCTCATCAACCGTAAGATCGATGGCCTTGAGCGCCTTGATACCGTTTTTGTAGACCTTGGTGAGCTGGCGAAAGACTAGGGCATGCATAAGAGCCGCGTAGCCTAAACCTGGCGAGGCTCCGGCCGCAACGCCAATTTCGACTAGATGACGGGTAGATGGGCCGCGGCGGCCAGCTGCAAACCCGATAATTGTACGCGCCGCAACGCCTTAGGATCGGCGCGCGCCGCCGCATCCAGCAAAGCCGTCCAGTAGACGGCGCAGTCGCTCCAGCGCGCGGTGAGGTTCATCGCCTCCGTCGCAACCAGCGCCGGCAGATTGTCCAGCGTCATGCGCCGGAAAGCCGCCGTCGTTGTTCCGTGCATCCCCAGGAGCAAATGGGCGGCGAATGCAGTGCTCGAGGCCACATGCCAGGTATAAAAGAGTGCCAGCCGCACGAAATCGACCGTGGCCTCGTCGACGCAAGGTTCATCGGCGACCCGCAAATGCCCGGCCTCTGCCAAGCGTGCCCGCCAGTAGGCGTCGTCTGTAAAGCGTAGATCGAACAAGGCGTAGGGGCAGCTGGCGGCCGCCGCGCGTTGCACGGATGTCAGGGGCGCGACCTGCCTGCCAAGAGCAGCCGCCCGCCCGCCCCGGTCGAGGGGACCGGCCCAGGCATCGGCCAGATCGAGAAAGCGGCGATTCAGATCGCGCATCGAATCCAGGTGCTCGCTCGACAGATGCGATTCCCTGGCCCAGTTGCCAATTGCCAAGTCCTGCACGACGGCCTCCTTCCTTTGTGCAAATCATCGCAAACACGACGCAAAACCACGGCGGATGCCCTTGGCAGCGAAGCTAACTTTGTGCAAAATTTCTGTCAAATTCTTTTTGACCCGAAACCGCCCGAATTGCAACACGAGGTAGCCCATGAGAGTCTCCGACGATCGCTATACCCGGGACCGGCAGAAATTCGATCTTGCGCTGCGGTTGATAAGTCATGAGGCGCGCACCTTCACCATCCGCCAGTGGACGGGACTCTCCGACGATCGCATCCGCAAGCTGTACCGCAGCTATTGCGCCGAACAGGATTCGCGTGCGGTGCTGCGTCATCGCGGCAAGTCGCCGCGCCAGGCGGCGTTCTTCTTCAGGAATTCGGAAGTGACATTTCAGGCCGCGCAGTTGGCGAGCCTGTTCCTGATTTGCGGCCTGGTGGGCGCGGCTGGCGATGGAGTGGAGTCACGCTATCGTGTCGGCTCCCTGGAGTCGGGCACCCTCCTTTGTCAGGTGTACGAGGCTTATCTTCAGCTACACGCACCGGTGAATATTTCTTTCGAGCACGCCTGGTTCTTGTTGCTGGCATTGGCACGACGCGACGAGCTGGGCATGGCCCGCTGCGACGATTGCGGCGGTTTGTTGCTGCGCGATTTGCTCGCCAGGCATAGGCAGACCTGCTGCAACTGCCATCAGGGGCCGCCAGCTGCGCAGACGCACCGAGGAGATGCATCATCTCGCCTCATATGATATCATGATATCAATTGTTTTCGCTGGAGCAGATCATGGCCCAATTCGTTGTTCGCCAGCTGGAGGAAGATCTAAAGGAACGATTGAAGCGCCGCGCTGAACGCCATGGTCGCAGCATGGAAGCCGAGATTCGTGAAATTCTGCGCAATGCCGTTTCGGAGAAGAGCCCTCGGATCGCAAGTCTAGGATCGCGCATCGCGGCTCGCTTTCGCGGAACGGGTCTGGACATAGACCTTCCGGAACTCCATGGGCAGACGCCCAGAGCGGCAGACCTTGGAAAGTGATCATCCTTGATACGAATGTGCTCTCGGCACTCATGCGGGAAGAGCCGGAAGTTCTGGTCGTTGAGTGGCTGGATCGCCAGGCAGCCGAATCGATCTGGATTACGAGCATTACCCTGTTCGAAGCTCACCTCGGCATTGAGTTGCTTCCCAAAGGCAAGCGCCAACGCGTCCTAGCAGCGGCGTTCGATCGGCTAATGGACGTCGACCTTGACAATAGAGTCCTCGAGTTTGACGGAGTTGCGGCGGTCGCGGCCGCAACATTGGCAGCGGTGCGTCAGAAGGCGGGAAGGCCTGTCGACTTTCGCGACACGCAGATCGCGGGCATAGCGTTGGCTCGGCGTGCAACGCTGGCGACACGCAACGTCAGGCATTTTCAGGATTTGAATATTCCATTGGTTGATCCCTGGAAAACCAGAGCATGAGCCCGGCGGTAGCGCGCAGACGGAGTTGGGCTAGAATCCTATAGATGCAGCAGAGGAACGTCTTCGCCGGTCCGTACCTGGACCGCGCCGCGCATTTGCGCACCGACCCTCAGTGGTTCGCGGCGGCACTGGCGAATGATCGCAGCCGCTCCCTGCCGGTGTGGAAATCGCGCAACTTGATCGTCGAGTCCGATCCGCCGCGCGCGGCCTACCTGGAGTTGTCGCAATTGTCCGATCGCGAACGCAGCGGCGAAAATCTGATTCTTCTCGGCACCTTCGACGGCAGCGATATTTTTACCTACGAGATCGAATCGCCGGAGCCGCCCCAGATCATCGCCGGTACCCGCTTCGAGGATTTGCGCGTGGTCGCCTCGATACTGCCGTCCGCCGAGGCCGGTCTCTTGAGCTACGCGCGCGCCATGATCGCGTGGCGGGGCCGGCACCGATTCTGCGGCAGCTGCGGCGCGACCACGCTTCCCGCCAAGGGCGGCCACGTTCTGATTTGCACCAATCCGGATTGCCGTCACGAACAATTTCCGCGCATCGATCCGGCCATCATCGTTCTGGTCAGCGACGGCGATCGAGCCTTGCTCGGGCGCCAGGCTGCGTGGCCCGCCGGACGCTATTCCACCATCGCCGGCTTTGTCGAACCGGGAGAATCGCTGGAGGATGCCGTGGCTCGCGAGGTGTTCGAGGAAACCGGCATCGAAGTCGATCAGATCGAATACCACTCCTCGCAACCCTGGCCGTTTCCGTCCTCGCTGATGCTCGGTTTCACGGCGCATGCGATCACCACGGAGATCAAGAGGCGCGATGACGAGCTCGAGGATGCGCAGTGGTTCACGCGTGCCGACCTGGCGAACGGCAGGCCCATCGTGCCGCCGAATGTGTCCATTTCTTTTCGCCTGATCGAGAACTGGTTCGATGCCGGCGGCGGCCCGCCTTTGAGAGACACTCTCAAGGCCTCGACCTGGCCCAGCTCGCGCTAGATCGGCAATCAGCCGCGTTGCCAGTGGCCCGGTTTCATGCGCCAGCCATCGCCCTGCCGCACCCATTGATGCACGACCCAGTGATAGCCGGGCTTTCCGGCCGACCAGCGCCCTTCGACCCATTCGTGCCGGCCGCCGACCCAGTTCCAGTAGCCGCCGATCCAGACATACCCCGGCTGAGGCGGCGTGCCGATCACCTCGACCCGCGGCGGCGGCGGCGCGACCAACACGATGCCGCCGGGATCGTGGCCCTGATCGGGCACCACCACGCATCCAGGCAGCGCGAGGCCGGCCGCGAGAAGGAGTGCAAAAGCCGCGTGAACCCACTTGCCCTGATTCATGATCCAACCATTAAACCCTTGAGGTGTAAGACTTGAACGCTGTTCTGGCTTCGCCGTTGACGGAGCTTGAGGATCCGCGAGAATAGCGCCCGCGGCTTGCAAGTGCCACCTGCCGGACCTCTGCGCTGAATCGCACTGACGATTATGTAAAAGGAGCAACCATGTCCTACACGGCGGATCCTCGAGTGCTTTTTGCGGCCGAACGGACGCTGCTGGCGTGGCAGCGCAGCGCGATTGCACTGATGGGTTTCGGCTTTGTCGTCGAGCGTTTCGGCCTGTTCCTGCAAATGGTCGCGCACCAATCGCTCACCGGCGGACAGCGCAGCTTCTCGCTGGGGATCGGCGTCTTGCTGCTGGTGCTGGGAGCCGTGGTGGCGCTGGTCTCGGCGCGCCAGTTTCGCCAGGTCGCCAGGGATTTAGACCCCGCGGTCGTTCCTCCGGGATATTGGACAAATACAGGCGTGGCGCTCAATGTCATCATCGCGCTCATTGCATTGGTTTTTGCGGCGCATTTTTTGATTGCCGCGCGGAGTGGCACATGAATACCGGCATCACCGGCGGTTGCCTCTGCCGTGCGGTCCGCTATCGAATCGACGCGCTGCCTCTGCTCACGCGGGTGTGCTGGTGCCGGCTCTGCCAGTTCCTGGCCGCGGGCAATGGCACGGTCAATGTTTGTTTTCCGAGCGAGGCGCTCGCCGTCGAAGGCCCCCTCCGCGACTTTCGCAGTGTGGCCGACAGCGGCAACGTCATGCATCGACGATTCTGCCCGGTGTGCGGAACGCAGGTGCTGAGCAGCGCGGAAGCGCGGCCGCACCTGGTTTTCGTGCGCGCCGGCACATTGGACGATTCCACGGTGGCCGCGCCTTCGGCAACCATCTGGACTTCGCAGGCCCCTGCGTGGGCATGCATCAATCCGGAATTGCCTCGTTTTGCGGCACAACCGCCCGCGGTAAGTTAAATGAGTCAACCCCTACGGGAAAGGCCCGTTTAGGGGAGATGATGCAAGCCGAAATTGCCGTTCTGCGTTTTGGATTGGGTGCGCGCCCCGGAGACCTTGCGGCTGCGGCCCCCGACCCGCGCGCATGGCTCAAGGCGCAAATTCAGGGAGCCGTGCCCCTCGCGGTCGATGCGCGACTGGCTCCATCGGATCAGATCTACCAAGGCTTGCTGGCCGCCCGCGATGAGCGCAAGGAAGTAAAGCGCGAGTCCGCAGCAAATTCGGCCGACGCGCAAGCCCAGGACGCCAAGGTCGTCTTCAATGCCGTGCGCCAGGCCTATCAGCCTCATTACCGCGCCCAGGTTCTCGCCCGTGCGCAAAGCGCCGCGCTGACCTCGCGCCCCTTCGCCGAGCGCCTGGTGCACTTCTGGTCGAATCATTTTGCCGTCTCCGCCGACAAGGGCATCGTCTACGGCCTCGCCGGCACGCTGGAGAACGAGGCGATCCGGCCACACGTCGGTGGCCGATTCATCGATCTGCTCACCGCGGTCGAACAGCATCCGGCGATGATCGCCTTTCTCGACAATCAGTATTCGGTGGGCAAGGATTCACAAGCGGCGCTCATGGTCGCGCGCTTCAACGGCTTCGGCGCCTTCGGTTCTGCGAACCCTAAGCGTCAGCTCGGCATCAATGAAAATCTGGCGCGCGAAATTCTCGAACTGCACACCTTGGGCGTGAACGGCGGCTACAGCCAGGCCGATGTCACGAGCTTCGCGCAAATCATCACCGGCTGGTCCATCGGCGGCGGCAAGGGCCGCCTGGCGGGAGGTGTCCCGGGCCGTTTTTATTTCCGCGAAAACCTTCACCAGCCGGGCGCGAAAACCTTCCTCGGCAAGACCTACACGGAGCAGGGCCAACGCCAAGGCGAGGCCGTGCTTGCCGATCTCACGCGCAAGCCCGCGACGGCAAATTTCATCGCCGGCAAATTGGTGCGGCATTTCATTGCGGACGATCCGCCGAGCGCCGCGGTCGAGCGGGTGGCGAACGCCTTCCTGAAATCCGGCGGCGACTTGCCAAAGGTCTATGCAGCGTTGATCGAATCGCCTGAGGCGTGGGATCCCATGCCGCGCAAATTCAAGACGCCGGAGGACTTCGTTTTCTCCACGTTGAGATCCTTGGATGTCTCGCCGGAGAATCCCGAACAAGTGGTGCGCACATTCGATCTTCTGGGACAACGCCAATACACACCAGGCTCCCCCGCCGGATGGCCTGACACCGCGAAGAGCTGGGATGGCTCCGATGGGCTCATCCATCGGGTGCTGTGGGCGTCGCGGGTGGCCGACAAGTATGAACGCGGCATCGAGCCGGCCGATCTCGCGACATCCAGCTTGGGCGCCTATGCGCGCCCGGACACCCTGACGGCGCTGCGCCGCGCCACGAGTTCGTCCCAGGCCGTGGCGCTGTTATTGATGAGCCCCGAATTTCAACGGAGATGATCATGCATCGGCGGTTGCACCCTAATACCACTCGGCGGCGTTTTCTTGCGGGAGCAGGAGCCTTTGCGCTCAGCTCCGCACTGCCGGATGTGCTCTTCGCCAAGACCGGCGGATCCTCGCGTTTGGTGGTGGTCATTCTCCGCGGCGCATTGGATGGGCTGGCCGCGGTGCCTCCTTACGGCGACCCTGACTACGCGGGCCTTCATCGCGAGCTGGCGATTGCGGCGCCCGGCGCGCCGGACGGCGCGTTGGCTCTCGACCGGACCTTCGGGCTGCACCCTTCGTTTGCCTTCCTGCACGAGCGGTTCGCCGCCGGCGAATTGGCGGTCTTTCATGCCGTCGCTTCGCCGTATCGAGACCGCTCGCATTTCGACGGTCAGAATGTTCTCGAGAATGGCCTCGCCAAACCCATCGGCACCGCGGATGGATGGCTCAATCGCGCGCTATTGGCGCTGCCGCGCGGCGCAGGTCCCTCCTCCGAGCGAGCGGTCGCCATCAGTCAAAACGTACCCTTGATATTGCGCGGCGAGGCCACCGTCATCTCCAAATCGCCGCAGGCCACGCCCGACGTCGATGAAGATTTGCTGGCGCGCCTGGCGGACCTGTATTCCAAGGACGAGTGGTTCTCGGCGCGCTTGAGCGAGGCCGTGCAGACCGAAAAAATGGCGGACCAGGCCGGCGGCACCGACATGGCGGACACGCTGAAGGCGGCTGGGCCGGATCGAATCGGCGGGGTCGCTCGCATGGCGGCCGGATTGATGCGCAGCGAAGGCGGTCCCGAGGTCGCCGTGATCGAAGCCAGCGGCTGGGATACCCACGCCAATCAAGGCGGCGCCAAGGGAGCACTCGCCGGCCGCCTGGCGGGACTCGATAAGGCGCTCAAGACATTGGCCGACGACTTAGGACCCCTCTGGGCGCAGACGGCCGTGCTGGTGGTGACTGAATTTGGGCGTACGGCCGCCGTCAACGGCACGCGCGGCACGGATCATGGAACGGGCGGTTGCGCCTTTCTGGTCGGCGGTGCGGTGCGCGGCGGACAAGTGATAGCCGACTGGCCGGGTCTCTCCCGCGGCAACCTACTGGACAGCCGCGATCTTAGACCCACGCTGGATTTGCGCAGCGTGTTCAAAAGCGTGCTCGACGAGCACCTGCACGTCGATGCGAATACTTTGGCCAACCGAGTGTTCCCGGACAGCAGCGGCGCGCGCCCTCTCAAAGGGCTGATACGCGCCTGAACTGTCGCCAGACGGAATCTACATCCCCGATGGTTCCGAACCGGAAGTCGATGTCGGTGACATGACTGGCTCGGAAGCCGGCATGGACGGTGGTGCAACCGCCGGTGTCGGTGGCGGCATCATCGGCGCGGGTTTCGGCGCGGCCGGCTTAGGCGCGGCCGGCTTCGGCGCGGCCAGCTTCGGCGCAGCCGGCTTGGCCGCGGCGGGCTTCGCCGCCGCTTTCGGTGCGGGCTTCGCCGCTGGCTTTGGCATCGCCTTTTTCTTCGGCGCTGCTTTCTTGGCCTTGGCTTTTGCCTTTGATTTCCCCTTCGCCTTCACCGGCCGCGTTTTCTTTTTCGCGGCGCTCTTCTTAGCAGATGCGCGCTTGGCCTTTGCCATCGGCTTCTTGGCCTTGCGCTTTTTCGACTTGCTCTTTTTTGCCATGGTCACTCTTCTCCTAAAGATCCCATCGAACGCTCACCGTGAGAGTAGCCCTGAAAAAGTCCGCTGTCATCTGCGGGTGACACTGGAGTGTGTCGCCTGGATTGCGTAGGCTGCCCGTGGTGCCCAGCCCCGATACCATTCACCCGCTGAAAGATGTCTGGCTCAGGCCCCGGCGCGTGTTTCGCGAACTGGCAACGAGTCCGATCGGAATCACCGACTATCTGCTGGCGGGAGCGCAGGGCGTCGCCACCTCGATTGCGCTGTATCGAAGCCAGCTGGCGGCAACCCACATCAGCGCCGGCGAGATCTTCAGCAGCTCCATTATGTTCGGTCCGGTGGGCGGCGTCTTGAGCACGCTCTTATTCGCCTTCATTTACGGTCGCTTGGGAAAGCGCGCCGGCGGGACATCCGCGCTCAACCAAGTGTTCCATGTACTGGCGTATGGCGGGCTGCCGGTTGCGGCATCGCTCTTGTTGTGGGGATTCACGGGGCTGTTCATCGGCGAGGCCGCCATCATCGAAACACCGGGCGTCGCGGAAGATGGTTTTGTGTCATTCGTGCAGCGCGCGCAGTTCCTGGCGTGGGTGTTTTTGCTGCTGTGGAGTGTTGTCCTACAAATCATGGGACTGAGCGAGATCTTAGGCGTGCTGGTTCGCAAGGCCTTCGCGGTGTATGTGCTGGGTCAGGTATTGGCGCTGCTCGCCGCCTTGTTTCTCAGCATTCTCATTGCCCTGCTGTTCCCGGGCGTGTTGCCCGCGGTGCCGCACTAGCTCGAAGAGGGCTGCGCCGGCTCCTCAGGAGGCGTCTCGGATGGCGCCTCGGGC